>NZ_CP059896.1:2836500-3450000 GCF_014126615.1 Ciceribacter thiooxidans
ACATCTCGACATGGCAGCGCGGGCGCTCGGGCGAACCCGTTTCCAGACGCTGAAGGAAGTGCTGCTGCCCAACATGCGGCCGGCCGTGTTGACCGCAGCCCTCCTCGTCTTCATCGAGACGATGAAGGAATTGTCGGCGACGATCCTGCTTCGCCCCTTCAACTTCAACACGCTGGCGACCCTCGTTTACGAGGACGCCTCACGAGCCAAGGTGCAGGACGCCTCGGTCGCCGCACTCATCATCATTATCGCGGGGCTGATCCCGGTCGTGCTCGTCTCGCGCTCGCTCGAGAACCGGGGCTGAACGCCCCGGCTCCGCGAGACGATCAGGACTTCAGTTCTTCGAGATCGGCGAAAAGGTCGAGCGCTTCCGGATTGGCGAGCGCCTCCTTGTTCTTCACCGGCCGGCCATGCACGACGTCACGAACGGCGAGCTCGACGATCTTGCCGGATTTCGTCCGCGGGATGTCGGAGACGGCAATCACCTTGGCCGGCACGTGTCGCGGCGAAGCGCCGGTGCGGATGCGGTTCTTCACCTTCTTCACCAGGTCGTCATCGAGACTGAGGCCGGTCGCAAGCCGGAGGAAAAGCACGACACGCACGTCGTCATCCCAGTCCTGTCCGATGCAGAGCGCCTCGACCACCTCTTCCAGCTGTTCGACCTGGTTGTAGATCTCCGCCGTGCCGATGCGTACGCCTCCCGGATTGAGCGTGGCATCCGAGCGCCCATGGATGATGATGCCGTCGTGGCTCGTCCATTCGGCGAAATCGCCATGGCACCAGACATTGTCGAAGCGCTCGAAATAGGCGGCGCGGTACTTCACCCCATCGGGATCGTTCCAGAACATCACCGGCATCGACGGGAAGGCCCTGGTGCAGACCAGCTCCCCCTTCTCGCCGCGCACCGGCTTGCCTTCGTCGTCCCAGACGTCGACGGCGAGGCCGAGCCCCGGTCCCTGGATTTCGCCACGCCAGACGGGTTTGAGCGGATTACCGAGGACGAAGCAGGAGACGATGTCGGTGCCGCCGGAGATCGAGGCGAGATGGAGATCAGACTTGATGCCCTCGTATACGAAGGAGAAGCCCTCCGGCGAGAGCGGCGATCCGGTCGAGGTCATCAGCCGCAGCGACGACAGATCGTGGGTGGTCTTCGGCGTGAAGCCTCCCTTGCGCACCGCGTCGATGTACTTGGCGGACGTCCCGAAGATCGCGAACTGTTCGGCTTGCGCGTAGTCGAAGAGAACGTTGCCGTCAGGATAGAAAGGCGAACCGTCGTAGAGGCAGAGGGTGGCGCCCGACGCGAGGCCGGAAACGAGCCAGTTCCACATCATCCAGCCGCAGGTGGTGAAATAGAAGAACTTCTCGCCGGCGCGGAGACCACAATGGAAGCGCTGCTCCTTCAGATGCTGCAGAAGCGTCCCGCCCGCCGAATGCACGATGCATTTCGGAATGCCGGTCGTGCCGGAAGAAAAGAGGATATAGAGCGGATGGGAGAACGGCAGCCGTAGGTATTCGACGGGTTTCGCCTGCCAGGGCGCCATGAAGGCCGCAAACGTCCTGCCGTCCGGAAGCGAGCCTGCGAGCGCATCCGCATCTCCGGCATAGGGCACGACGAGAACCGGGCACCCGAGCTTCTCGGCAACCGCCCGCACCTTTTCTGCCACGTCCTGCTTCTTGCCGTTGTACCAGTAGCCGTCGCAGCAGATGAAGAGCTTCGGTTCGATCTGGCCGAAGCGGTCGAGCACACCCTGCTCGCCGAAATCCGGGGAGCAGGATGACCAGATCGCCCCGAGGGACGCCGCAGCCAACATCAGCGCCACCGTCTCCGGCATGTTCGGCATCATTGCGGCGACCCGGTCGCCCTCCCCGATGCCGAGGCTCCGGAAGGCCTGCTGCAGGCGCGAAACCGTCGATCGCAATCGGTCCCACGACCAGCGGTCTTCGGCCTTGTCTTCGCCACGGAAAACAATGGCGTCCCCGTCGCCGGCGAGCGGCAGCAGGTTTTCGGCGAAATTGAGCCGGGCATCAGGAAAGAACCGGGCGGCGAGCATGTCGTCGCCCTCAGCGAGCAGGTGCTCACCCTTCTCGCCCTTGACGTCGCAATAATCCCAGACGGCTGACCAGAAGGCGCTGCGATCGGCGATCGACCAGTCGTAGAAGACGTCGTAATCGCGAAAATCACGCTTCGTGCGCTCGCCGCACCATTGCATGAACTGATAAAGCGGGGTCGACTTTCGGAATTCCTCAGACGGCGACCAAAGCGGCATTTCGTGTTGCATGGCGTCCTCCTCACGTCCTTTGCCTGTATAGCAGTTTGCACCGCAATATAAAGATCGCCGGCGCGGTAAGCGGGCGAATTGCCAGTCGCGGGCATTTGCGATATCGGCGGTCGAGACGCCGCATCGCCAAAACATTGTAACGGGCTTACATTCGAGCATGACCGACGAACGGAGCAGACCCTTGCGCAGGAAGAGGAGCCGGCAGAAGCGGAAGGCGGAACGCGTCCTGCAATGGACACTCGTCGCCGTCCTCGCGGTGCTTTCGGTCTATCTCGTCTCCCGCCTTGCCGCTCCCTATCTCGTGTCAAGCAGCCTCGTTCGCTCGGCGATGGAACGAGCCGTGGCGGAATGGACCGGGCACACCGTCCGGATCGACGGGACGCCTGAAATCTCTTTCTTCCCGGAGCCGCGGATCACCCTCAACGGCGTGCGGATCAGCAAGCCGACAGCCGACGGGGACAAGGTGCTGGCAGAAATCGAACGGCTCTCAGCCTCGTTCGGGCTGCTCGACGCGGTCGGTGGCGCACCGGAATTTCGCGAGTTTCGCCTGGTGCGGCCCCATGTCTTCGTCGAGCGCGACGCGCAAGGACGGCTCGACTGGGCGAGCGAGGGACGCCTGAGCAGGGCGGTGAAGAGCGTTCGTCCGCGCGAAGGCGGACACCAGACGCTGGAGGCAGCCGCCGACGCCGAGGTCGGCTCGGTGACGGTCGAGGAAGGCAGCATCGCGATCCACGATCAGGCATCGCGGCGAACCTTCGTCATCGACGGCATTCTGGCCGACGTCTCCTGGCCGCGGCTTTCCTCCACACTCACCGCCTATGCAACGCTCCGGATCGGGGGGCGAGAGGCCCGGCTGGATCTCTCGACGCCGCAACCGCTGCTGTTCTTCGGCGGACGTGAGGCATCGATCGGGCTCGCCTGGAGTTCGCCGATCCTGACCGCGTCGTTCGACGGGCGCGCGAGCATCGCAGGGGACGACCTGGTCTCCGGCACACTGAAAGCCAACGTCGCGGACGTCAAATCCCTCGCAGCCCTGAGCGGTACGCACCTGCCGGGCATAGAGACTGCCCGCACCGCCAGCGTGTCCGCCGAGCTCTTAAAGGCGGGTCGCGACCTGCGGTTCGACCAGTTGGACCTCACGGTCGACGACGCGCATGCGACCGGCATTCTCGAACTGTCGCCACCGGAGCGCGGGCGGCGCCGGCTTTCCGGCACGCTCGCCTTCGACCGTATAGACGTCACCCGACTGCTCGACGCCTTTTCCCAGAAAGACGGCTCTGGCGAGCCCCCCGTGCGCCAGCTCGATTTCGATCTTTCGCTCTCGGCAGGCGAAGCACAGCTTGCGTCCTTCACGATCGAGAACATCGCTGCGAGCCTGCTCGCAACACGCGACAAGATTCAGTTCGACATTGCCGACGGGACGTTTGCGAGCGGCCGGCTGCAGGTACGGCTCGACGGTATCGGCCCGAGTTTTGCGGGCGGCGGCGCATTACAGCTCTCGCTCGCCGATGCCGACTTGCCGGATCTTGGCGGACGACTCGCGCTCAAGGGCCCGCTGCCGAGCGGTCGAGGATCGCTGGACCTCGCCCTCAAGGCGGACCGGCCCATATGGGCGGCTGGCCCCGCCGCCATCAACGGCACGATGCGTTTCGCGGCCAGCGCCGGCGCCCTGCGGGGTGTCGATCCCGTGGCACTGCGTCGCCTCGCAGGAGAAAAGCCTTTCTTCCATCTCAGCGAAGCGCGCGGCGCCGACCTGCCCTTCGACACACTCGTTTTCGCAGCTCACCTCTCCGCAGGATCAGCGACGATCGACGAGGCACGGCTCGAAGGATCTTCGGCAGGCCTGCAGCTTTCCGGCATCATTCCCTATGCGAGTCAGGCGCTCGCACTTTCGGCCGTTCTCTCGTCGCCGTCCGCCACCGGGGAAGCCGCTGCACCACCGCTTCGCTTCTTCATCGGCGGCTCCTGGCCGGATCCCGTACTGTCACCGGCGCCTTGAGAAATTCCGTCACGCCTGGGTCGCGGCGACGTGCTCATCGCGCAGGCGCTGCAATTCGCGCTGCTTGGTCGTGATCGAGGCGATGATGACACCGATGGTCACGATGCCGATGAGGATGGTGCAGACGGCGTTGATCTCCGGCGTAACCCCCAGTCGGACCTGCGAATAGATCTTGATCGGCAGGGTCGTCGCTCCGGGACCGGTGGTGAAACTCGAGATGACCAGATCGTCGAGCGACAGCGTGAAGGCGAGCATCCAGCCGGAGACGACGGCCGGCATGATGAGCGGCAGCGTGATCCTGAAGAAGGTCCGGACCGGCGGGCAGCCGAGATCGAGCGCGGCTTCCTCCAGACTGCGGTCGAAAGTCAGCAGCCGCGACTGCACGACGATCGCCACGTAGCACATCGTGAAGGTGACGTGGGCGAGCGTCAACGTCAGCATGCCGCGATCGAGGCCGACCGCGACGAACAGCAGAAGCAGCGACAAGCCGGTGATGACCTCCGGCATGACGAGCGGCGCGTAGACCATGCCGGAAAACAGTATCCGCCCCGGAAACCGGCCGTAGCGCACCAGCGCCAGCGCTGCCAGCGTTCCAAGGACCGTGCCTGACGTAGCGCTGATCAGGCCGACACGGATCGTCACCCAGGCGGCATCGAGGAGGCCCTGGTTCTGCCAGAGCGCACCATACCATTTGAGCGAAAAACCGCCCCACACGGTGACGAGTTTCGATTCGTTGAAGGAATAGATGACGAGGATGACGATCGGGAGATAGAGGAAAGCGAACCCGATGGTGAGGACGGTGGCGTCGAACTTGCCCGGTTTCATGGCGTCACCTCACACCTTCTGCTGCTGGTTCTGGAAGATCATGATCGGGATGACCAGCAGCAGAAGCAGCACCACGGCGACCGCGGAGGCGAGCGGCCAGTCGCGGTTGCCGAAGAACTCCGTCCAGAGTGTCTTGCCGATCATCAAGGTGTTCGGGCCGCCGAGCAGATCGGGGATGACGAACTCGCCGGTGATCGGGATGAAGCAGATCATGGAACCGGCGATCACGCCGGGGATCGACAGCGGGAAGGTGATGCGCCAGAAGGCCTTCCACGGCGGGCAACCGAGGTCGCTCGCCGCCTCCAGCAGCGTGCCGTCGAGCTTTTCGAGCGCCGAATAGAGCGGCAGTACCATGAAGGGCAGATAGGAATAGACGATGCCTATGAAGATCGCCGTTTCGGTGCGGAAGATCTGCACCTGCTGATCCGGTCCGTAGATGTGCAAAGCCTGCAGCACGAGCGTCAGAAGCCCCTCCGGCTTGAGAATGCCGATCCAGGCGTAGACGCGGATCAGGAACGAGGTCCAGAAAGGCAGGATGACCAGCATCAGCAGCGTCGGGCGGATGGTCACCGACGCCCGTGCCATGCCGAGCGCGATCGGATACCCGATCAGCAGAAGAAGAAAGGTGGAAATCACCGCGATACGCAGCGACGACAGGTAAGCACTGTAATACAGCGGGTCTTCAGTCAGAAAGAGATAGTTTTCGAGATCGAGCTGGGAGACGAAGCCGCGAAGCGCGGAAAAGCCCTCGAATACGGGGAGGTAAGGCGGCATCGCGATCGCGGTGTCGGAAAGAGAAATCTTCACGACGATCAAGAAGGGCGCAAGAAAGAAAAGCGCCATCCACGCATAGGGAACGAGAACGACGAGCCAGCGCGCCGGGCTTGCCTTGGGGAGCGATATCTCTCCTTCCATCATCCCCTCCTCAGCGCGTCAGCACGAGACCGGCATCGGCCGGCCAGGTCAGCCATACCATGTCGCCGTAAGTGATTGGCCGATCGACGAGACGGGAAATGTTCGCCTGCGCCGCGCGGAAGGTGCGGCCGTCCTCCAGCTTGACGACGAAGACCGAAAAGTCACCGAGGTAGCCGATGTCCCAGACCTCGCCATAGAGGGCGTTGGTCGCGGTTTCCGCTGGCTTGTCCAGCGAGATGCGCACCTTTTCGGGGCGGACCGCGAAAGCGACGCTCGCGCCGGGGGCCACGTCGCATTGCTGCTCGACCGCCGCGGTGAAGCTTCCGCAAGACACCCTGACCATTTCGCTGCCGTTGCGACCGTCATTTGCCCGGCCCTCGAAGGTGCCTTCGACGATATTGATGTCGCCGATGAAATCCGCGACGTAGCGGCTGTTCGGTGCCTCGTAGATCTCCGCCGGCGTCGCCACCTGCACGATGACGCCCTTGTCCATGACGGCGATCCGGTCGGAAACCGTCATCGCCTCTTCCTGGTCGTGGGTAACGATCAGGAAGGTAAGGCCGAGCGTCGTCTGGATGTCGATCAATTCGAACTGCGTCTCCTCCCGCAACTTGCGATCAAGGGCGCCGAGCGGCTCGTCGAGCAACAATACCTTCGGGCGCTTGGCGAGAGAACGGGCAAGCGCCACGCGCTGACGCTGGCCACCTGAAAGCTGGTTCGGCTTGCGCTTGGCGAACTGCTCGAGCTTGACGAGCTTCAGCATCTCCTGGACGCGCGCGTCGATCTCGCCTTTCGGCAGCTTGTCCTGCTCGAGGCCGAAGGCGATGTTCTTCTCGACGGTCATGTGCGGGAAGAGCGCGTAGGACTGGAACATCATGTTGGTCGGCCGCCGATAGGGCGGCACGCCGGAAATGTCCTTGCCCTGCAGCAGGATGCGCCCCTCGGTGGGTTCTTCAAAGCCCGCCAGCATGCGCATTAGTGTGGTCTTGCCGCAACCGGACGGTCCGAGCAACGAGAAGAATTCCCGCTCATAAATGTCGAGGCTGAGATTGCTGACCGCCGTGAAGTCACCGAAGCGCTTGGTGACGTTCTCGAAGCGGATGAAGGGTACCGCCCCCGGATCGGTCCATGGTGAGAATTTTCGCTTTACCGGTCCCAGAGACTTCGCCATAGCCCGACCCAAATTCCTGAATGTAAAAGATTATTCCGTCAAAACGACACCGGGCGCGTCGATGCGCGCCCGGTCAATTCGCCTGCGGGTCAGTTGCCCGTTTTTATCTGTGTCCAGACACGGTTGAGGACACGCTGTTCCTTCGGGCCATAGGGAGAGATGGTGAAGAGCTTCTTCATCGTCTCCGGATCGGGATAGACGGAGGGGTTCTTGAAGACGCTCTCATCGAGCAGCGACTGCGAGGCGAGGTTGCCGTTCGCATACTGGACGTAGTTGGAAGCCTTGGCGATGACGTCGGGCTTCATCAGGAAGTTGATGAATTCGTGGGCTTCTTCGACGTTCTTGGCGTCCGCCGGGATCGCCAGGTTGTCGAACCACATATAGGTGCCTTCCTTCGGAATGACATATTCAATGTGGACGCCATTATTGGCTTCTTCGGCGCGGGCCTTGGCCTGCAGCACGTCGCCGGACCAGCCGATGGTCATGCAGATGTCGCCGTTGGCGAGGTCGTCGATGTAGGCCGACGAGTTGAAGGTCTTCACCGACGGACGGATGTTCATGTAGACCTTGCCGCCCTCTTCGAGTTCAGCCGCATCCTTGCTGTCCGGGTTCTTGCCGACGTAGTTGAGTGCGATCGCGAAGGTCTCGTCGGAGGCGTCGAGGATGTTGACACCGCAGGATTTCAGCTTCTCGGCATTCTCCGGCTTGAAGAGAACGTCCCAGCTGTCGACCGGAACGTCGCCGAGCGCAGCCTTTACCTTGTCGACATTGTAGCCGATGCCGGTCGTGCCCCACATGTAGTTGACGGCGTATTCATTGCCGGGGTCGTACTTGGCCAGGCGCTCCATGACGTCCGGCCACATGTTCTTCAGGTTCGGCAGCTTCGATTTGTCGAGCTTCTGGAACACGCCGGCCTGGATCTGGCGGGCGAGGAAGGGAGCGGTCGGAACGACGACGTCATAGCCCGAGCCGCCGGCGAGCAGCTTGGTCTCGAGCAGTTCGTTGCTGTCGAACACGTCGTAGACAACCTTGATCCCGGTCTCCTTGGTGAACTCTTCCAGGACCGATTCGTCGATGTAGTCCGACCAGTTGTAGACGTGAACCACGCGCTCCTGCGCGTTCGCGACGGTCGCAAACAGCAACGTCGCCGTGGCTGCGGACGCCAAACGAATGAAAGCGGATCTCATAATATCTCCTGTCTTATATTCCCCGGGGTGGGCGAACGCCCTTCATTATTCTTGGTTTTTGGCAGACTAGAAAGGAAATCAACAGGCGACAAGGGGAAAAAGGCGACGTCGAGAAGAAGAAGTCGCTCACTGGAAGTCGAAGGCGGAAAGCCCGGTCACCATCTCGTCCAGGCCGAGCGGACGCGTCACCGGAGGCTCGGCGCGGGCGAGACAGCCCTGCCTCTCGCAGAGCCGGCACACCGTACCGACGGCAACCGGCGGCAAGCCGCCGGCGACCGCCTGCCCGTAGACCACTTCGTCGCGATAGGCGATGTCGCAGCCGAGCAGCAGCGCCGTGCGCCGCACCCGCTCGTTGAACCCCGCCTGCGGCCCGTCGAGAGTCCGCGAAACCGTCAGGAAGCCGGTGCCGTCGGGCATCTCCACGTGGTCGACGAGGACTTGCGCCGGCTGGGCGAAGGCGGCGTGAATATTGAGCTTCGGACAACCGCCGCCGAATTTCGCCTGCGGGAAGCCGTTCGCACCGGCCTTGCGGAAACGATGGCCGGCATTGTCGACCTCGAGCATGAAGAAGGGAATGCCTGCCGCACCGGGGCGCTGCAGCATCGTCAACCGGTTCGCCACCTGTTCGTAGGAGACGGAAAAGCGCGAGCGCAGGACGTCGACGTCATATCGGGCACGCTGGGCCGCCGAAAGAAAGGCGCCGTAGGGCATGACGAGCGCATGGGCGGCATAACGGGCAAGCTCGAAACGGCCGAGACGCTTCGCCTCGCCGGTCGAGAAGGAGAGCGCCTCAAGCTCGGCGAGAATCTCCTCGCCCAGAGCCAGCAGACAGACCTCCATGGCGATTTCCCGCAACTGGTCGAAAGGTGACAGACGCTCGGACAGGAAGAGACGCATCGAGTGCCGGTCGTAGCGCCGGCGCAAATTGGGCATAGCGTGAATCGGCAGCGCCCGCACGACGATGCCGTGCTTCACCCGCAGCCAGTTCTTCAGCGCGACAGCGAGGTCATCGCCTGCCGAAAGACCGAGCTCGGCGTGAAACGCCTCGGCCGTGTCCTCGATGCGGGCAAAGAAGTTCGGCCGTTTCTCGAAGGTCTCCCGCACCTCGTCGATCGGCAGCCGGGTACCGGAGAGCGACGTCGCGTGCCCCTCGCGAGCCAGAAGCTCGGCGAGGTCCGTCAGGCGACCCGCCTGCTCACGATAGGCCCGGTAGAGCTTGATCACGCCGTTCGCGGCATTGGGTGCGGCCTCGGCCACCTCGATGAGCTCCTGGTCGCCCGGCACCTCGCCGGCAAGCAGGGGATCGCCAAAGACCTCGCGCAACTGGCTCGCGGTACCGCCGGCCTCCCCTGCAGTTCATCGAGATCGACCTTGTAGACGGTGGCCAGTTTCAGCAGGAGCTGTACCGTCAGCGGGCGTTGGTTGCGCTCGATCAGGTTCAGGTAGGACGGCGAGATTTCCAGCGCCTCGGCCATGGCTGTCTGGGTCAGGCCCAGACCGTTGCGGATACGCCGGACCCTGGGGCCTGCGAAGATCTTGTGTTCCGCCATTTTACATACCTTTACAGAACGGCACCGACCTGACGCCTCGGAATACCTTTACTACTTTTACAATTTTACAGCGCTGCGTTGTCAAACGCAATACATCCTAACCTCTTTCATCCCGTTGTTTTATCGAATTTTCTGGTCGTTTTTTGCGCCGCACTGTAAATATCGTCACATCAAGAGCGAGAAGCCGCGGATCAGAAAACCGGACTTCTTGAGCACCGGAGCAAAAGGGAGTTTGCTATGACTGATTTTTACAATCTCGTTCCGAGCGCGCCGAAGGACCGCTATGACGGCATCCAGCGTCCCTATACGCCGGAAGACGTCAAGCGCCTGCGCGGGTCGGTCGAGATCAAGTACTCGCTCGCCGAAATGGGGGCGAACCGGCTGTGGAAGCTGATCAACGAGGAGCCCTTCGTCAATGCGCTCGGTGCGCTCTCCGGCAACCAGGCCATGCAGATGGTCCGTGCCGGCCTGAAGGCAATCTACCTCTCCGGCTGGCAGGTTGCTGCCGACGCCAACACCGCATCCGCCATGTATCCGGACCAGTCGCTCTATCCGGCAAACGCCGCACCGGAGCTTGCCAAGCGCATCAACCGCACGCTGCAGCGCGCCGACCAGATCGAAACGTCCGAAGGCAAGGGCCTTTCGGTCGACACCTGGTTCGCTCCGATCGTCGCTGACGCGGAAGCAGGCTTCGGTGGCCCGCTCAACGCCTTTGAAATCATGAAGGCCTTCATCGAGGCGGGTGCTGCCGGCGTTCACTTCGAGGACCAACTCGCATCGGAAAAGAAGTGCGGCCATCTCGGCGGCAAGGTTCTGATCCCGACCGCCGCACATATCCGTAACCTGACCGCTGCGCGCCTGGCCGCCGACGTCATGGGTGTTCCGACGCTGATCGTCGCCCGTACCGACGCGGAAGCCGCGAAGCTCCTGACGTCGGACATCGACGAGCGCGACAAGCCCTTCGTCGACTACGACGCCGGCCGCACCGCGGAAGGCTTCTACCAGGTCAAGAACGGCATCGAGCCCTGCATTGCACGCGCCATCGCCTATGCTCCGCATTGCGACCTGATCTGGATGGAAACCGGCAAGCCGGACCTCGAACAGGCCCGCAAGTTTGCCGAGGCCGTGCAGAAGGCGCATCCGGGCAAGAAGCTCGCCTACAACTGCTCGCCGTCGTTCAACTGGAAGAAGAACCTCGACGACGCGACGATCGCCAAGTTCCAGAAGGAGCTGGGTGCGATGGGCTACAAGTTCCAGTTCATCACGCTCGCCGGCTTCCATCAGCTGAACTTCGGCATGTTCGAGCTCGCCCGCGGCTACAAGGATCGCCAGATGGCGGCCTATTCGGAGCTGCAGCAGGCGGAATTCGCGGCCGAGGCCAACGGTTACACGGCGACCAAGCACCAGCGCGAAGTCGGCACCGGCTACTTCGACGCCGTCTCGCTCGCCATCACCGCCGGCCAGTCGTCGACGACCGCGATGAAGGAATCGACCGAAACCGAGCAGTTCAAGCCGGCGGCTGAATAAGGATCGCACCCTCCCCTCGAGGGGGAGGGTCGGCACGCAAGTGCCGGGGTGGGGTGACCTTCGCAACCGCTAAAGGTTCACCCCACCCGCAGCTACGCTGCGACCTCCCCCCTCAAGGGGGAGGTGCTTCAAGAACCCCACATATAAGAGGAGAAATGCAATGACACCCCAGACCCGAGTCAAGGAACGCGCAGAAGAACAGGCATCGGCAATGACCGCCGATCAGCAGGCAATGATCCGCATGGTTGCGAACGACCTGCACCGCCTGAACCAGTCCGTCATGAAGGCCGTCGATGCCGGCGTATCCGTCGAGCTCGTCCGCTCTGCGCGCCATCACGGCGGCGACGGCAACTGGGGTGACCTGCTGATCCCGGTCATCGTAACTCAGGGGCGCAACGCCGCCTGACGAAACCCATCCCCAACCCGGCACCATCCATGAGTGCCGGAACTTGCCCGCGCGAGGCCCCGGTGGAGGAAATCCGGGATCTGCGCGGGCTCATTTTTTCCGTGAACCGATCAGGCCGCCGTGCGAGCCACCCGGTGCTCTTGAGAGCGACCGTCGATCCGAAACTGCCGAACAAGGCTCAGCAGCGCATCGGCCTCGGAGGCGAGCTGGCTGCTCGCCGCACTCGTCTCCTCGACCATGGCAGCATTCTGCTGGGTCATCTGGTCCATCTGGTTGACCGTATCATTGACCTCCGCAAGCGCCGCCGCCTGGTCCTGGCTGCCGCGGGCAATCACCTCGACGTGCTGGCTGATGGACATGATCTGCTCGCCGATGCGCGTTAGGACCTCGCCCGTCTGCTGGACGAGACGCGAGCCGCCGCCCACTTCGGTGGCTGCGGTGTTGATCAGGTCCTTGATCTCCTTCGCCGCTGAGCCGGAGCGCTGGGCAAGCTCGCGCACTTCCTGCGCGACGACGGCAAAGCCCTTGCCGGCGTCTCCGGCGCGGGCGGCCTCGATACCGGCGTTGAGCGCGAGCAGGTTCGTCTGGAAGGCGATGTCCTCGATCACATCGATGATCTGCTCGATCTTCTGAGATGCGTTCTCGATCCGGCCCATGGCCGAAATCGCGTTGTTGACAACCTCCGCGGAGGCGTCGGCGCTGCCGCGGGTCGCAACCACGATTGCGTTGGCCTCGCGGGCCCTTTCAGCCGACGAGCGCACGGTCACGGTGATTTCCTCGACAGCGGCCGCCGTTTCCTCCAGAGAGGCTGCCTGTGCTTCCGTCCGGCGCGAGAGTTCGGCCGCGGACTGCGACATCTGCTGGCCATTGCCCTGGATCAGCGACACGTTGGTAATGATCGTCCCGATCGTGTCCTGGAGGCGGGTCAGCGAACGGTTGAAGTCGTTGCGCAGGTCCTCGAGCCGGCCGACGAAGGGTGTCTCGATCGTCGCCGAGATATCGCCGTCGGCGAGCCGCCCGAGGCCGGCGGCAAGCGCGTTGACGGCGAATTCGATCTGCCGGTCGATTTCCTGCTTTTCGAGATCGTTGCGCTGCCGTTCGGCCTCCGCCGCGGCACGTTCCTGTTCGCTTTCCGCCTCGATGCGGATCTTGGCGAGCGCATTCTCCTTGAAGACGCCGAGCGCACGGGCCATCTCGCCGATCTCGTCGGCGCGGGCGTCGCCGTTGACGCCGGCATCGAGGTCGCCGGCCGCCAGCCGCCGCATGGCCGCGGTGATTTGCGTGATCGGCCCCTTGAAGGTGACGACGAGTCCGATGCCGGCGAAGACCGCGATCAGCACGCCGAGCATCGTCGCCGTCGCCGAGATGCGGTTGGCCTTGTCACGTTCGGACCCCGCCACCTCGCGCTGCAAGGCGGCAAAGGCGGTGAGGTTGGACCAGATCCCGTCGATATCGCTTGCGGCCGCCTTGAAGGATTCGGCTCGCTTCACGGAGAGCCCTACGAGGTCGCCGGCACGCTTGGCAATCGAGTCGACGAGCGGCAACAGCGCCGCCACCTTGTCGTGGGCATCCTTGGCGACGGCCGGATCCGAGGCAAACCTGTCGGCATCCGCACGCAGACCGTCGAGCGCGGTCTTCAGCCGCGAGAGGTTCTCTTCCTCAGGGGCTCCGAGGAAGCGCGAGGCGCGGGAATCCACCGTGTTGACCGCATCGGCGAGCTTCTGGGTCGCAGCAAGCAGCGCCGTCGCCTCGGCCATCGGCCGGTCGAGCGTACCGAAGACGCGCGTCGCCTCGCGCGATTTCACCGTCGAAGCGCCCTGCAGCTTGATGCCGGCCGGACGCAGGAGGTTGATCGCACGGTCGACGGTACCGATGGTTCCGTCGTTGACGACTCCGAGGTCGAGCTGTTTCTTAACCACTGCGACGCCGTCGGCGATTGCATTACCGAGAGCGACCTGGTCAATCGGCAGGACACTGGTGATGTCCGCGCTCGCGGTCGCGAGGTCCCCGAACTCCTTCTTGAGCAGATCCATCTTCTCCTGCGGTGTCGTCAGCATGTTGTAATCGGTGACGATCTTGGAGATGAGGGCGGCGCCGCGGTTGAGCTTCTCCGCCTGACGCAGCAGGCCCTTGGCCTTCGACTCGTCGGCGGCGAGCGTCTCACGCACGGTCGTCGCATATTTGATGAGTTCGCCGCGGGCTCTCATCAGGGCGGCGAGGTCACCTTCCAGTCCGGCGCGTAGCTTGACCTCGTCCTGATGCAGGCTCCAGAGGTTGGCCGCCTTGGCGCCGATCGCATCGGTTCCGGCGATCGCCGCATCCATCTCCGTCTGGCCTTCCAGCCCGGAAAGGCCGGCATGGGTATCCTTCAGCGCGGCCGACTGCGTTGCGATTTCTTCGTCGAGAGCGGCTCTGGTCTGTTCGTTCGTCTCCTGCAGGAACGTCGTCATCGAGACGTAGACCTTCTTGAACCCGCTCAGCGTCTGCAGGACGGTGTTGGAGATGTCCATACGGCCCTGCAACATGTTCGACGCATAGAGGCCGGTGAGCCCCACCGCCGAAATGCTCACGACGAACGGAAAGATGAAGACGAGAACCTTGGTCTGGATCTTGAAACGCGCCAGCAGACGATCGACCAGCATCAGCTTACCCCCATGAGTTGCCGTGTTCGATCACAAGGACCGAACCTGACGTTTGCCCCTGAAATGCTTCTCTCATGAGGGGCTGAAGAAATTCTGAACGGGATGCTACTAAAGTAAGGGGACAGACAGGTCCGGGGACTGCCCGACCACGGAAATCAGGCCAGCGGACGCTTCCCGCAGAAGAGCTCCTCATGCGCCTTCAGGAGTTTCGAAAGGCGATCTGCGACCGTCCGAATCTCCCGCCGATGGCGGTCGTCGTTGTTCATCACGATCCACTGGCGGTGGCGCAGGTCGGCGATCTCCGGCCCGGCCCGTTCGAGCTTCGACTCGAGATCGCCGACGAAGCACGGCAGGACCGCAATTCCCGCGCCGGCAAGCGCAAGGTCGCGCAGCGAGCGGGGGCGATTGACCGTCACGACGATGTTTTCGGCCTTGTTCTCATGCGGCCAACGCAGGTAGGCGGAGATCGCGTTTTCGGTGTCGACCGCCAGCCAGCGGCCCGGTCCGTGGTCTGCGGTGTTGCGCGCCCGGTAAGGGGCGTAAGCGGTGGTGCCGGCCGGGATCTTTGCGAGGTTCAACTCCTCGGGTTCGAAGGCGCGGATGCCAATGTCGCACTCGCGGTGAGCCAGAGCCGCCCGCTGCTCGGCGATGTGGAGATCGATACGGAACGGATCGCGCTCGGTAAGCAGCGCCGGAAAATTCTCGCTGACGAGCCATGCGATCCAGGTGCCGGCAGCCAGCCTGACCAGGGCCGGAGCGGCGGCTTCTTCGCGCCACGCTTCTATGCGACGGGCCGCCGCCTCCATGTCGCTCAATTGCTCCAGCAGTTGCCGCCCGTCGCCGGTAAGGGCATAGCCGCTCTGGCTGCGCACGAAGAGCGGACGGCCGATCCGGCGCTCGAACTCGATCATCCGCCGGCCGATGGTTGCCGGGCTCAAGCCGGTCTCACTGGCCGCACCGGAAAGGCCGCCGTGCCGGGCAACGAGCAGGAAAATCTGGTAGGCGTCCCAGGATGCATTTTTCATGGATGAAAAACGTAATGCATTCTCGTCGGTTTATGAAGCAAATTTGGCGCTATAGATAAGTGGATGTGTTTCATCCAGAGGAGATACATCCATGTACGAATTCGCAGGATTGCTGCTCGCCCGCCTGGTTTCGTCCCATACCGCCGCGCGGCGGCCGACGCTCGCAGAGGAAGATGCCTTTTACGCGCACTACGGCGAGGCTCCGTGGCAAAGGGCTCGCAAGATCTTCGCCCGGTGGTCCGGCCGGGCGAAGACAGCCGCCGCGGACGGGGAGGAAGAAGCCGCCTCGTCCGGAGGCAGCGTGGTGGCAATGCCCTGTCGCCTACAGGGCGAGTACGGCGAAGGCCATCAGAATGCAGCAGGCGGCAAAGCCGAGGGCGGCCGTGCGCCGAAGAAGAACGCGGCGGTCGTCCTGCGCCCTGGCAATGGCGATTGCGCGTGCTCTGCGATTTGACTGTCTCATCACTGCTACCCCACGAATACTGTTGAGCAACCTAGTTCACGGTTGTCGCGGTTCGCCACCCGACAAGATGTCGCAACGACGATCGTCGTATCCCGTCGGACGAGCATGCGCCCGCCCCGTTAACAAGTGCTGAAAAGCGTATCACACGCTCTCGCCGGCGGCATGGCCGGAGGCCCAGGCCCACTGGAAATTATAGCCGCCGAGCCAGCCGGTGACATCGACACATTCGCCGACGAAATAGAGGCCCGGCACACGCTTCGCCATCATCGTCTTCGAGTCGAGCTCCGCCGTATCGATGCCGCCGAGGGTCACTTCCGCCGTGCGATAACCTTCAGAGCCAGCCGGTTTGATCGCCCAGCCATGGAGGAATGCGGCAAGCGCCTCCAGCGCCTTGTCCGACAGATCGGCGAGCGGCCTGTCGACGGCAAACCGTTCGACGACATATTGCGCAAGCCGTTTCGGCAAATGCCGGGCGAGTACGGTCTGTACCGCCTGCCGACCGTTTTCGCGCTTCGCCGTTTTCAGCAGCGCGGCAAAATCAACATCCGGTTCGAGTGACAACGTGATCTCGTCACCTTCGCGCCAATAGCTCGAAATCTGCAGGATCGCCGGCCCGCTCAATCCTCTGTGGGTGAAAAGCAGCGCCTCACGGAACGCCGTCTTGCCGTGCCGTATCTCGGCATCGACGGAAACGCCGGCGAGCGGCGCAAGCTCGGCAAGTAGCGCCGGATCGAGCGTGAGCGGCACGAGGCCGGGGCGCGTCTCGGTCACCTTGAGGTCGAAGTCGGCGGCGACACGATAGGCGAAGCCGGTCGCGCCCATCTTCGGGATCGACTTGCCACCCGTCGCGATCACCACGGAAGCGGCGCGGATTTCTCCGACCGTCGTTTGCAGCCGAAAGCCACCCTCGCCCTTTTCAACCGCGGAAATCTCGACGCCGAGCTGCAGTTCCACACCCGCCGCCCGCATCTCGTCGAGCAGCATACGGATGATGTCCTTGGCGCTGTCGTCGCAAAAGAGCTGGCCGAGCGTCTTCTCGTGCCAGGCGATCCCGTGGCGGTCGACCATGGCGATGAAATCAGTGGGCGCGAAGCGGGCGAGTGCGGACTTGGCGAAATGCGGGTTTGCCGAAAGGAAGTTCTTCGGCCCAGCATGGATGTTGGTGAAGTTGCAGCGCCCGCCGCCCGAAATGCGAATCTTCTCCCCCGGCGCGTGCGCGTGGTCGAGCAGCAGCATCCGCCGGCCGCGCTTGCCGGCGACGAGCGCGCACATCATGCCTGCGGCACCCGCCCCTATGACAGCAACATCAAATATACGCGCCAAGTCCCGGCCCTCTGACAAAGAAGACCTGTGTTTTCGATCGGCGCCGCAAAGTCAACGTGGTTTCCCCCCTCGCCAATTTACGAAGTCCGGTTATGATGGCGCCATCAACAACCAAACCGGTGAGACATGCCTGCAAAGAAAACAATGCTCAGACCCCACGGCGCGGCATCAAAAAAGGCAAGCATTCCTCCGGACATCCAGTCGACCCGCGGCGTAAAGACGTGGAAGGATGCCACCGCATGGCTTCGCGCGCGCGGCATCGAGGACATCGAATGCATCACGCCGGACCTCGCCGGCGTTCCGCGCGGCAAGATGATGCCGACCTCGAAGTTCACGGGCGACACGTCGCTCGCGCTGCCTTCGGCGCTCTACCGCCACACGATCTCCGGCGAATACCCGGAAGAGAGCGGCCAGTTCCGCTACGAGCCGCGCGACAGCGACCTGAAGCTCGTGCCCGACCTTTCGACACTTTCCGTCGTGCCATGGGAGACCGACCCGACCGCGCAGGTGATCTGCGACGTCGTCGGCTCGAACGGCGAGCAGGTCTCCTATACGCCGCGCAACGTGCTGAAGAACGTCATGCGGCTCTACGAGGAGAAGGGCTGGCGACCGGTCGTCGCACCGGAAATCGAGTTCTACCTCGTCGCCATGAACGACGACCCCGACTATCCGCTGCATCCGCCGAAAGGTCGGTCGGGCCGGTCGATCCTCGGCGGTCAGGGCTATTCGATCGCCGGCATCAACGAGTTCGACGAGCTGATCGATGACATCTACCACTTCTCCGAAAAGCAGGGGCTGGAGATAGACACCCTCATTCACGAGGAGGGGCCGGCCCAGCTCGAGATCAACCTGCGCCACGGCGATCCGATCGAGCTCGCCGACCAGGTCTTCCTGTTCAAGCGGACGATCCGCGAGGCGGCGCTGAAGCACGGCATCTACGCGACCTTCATGGCCAAGCCGATGCAGGGCCAGCCGGGTTCGGCCATGCACATCCACCAGTCCGTCGTGGACAAGGAGACCGGCAAGAACATCTTCTCCAATCCGGACGGGTCGGCGTCGAAGGAATTCTTCCATTTCATCGGCGGCATGCAGGCCTTCGTGCCGAAGGCGCTGGTCATGATGGCGCCCTATGTGAACTCCTATCGTCGTCTGACGCCGGACATGTCGGCGCCCGTCAACAATGCCTGGGGCTACGACAACCGCACTACTGCCTTCCGCGTGCCGGTGTCGAACGCCGCCGCCCGCCGGGTCGAAAACCGCCTGCCGAGCTCGGACGCCAACCCGTACCTCGCGCTCGCCGCCTCGCTCGCCGCCGGCTATCTCGGCATCGTCAGGGGCGCGGATCCGACGGAAGCCTCCGAAGGCACCGCCAACGAAGGTTCGGTCGAGCTGCCGCGCGGGTTGCTCGAGGCCGTATCGGTGATGGAAGCCGAACCGGCGCTGGCCGAGGTGCTCGGCGAGGAGTTCATCGGGCTCTATGCCGGCGTGAAGCGCGGCGAGTTCGAGACCTTCATGCAGGTGATCAGCCCGTGGGAACGTGAATTCCTGCTGCTGAACGTGTGAGGGCGCCCATGACTTGGCAAAGCCCGATCGCGCCGGGGATTTCCTGGTATCAGGCAACGGTCGGCGAGCGTCCCGAATATCCGGCGCTCGACGGCTCGACCACGGCCGATATCGCCATTGTCGGCGGTGGCTATACGGGGCTGCAGGCCGCCTATACGCTTGCCAAGGGCGGCGTCTCGGTCGTCCTGATCGAGGCCAGCCGGATCGGCGACGGCGCGTCGGGGCGCAACGGCGGGCAGTTGGGCACCGGCCAGCGCGCCTATCCGGACGAACTCGAAGCCGAACTCGGCTACGAGCGGTCGAAGGCACTGTTCGACCTTGCCGAACACGCGAAAAAGTACCTCCTCGATTTCGCCGCCGAGCACCGGATCGACATGGAGTTCATGCCGGGGCAGATGAACGTCGCCCACAAGCCGGGGCACGAGAAGGAGTACCGGCACACGGCCGAGATCGCCGCGACCCGCTACGGCTATCCGCACCTGCGGTTCATGGATGCGAAGGAAACTGCCGAACGCCTCGGCTCCAGCCATTACCACTACGGCGTCCATGACAGCGGCACGGGCCACATCCACCCGCTGAAACTTGTTGTCGGGCTGGCGCGTGCGGCAAGCGCCGCGGGCGCTGCAATCCACGAGATGACGCCGGCCATTGCCATCCGGCGCGCCGGCGGCAAGACGCTGATCGACACGCCGAAGGGAACGATCACCGCAAGCCGCGTGCTGATCGCCACCAATGCTTATATCGGCAATCTCGAACCGGTCACCGCCGCGCATGTCATGCCGATCCGCTCCTTTATCGGGGCGACGGCGCCGCTCGATAAATTCCCGACCGTCATTCCTGGCGGCGAGGCCGTCGCCGACTCCCGTTTCGTCGTGCGCTATTTCCGCAAATCCCGTGACGGCCGGCTGCTCTTCGGCGGACGCGAGGCCTATACGGCCGACGCACCGCGGGACATCTCGGCCCATATCCGCCGGCAGATCGCCGAGATCTATCCGGAGCTGAGCGCGATCGAGATCACCCATGGCTGGGGCGGCTCGGTCGGCATCACCATGCCGCGCAAGCCCTTCGTTCGCGAGGTGATGCCGGGCGTCACCTCGATCGGCGGCTATTCCGGCCACGGCGTGATGTTGTCGAACTACTGCGGGAAGCTCTATGGCGAGACGGTGCTCGGCCGTTCGTCGGAGCTCGAATACCTGAGGGACCTGAGAATCCGGCCCTTCCCCGGCGGTCCGCGGCTCCGCAGCCCGCTCCTCTTCCTGGCGCTGACGTGGTATGCGTTGAGGGACAAGCTCTGAGAAGAAAGGCGGCGCCCTCAATGGCAACGGTAGAGAACGCGCCCGATCGGCCCGTCTGTGTCGCCACGGTTTTTGGAAAGGACGAGGTTGAAGTGACGCGCTCCTTTCTGAGGGCATATGGTATCAGTACCGTGGATGCCCCGGCTGGATCCTACCGAGACGAGCAATGGCCCAAAGGAACGGGGGCCTCTCCTATCCTTGTACCGGCCTCGCAGGCGCGCGATGCCGTAGACCTGCTGCGTTCGACTGAAGACGAGGATGCGGAGAGTTGCGAGGCTTCGGAGAGAGGTGCGGAAGATATGCACTCCAAGAATGAGGACGCGGGCCTCTTCATACAATGGTGGGGTCTCCTGACTGCGCCTTTCAGGTCCACCAACGATGTGGTCGCTCACGCCCAGAAACGCATCATTCATGATCTGCCCGCCGGCTCTAGCGAGGATCATGACCTCTAACATGCGCGACCGCGAATTGCTGCCGTGTGCTCCGGTCGGTGCTTTTTTCGGTTTGGCTACTGGCTTTTTTAAATCGATTAGATTAGAAACGCACCAACGTTTCCGACTGAGAGATGCCGCGCATGAGCAGCCAGATTATCCCCGTTGAGCCCTTTGACTACGTCGTCTTCGGCGGCACCGGCGACCTTGCCGAACGCAAACTTCTGCCGGCACTCTATCACCGGCAGCTCGCCGGCCAATTGACCGAGCCGACCCGCATCATCGGCGCGTCGCGCACGCCGCTTTCGGACGACGACTACCGCAAGTTCGCCGAAAACGCGCTGAAGGAGCATCTCCGCCAGGGCGAATACGACGATGCCGAGGTCGCGAAGTTCTGTGCACGCATCTTCTACGTCCCGGTCGACGCGAAGTCGCCGGAGGGGTGGGACCGGCTGAAGACGCTGCTCGACGATGGCAAGGACATCGTGCGTGCCTTCTATCTCGCCGTCTCGCCTTCGATCTTCGGCGACATTGCCGACAAGATCCGCGATTTCGACCTCATCACCAAGTCCACCCGCATCGTCGTCGAGAAGCCGATTGGCCGCGACCTCGCCTCCGCGCAGGTGCTGAACGACACGATCGGCAAGGTCTTCAAGGAAGAACAGATCTTCCGCATCGACCACTATCTCGGCAAGGAGACGGTGCAGAACCTGATGGCGCTCCGGTTCGCCAACGCGCTTTACGAGCCGCTGTGGAATTCGGCTCATATCGACCACGTCCAGATCACTGTCGCCGAATCGGTCGGCCTCGAGGGCCGCGTCAGCTACTACGACAAGGCCGGCGCGCTGCGCGACATGGTGCAGAACCACATGCTGCAGCTTCTCTGCCTCGTCGCCATGGAAGCGCCGAACTCGATGGATGCGGAAGCCGTCCGCGACGAGAAGCTCAAGGTGCTCCGTTCGCTAAAACCGATCGACCCCTCGAACGTCGAGCGCCTGACGGTGCGTGGCCAGTACAAGGCCGGCGCCTCCGCCGGTGGTCCGGTCAAGGGCTATACCGAGGAACTCGAAGGCCCCTCCGACACGGAAACCTTCGTCGCCATCAAGGCCGAGATCGGCAACTGGCGCTGGGCGGGTGTTCCCTTCTACCTGCGCACCGGCAAGCGGCTCGCAACCCGTATGTCGGAAATCGTCATTACCTTCAAGCCGATCCCGCATTCGATCTTCGGTGATGCCGCCGGCCGCATCGAGGCGAACAAGCTCGTCATCCGCCTGCAGCCGGACGAAGGCGTCAAGCAGTGGCTGATGATCAAGGACCCGGGTCCGGGCGGCATGCGGCTCCGCCATGTGTCGCTCGACATGAGCTTCGCGCAGGCCTTCGACGTGCGCAATCCAGACGCCTACGAGCGCCTGCTGATGGATGTCATCCGTTCGAACCAGACGCTGTTCATGCGCCGCGACGAGGTTGAGGCCGCGTGGCGCTGGGTCGATCCGATCCTGACCGCCTGGGAAGAAACCGGGCAGAAGACACAGGGCTATACCGCCGGCACCTGGGGCCCGAGCCAGGCAATCGCGCTCATCGAGCGTGACGGCCGTACCTGGCACGAGATCGAGTAAGCGCCATGACGAGCAAGGAAAACACATTCGAAAACGGCGCAGCACTCGCGACAACGCTTGCCGCCACGGTCGCAGCCGCCCTTTCGGCGGCGGTTGCCGCGCGCGGCGAAGCCTCGATCGCCGTCTCCGGCGGATCGACGCCCAAGGCCTTCTTCGACGCCCTCTCGCGCGAGGCGCTCGATTGGGAGAAGGTCACGGTCACGCTCGTCGACGAGCGCTTCGTGCCCGCCGACAATCCGCGCTCCAACCATCTCCTGGTCGCGACCCATCTTTTGAAGAACGCCGCGGCAAAGGCCCGCTTCCTGCCGCTCTTCAGCGCGGCGGACTCGGCGGAAGAGGCAGCGGAACGTGCGACGGAAGCGGCGGCGGCACTCGCGCAGCCCTTCGACGTCGTCGTGCTCGGCATGGGCAATGACGGCCACACCGCCTCCTTCTTCCCCGGCGGCAACCATCTGGCGGAGGCGCTCGACCTTTCCCTGCCGCGGCGGGTGATGACGATGGAGGCCGAAGGTGCCGGCGAAACCCGCCTCACCTTCTCCTTCTCCGGCCTTCAGGATGCCCGGCTTCTGGTGCTTCATATCGAAGGCGCGGAGAAGAAGGCCGTGCTCGACAAGGCGCTCGCCGGCAAAGACGAGGCTGAAATGCCGGTCCGCGCGGTTCTCAATCGCGCCGCCTCGCCCGTCGAGATATACTGGGCGCCCTGACGCCCTTCTTGTCGCGTCCGCACCGCCGGCAGCCCGACTGCCGGCCGGGCCGGCGCCGAGATGAGCCCGAACGGGCGTGCGATCCTCCCTTCGCGGTCCGTTCACCCGAACAGACAGGATGATATCCATGACCGCCGACAAACGCATTGAAGCCATCACCAAGCGCATCGTCGAACGCTCTAAGGCGAGCCGCGAGCGCTATCTCGACCGCGTCCGCAGCCAGATCGCCAAGGGCGTGCATCGCTCCGTGCTCTCCTGCGGCAATCTCGCCCACGGCTTTGCGGCCTGCGCGCCGTCGGAGAAGGCGGATCTTGCCGGCGACGCCGTGCCCAATCTCGGGATCATCACCTCCTACAACGACATGCTCTCGGCGCATCAGCCGTTCGAGACCTTCCCCGCGATCATCCGCGAGGCGGCGCGCGAGGCCGGCGGCGTGGCGCAGGTGGCCGGCGGCGTTCCGGCCATGTGTGACGGCGTGACCCAGGGTCAGCCCGGCATGGAGCTCTCGCTCTTTTCCCGCGACCTGATCGCCATGGCCGCCGCCGTCGGCCTTTCGCACAACATGTTCGATGCGGCGGTCTATCTCGGCATTTGCGACAAGATCGTCCCCGGTCTGGCGATCGCAGCGCTGACCTTCGGTCACCTTCCGGCGGTCTTCATTCCGGCCGGACCGATGACCAGCGGCCTGCCGAACGACGAGAAGTCCCGCATCCGCCAGCTTTATGCCGAAGGCAAGGTCGGCCGTGCCGAACTGCTGGAAGCGGAATCGAAATCCTATCACGGTCCCGGCACCTGCACCTTCTACGGCACGGCGAACTCCAACCAGATGCTGATGGAGATCATGGGCCTGCACATGCCGGGCGCCTCCTTCGTCAACCCGAACACGCCGCTCCGCGAAGCGCTGACGCGTGAAGCCGCCAAGCGGGCGCTCGCCATCACCGCGCTCGGCAACGAGTTCACGCCGGTCGGCGAGATGATCGACGAACGCTCGATCGTCAACGGCGTCGTGGGGCTGCATGCGACCGGCGGCTCCACCAACCACACCATGCACCTCGTCGCGATGGCGCGCGCCGCAGGCATCGAACTGAGCTGGCAGGACATCTCCGATCTTTCCGACATCGTGCCGCTTCTCGCCCGGGTCTATCCGAACGGCCTCGCCGACGTGAACCATTTCCATGCCGCCGGCGGCATGGGCTTCCTCATCAAGGAGCTCCTGAAGGGCGGTCTCCTGCATGAGGATGTCCGCACCGTCTACGGCCACGGGCTTGCCGCCTACACGGTCGAACCGAGGCTTGCGGAAGACGGAACCGTTCAACGCGAGGCAGCTCCCGAAAAGAGCGCCGATCCGAAGGTGCTCGCCGCAATTGAGACGCCGTTCCAGCCGACCGGCGGGCTCAAGATGCTCACCGGCAATCTCGGCAAGTCGGTGATCAAGATCTCCGCGGTCAAGCCCGAGCGGCACGTGATCGTGGCGCCGGCGATCGTCTTCCACGACCAGCAGGAACTGCAGGACGCCTTCAAGGCGGGCAAGCTCGACCGCGACTTCGTCGCCGTCGTCCGGTTCCAGGGCCCGCGTGCGAACGGCATGCCGGAACTGCATCGCCTCACTCCTCCGCTCGGCGTGCTGCAGGACCGCGGCCACAAGGTGGCGCTCGTCACCGACGGCCGCATGTCCGGTGCGTCGGGCAAGGTGCCGGCGGCGATCCATGTGACGCCGGAGGCGAGCAACGGCGGGCCGATCGCCAGGATCCGCAACGGCGACATGATCCGTCTGGACGCTGTCGCTGGCACGCTCGAAGTGATGGTCGACGCGGCCGAGTTCGACGCCCGCCCGGCGGTCACCGTCGATCTCTCCGAGAACGAATTCGGTCTCGGACGCGAACTCTTCGCCACCTTCCGCCGCACCGCCGGCCCCGCCGACCAGGGCGCCAGCGTTCTTTACTGAGCGTCAACGCGACGCGCTGAACGCATGAGGAAGGGCGGGTCACACGGACCCGCCCTTCACCTTCTTCCAAACCTGATCTCAGACTGCCACAGGCACCGGCGCCCGTGAGCGTACTCCGACAAGGATACTGAAGGCGGCGAGGATCAGCACGATCCCGCTCATGGCGGTCGTCGCCATGCCACCGCCGAAGTCGAAGACCACGCCGCCCAATCCGGCGCCGAGGCCGATCGCGAAATTGATCGAGGCGACGAAGAGGCCCCCCGCACTTTCGGCCTCGTCCGGCACGGTGCGCGCAATCCAGCTCGACCAGGCCACCGGCACACCGCCGAAGAACAGACCCCAGAGCACGACCGCAAGAACGTCGAAGACCGGATTCGTACCGATCGCGACGATCGCCACCGCCAGCGTGCCCATGAGAAGCGGCGCCATGACCAGCGTCAGGCGCAGGCTCTTCTGCACGAGCCTGCCGGCCAGAAGCGTGCCGAGAAAATTGGCGACGCCGAAGCCGAGCAGAATCGTCGAGATAGAGGCGATCGAAAATCCGCTGCCGCTCTCCAGATAGGCGCGGAGATAGGTAAAGAAGACGAAGTGGCCGCCGAAGACGAGGAGCACGGCCAGCATGCCGAGACCGATACCCGGTCGGCGGAGCACCTCGACCAGTGTGCCGAGTTTTGCCGTACCGGTCGGACGCAGGCTCGGCAGGGTCAGCCACTGCGCCAGCAGGGCCGCGAGCCCCAGCGCGGCGGCGAGCAGGAAGACGTCGCGCCAGCCGATGAGGTCGCCGAGATAGCTACCCACCGGCGCCGCGAGCACGGTCGCGACCGACACCCCGCTCATGAGGATGGCGAGCGCCCTCGGCACGAGGACCGGCGGCACCAACCGCATCGTGACGGCGGTCGACATGGCCCAGAATCCGCCGAGCGCCACTCCGAGAAGCACACGGCCGAAGAGCAGCAACGGCAGGCCCGGCGCGAAGGCGACGAAGAGGTTGGAGGTGACCAGCAGCGCGGAAAAGAACATCAGCAGTTTGCGACGATCGGCACTGCGCGCGGCAGCGGTAATCAGCAGACTGGTGACGAAACCGAAGAGCGCGGTGGTCGTCACCGCCTGCCCGGCCGAACCCTCGCTGATCGCGAGATCTGCCGCGATGGGAGTGAGGAGGCTCGCCGGCAGGAATTCGGCGGTCACCAGGCTGAAAACACCGATCGTCATGGAAGCGACCGCCGACCAGGCCGGCACTTGCCGCCCGCCTGCACCGCGGTCGTGATTGGTCGTGGAAGTCATCGGTTTGTCCTTTCGCGATGGGAGGAGTTACACCGCAAGAAAGCTAGGCTGGACTCTCCGGACTTTCTATGTCACATAGTCCGCTATGCTTGATCGAAAGTCCGACAATTCAGCTCCGTCCGGCTTACTCGACACGGACCTCGTCAGCGAGCTGCTGCTCGGCATGCGGCTCGTGGGCGTCGACTACCGCCGCATCGAGCTCTCGCCACCATTTGCCTATGCCTTCGGCGACGGCGACAGTCGCGCCAAATTCCTGTTCGTGGCGCGTGGGTCGATCGCGTTGCGAGCGCCGAGCGGCGTGCTGCACGAAATGAAGGCCGGTGATGCGGCGCTTCTGCCGCGTGGCGGCCTTCACGTGATCGGTTCATCACCGGACGTTTCCCAACCCTGCACCGAGCTCGCCTCGCTACGGCGGGAGCCTCTCTGCTCGATGGTGAGCGACATCAGGGCTTGCGATGAAAGTGCCTGCAGCGAGAAGGAGCCCGTGCTGATCTTCTCCGCCTGCATGGATTTCGATCTCGGCGGCATGCACCCTCTCGTGGCGCTGATGCCCGAGGTCATGCGTGTGGGCACGATCATGGTGCGCTATCCGGAGATCCTGCCGATGCTCGAGGCGATGGCACGGGAAGTCAGCCAGGGCCGCGCCGGCTATGCGGGCATTCTCGCCCGCCTCGCAGATGTGGTCGCAGCCTCCATCGTCCGAGCATGGGTGGAATGCGGATGCGGCGACGCGACCGGCTGGATCGCCGCGCTGCGCGATCCGCGTCTCGGGCGCGTGCTGGTCGCACTCCATCGCGAGCCCGGTCGCGACTGGACGCTTGCGGAACTGGCGAAGCTCATGGGCGCATCACGCTCCGTCTTCGCCGAACGTTTCCTTGCGGTCACCGGCATGACGCCGGTGCGCTATCTCACCGAGCTGCGTATGCGGCTTGCCGCACAATGGATCAGCCGCGACCGCATGCCGATCGAAACCGCCGCCCATCGGCTGGGCTACGGTTCGCAGGCGGCCTTCTCACGGGCCTTCAAACGGGTGACCGGGCGTTCGCCCGGTGCGATCGCCGGCGAGGCGAGACAGGAGCGGACCCGCATCGCGGTGTAGTCCCTCAGAGCATCGCCATGTAGCGATTGAGGTCGGCCATCCTTGGTACGACGATCAGGGTCTTGACCTCGCCGCGCTTGAAGGCCTTCAGGAAGCGATTGTAGTCGTTGAAGACGACGCAGCCGGAGGAGTCGCCGCGCACCCTCAGGAGGTAGGTGTGGGTGAGAAAGCCGTCACGGCCGAACATCTTGGCGTCGCCGACCGGCGTCATACGGATCGCCTCGACCCCGTGAAAGCGGGACTCGCGCATGCGCAGGCTATAGACATTCGGCGGCGTAGAGCCACGGTTCTTCACGTGCACGTATTTCGGATTGTCGCGATAGGAACCGCGGCCGGAATGAGCCTCGAGCCTCTCGCCGTTCGGCATATGGACCACGCCGGCGGAGATGTCATAGACGGCAATACGGTTGCCACGGCCGGGGAGCTGCGCCTTGCGGCCGAAGATCGACGGGCGATCCTCGTCCTCCTCGATGATCGACTTCGAAGGCTTGGCATAGGTGAGGAGCGGCGACTTCGCCGGTTTGGTGTCTTGTTCGACTTCGGCCTTGGCGGCGGGCGCCGCGATCCGTGGGCGCGCAGCGGGCAGAGGCCCGTCTTCCGGCAAGCCATTGTCGATTTCCTCGCCGCCGGCAAGCACATCGCCGAAGGCATCCTCGACCAGCGCGCTATCGACCGTCTCGTGTGCCGAGGTGGGTGCGGCATAGGCGAGCGCGGTTGCCGTACCGTTTGCGGCAGGGATCGAGCCCGTGGTGAGTTCGTCATTGGTCGCGGCGGCGGAGGCCGTCATCTGCGCCTTGGCGAGTATTGCCTGCTCCTTTTCGAGCTCGGCCGCAAGCGCAAGTCTCGCCACCCGCTCACCGTCGGCGCGAGCGAGAGCCTTCTTCAGCACGGCCAGCGCCTGCTCGTCCGGGGATACGCCGACCCGCGACCAGTCGAGACGATCGGACTTGTCGACGGAGGCAAGGCTCATCGCATCGGGAAGGACGGCGAACTCGACATCATCGGTGCCAGCAACAGCGGCAGCGATCCGCATCTTCGCCGCCTCGATGGCGGCCGGAGGCGCCGGCGGACGGGAGGTCTTGGAAGGTGTGGCAGCGGCGAGCGCGGGATCGTGGAGCATGAGGGCGAGCCCCGCTCCGGTGCCGCGCCGATATCCGGCTTCATCGGAGCCGCCCATGGTGTGGACCGTCGCAATGACCGCCGTGGTCCAGAGCGTCGCCACCACACCGGCGCTCAGGAGTCCGGCGACGATGAGAGACTTGCGCGACAGGCCGCCGCTTCGAAGGGCACTGTTCTGATGGCGACGCAACTTACTCGACGACGACATACTCTTACTCGCTACCGGACACAAAACTCATCCGCCGCTCCTGCCCAGCAACTTTGCCGAATTGATGATCCGGTTGTGGCCAAAGGGGGGCAGCGCCTTTCGGACAAGCTAAACTATGAAGAAAGTTGGTAACCAAGAGGTTTACGCGCCGAGAAGAAGTGTGTCGCAGCTCAGAAACCGGGCTCGGGCGTGCCAAGCCCAGAAAGCGGAAGGCCGTGCACAGGCACGGCCTTCCAATTGTTTACGATCACATCGAAGCGACCTGGAACTTTACCAGGAACGTATGTCGAGCACCTTGTCTCGATGGGCCGGATGAGTCGAGAAGACGAAGATCCGGTCGAGCTCCTTCTCTGACAACAGACGGAGGAAACGGACCTCGATCGTATTGTTGACGAAGACCTTCATCAGGACACAGCCGATCTTTGAAATCCGCGCATCGGGGATATCGAGGTAAAACTGCTGCGGCAGCGTGTACTGAGTCAGCAGGCCGAGGATAGCGCTGCTTCGGGAAATCCGGATGACGTCGCAGCGCCGCGCCGCCATGTGCATGACGCCCTTTTCGGTATACTCGATGCGCGCGGCATTGCGGGTGTCTTCCATGCGGAACCGCCCTTCGCGGTCGTACATGAAGGATTCTTCCCGTTGCAGGTAATTCACGCCACCCGAAAAGCTTCCCATCTCGGTTCCCCTTCACATGTCTGAAGGAAAAATAGCTCTTCTAGGTTTAACAGAACGTGACGTGGCAAAGGCTCGGCGGTGGGTTCCGTCCCGGTTCTGCATCATGGCAAACGAGAGGTTAACGTCGCGTGGTCAACCCTTGTAGTAGCTGTGCCCGCTCTCGTCGAAGAGATGCAGTTTCGGCCGGTCTGCGGCGAACCGAAGCGTAGCGCCCTTCGTGATATCGACGACGCCGGGCAGCTTGACCGTGATCGGTTCATCCTCCACCGGACCATCGACGTAGAGCAGCGTGACTTCGCCGAGCGCCTCGACGAGACTCACCCTGCCCTCGAAAAGCTGGGCCTCGCCGTCCGCGACGCTGAGGTCCTCGGGCCTGACGCCGAAGCTCGCCTTCTTCCCCTTGTCGGCGGCCGGCGTCTCGATGTCGACCGAAACCATACTGCCGTCCTTGAGCGCGATCGTCGTCGTCTTGCCAGTTTCCACGATCGTTGCCGGCATGATGTTCATGGCCGGCGAGCCAATGAACCGCGCGACGAAGAGATTGGCCGGGTGCTCGTAAAGCTCGAGCGGCGCACCGACCTGCTCGATGCGGCCCGCCGACAACACGACGATGCGGTCGGCAAGCGTCATTGCCTCGACCTGGTCGTGGGTGACGTAGATCATCGTGGTATCCGGCATGCTCTCGTTGAGCTTGGCGATCTCGATGCGGGTCGCCACGCGCAGTGCCGCGTCGAGGTTCGAGAGCGGCTCGTCGAAGAGGAAGACCTTGGGATCGCGGCAGATCGCGCGGCCGATTGCGACACGCTGGCGCTGGCCGCCGGAGAGTGCCTTCGGCAGCCGGTCGAGATAAGGACCGAGTTGCAGGATATCGGCGGCAGACCGCACCCGCTTGTCGATCTCGTCGCGAGGCAGGCCCGCGATCCGCATGCCGAAGGCCATGTTGTCGTAGACCGTCATGTGGGGGTAGAGCGCATAGGACTGGAAGACCATTGCGATGCCCCGCTTCGATGGCGGGACGTCGTTTACGACCTCGCCGTCGATGACGAGTTCACCGGACGTCACCTCCTCGAGCCCGGCGATCATGCGCAACAAGGTCGACTTGCCGCATCCCGACGGACCGACGAAGACGATGAACTCGCCCTGCTCGATCTCCAGGTCGATGCCGTGCAGGACCTTGACCTGTCCGTAGTTCTTGCGGATATCCTTCAGTACGAGGCCTGCCATGAACTCCCCCTCTCTCGGTCAGCTGCGACGCGCGAAGAACGCGCCCCAAGCCGGAAGCTTGATATTGCCATCGATGACTTCGGCTGCGAAGCCGTGCCCTTCGAGCGCCGTCCAATCGCCGGACGGCAGCGGCAGTGCCGCCGCCTCCGGACTCATGTTGAACGCACAGAGGACGGTTTCGTCGCCGAAAATGCGGCTGTAGGCGAGCGCCGTCTCGCCGATCGTATGAAACTCGACCGCGCCCTTGACGAGTGCCGGGTGCCCGCGGCGGAACGCAAGGAAGCGGCGGTACTGCTCGAGCACGGAATCCTCCCGGCCCTCCTGCACGCTCACCGCATTCAGAACATGCTCGACGGGGATCGGCAGCCAGGTCCTGGCAGCGGTGGAGAAACCCGCCTGGGCCGCGAGATTGTCCCAGACCATCGGTGTGCGGCAGCCGTCACGGCCCTTGAATTCCGGCCAGAACTCGATGCCGTAAGGATCCTGCAGGTCCTCGAAGGCAATGTCGGCCTCGGTGAGTCCTAGTTCCTCGCCCTGATAGATGCAAACCGAACCGCGTTGGGTCATCAGGATGGCAGCCATCAACTTGGCGAACGCGGTGCGGTCGGCAACGTCGGCACCCCAACGGCTCACGTGACGCACGACGTCGTGGTTGGAAAAGGCCCAGCAAGCCCAACCTTCCGGCGCGGCAAGCGCGAAGGCTCTCTGGGTCTCGGCGATCACCTTCGGCGTCAGCGGCTCGGGCGCCAGGAACTCGAAGGCGTAGCACATCTGCATCTTGTCGTTGCCCGAGGTGTACTGGCCGACGATCTCCAGCCCGTACTGGCTGTCACCCACCTCGCCGACGGCGGCGATCGCAGGATACTCCTCGAGCAGCGCACGAAAACGCCTCAGGAATTCGAGGTTTTCCGGCTGGTTCTTGTCGTAGAGATGATCCTGGAAATTGTAAGGATTGACCGCCGGCGCGGTGGAGGCGTTGCGCCGCTCCGGGGCGAGCGGTGGATTGTCGCGCAGAAGCTTGTCGTGAAAATAGAAATTGATCGTGTCGAGGCGAAAGCCGTCGACGCCCCGCTGTAGCCAGAAACGGGTGGCATCGAGCACCGCGTCCTGGACCTGCGGGTTGTGCATGTTGAGGTCCGGCTGCGAAGTCAGGAAGTTGTGCATGTAATATTGCATGCGGGTCGGGTCCCACTGCCAGGCGGACCCGCCGAAGATCGACAGCCAATTGTTCGGAGGTGTGCCGTCCGGCTTCGGATCCGACCACACGTACCAGTCTGATCTCGCATTGATGCGACTGGAACGGCTTTCGACGAACCACGGATGCTTGTCGGACGTGTGCGAGATGACGAGGTCGATCATGACCCTGATGCCGAGGCGATGGGCCTCGGCGATCATCGCGTCGAAATCGGCCAGCGATCCGAACATCGGATCGACGTCGGTGTAGTTCGAGACGTCGTAGCCGAAATCCTTCATCGGCGAGGTGAAGAAGGGAGAGATCCAGATGGCGTCGGCACCGAGGGCTGCGATGTGCGGCAGGCGCGCGGTGATCCCCTTGAGGTCTCCGATCCCGTCGCCGTTCGAGTCCTGGTACGAGCGCGGATAGATCTGGTAGATCACCGCGCCGCGCCACCAGTCCTTGTCGGGCGAAAGCGTCGCCTCTGTCATTACGGTCATTTCTCTTCCTTCAGGATTGTACATTTCGTCCGCCGCCGCTCAGCCGCCCTTGACCGAGCCCGCAAGCAGACCGCGAACGAGATAGCGCTGCATCGCGAAGAAGACGGCCAGCGGCACAGCCATGGAAACGAAGGCGGCCGTCGCCAGGATTTCCCAGTTGCCGCCGCGGGTCCCGAGAAGCTCGACGATCTGGTTGGTCATCACGGTGGTCTCTCCGGTGGCATCGATCAGGAAAACCTTGGCCACCAGGAGATCGTTCCAGGTCCACAGGAACTGGAAGATTGCGAAGGATGCGAGCGCGGGAAATGAAAGCGGCAATATGATGCGCGTGAAGATCTGGAAATCGGTGGCGCCGTCCACTTTCGCGCATTCGATGATGTCGCGCGGCAGGCCGACCATGTAGTTGCGGAGCAGGTAGATCGCCAGCGGCAAGCCGAACCCGGTATGGGCGAGCCAGACGCCGAGATAGCCCTTGCCGATACCGATGGCGAGATGCAGCCGGAGGAGCGGGATCAGCGCGAGTTGCAGCGGAACGACGAGCAGCGCGACGACGGCGGCGATCAGCAGTGCGCGGCCCGGAAACTCCATCCAAGCGAGCGCATAGGCCGCGAAGGCGGCAATCAGGATCGGGATGATCGTGGCCGGTATCGTGACCGTCAGCGTGTTGAAGAAGGCATTGGCCATCGAGTCCGTCGTCGACCCGGAAAGCAGGACATGCCGATAGTTATCCAGCGTAAACTTCGGCGGCACGGTCGCGGTCACGAACAGGCGCGGACCACGGCTGCCGGTGAATTCGACGCTGCTCTCGACACGGTAGTCACCGTTAGCCTGAAGCGTGACGCGGCCGTTCTCGCCGAGATCGGCGGTTTCGCCCGGCACGTACTGGCTGATGGCGCGCGACGACGTTCCCCAAGCGGAAATGTTCATCTCGGCGGATGCTTTGTTGTCCGCGAGAATATTGCCAGAAAGGACGTAGAGGCTACCTTCCTGCTTCTGCGCGGAGGGTGCGGCGGTGCGCAAGACGAGGTTCTGCTCTTGGGGAAACAGGGAACTCCACCAGCCGCTGCTCGCGATCTGGTCCGCGGTGCGAAAGGACGAGATGAAAAGGCCCGCCGTCGGCAGCAACCAGAGCACGACGAGAACGAGAACCGAAATGTGGACCGCCCATACGAGGCCGGATTTCTTTCCTGCAACCGATGCCATTGTTCCAGCCCCCGCTCAGCGCATTTCTTTGCGCGCGTTGTAGACGTTCCAGACCAGGATCGGCAGCACCAGCAGCATGATGACGATGGCGCTCGCCGAGCCGACGCCCCAGTCATTGGCGCGGAACAGCTTGTCGTACATGTAATTGGCGAGAACCTGCGTCTGCCACTGGCCGTTGGTCATGGCATAGACGATGTCGAAGATCTTGAGGACGACGAGCGTGATCGTGGTCCAGACGACGACCACCGTACCCATGATCTGCGGCACCTTGATCTTGAAGAAGATCTCGAAATCATTGGCGCCGTCGATGACGGCGGCCTCAACCGTCTCTTCCGGTATCCCGCGGAGTGCGGCCGAGAGGATCACCATGGCGAATCCTGTCTGGATCCAGATGAGCACCACCATCAGGAAGAAGTTGTTCCAGAACGGAATGGTGAGCCAGGTCTGGGGCTGTCCATAGGGGAAGTCGTAGACAAAGAGCGAATAGACGGAGCGAAGCGAAAGATAGCAAAGCCAGGCGCCCGCGACGGTGATGGCGATGCGCACCGGCACGCCCCACCACGAGCTTCCGCCATGATAGCCCACGCCCCATACCAGCGGCCGAAGCGCCTGATAGATTCCGTAGATCACGAAGACTGCGAAGGCGAGCAGGATCAGCACCGGCAGAAGACGCAGCACGAGGAGGGATCCCCAGCCGCCGTCGAAAGAGAGCCAGATCGCATTGAGAATACCGATCTGTTCCTGTCCCGCAGGCCGCGTATCGTAGACCAGCTTGAAGATGACCGAAGCGCCGACGAAGGAAATCGCCATCGGCATGAAGATCAGCGACTTCGCCAGACTACCCCACGAAATGCGGTCGGTGAGTTGGGCGGCAAGCAGGCCAAAGGCGGTGGATGCCGCCGGCACCACGATCAGCCAGAGCATGTTGTTGCTGATTGCCTCCCAGAACTTGGGCTCGTTCGCCATCCGCTCGTAATTGGCGAACCCCACGAAGGCGCCGCCGGCGCTGCGATCGGTGAGCGAGAGCCACAAGGTCGCGAAGACGGGATAGGCGAGATAGAGGCCGAGCGCGAAGAGCGCGGGAAACAGGAAGAGCCACGGCCGGACCATGTTGGCCCGGTTGATGTTGCGCCCGGCCTTTGGGCCGGAGGCGGGGAACAGAACACGGTCGAGGAAAACGTTCGACAGGTAGAAATAGGAGACACAGCCACCGACACCGATGACGATCGTTATCAAAGCCTGCAATGCTGGATGCATGATGTCCTCCCCCGGCGCGTGCCATCCGGCTGTCCAGATCGTCCGGGACACTGATCCCCGGACGATCCGTCAGCGGCATTCTTGCGTGTACAAGCTTACTTGATGGCGTCCCACGACTTCTGGATGGACGCGGCGACGTCTTCGGCAGACTTGCCGCCGACGAAGTCGACCATACCGGTCCAGAAGCTGCCAGCACCCACGGCACCCGGCATCAGGTCGGATGCGTCGAAGCGGAACGTGGTCGCCTGCAGCAGGATATCATTCATCTTGCGGACGGTCGGATCGGTGAAGACTTCCGTATTGACCTTCTTGTACGGGGTCAGGAAGCCCTTTTGTGCCATCCAGATCTCGTGCGCGATCGGCGACTTCAGGAACTCGATGAAGGCGCGGGCGGCCTTGCTGTCCTTGGTGATGGTGAAGGTCGTGCCGGCACCGAGAACCGGATTACCCAGATCCTTGTCGGCGTAGGCCGGGAAGTAGAAGAAGTCGGCATCCTCGCCGACGACCGTGCCTTCGGGGAAGAAGGACGGGATGAAGGACGCCTGGCGGTGCATGTAGCACTGCGGCGGCGAAGAGAAGAGACCCTTCGGAGAATCGCGGAAATCGGTCGAGGCGACTGCGCTCGCACCGCCGGCCACGAACTTGTCGTTCTTGGCGAACCAGCCAAACTCGTTGATGGCGTTGACGACGACCGGGTCGTCGAACTTCATCTCGTTGGAAACCCACTTGTCGTAGTTTTCCGGCGTGGTGGTGCGCAGCATGAGATCCTCGACCCAGTCCGTCGCCGGCCAGCCCGTGGCCGCGCCCGAACCGAGACCGATGCACCACGGTGTGCCACCGTCGGCGACGATCTTTTCGGTCAGCGCCTTCAGGTCTTCCATTGTCTTCGGCACTTCATAGCCGGCATCCTGGAAATTCTCCGGCGAATACCAGACGAGGGACTTCAGGTCGGTCTTGAAGGGGAAGCCGTAGAAATGCTTCGCGCCGTCCTTGCTGGCATAAGTACCGAGATCGACCCACGACTGGCCGGCCGCATAGTTGTCCTTGAGCCAAGTAGCGTTGTCGTCGCCGAGATCGGTCAGAAAGCCGCGCTTTGCCATGTCGGATGCCAGGCCGGGCTGCGGAAAGATCGCGATGTTCGGGGCGGAGCCTGCCTCGAGGTCGACGACGATCTGCTGCTCGAAGCTGTCGGAACCGGTGTAACGCACGTCAGCACCGGTCGCCTCGGCGAAATAGGCAAGAACACTTTCGACGAGCTGCTGGTCCGGCCCGAGCCAGGGCCCGAAGATGGTGATCTGCTCGCCCTTGAGCTGCGTCTTCTTCAGCTCTTCATAACTTGCCCAGTTGAATTTGCTGTCTTCGCCGGGCTTGAACTTCAGCTCCGCAGCACCGGCGGTCACGGCGGTCAGGGCGAGTGCGGCGACGCCCAGCGTAAAGGCTCTCTTCATGTGATCTTACCTCCCATCACACATTCCGACGGTTGATCCGACGGGCCAAATTATCAATAAGCGGGTCATTCAAAGCGCTTTGGCTCCTCAGTCATTTCACCTTGCGGGAAAAAGAGTCAAGCGCTTTTCATCAGGCCGCGTCCAGACTGCACGTGATTTCGCAATCCCTCAAACAACCCGAGATTGCCCGTTTATTTTCTTGTTGTCAGCCCCCGACCTGCTGCTAAATAGGCCGAACGTTGCGGCGGACCGGCATCCTGTCCGGCCGACGCGACGGCGTCTGGGAGGAGTGGAGGACCGTGAACCTCAAGCAATTGTCGGAACTTCTCGGCCTGTCGCAGACGACGATCAGCCGGGCGATCAACGGCTATCCCGAGGTCAACGAGGAGACGCGAAAGCGCGTACTCAAGGCCGCAGCGGAAACCGGCTACCGGCCGAACCGGGCGGCGCAGCGGCTTGCGACCGGCAGAGCGGGCTCGATCGGCCTCGTGATGCCGACTGCCGCCGGACACGCCTCGGACGTACATTTCGGCGAATTCCTCGCCGGTATCGGCGAGGAAGCGCTGAAGCATGACTTCCACTTCGTCATCATGCCCGCCCATCCGCGCGAAGAAGAGCAGGCGATACGCTGGCTGGTGTCGAGCGGCAGTGTCGACGGGTATTACCTCGCGTACATGCGAGAACAGGATCCCCGCATTGCTATGGCGAAGTCGCTGCGCGTGCCCTTCCTGATCCACGGGCGCTCGCACGGGATCGAGGAGGATTATCCCTATCTCGACGTCGACAACGAGGGTGCGTTCCGGGACGCGACCGACCTCCTGCTCGACCTCGGCCACCGGCGGATCGCCCTTCTCAACGGCCCGCGGGATCTCGATTTCGCCATCCGCCGCAAAGTGGGGACGAAGGCGGCGTTGAAGGCACGCGGTCTGACACTTGACCCCGCTCTGACCCACCACACGGCGATGACCGACGAACAGGGCTTCCGGCAGATGTCGGCGCTGCTGCGCGAAGAGAACCCGCCGACCGCCGTGCTCTGCGCCAGTACCGTGCTGGCGCTCGGTGCGGTCCGGGCGATCAATCTCGCCGGCCTCCGGCTCGGGCACGATATCTCGCTCGTCGCCCACGACGACGTCCTGCCGCTTCTGAAGCCGGAAAACTTCACGGTACCGCTGACGACCACCCGTTCATCACTGAGGGCCGCCGGCATCCGCATCGCGGAGCGGCTGATCGCGCAGATCAAGCGGACAGACCCGCAGCCCGCGGAGCAGGAGCTCTGGAAGGCGGATCTCGTCATCCGGGCCTCCACCGGACCGGCGCCGCACTGAGCATCCGGCCCGCTCGAAGCCCAAAGTCAGAATTTCGGCGCCGGCTTGCCTTCCGCACGGTAGGCGGCGATCACCGTATTGGCCATCAGCATGGCGATCGTCATCGGCCCGACGCCCCCGGGAACCGGCGAGATGGCACCTGCAACCGGTGAGCATTCCGGGAAGGCGACATCGCCGACGAGGCGCGTCCTGCCCTCGCCCCGCTCCGGTGCGGCGATGCGGTTGATGCCGACGTCGATTACAGTTGCGCCCGGCTTCACCCAGTCGGCCTTGACCATCTCCGGCCGGCCCACCGCCGCCACAAGGATATCGGCGTTGCGGGCGAGCGCCGGCAGGTCACGGCTGCGCGAATGGCCGATGGTGACGGTCGCGTTGGCAGCGAGCAGGAGCTGGGCCATCGGCTTGCCGAAGAGGTTGGACCGGCCGATGACAAGCGCATTGAGGCCGGAAAGATCGCGGCCGTGGATCGAGCGGACAAGGATCATCGCACCGGCCGGCGTGCAGGAGACCAGCCCGGTTTCGCTGTCCCCGGTTGCAAGCTTGCCGGCATTGACGACGTGCAGGCCATCAACGTCCTTCTCCGGCAGGATCGACTGGATGACCTTTTCCGAATCGAGATGCTTGGGGAGCGGCAGCTGGACGAGCACACCATGCACGGAGGGGTCGGCGTTGAGTTCGGCGACCAGCGCCATCAGCGCCTCCTGCGTCGTTTCCTCGGGCAGCGTATGCTGAACCGAGGTGAAGCCGCATTCCTTCGCCATCCGGCTCTTGGAAGCCACGTAGGTCTGGCTCGCCGGGTCGGTGCCGACCAGAACGACCGCCAGTCCCGGGCGCCTGCCGGTCTCCTTTTCCAGATCCGTCGCCGCCTTCGTCACCGCTTCGATGACCGAAGCTGCCGCCTTCTTGCCGTCAATAACCGTCGTCACGCTCATCCCCTTCACGTTGGTTCACTGCCGGCAAAGCTAGCGTCCGGGAAGTAGCGCCGTTTGCCTGTGTCCGCCCTATGGTGTCAAAAAACGGCAATTGCAAGCGGAAACCGGGTGTCACACGGCGGCAAGTCCGCGCATCAGCGGGCGGCGGAGCCGGGCTCTTGCGGACCCCGGTTGACAATCTTGTGCCACGCGACCCTGAAGAGGAAGACGGGGATGCCGACAACATAGCGGTACCAGAGACGCTTCGGCTCGATCCAGAGCCGGTAGGCCCATTCGCACCGCAACCGCCGTACCCATTCCGGCGCACGCGGTACCCGCCCGGCGAGGAAGTCGAAGAGCGCACCGACCCCGATCACCACGCGCGCATGTTCCTCGGTGATATGGCGGCCGATCCACTTTTCCTGGAGCGGCGTTCCCATCGCAACGAGCAGGACGTCTATCTTTGCTGCGGCGAGCTTCTCCAGCACCGCGCCACTGTCGTCCTTGTCGAAGAAGCCGTCGGCGATCTCGATGATTTCATGCCAGGGACTGTGTTCGCGCAGCCGCGCCGCAGCCGTCGACAGGACGTCCGGGTGGCCGCCGATGAGGCCGATGCGCCGTTTCGCCGCCATGTAGGTGAGCAATGCAGGGACAAAGTCCGTTCCGTTCAGATTTGCCGCAAACGGCACGCCGTTAAAAGACTTCGAGGCGATATCCATGCCGATCCCGTCCGGCAGGATGAGACGTCCCTCGAGTACTTGCCGGTATTCGGGGTCGATGAAGGTGATGTTGGCGTTGTTCGCGTTGAGGAAGAATATCTGTGTCTGACCCGCCGATGAGGCCGCGACATCGCTCACATGGGCAAGCGCCTCCTGCCAGCTCATGTTGCTGACCGGGAATCCGAAAACCGGCCGATGGGGCGGGCGAGCTGTTTCGCTTGCAGCAGACATCATTTCAAATTCGCTTCGGCCCGACTGCGGGAGCGTCGTCGAAAACGTCGGCAAAGAGGCGCATCAGACGACCACATGGTATCAGTCTCTGGGAGAACATTCGGCATTCCTCTAGCAGCAGGATATCACCTGGCGCTTAAGGATATCACTCGAATGCGCAGCGACGCATTAATCGCGCATTGAATATACCGGGGGCAAGTCTTTCATCGGAGATCCGGATCTCCCGGCAGGATACGCCTCCGGGTAGAAGCCGCTCCTTGCGGTCAGTGGGAAGCCGGGTCCTCGACCTTCACACCCTCGACGATCTTGACGGACGGTGAGACGGGGCTCTTCGGTGCCTCGGCCGTGGCACGGACGTCTTCCTTTGACAGGTAGTCGAGTTGTTCGACCAGCACTTCCTCGACGAGGCCGTCGCCAAGCCGCTTGTTGATGTCGACCTTGATCGCCTCGCGGAATGCCACGAGGTCGAAAGCCTGCATGTTGGCGATATCGACCATCTTGTTGCCGACCAGCAGGGTGAACAACTCGTCGGTCATCAGCTCCGACATCGGCAAGTTGATGCCCTTGAGCTTCTCCTTGTCGACCATGAAGGAGATGCGTCCGAGGAAGTAGCCCTTGACGCCTCCGTCGGCGATCATCGGAACGGTGATCGACTCTCCGCGAACAAGCTCCGTCGGCGCCTTGGCGTCGGCTTGGGGTGCAGCAACGGGTGCCGTCGCCAGACGGACGGAGAAGAACACCGCCCCGAGCGTCACGATGCAGACCCACAATCCGGCGACGAGCAGCTTGACCATCAGTTTTCGCTGTACCGGAACTGTTCCTGAGAATAGGTGCCGTCGGCATCGGCGTCCCTGACGGCTCCCTTGAGTAGGTCAGCCACGGCGCGGACGGCGTGAAGATGGGCCTCGACGCGTTGTGCGTTCAGCTCGAGCTTCTTCTTCAGGCTGTGCATCTGCTCGATATAGCCGGCGGCCAGATCCCGCGGATCGGAATCCCGGCAGAGCATGGTGAGTTCGTAGAGACAACGGCTCTTGTGCGCATTCGACACCTTCAGGTCGAACTCCGGATCCTTGCCTATGCGCTGGTTCTCGTTGTCGATAATCATTTCAAGGCGGCCGAGAACCGTCTTGATGCGGTAGTCGCTAGAGGTGACTTCCATTTACAGCCCCAGATCTTGGTTGTTATGCGCTGTGTTTTTCGGTTTCCGAAACGCCGAGCGTGCGTCGCTCGAGATCGGTAACCATGCTGAGGGCGACACTGCGGTCCTTCTCGTCGACGGCGGCGTTGATTACGCCCTTCGAGCGGTGACGCGCGAGTTCCTGCGAATACATCTGGTCGGCGATGCCGATACCGCCGTTTTCGGAGAGCACGCCGCCGATCTGCTCGGCCATCATGCTCTTCCACATTTCACCGGCGTTGCCCTTGCCGTAAACGGCTTCCGCATCCGTCGGCAGCATGGACTTGACGAAGTTCTGCAGCACCACCGATTCGAAGTCGCGATAGACCTTCGGCGTTTCGTCGTGTGCGGTCTTCTGGACGTTGCCGAGGCCGGCCTTCGATGCAGCGCCGTCGAGGATATCGACAGCAGCCCCGAAACCGGCCCCCTTCTCCGCAAGGCTGGTCGCGGCGAAGGCCGCCCGATTCGCCTTCAGGCGCGCCTGAGCCGCCTGAACTTCCAACGGGTCGGCCGCCTGGACCACGTCCAGGACGAGATCGCTCGGAGGTGAGATTGCCACGTGATCGTCCTCATTGCTTGTTCGCGGGACTATCACTCCTGAAGCTTGCTGGAGGCTGGCGTCGCGTAACGCATGTCCACCATGTCGTAAATGGCGTTGTCTTCGGCCTCGCGGTCCTCGTCCAGCCGGGCCTCCTGTCTGTTCTCTTCCAGACGGTCCCCCTTCACGCGTTCCCTGACGACCTTCGCCTCCTGTGCCTGCTGGATGCCGGCAAGCTGCTTTTCCATGTTCGCCAGACGGTCGAAACGTTCGGCATAGCTCTGTGCGAAGAGACGATGGACCGGGTCGAGCGAGCCGATGGCATCCATCACCGTGTGCATAGAGGCGGAGACTTCGTCCCGCTGCCTCGCCGTATTGGAAAGGTCGCTCTCGGCCATACGTTCCATGTGCCGCTGGACGGAGACGAGACGGGCAAGCTTTTCCGATTTCTTTTTCGGTCCCATGCCCCGTTCCTAACCCAGGAATATGACGGCGAACTGGGATGCGAACTGGCTGACCAGCGCGGCGATCGCGAAATAGAGAAGGAAGAGGCCGCCGATGATGAGATAAGGCAGTGAAATGAAGTAGATCGGAATCTGCGGGGCGAGTTTGTTGATCAGACCGACGGAGAAGTTGAACATCAGTCCGAAGATGATGAAGGGGCTCGCGAGCCGCAGCATCAAGTAGAATGTCGCGCTGAGGGTATCCGTCAGCGAGATCAGCATCTTCTGGGCATCCGGGAAGACGCCGAGCGGCATCAGCCCGTAGGAATCGACGAGCGCGCGCAGCACGGTGTGATGGAAATCCATCACGAAGAGCAGCATCAGGCCGGCGAAGCTGATCATGTTGGTGAGCTGATTTTCGCTCGTATCCTCGAGGATGTCCGCGCCGCCCGGCGCGTTGAACCCGATCGACATCGAGATTGCCGACCCGGCGAATTGCAGTCCGAGAACGAAGAGACGCGGGATCATTCCATACATCGCTCCGATGAGTGCTTCGCCGGCAACGATGCCGATGTAGCCGTAGCCGGCGGACTGCACCTTCGGATAGATGACATCCCAGAGAACCGGAAGCACGGCGAGCGAGACTGCGAAGGCGATGAAAAGCCGGATCTGGGGAGCGACCCGCGCCGACGAAAAGCCGGGGAGAACCATCAGACACGTCCCGATCCGGCAGAAGGCCGCAAACAGGGCCAGCACCGTCCCCTCGGGGTCGGTTATCATGAGATGGAGCCCAGGATCTTGATTTCGATGCCCTTGGCCAGTTCAACATGCGAGAGAACCGGCAAGGTCGCGAAGAGCCGTTCAATGATCATGCGGACATAGGAGCGCGTTTCCGGAGACGTGACAAGCACGAAGGGCATGCCGCGGTCCATGAATTCACGGATTACTTTGCTCGCCTGCTCGCTGAATTCCTCCAGACTGCGCGGATCGATGTCGAACTCAACGATCTCGCCCTTGGCGTCGCGCTTCAGCGCCTGATGGAAAATCAGGTCCCATTTGCTGCCGAGGCGCAGCACCCTGAGCACGCCGTTGTCAGCGAGATCGCCGCAGAGCTGCTGTGCCATGCGTACCCGGACGTGTTCGACGATCTGTTCGGTCTTGCGGACGTGGGGTGCAAGTTCCGCCACCGCTTCCAGAATGAGGTGCAGGTTTCTTATCGATACACGCTCGGCAAGCAGGAGCTTCAGCACCGCCTGCAGTCCCGAATAGGACATGTGCGAGGAACAGATTTCGTCGGCGAGCTTCTTGTATTCCGGATCAAGCCGGTCGATCAGGATCTTGACGTCCTTGTAGGAGAGAAGCTGCGGCAGGTTGTTGCGGATGACCTCGCTCAGATGCGTCAGCACCACGGAAACATTGTCGATCGGGTGGAAGCCTTCGCGCTTCAGATCCTCGGCAAACGCTTCCAGGACGGAGACCGCCGGCATTCCGAAAGCCGGTTCCCGGATATCGTCACCGGGGACCTTCGGCTTGCGCCCGGAACCGGTGATGACGAGCACCTCGCCCACCCGAAGCTGGTTGGAAGCGACGGTCGTGCCGTGGATGCGGATCTGATAGGCCTTTTCGGGAATCGCGATATCGTCGGTGACCTTGATCTCCGGAACAACGAAACCGTACTGGCTCGCGAACTTGCGGCGCATCTTGCCGACGCGGAAAGCGAGTTCCTGGTGGGCGCCGAGCAATCGGGTCGAGACGAGCTTACCGAGCGCCAGCTCGATCTCCGCGGTTTTCAGCACCGACTTGACCGAGTCCTTCTCGGCTTCCTTGGTCTGGATGACCTTCTTCTCCTCCTGCTCGCGCTTCGCCTTGTTCTCCGCTTCGATCTGCCGCGGAATGAACCAGCTGCCGAAGGCCATGATGCCGCCGAGGGCGAGGAAGGGCACCAACGGCAGGCCGGGGATGATCGACAGCAGCACCATCAGGGCGGCCGCGACCGACAAGGCGCGGGGATAACCGCTGAGCTGGTTGACAACGGCCTGGTCGGTCGAGCCCGGCGTGCCGCCGCGCGATACCAGAAGGCCGGCGGCCAGCGAGACAATGAGCGCCGGCACCTGCGACACGATACCGTCGCCGACCGACAATTTCACGAAAACGTCCGCCGCTTCACCGATTTGCATGCCGTGGCGGAAATAGCCGATGATGATACCACCGAAGATGTTGATCGCGGTGATGATGAGCCCGGCGATGGCATCACCGCGGACGAACTTGGATGCACCGTCCATGGCGCCGAAGAACGAGCTTTCCTGCTCGAGTTCGTGACGGCGACGCTGGGCTTCCTTTTCGTCGATGATGCCCGCCGAGAGGTCGGCATCGATCGACATTTGCTTGCCGGGAATGGCATCAAGAGTAAAGCGGGCGCCGACTTCCGCGATGCGGGTCGCACCCTTGGTGATGACGATGAAGTTCACCGTCACCAGAATCATGAAGACGATGAGACCGATGACGAAGTCACCCGACATCACGAGGCTGGAGAAGCCGGCGATGACACCGCCTGCGGCCGTGTGCCCTTCATTGCCATGGGAAAGGATCACGCGCGTCGTCGCGATGTTGAGCGACAGCCTGATCATCGTCGAAATCAGCAGAATGGTCGGGAAGGACGAGAAATCGAGCGGCCGCTGTATCCACAACGAGACCATGAGGATGAGAACGGAAAAGGCGATCGAGAAGGCGAGGCCCATGTCGATCAGGAATGGCGGAATCGGCAGGAACAGGATGCAGAGGATGACCACGATGCCGAGGGCGAATCCGACGTCACGACCGTTCGGACTGACCTTTGGAAGGGGGACTGCAGTGGGTTGTGCCATAACTCGTTCCGTCTCTTCATGAGAAGGTGGCCGAAAACTGGACGCAGTCGGCCGTATTCACCTGAAGACTTAGGAAACGAAGCTTGCGCGAGGGTGACAGACGGAACGAAGGGTGGACCTAGAAACCCGACTGCACCCGCGAAAAGACAAGGTTGGAAAAGAGAGCGATCTGCCCGCCGACGAAGGGGGCGCTGATGCCGATCACGATGAGGATGGTGACGATCTTCGGAACGAAGGTGAGCGTCATTTCCTGAACCTGGGTGAGCGCCTGGATCAGGGCGATCGTCACGCCGACGACCATGGCCGCGAGCACGGCCGGACCGGATGCCACGAGCACCGTCCATACCGCAGCCTGCATGATGTCCAGGGCGTCGGCCTCGTTCATCGAGCGGAAATCCCTCTTTTCGGCACGGGAATCACATCCCGCATGTCATTACGCAGAGGTATCAGTACCGCTGCCCGACGTCGAGGGCTTGCCGACCGTCACACCGACCGTGATGGGGATTTCCTTCCCGTCCGTGGTAGTCGCAACCATCGTATCGGCATAGACGCGCACCGACTCGATGATGCCGGTATTCTTGCCGTCAGCGCTGGTGATCGTCTGGCCGATGTAGTTCGAGGCGGCGCTCAGCGCGTCGCCGGTGATCAGCGTTTCGAGTTTGGCATTGGTCTGGATCGTCTGCTCGACCTGAGAAAACGTCGCGAGCTGCGCGATCTGTTCCGTGGCGTCCATCGGATCGGTCGGATCCTGGTTCTGCATCTGCGCGATCAGCAGCTTCAGGAAAGAGTTGTAGTCGAGAGACGCCGAGGCCGCGGCATCCGATGCCGACTTGTCGTTGGCCGCCGCAGTCTTGGTGGTCGACGCGGCATTGTTCGTACCCGTCGCAGCATTCACCGCGTTTACCGCCATGGTGCGATCTCCTTGCGAATCTGCTCCACCGTCGCCGGTGTGATCTCCTGGCTGTTGAGGATGCGATCCTCGATCGGATAGAGGCCGCGGATCGCCTTCAGGGCGTCAAAGGCGCGGCCGGAGGTGACCATGCCGTCGATGCGCTTCAGTTCCGCCAGAACCTCCTCGTTCTGGAAACAGGCAAGCAGCATGGTGATCGACTTGCGGAACATGGTCATCGACTGTTCGCGACCTTCCGGATTGATCAGCATCATCTGTGCGATGAAATAGAGCTGCCGAAGCGGGGTCGTCGCGTCTTCCGGCTGCAGGACGTGGTTTTCGAGCAGGAAGGTGACGTCGTTGAGGAACTCCAGCGCGACCTTGCGGTCGACACGCAGCACTGCGCCGTTGATGAAGATGCGTTCCCCGGATTTGAGAGAGATGCGCAGTGTACTTTTCATTTCAGTCCATCCCTGATGATGGTTGTCACGTCTATTATGCTCTGAAAGTTGTTGGACTCACGCTTCCTGATCCGATCGCATTCCTTCAAGATCCAGATGGCGATGGAAATCAGATTGGCGCGCAGCTCCGCCCCGAGTTCGTTCTCGGGCTGCTTCAAATCCTCGATGAGACGGATCCAGACTCGACGCGTATAGAAGAGCGCCTCGATGGCATTACGGGAGTACTCCCCGTCGTCGCGCGCCTTTTCGAGCAGTTCGATCGAGCGCGACAGCGCCTGCCGTTCACGGTCCTTGGCGTTCGCGACGTCATCTTCCATGATCTCGGCATATGTGAACTGATACATTCAACTGTCCTTCATAGTCATGGCTTCCCTTTGATCATCAAAGGTAGTTCACGAGACTCAACTGCTGGATCTTGGCCGTGAGGGTGTAGGATGCTTCGGCGAGCGACAGGAGATTGTTGACCCGCGTCGAGGCTTCATACGCATCAACCTCCACCCGGTCGGCTTTCGTCGTGTCGAGAATATTGATCTGAATCTGCAGCGAAGTGTTGGCTTTCTTCACCCGGCTCTGGGAAAGACCGAGCTGGGTGCGTTGCTCGTTCAGCCCTGCAGTTGCCTTGCTGACGTAGGCGATCGCCTTGTCGGTGACGACCGAGCGCACGCTTTCGTCCAGATCCTGACCGAGCAATTCCTTGGCAACTACCGCAGCAAGTGCAAAGTAGCGCATGCCGTTTTCGTTGGCGCTGGTCGATGTTTCCACGACTTCGCTCTGGCTGATGCGGCTCGTCATCACCCCGTCGGCGGCGTTCGACCAGTCCGTCGTCCAGTTCGCCCCGGTGTACATCGGCTCGATGACGTTGGTGATGAAATCGTCCATTTCGGTGGCCGTTTTCGGTGTCGACCACGGATAGGCGGCATAGGCCGCATCGAAGGAGGCCTTCGCCGCGGAGGTCGCATCGTACTCGGCAAGCGGCTGGACGTCGGTGTTGACGCCGGAAAACAGGTACTCGCCGCTGAATGAGGTGTTGGCCAGATTGGTGAAGTTGGACAGCACGTTCGAAACCGTGTTGACGGCCACCGTAATCGTCGTCGTCGTGCCGGACTGGCCGAGCGCGATCAAGGCGTCCTGCATTTCCTGCGCGGAGGTCGCCATCTGATTGAGAGCCTCCTGCGAGGCCTCCAGACGCTGCGTGACGATCGCATTGGTGTCGATCATCGACTGCAACCGTATGCCGTCGCGAGTCAGATCGAGAACTCTCGACGTTTCGCTACCGATCGAAGCTCCGACGTCGGCATACATGCCTGTCGTAACCTCTTGCTGCGCCTTGATGAGTTCGGCCTGCGCCTGCCGGATGGTCAGGCGCATCGAGGTCTGGATGGAGAGATTCGAAACGTTGCTCGTCGACATCGATTTACCTCGCCATGTCCAGAACGGCCTGCATCATGGAGTCGATGGTCGACACCAGCTTGGCAGAGGCCTTGTAGGATTGCTCGACATCCAGGAGCAACGACAGTTCCTCGTCGAGGCTGACGCCGGTCTTGGAGGAATAGACCTGGAATGCTCTCTCGTAGAGAGCGGTCTTGTTGTCGGTCGCCGTCGTGGCGTTTGCCCGAAGTTCCTCGAGCCAGCCGATGGAGTTGGTCGAGAAGGTCAGGAGCCCGGACGAAGTGTCGATCCCGGCAGCCGGATCGAAAGGCCGCGAAGTACTGAGATTTTCCACATAGGTGAGCAGCAGGTCGGAATAGCCGCTGCCGCCGGTGGGATTCTTGGCGTAAGCGGCACCGTTGATGCCACCGTCGCGCAGCAGGGTGGGATCGCCGCCGGCCGAGGTAATGAGCGCGCTGTTGACCTTGATGGATGCGGCAAGGCCGGGTTCCACCGTGCCGGATGGCGGTACCGTGCCGGCTGACCAGGTGAAAAGGCCGGGCAACGGATTGGCCCCACCGGCGTCGGTTTCCTGGAAAGCCTCGATCAGGCCTCGTGCAACTTCGTCGAGCTGGTTCTGGAAGGTCGGCGCGATATCGTCGCGCAATTGCAGAAGTGCAGCGAGCGAGCCTTCCGCACTGGTATTGCCGCCGACTCCTGCTTCCACAGCCACGCCGTCGATGTAGACGGCATTGCCGTTGACCGTCGCCGAATAGGTATAGTTGCGGCTGAAGGAGACCGAACGCGGGATCGTCTCGAAGAGGGTCGTGCCGTCGGCCGTATAGAGCGCGACGTCGTTGTTTTCCCTCATGACGACTGCGACGCCGACAATGCCTGATATTTCCTTCAGGATCGTCTCGCGCTTGTCGAGCGCGTTGCTCGGATCGTTGCCGGTCGCGGTCGCCTGGACGACCGTGTCGTTGGCGGTCTTGAAGTCGGCAAGCAGGCGGTTGAGCTCGGTCACCTGCGACTCGATTTCCGCATCGGCATCCGCCCGCAGGTTCTGAACGGTCTGCGACACGCGGTTGAGCGAGTCTGCGACATCCCCGGCGTCCGACACCGCGGTCTGGGCAAGAGCGAGCTGCCCCGGCGACGCTGCATAGGCCTGGAGACTGCTCTGCAGCGTCGACATGTAAGTCGACGGAGCCAGCTCGTATTCATTGCCGCCGAGGCTCGACTTCAGCGTCTCCAGGCCATCGAGAAGCGTGCTTTGCGCCTTCGACTGCGAGTTGGCGCTGACCGTCTGGAGCAGCAACGCAAGCTGCTGGTTCCGCTGGGTGACGACAGTAGAGGCACCGAAGATCGTGTTGGTTACGACCGCCGAACGACGCACATAATTTTCGTTGCCGTCATTGGCAATGTTCGTCGAAATGACGGAGGACTGATCCCCCATATTCCGGAACGCTGCCTTAGTTGTGTTGATTGCAGACGTGAGCGACATTGGCTAGCCGAACCTTACATTATCTCTTCAGGTTGACGAGGACGTCCATCAACTCGGAGCCGGTTTGGAACACCTTGGAGTTGGCCGTGTAGTTGCGCTGCGATTCGATCATCGCAGTGAGCTCTTCGGCGACATCGACGTTGGAGTCCTCGAGCGCACCCGAGAGGATCGTGCCGAACCCGGCAGAACCCGCGTAACCCATGACGATCACGCCGGAGTCATTGCTCTGGGAATAGAGATTGCCGGCGATGGGCGTCAGATTGTCCGGGCTCTGCACCGTTGCAAGCGCGACGCGGTAACGAGGCGTAAGATCGCCGTTGTCGTAGACCACCGAGACCACGCCCTTGTCGTCGATCTCGTAGCCGACCACTTCACTCGCCGCGTTGCCGTTGATCTTCGCACCCGTTTCGACCGAGAAGGCGGCAGCAAGCTGCGTGGAACCGGAGATATCGATCGCGATCGCGCCCATGTTGGCACCGTCGACGGCAAACGCCGCAGTGGTCAGCGAGGTCGGCGAGGTGAGCTTTCCATTCGCATCGAAATTGAGCGTGGTCGAAGGAATGACCGTGGTCGCCGGCGGACCTGCATAGCTTGCCTCGACCGTCCAGGTGTTTGCCGCGGTCTTGGTGTAGGTGAATTCGAGCAGGCGGCTGTTGCCCTGGCTGTCGTAAGCCACCAGTGACGTGGCCTTGCTGTAGCCCGCGGCTTCGCCGGACGGCAGGTTGACATTGAGCTGACCGGCGGTGGAAGCCGTAGCCGAGATCGAAGCCGAGGAAAGGTTGACGGGCGTCAGGCCTTCGAAACCGTTGACGACGATCGTCGGATCCGAGGTCGAGGAATACTCGTAGCCCATCAGGGTGTAGCCGGCGGCATTGCGCAGCGTGCCGTCATCCATCGTCTCGAAGGAGCCGGCGCGGGTCAGGTATTCGACACCGTCTCCGCCGCTTACGATGAAGAAGCCGTTGCCGTTGACCGCCAGGTCGGTCGCCGAGGTCGTGTAGCTGAAAGTACCCTGATCCGAGATCGAGTAGCGGATATCGGTCTCGACACCACCCGAATTGTAGGCACCACCGGTCGCCGGCAGGATCATGGAGGAGAACTGGACCGAGGCCTTCTTGTAGCCAACGGTGCTCGAGTTCGCGATGTTTTCCGCCACCGTTCCGAGACGGTTGGCCTGGGCATTCATTCCGGACACGCCGGTTCGCATGGTACCGTAAAGGCTCATGAAACTTCCTCGTTTCTATCGTCTTTGGGAGAGTAGGAGACGGGCCTTGCGTGAAGCTGTCTGGAATGCCCGGCCGATTGACCGGCAGTGGGGGAGGCCAACCGGGATATCGGAAGCCCGGTCGGTCGCTCAGCTCCAGTCTATGCAGTAACCAAGGAAACGCTTCGAATCGACCGGATCGAAGCCGAGCTTCTTGCGCAGCTTCTTGCGCAGCTTGCTGATGTGGCTTTCGACGACGTTCTCTTCGACTTCCTCGTCGAAGATGCCGTAGATCGCATTGAAGATCTGCGACTTCGAGACCCGGCGTCCGCGATTGAGGACGAGGTATTCGAGAATACGCCGCTCGCGCCGCGGCAACGGGAAGACTTCCCCTTCGATTTCCGGATCACGGCCGTCGTTGAAGACACGGATCGGACCGATCTCGGTATAGTTGCTGATTGCACGCAACCGGCGGCGGATGGCCGCCGCACGCGCGAGAATCTCCCTCGGATGTACGGGCTTGCGCACGACGTCGTCGACGCCGCAATCAAACAGCGCAAGAGTCGCTTCGAGCGATGGCTGGTCGCTCACCGCGATGACCGGAGCCTGGGTGCGATCACGGATCGCTCGCGGCAGATCCATGGTCTGCTCCCCCTGCCCCAGAAGGAAGGCTTCCACGGCCGCGATGTCCCCGTCCGCTGCCGTATTCACCCATTCGCCGAATTCCGCCGGGTCGAACCCGGTCGATGGAATTCCTTCACGCCCGAAAAGGGAGGTGTATCCCTCCTTCACGAGCTCACGCTCATCAACCACTACGATCATTCGTCCGCCTCCGAATCAGTGTGGATACTTCGATGGACTATGGGTACGAATCGGAGGAATCAGCGACAACTGCTTAATGTTAACGATAGATATTAATAGTTGATTAAGGTTTGGGTGCTGATTTGAGCTATATCTAGTAGGTGCCCGCGCAGAGAGGCACTAATCTCTCGTGGATAATTTCAGCAAGAGTTAACAAGGCTCTTGCCGGACATAATTCGTCCAAATCCGGCCACATTGCGGACAAAACCGACAACCGAAACAGAAATACAACTTTTAATTGCTAAGCGCCACAGAAATTCCGCGCGTTCGGAGTCCATTTTCCGTAGCCGGTCGCGACCAGATTGGCGATGACACGGCAGACGTAACGCTTCTGTGCAGGGTCGTTATCGGGGCCGGCATGGTAACGTGCGACCGCCATCGTCCACGTATCGTGCCGTCCGTGCAGACGCAACAGAAACCGTGCGGCGTAATCGACATTCTGTCCCGGATCGAACATCGCCTCGATCGAGGGGAAGTTCTCTAGATGAAAGTGCTGATTGATCTGCATGCAGCCGACGTCGATGAGCTTGGCACCCTGCCGTCGCGCCTCCATGAACGCATTGATCGCGTCGCTGCGGCTGTCGAAGAACAGCGCTTTGCCCTCGACGTTCAAGGCGTAGGGTTGCAATGAACCACGACGCCCCGTCTCCGTCAGACCGACAGAGTAGAGGATACCTTCCGGGATGGCGTAGCGAGCCGCAGCCTGCTGAATTTCGCGTTCACAGGCACCGGAAGAAGCACGGCTCTCAGAGGTAGACGTGATCAGGACGAGCGCCGCCAGAGACGGTACCGCCACCGTTGCCAGCCGTCTCAGCCACGCTCGCATCATTGCCAATCCTTCCGCTGCTGTCGTCTTCACCGCGCGAATTGCCGAACATATCCTGGCGTGGGCCTCCGCCGGCGCCCTGGCCGGCGCCCTGCTGTGCCTGCTGGCCTCCCTGCTGCCACTGGCCGGCCCCTTGGCCGCCGTCGCCGCCGGCTCGTTCGGCCGCGGGCGCCATACTCACGTGAACATGATCGACCGTCAGTCCCTGCGCCCTCAGCGCCTTCAGGATGTCGCTCTGGTCGTCGTTGAGCTGCCTTAGGGCGGCGTGCGTCTCCACGGTAAGGTGGACCGTCAGCTCATCTCCCCTGAGGCGCAGATTTGCCGTCACACTTCCGAGCTCAATCGGCGTCATCTGGATCTTCAGCGTGTGGACGACCTTCCCACCACCAGAGGCGGTCGCTGTGTCCGAGATCTCCGTCATGGGCTGCATCGCCCGCGACCATTCGCCGTCACCGGCGACTGCCGCAGCAATGTTGGTCGAGTTCGCGGTCGAGACGGGGGCGAGATAACGGCGGGCATCGAGGACGGCAATCGTCTGTGTGCCCTCCCCCGGTGCCGTGCCGGTCTCGTAGCGGGCCGCATCGCCGCTCTCGTTCATCCGCATCGTGAGCGGCTGCCCCTTTCCATCGAGACGCGCAAAACGGAAGGTGCGGTCCGTGCCGGAGGAGAGAGCATCGGTGCCGTCCGGCGCCTGTCCACCGGTAGACGTGTCACCGGCAACCTGATCCGGCGTAGCGAGCCTCGGGTCGACGGCAGGGCCGGTCGTGTCCCGTCCTTTCACGGAACGATCCAGTCGTCCCTTGCTGGAATCCGGATGCTGCAGACCCGGTTGAACTTCCGTCGGGACTCCTTTGAGCAAGGAGAGCGTCTCACCGAGGTCGGCGGTCAGGGCATCACCGGTGCTCTCAGCCTGTTGATCGTCTTCTGCCGCCGCATCCGCGCGTTCGACCAGACACCGCAAACCGCGAGCGACCGGCTTGTCCGTTTCCGCGCCACGGCGCGTTGTCATCTCTCCTCGTCCCGGCAGCGCCTCCTGCAGTGCCCTGGCCATGGCGGGCGCATGCGCGGCAAAGCCGGCTGGGGAATTCCTGCCGCCCCGGTCCCGTGCCTTCGCCGGGGGTTGCTCCTCCCTCTCCGCCTGGACTTCGTCATCGGGGGCGTGTGCGTCGCTGTCCGTGCGAAGCCGGCTCCTCGCCGAAAGCTCAACGGTCGGCGCCGAACGCTCGTCATCGACGGCGCTCTTGCCACCTCGCCGCTCGGCACCGTCCAGCACCTCCGAAAAACCGCCGGCGCCCGATCGAGATGACGCAGCGGTACTGCCCGTTCTTGCTGCGGCATCGGCAGAGGGAAGCGTTCCTGTAACTCCGATATCGATCATCTTACTGCGCCTCTTCTTGTAGCAGGCTGTCAATTTCGCGAAGTTTGGAATGCCCGGACGAGACGAAATCCTGCAACTGGGGATCCATGGCGATCTCGCCAGGCGTCGTCCCGGAGGGCGCGGCGTCCTCGGCGACAGTCTCGGTTGGAGGTATGCCTCCCGGAAACTGCAGAGGCTCTGGCTGCGCCTGCGTGGCCGCCGCTTCGACGGTCGTTACCGCCGTATCGGCAGGCCGCGGGGAAGAGCCCTCCTGAACGGGCTGGGTCAATATCTCGCGTGCAACCGCCTCGGCGGCTGCGCGCAGCGCTTGATCTGCCGGCGACAGGTCCTTCTCGGGGATGCTGGCGAGGGCATCGACAGCCGAGACGATGTCTGATGTCGGAACGTCGGCAAGACCTCCGTAGAGGCGGGCCAGCGTATCTGCACCTTCCGCCGTGCCGGAAAGCGCCTTCGCGCGCTCTGCGGCAAGGCCTGCCAGCTGGTTCTTGCCGCGAACGGCCGCAGCCCTGGCGATCCTCAGATAGATCTCGCGGGCACGGTCCTTGTCCATGTATCCAAGTATCGCGCTCACGTCTTCCGCATTGAGAGCTTCGTACCGCTCGACGACGAGTCGAACGAAGAGATCCGCAAACTGGCTCGCATAGGGCGAATGGAGAAACCGACGCGCATATCGGTTCGAGTAGGCTGTGGCCTTGGCAACATCGCCCGTCTCGACGGCGATGGCGACCGAGCGGCGAAGCGCTGCCTCTTCCACGATCGTGCCCGGCGCCGTCAGACGCGCCCAGTCATAGAATTTCAGCGCGCCCTTGGGATTGGTGCTGATCGTCACGTTGCCGGCGACGAGGGCAAGATAGGGACCGATCTTGCTGTCCTTGTACTCCGAAACCAACCCGCCGAGGGACTTGGCGATCAGCGTACCCTTGCCGGCAAGGTACTTGCGGAGCGCATCGGTGACGCGGTTGTCGAAATTGCCGTCGACATCGCGCGCGACGAGATATTCCAGAGTCTGGGGATTGCCGCCGCTCATTGCATAGATCAACGCCGCATCGACATTGTCGGTACTCTCGAAGACGGATGCATCCGCATGCCGCAGGCGCTTGTCGATCGTCTCCAGCATGAAGCGCTGCATCTCGCCGGCGGAGTGGTCTCCGAGCACGACGGAATCCTGCACGAACTGCAACGAGCGCAGCATCTTGTAGGGCGCGATCGTCTCCAGGTCCTCCGAACGCACCTGTCCCGGGACACAGAGCCCCAGGACGGTGAGTGCAGAGCAAAAGAGAGAGCGCCTCAGGCCTGCCATCTGACTATCCCTGATCCGCTTGAACCAGAATCTCGATGCGACGGTTGGCATCGGCGAGCGGATCGTCCGGCACCTGAAGGCGTCGGTCGGCGAACCCCGACACCTGCTGGACCCGTCCTTCCGGCAGGCCACCGCGCAGCAGCATGTAGTAGGCGCTGTGGGCGCGGGCCATCGAGAGCCGCCAGTTGTCGTTATCCGTTCCCTTGAACTGGCGACCGTCGGTGTGGCCGCGAATGACGATCGAGCCCGGCCGCTGCTGCAGAAGCTTGCCGATCTTCTCCATGGCGACGACCATCTCCTTGCGCGGGACGGCGGAGCCGACGTTAAACATCGGGGTGTCGAGCTGATCCGAGATGGTCACAAGCAAGCCACCTTCTGACGGCTTGACGACGAGCCCCTCCGCAAGCTTTCCGCTTGCGCCACCGATGGCCTTCTCGATCTGGTCCCTGAGCTCGGTCGCAGCCTTCTCCGTGGCTGCGCCGGCATTCGCGTCAGCGGCCTTGCTCTCGCCTTCGGCGGGCTTGGTCTCCGTCGGCGCGGTCTCGGGCCGTGTCTCTTTGGGGTCGAGAGCGGCAATCTGTTCCGTGGCGGGGTCTCTCGGTGTTTCGGCGGCCTGAGCATTATCCGCCGGCGCCGACTGGTTCGCCTGCTTGGCCGCCTGGACCTGCTGGCTCCAGAAATCCGGGTCAAAGGGATCGCGGTAGGCTTCGCCACCGGAAGCGCCAGTGGACGGCCCGGAATCGCTCGCTCCGCCCTCGCCCTTGGCGCTGACATTCGCCTGCTGTCCGACTTCCTGGGCTATCTCGGCGAGCACAGAATAGGGATTTTCGAAGAAATCCGCCTCGGAATAATTCTGCTGGTCGCCCGCTGTCGCTGTCTGGTCCTCACCGGTCGCGGCCGCGGCACCCACGGTGTTCTGCTGATCCTCGACCTGGGAGCGCTCCTTCTTCTTCTCCCCGTCTGCCTGATCCACGGGCTTCTTTACGCCCTTCTCGGTCGGCTTCTCGTCGGCAAGCTTGATTGGATTAAAATAGCTCGCGACGGATGCCTTGGTCTCCTCGTTGGCGGCGTTGACGAGCCACATGACGAGAAAGAACGCCATCATCGCGGTCATGAAGTCGGCATAAGCGATCTTCCATGCACCGCCATGGTGGCCGTCGTGATCCCCGCCGCCGTGGCGTTTGATGATCACGATCTCATTCTTGCCGTGGTGATGATTTTCGCTGTCGCTCATCCCAGCACTTTCTTCAGGCTGGCCGTCCAGGCCGATATACGCGTAACCAGCGCGGTGCCGTCGACATCCGCAGTGAGGTCGAGATCATCCGCCTCGACGTGGTGCAGCACATGCGCATTGTCCCCGAGCGCCTCCTTCAGCATCTCGAACAGGGCAGCCGGACCGCTGACAGAAATCGCGCCGGCCTCGCCGGAGAGGATCGCAGTCGACAGCTGTTCGGCGAGGTCCTGTACGGCACTCGCCACCACCTGATCGGAAAGGAAGGGAGCGACCGCCGCCGCCGCCTGCTCGCTGACCGCGAGAGCAATCTCGCCGGCCGCGCGATGCAGGCCGTCGGCGAGCGCTCTGGCGGTCTCCGATTCGAATTTCAGCCGCATGGCGTCCATGGCGCGGGCATGTTCGTCCAAGAGCCCCTGACGCTCTGCTTCGAACGTCTCGCGCAACTCCCGCTCCGCGGCCTCGTGGCCTTCGACGTAGGCCGCGCGACGTTCGGCGTCGAGATCGATCGGCTCTGGTTCCGGCGCGATGGCAAAATCGAGGTCGAAGGCCGTTTCCTGTTCCGGAAAAGCCATTCCCTTCGAACCCGACGCACCGGTGGCGGGCTGTGAGAAGTCCTTGAGATAGCGGGCAAGCGGTAGACTCATGCGCAACACGCTCCGCCGAACAAAGACTGACTGCGTTTCATCCTGACTTCCACCGCGGTTTCCGCTGCCGGGCCGCCGACCAATCCCTTGCAGGCAGAGGCTCCCGGAGTTTGACGTATTCGCTTCGACGCTAAGCGTCCAAACTTGTGCGAGGATGAATGGCCCGAGGTCCTGCCGCGCGCCCGGGCTCCACGTCCGACCGCGACGCGTTCAGCGAGAGCGAAGCGCGCTTACTTGAAGAGGGTCAGAATGTTCTGTGCGTTGGTGTTGGCGATCGACAGCGCCTGAATGCCGAGCTGCTGCTGCGTCTGGAGCGCCTTCAGCCTCGTCGATTCCTCGTTCATGTCGGCATCGACGAGTCGGCCCACGCCCTTGTCGATCACGTCCATGAGGTTGGAGACGAACTGGTCCTGCATGTCGATGCGCTTGGTGATCGCGCCGAGGGTGGAGGCGGAATTCGTCAGCTGCTCGAGCAGGTCCGAGACGACGCTGATCATGTCGTCCATGACGGCATCCGTGGTGGTGCCGTCGATCTTGATTTCCGTGCCGGTGGCTGGCGTCGTCGAGCCGACATCGAGGAGAAAATAGTTGCGCGGGGTCGTGGTCGGGCTCGCCATCAGCGCATCGGCATCGATATCCTTGGTGAGGATGCCTCGTCCGGCATCGACGGTGTCGATCAGCACCGACTGGGTGGTGTCGAAATCGAGCGTCGTCACCTGAACGGTTCCGTCCGTCGCACGAACGAAGGAGGAGACGACCTGCTTGGTGCCAAGTGCCGCGGAATTCGTGTTGTAGAGCCAGTTCTGGCCGGAGAAGGATGCGGACTGGGTGGTGGAGACGAGCTGGTTCTTGAGCTCCGTCATCTCCGCATTGATCTTCGCCTTGTCGACGCCAGGCTCCCTTGCCGCGACCAGCTTCGCCTTGATTTCGCTGAGCACGTGGATGACGTTGTCGAGCGCCGTATAGGCGGTGTCCACGGTTGCTGCACCGAGCCCCAGCGCGTCCGAAACCGTCGAGAGCGAGGAATTGTCCGACCGCATCGTCGTGGCAATGGACCAGTAGGCCGCATTGTCGGCAGCCGTCTCCACGCGGTAACCCGAGGACACGCGCCGCTGGGTCGTCTCCATGTTGTCGTCGATTGAGCGGAGAGTCTGAAGTGCCGCCATGGCGGCAGCATTGGTCAGAATACTGGTCATAAGGGTGCCCTGTTCGCATCATGGGACATCCGGCGCCAAGCCGGCGGCGACAGGCGGGCATCATGCTGGCGGCTCCTGACCCGGAGCCACTCCGTCACCTGTTAACAAATCGTTAACAGGATCACTTAACAAAGACTTAACATGAATAGCAAGGGTTGTAGAGCCGAAGGACCGCGAAAACGAAAAGGCGGCAAGCCTCGCGCAAGGTAGCAACGCAAAAGGCCGCGCCCCGAGGGGCGCGGCCGGTCTGTTCGACCAATCCTTTCCGCGATCAGCGGAAGAGGGTCAGGATGTTCTGCGACGAAGAGTTGGCGATCGACAGCGACTGGACGGCGAGCTGCTGCTGGGTCTGCAGTGCCTTCAGGCGGGTCGATTCTTCGTTCAGGTCGGCGTCGACGAGACGGCCGACACCCTTGTCGATGGAGTCCGTCAGGCTGGCGACGAATTCCTGCTGCATGTCGATCCGCATGCCGATCGAGCCGAGCTGGGCGGCAGCGCTGGTCATGGACTTCAGAGCAGTGTCGACCATCGACAAGAGGCCGGCGAGCTCTGTCTTCGTGGTGGTGTTGGTGATCGTGAAGCTGTCAACCGACATGGCCGTTGAACCGGCGGTGTCGGCAACGTTGATCTGCCATTCGAAGCCGCTCGCGTCGGTCGCGAAGACTTCCTGGGTGGAGTTGACGGCCGCATTCTGTTCGGTCGCGGCGACCCAGGTATCCGAGCCAATCATGACGTAACCGATGCCGGCGCCGGAACCGTCACCGGGCACCGTCCAAGCGATGCTGCCGCCGGCGTCGAAGGCGCCACCGGCACCCGTGACGGCTGCACTGACCTGCGCCGTCGTGTAGGAATTCAAGTTGTACGAGGCGGTCACACCGCCATTGTTGACGTTGACGACAACGCCGTCGCCGGCAATGTTGGTGGTCTGGTCGAGCAGACCGGTGTTGCCGTTGGTGTCGAACAGGACATTCGAAGCGGTCAGCGTATAGTCGACCTTCTTGACCGACACGGCGCCCGAGGAGTCGCGGACGAAGGACGCGACGACACTCTTGTTGATATCAGCGGGGAGACCGCCGGTCAGCTTGGCCTGCAGCCAGTTCTCGCCCGAGAAGGAAGCCGCTTCAGCAATCGAGGTCAGCTGATCCTGGAGCTGGGTGATTTCTTCCTGGATCTTGGTCTTGTCGACGCCGTCTTCAGTGGCGGCGGTCAGCTTGGCCTTGATTTCCTTGACGACCTCGATCGCGGAGTTCATGCCTGAATAGGCCGTGTCGACCTTGGCAGCGCCGAGACCGAGAGCGTCTTCGACAGCCGACAGGGCCATGTTGTCGGAACGCATGGTGGTCGCGATAGACCAGTAGGCGGCGTTGTCGGAAGCAGAGCCGACGCGCAGGCCCGAAGACACTGCCGCCTGGGTCTGCTCGAGCCCGGACTCGATGGAGCGAAGGGTCGAGAGCGCGGCCATCGCCGCGACGTTGGTAAGAATGCTGGTCATTTAGTTTGTGCCCCTTGGCGACTGAAAAATTGACAGGGACATTCCGGAAATCCACCGGGAACGGATCTTCTGCATCATGCATATCGACATCGCAGCAGCTGCGGTCGACCTCCCGTTCGATGCTTCAAGACTAAGCTGACGTAGTTAACGGGAAGTGAAATAGGCATAAAAAAACGAGAAAAATACTTACGATACTTTGTAATACTTACTTAACCGAAGTTACCGTTTTCTTAATAGGCGCCAAATGCAAAAAGCCGCGCTCGTTTGAGCGCGGCTTTTCATCATGAATTGTCCGAGGCGGCACGCGCCGCCTGGCCGGGATAGTTTTACTTGAAGAGGGTCAGAATGTTCTGCGAAGCGGTGTTGGCGATCGACAGCGACTGGACGGCGAGCTGCTGCTGGGTCTGCAGTGCCTTCAGGCGAGTCGATTCCTCGTTCATGTCGGCATCGACGAGACGGCCGACGCCCTTGTCGATGGAGTCCGTCAGGCTGGCGACGAATTCCTGCTGCATGTCGATCCGCATGCCGATCGAACCGAGCTGGGCGGCAGCGCTGGTCATGGTTTCAAGCGCAGAGTCGACCATCGAAAGCAGACCCGCGATCTCGGTGCTCGTCGTGGTATTGTCGATCGTGAAGGTATCGACCGACATTGCCGTGGATGTAGCGCCCGCCGTGGTATCGATCTGCCACTCGAAGCCAGAAGCGTCGGTCGCGAAGACTTCCTGCGTGGAGTTGACGGCCGCGTTCTGTTCCGTGGCGGCAACCCAGGTGTCGTTTGCCACCTTGACGAAGCCGACGCCGGCGCCGGCGCCGTCGCCAGCAATCGTCCAGGCAATGTTGCCGCCCGCGTCGAAGGCGCCGCCAGCACCCGTGACAGCCGCGCTGACCTGAGCCGTCGTGTACTTGACGACGTTGTAAGAACCGGTAACGCCGGCGATGTTCACGTTGACGACGACGCCGTCGCCGGCAATGTTGGTGGTCTGGTCGAGGATACCGGTGTTGCCGTTCGTGTCGAAGAGCACGTTCGTGCTGTCCAGCGTGTAGTCGACCTTCTTGACCGACACAGCGCCTGAGGAGTCGCGGACGAACGACGCGACGACGCTCTTGTTGATGTCGGACGGCAGAGCGCCGGTGAGCTTGGCCTGCAGCCAGTTCTCACCCGAGAAGGACGCGGCCTCGGCAATGCTGCGCAACTGGTCCTGAAGCTGGGTGATTTCTTCCTGGATCTTGGTCTTGTCAACGCCGTCTTCGCTGGCGGCAGTGAGCTTGGCCTTGATGTCCTTGACGACTTCGATGGCCGAGTTCATGCCGGAATAGGCTGTGTCGATCTTGGCGGCGCCGAGGCCGAGAGCATCCTGAACCGCCGAAAGGGCCATGTTGTCGGAACGCATGGTGGTCGCGATCGACCAGTAAGCCGCGTTGTCCGATGCGCCGCCGACACGAAGACCCGAGGAGACACGCGCCTGGGTCTGCTGCATGTCGGAGTCGATGGAGCGGAGGGTCTGGAGTGCGGCCATTGCCGCAACGTTGGTAAGAATGCTGGTCATTGAGAAAGTTGCCCCTTGGTTGGCGGTGTATGAAAAGGGACATTCCGGTCGCGCCGGGAACGACGGTCAGCATCATGCCTGCTAACAGGTTATTAGGAAGTGTTAACCCGTCGTTGCGATGCTTCCATCTAGCTTAAACATGGTTAACAACTGCTAAACGCAAGTTGACAAAAAACATGCCGCGCCCGGGGACGCGGCATGCTCGAAGTTTCAGGACTGCCGGGAAACCCCGGTCATCCGGCCGATCAGCGGAACAGCGACAGAACGTTCTGCGACGAAGAGTTGGCGATCGACAGCGACTGGATGGCGAGCTGCTGCTGGGTCTGCAGTGCCTTCAGGCGGGTCGATTCCTCGTTCAGGTCAGCATCGACGAGACGGCCGATACCCTTGTCGATCGAATCAGTCAGGTTGGAGATGAACTCTTCCTGGATGCCGATTCGCGAGTTCAGCGAGCCGAGCTGGGAGGCGGCGCTGGTCATCGACTTCAGAGCGGTGTCGACCATCGACAGCAGGCCCGAAAGCTGGGTCGCGGTCGTGGTGTTGTCGATCGTGAAGTCCGAGACAGACATGGCCGTCGACGTGGCAGTGTCGGCCGTGTTGATCTGCCACTCGTTGCCACCGGCGTCGGTCGCGAAGACTTCCTGCGTCGCGTTGGCGCCGGAGTTCTGCTCCGTCGCGGCAACCCAAGTGTCGTCGGCGATCTTGACGTAACCGACACCTGCGCCGGCGCCGTCGGAGGCCACAGTCCATGCGATGCTGCCGCCGGCATCGAAGCCGCCGCTTGCAGCAGTCACGGCTGCGCTAACCTGCGCCGTCGTGTAGGACTTCAGGTTGTGCGAAGTGGTCACACCGCCGTCGTTGACGTTGACGACAACGCCATCACCGTTGACGTTGGTGGTCTGGTCGAGAATGCCGGTGTTGCCGTTGGTGTCGAACAGAACGTTCGAAGCCGTCAGCGTATAGTCGACCTTCTTGACCGATACCGCGCCCGCAGCGTCACGAACGAAGGAAGCGACGATGCTCTTGTCGGTGTCGGAAGCAAGGCCGCCAGTCAGCTTGGCCTGCAGCCAGTTCTCGCCCGAGAAGGAAGCCGCTTCGGCAATCGAGCCCAGCTGGTCCTGGAGCTGCGAGATTTCTTCCTGGATCTTGGTCTTGTCGACGCCGTCTTCGGTGGCGGCAGTCAGCTTGGCCTTGATTTCCTTGACGACGTCGATCGCGGCGTTCATGCCGGAATAGGCCGTGTCGACCTTGGCAGCGCCGAGACCGAGGGCATCCTGGACGGCCGACAGAGAGGCGTTGTCGGAACGCATGGTGGTCGCGATAGACCAGTAAGCGGCGTTATCCGAAGCACCGCCGACACGAAGACCCGAAGAAATGCGCGACTGGGTGTCGTCCAGGCTGGCGGAGATGGAACGGAGGGTGGACAGTGCAGCCATTGCGCTGCCGTTGGTAAGAATACTGCTCATTGAGGTGTCCCCTTGGAAACTAGATACATTGGAGGGACATGCCGGATTACCTACCGGCAGAGGCGGACGACGTCATGTCAATTAATTTTCGTTTGAATTAATCCGTCTCTGGAGCAGCATCAAACAGCACGGATTTTAACGTCGCCTGAACCCGACTGGTTAAGAAACCGTTATACGGCACTTTTCCGGTACCTGGCGGGATATTTCTCGCAAGTCACTGAAATTTCGTTATATTTTCTTCGAATTGGACCTGACGGCGGCACTCACGGGTTAACCATGATCGCCGCGCGGCGGAAACAGTGCATGCCGCGCGGGGCAAGAACGCTCAGGAAAACGACCGAACGAGGCTGCCCACCAGGAGATTCCAGCCGTCGATCAGAACGAAGAAGAGAATCTTGAACGGCAGGGAGATCGACGTCGGCGGTAGCATCATCATGCCCATCGCCATCGTGATGGTGGCGACGATCATGTCGATAACGAGGAACGGCAGCACGATCAGGAAACCGATCTCGAAGCCGCGGCGGATCTCCGACAGCATGAAGGCGGGAACAAGGACGCGGTAATCCACCTTGTCATCGGTGATCGCCGTCTGGCCGCGCTCGTTGGCGATGTCGATGAAGAGCTTCAGGTCCTTGTCGCGCGTGTTCGCAGCCATGAATGTACGAAAAGGCTCGGCGATGCGTTGAACGGCTACGGCCTCGGTCACCTGATTGTCGAGAAGCGGCTGGACCCCATCGCGCCACGAGCGGTCCATCGTCGGCGCCATGACGTAAAACGTCATGAACAAAGCCATGCTCGTCAGGATCATGTTCGACGGCGTGGTCGCAAGTCCCATTCCGGAACGCAGGATCGAGAAGGCGATCACGAAGCGGGGAAAGCTGGTGACCATGATCAGGATACCCGGGGCGACGGAAAGAACAGTCAGCAATCCGAAGGTACGAATGATCCACGCCGCGACCGAACCGTCGATCGGCGCGTTCAGCAGATTTGTCGGAAGCTGCTGGGCGTGCGCAAGTTCCGGCACCGTCATCATGACGGCAAGCAAGAAGAGGAATCGAATCATTCGATCACAAAGGTCCTGAACATCACCTTCGATACCCGCCCTTCCGAGCGCAGGTCAACACGCTCCGCGATGTCATCCCGCAGATACTGAAAACCCCGCGGACCTTCCACCTGCTGCAGCGAGACCGTGCGCACATAGGCGAGGATGTCCTGATGGATCTGTTCGGCGAGCGCCGCGTCGGGCGCTCCCTTGAACATCAGCGCGACTTCGAGGCGGATCCAGCTCTCGGAGGGATAGGCGAGGTTGGTGGTAATCGGCTCGAGCTGGACGACACCGTTCGCCTCCGTCGCGATGCGGGCGAGGCCCTCCTCGGCCTTGCCTCCGTGGGCGCCCGCCTTCACCTGCTCCACCGCCTTTTCGGCTTCCTGCGCGGCCTTGATGTTCGGGGCGATCATGGTGCCGACCAGCCAGCCGCCGCCGCCGCCGCCCACAGTCAGCGCCGCAACCGCTGCAATCATCAGCACGAGCGGCGACTTCTTCTTCGCTCCGGTTTCTTCCGCTTCTTCCATTGTCTCCGCGTCCGCTTCAGTTCCCCGCCTCGCCAAAGTCAGATCGGCGAGAACAGATCGACCACCTGTTGACCGACCGGCGGCTGCTGCACTTCGGTCAGCCGGCCACGTCCGCCATAGGAAATCCGGGCCTCGGCGATCCGGTCGTAGGAAATGGTGTTGTCCGCATCGACATCCTGCGGCCGGACGATACCGGCGACGTTGAGGATGCGGATCTCGTGATTGACGCGTACCTCCTGCGATCCGCTGACCAGCAGGTTTCCGTTTTCGAGGATCCCGGTGACGACGGCGGCAACGAGGAGCGTCAGCTTCTCCGACCGTGCGGTCGAGCCCTTGCCTGCGGTGCTGGTATCGGAACCTGAGGAGAGATCACCGGTGGTGACCGGCGGCGTCCAGCCGAACAGATCGGCCTGGGTCGCCCACTTCATTCCGCTCGAGTTCGTGCGACTGCGATCCGTCTCGTTCTTGAACGACGCCCGGTCGTTGATCTGGATATTCACCGTCAGGATGTCGCCGACGTTGATCGCACGTGAATCCTTGAAAAGCGCCGCCTGCGAATCGCTCCAGAGCGAATAGCCGCTGGCGACCTGACGCGGCTGCTTGGGATAGAGCGCCATCTGCGGCGTCTGGCTGTAGCGCAGGCCACTGCCGATCGGGCTCATCGACGGCGCGTTCCCGATCTCTTTCAAGGTCTGGCTCTGGCAACCAGCCAGGAACAAGACAGCCAGAACGGCGGAAAAACGCTTCGTCATGAGGGGTCCCTCGATGTGGTAGGATCGGCGGCGCTCGACATCACCCCTGCGACGATGGCCGCCTTCTCGGCGGTCATCTCGCTGAGGATCTGGCTCGACTGACGCGCTGGCAGCTTCATGACGATCGCGGCGGCCAGAACCGGGTCGATCTTCTCGAGCTGGGGAGCTGCCGCGTCCGCCTTCATGTTCTTGTAGATCTCGATCAGATTGACCTCGGCCTGCTTCATGAAATCGTTTCGGCGCTTCAGCCAATCCTCGTACTCAGCCTTGCGCTGTTCGAGGATGCCGATGCGCTGGTCGACCTCCGCCTGCAGCTTTTCGAGCTCCTGCTTCTGCAGCAGATAGCGCTGATCGCGCGCCGGATCGGCGATGCTGGTGCAGAACTGCTGGATCTCCTGCTGCGTCGCCCCGCCTGCCGGCGGCGAGAGCGCCGCGACGTCTTCGGCACGGGCAACGCCACTCGGCGCTACCATCAGGAATGCGGCCAGCACGACAGTTCCGGCAAGGGAGAAGCGGCTCTTGTGATCGACGTTATCCATCATTGCAGGACGAGCTCCGCCTGAAGGGCGCCGGCCGACTTGATCCCCTGGAGGATCGCAATGATGCCGTCGGGCTTGACGCCGATATTGTTCAATCCGCTGACGAGTGTCCGCAGGTCCGGACCGTCGACGATGGCAATCGGGCCTCCGTCCTTCTGGGCCAGGATATCCGTCTGCGGCTGCACCGCCGTCTGGCCACGCGAGAACGGCAGCGGCTGGACGATCTGCGGCGTTTCCGTAACCTGGACGGTGAGCGTGCCGTAGCTTACGGCGACCTTCGAGACACGGACCTCGGCACCGATCACGATCGTGCCGGTCCGCTCATTGATGACGACCTTGGCCGGCGAATCCGTTTCGACAACGAGATTCTCGATCTCCGCCATCAATCGCGCGAGATCGGCCTGACGCGGCTTCTGCACGACGACCTCCTGAGAGTCACGCGCTTCGGCGATCGGACCGCCGTAGCGCGATCCCGCATAGGCATTCACCGTCTCGGAAATGCGAATCGCTGTCGTGAAGTCGGGGTTCCTCAGCTGCAGGACGAGATTGACTGAATCCTTGAACTTGGACGGCAACTCGCGTTCGATGATCGCACCATTCGGCACGCGGCCGGAGGTGGTGACACCTTCGGTGACACTTGCCGCCTGCCCCTGCGCGTTGAAGCCCGAGACGATGACCGAACCTTGTGAGACGGCGTAGATCTGGCCATCGGCACCGGTAAGCGAAGTCATCACGAGCGTGCCGCCCCGCAGCGAAGACGCGTCGCCGAGCGAGCTTACCGTCGCGTCGATCCGGCTGCCGGGGCTTGCGAAGGGCGGGAGCGTGGCCGTCACCATGACTGCCGCGATGTTCTTGGCGTTCGACTGACCGCCCTGGGTCGAGATACCCAGGTTCTGCAGCATGGCCCGCAGTGACTGTTCGGTGAACGGCGAGGATCGCAGGCTGTCACCCGTCCCCTGCAACCCGACCACGAGACCGTAGCCGATCAGCTGGTTGTCACGTCCCGACTGCAGGGAGGCGATGTCCTTAATGCGCGAGGCGGTCGCCGCATCGGCGCCGGTGACACAGGCCAAGCCGAGAAACAAGCTGAACAGGGCCAGCGCACCTTTCCGTAGCAAATTCATTTCGCCATCACCTGTACCGTACCATCGGCCATCACCGTACCGCTGACGATCGCACCGGAATCGATGTTGCGAACCTTGATGACGTCGCCGATGCCGGCATCCGTCAGCGGCGTTCCGGAGGCCGAAATCACCATGTTTCCAAGCGCGAAGGTCAACCGGACATTGCTGCCCCGCTTGATCGCGTAGGCCTCGCGCAGACCCGACAAGGGGATTGTCCGGCCCTGCAACAGGGTTCGCTTGGTGACCATCCCGATCACCTGGTCGATCGAGCTCGCGTACCCTCCGGCGAGGTTGGGATTCGTGACTTTCACTTCCTCGACCTGGGAAGCGGAAATCGTCTCGCCGGGATAGATGGTCTGCATCGGCACCACCGCATAGCCGTCCTTCGCCGTGGCCGGCGAGATCGGGCCGAACACTAAGGATGCGACAAACGCCGACTGCGCCATCGCCTTTGCGTATCTGGTGATCCGGCGAAACCTCATGTTTGCCCGCCTCCCGCCTACTTCAGGTTCTTGCTGACGATCTGTGCCATTTCGTCCGCGGTCTGGATGACCTTCGAATTCATCTCGTAAGCGCGCTGGGCGGAGATCATGTCGGTGATCTCCCTGACCGAATCAACGTTGGACGATTCGAGATAGCCCTGCTTGAGATAGGCGAAGCCCGGATCTTCGGGCGCACCGACAATCGGTTCGCCAGAGGCCGCGGTCTGTGCAAAGAGGTTGTCGCCGAGCGGCTTGAGGCCCGCTTCGTTCACGAAGTTGGCGATCGTGAGCTGCCCGAGTTCGGTAAAGTCGTTGCTGTTGCCTATGCGGGCAGAAACCATACCGGTGCGGCTGATGACGACTTCGCTTGCGTTTTCCGGAACCGTGATCGCAGGCGAGACGGCATACCCGTCGATGGTCACCAATTGGCCGTCGGCATTGGTATTGAAGGCGCCCGAACGACTGTACAGGATCGTGCCGTCGGGCGATTCGATCTGGAACCAGCCGCGGCCGACCAGAGCAACGTCCAGTTCGTTCGAGGTCTGCGCGAGCTCGCCCTGCGTATGAATATTGCGAACCGCAGCCGTCTGAACGCCGAGGCCGATATTGGCGCCCTCCGGCACGATGGCCTGGTTGGCGCGGTTGGCGACGCCCTGGGTGCGCTCCGTCTGGTACAACAGATCGGCGAACTCCGCGCGCGCACGCTTGTAGCCGGTCGTATTGATGTTGGCGATGTTGTTGGCGATGACCTCGAGATTGGTCTGCTGTGCATCCATGCCGGTGGCCGCGATGGCGAGCGCTCTCATGTGTCCGTCCTTGGTCCGCTAGATCTGCATCTTGGTGATTTCGAGATAGGCCGTGACGATCTTGTCGCGCAGCGCGATCGCAGTCTGCAGCGACTGTTCTGCGGCCAGCACGGCATCGACGACCTCGCGGGTGTTGGCCGTACCCTTGATGCCCTCGAAGGAGGTCACTTCCGCCTGCTTGAGATTATTGACTGCATCGGAAGCCAGGCTCCCCAGCACGCCGGCAAAACTCTGTCCTGTGGCCGCACCCGGGGTGACGCCCTCCGCCTGCCCAGTGGAGGTCGTAACGGACTCGCCCGGGAAAAAGCCAAGCCCGGAGGAACGGGAAAGGGAAGTTACGTCTTCAGTCTTCTCAATCATTGCGAAGCTTTCAGGAGGTTGATGGTCGAGGAGATCAGGTCGCGCGTCTGCTTGACCGTCTGCAGGTTCGCCTCGTAGGTGCGGTTGGCCTCGCGCATGTCGGCCATTTCAATCAGGACGTTGACGTTCGGCATCTTGACGTAGCCGCGCTCGTCTGCGGCCGGATTGCCGGGATCGAATTCCTCGATGAAATCCGAATCGTCCTCTCCAAGTCTCTTCACAGCCACGAGATCGGCACCGCTCACCTTGTCGAGCTCGGCCCCAAAGGTAACCGTCTTGCGCCGGTAAGGCTCCGCACCGGGTGTATCCCCGGTCGAGCGCGCATTGGCGATGTTTTCGGAGACGACACGCAGACGAGTGGACTGGGCTTCCAGTCCACTGCCGGCGATCTTGAGGGCGGCTGACAGCGGATCCATGGCTTACCTCTTTACGGTCATCAGCATCATGCGATGAAAGGACGTTACGAGAGCCGTGTTGAGCTGATGCTGGCGGCCGATTTCGCCCGCCTTGCTGAGCTCGTCCGCAAGCGCGACACTGTTGCCGGATTCGAGGACGCCGATCTCCTGATTGAGGTCGGCTTCGCGGACTTCCACATCGTCGCCATACGCACTCGCGGCGAGATGGGCGGGATGGGTCCTCGCCATGCGCGGCACCGTCTCGTCGAGCACAGCACTGAAGGGCGTAACTTCCCTGGCGCGATACTCGGGGGTGTTGGCATTGGCGATGTTGCTGGCCACGACCTCCTGCCGAATGGAAAGCCATTCGGCTTGCCTGGATGCCAAAGCGAACAACTGGATAGGCTGCATAGGCTTCACTCCGTCATTTACTGGATGTGAACCTACGCACGTAATCTTGCGTGGGACTTACGGGTAGACGAACGTCAATCGGGCTCGTAGACGGCACCCGTAGAGCTGACGATCACCCACTTGCCATCACGTTGTTCCAGCGTCGCGACACGGCTGTTGTCGGGGAGAATCGAGCCGACGCGCACGATGTACATGCCGGAATTGTCCTCGATGAGGGCGCGGCCGTTCGCGACATGCAGAAGGCGGAAACCGCTCTTGCCCGGGAACGGCTGCTGCTCCTTCAGCTCCTTGCCAGCGGCGTTTTCCTTGCCGATCTTGGAAACCGTCGCGGTCACCAGCGGATCGGTCTTCGGCCAGGTAATCTTCGGTCCGCCGTCATCCTTGTCCACCATCGCGAGCGGCGAGACGCTGAAGACGTTGCGGCCGGGCGTTTCCGGCAGGTCACGAGTATGGTCCATCTCCGCAACGCGAATACCGAATTTCTCTTCGTTGAAGAAGACGTACCAGGGGAAGAGCGCCGCCGCACAGGCGAGTGCGACCCCGGTGACGGCGAGAACCCGGTCCGTCGTCGATATGGACCGTGAGGCTTGTGGCTTCGGCGGTTCCGTCCGTTCGTCGTTAGCGATTTCGATCACGACTATCCCCTCAATTTTCCGGCGGCGGCCGGCATCGGCTGGGTCGCGGCCTGCTTCAACGCATTGGCGAGATCGGCATAGGCGTCGATCGCCGGCTTGTCCCCGGGAGTTTGCTTCAGCACCTCGTAGATCACCGGCACCTGCTTGATCGCCATATCGAGATCGGGATCGGTGCCTGCGCGGTATCCGCCGATGAGGCGAAGATCACGTGTCTCCTCGAACCGGTGGATGAGCGTCTTCAGACGGGAGACCAGCTTCTCCTGGTCATCGCTCCAGGCCTTGCGCGCAAGACGCGAGATCGAGGCGAGCGGGTTGATCGGCGGATAGCGCCCCTCCTCCGCCAGGGAACGGTCGAGGACGATGTGGCCGTCGAGAATACCGCGCGTGGAATCCGCGATCGGATCGTTGTGATTGTCGCCGTCGACGAGGATCGAAATGATGGCGGTGATCGTGCCGGAACCTTCGGTGCCGGGGCCTGCTCTTTCGAGAAGGCGCGGCAGTTCGGTGAAGACCGAGGCGGGATAGCCGCGCGCCACGGGCGGTTCTCCGGCAGCCATCGCCACCTCGCGGATCGCGTGAGCGAAACGGGTGACGCTGTCGACGATGAAGAGGACGTTCTCACCGCGGTCACGGAAATGCTCGGCGATCGTCATGGCGGCGAGAGGCGCCATCTTGCGCAGCATCGGGCTTTCGTCGCTGGTGGCAACGACCGCAACCGACTTCTTCATGTTCGGACCGAGCGTATCCTCGATGAACTCTCGGACCTCGCGGCCACGTTCACCGACAAGCGCGATCACCACCTTGTCGAAGGCATCGGCCCGCGCAAGCATCGACAGAAGCGTCGACTTGCCGACACCCGAGCCAGCGAAGATGCCGAGGCGTTGGCCGAAGCACAAAGGAGAGAAAATGTCGATCGCCCGGACGCCCGTGAGGAAACCCTGCTCCACCCGACGGCGCGCCATGGACGGCGGCGCGCTGTTGGAGACCGGACGGCGCAGCAGGCCGGGGGTGAGCGGCCCGCGACCGTCGATCGGCTCGCCGAGCGCATTGATCGTGCGTCCGCACCAGCTGTCGTCGGGGGCGATCCGGAAGGCGCCCTTGCGAATGACGAGATCGTGGATGCCGATCGGTTCGCCCGGCTCGATCGGACACACATAGGCGACATCGGGCTCCACCCGGACCACCTCGCCGAGATGGATCCCGGTCGGGCTGCGGTGGGCGACGAATTCCCCGAGCCTCACGTGCCGCGAAAGTCCCGCTACCGTGTAATGACCGGCGGCGATCGTGCGCACACGGCCACCGTGGGTCACCGAGAACGCGGGATCTGCATAGCGTGCCGCCAAGCCCGCGAGCTGGGTCAGCTTGCCGGAAAGGACGAATTCGGCGGAGGCGAAATCAGACATCGTTCAGCGACCTCAGCTCGATCCGCCGAGCGTCTTGATCGCGTCGTTCAGCGAGCTCTCGCTGTCACGCATCAGCGAACTGACGCTCTCGAACGCACGGTTGACCTGGATGAGCTGGGTGATTTCGCTGATACCGTTGACGTTGGAATTCTCGAGATAGCCCTGCACCACGGAAATCTGGCTGTTGTCGATCACCGGTTGCGGCTGATCGACCGTCGTTATGCCGCTGTTCTCGTAGCGCACGAACCCCTTGGTAATGTCGGCGGAAAAGACGCCGAGGACCGCGACCTGGCGGCCATCCTGGAGAATTTTGCCGTCCTGCCCGACCGTCGGCGGACCGCCGGCACGATTGAGCTGGATCGGTGCGCCGCCGGCATCGAGAACCGGATAACCGCGTGAGGATACGAGTTCCCCCGTCTCCTTGATGGTAAACCGCCCGTCGCGGGTCAGGACCTGCCCTGCCGGCGTATCGATTGCAAACCAGGCATCGCCCTTGATCGCGAAGTCCAGCTCGTTGCCTGTGTGCTGTAATTCTCCCGCGCGGGTCGACAGGTAATCGTTACCCTGCGAGACGAAGGCAATCTTGGCATTGAGATCGTTATGGGTCCTGCTGAGGACCTCGTCGAATTTGACCTCGGTGCCCCGAAAGCCGACCGTGTTCACATTGGCGATGTTGTCGGCGATGGTCGTCAGGCGCCGTTCGAGAGCGACCTGCGACGACAGGGCAACGTAGAGTCCCGATTGCACTTAGCTGCCTCCGAGCTTGAGGGAATTGATGGAGATGAGGAGATCCGGCGAGATGCCGTATCCTGAAGAGGAACCGAAGACCGCAAGCGGATCGTAGTTTTCCGACGGGTGCTGCAATTCCCACATTGCGGTGAACCGCTCGAGGAAAAGGCCCGTCTTCTCCGGGTCCTGGAAATCCTTGACGTCGATCATGCGTCCGATGGTGGCGGCCTGCTTATCGACGTCGGAGGCGGCAAATTCATCCGGCAAGCCGAGAGCCGTGCGGACCACCTGCGAGAGTGCATCGTCGGCGAGAATATCCATCGCCGAGCTGATGTTCGGCGCAGTGCGCTCGAAATAGAGAGCGAGCCGCACACCGGTATTGTCGGCGCCGGCCTGTTCTTCGAGTGTCTGGCGCATGTACTTGTCGACGACGCCTTGCTGAGCCCTGGTGAACGCGGTTGCAGCCGCGCCCTGCTCGGCGAAGTTCAGCGATTTGACGAGTTCCGAATAGCGGCTGTCGGCAAGCCGGTTGGCGAAGGCTTCCTTGTCGGCGATACCTTCGGTCAAGACCTTGCGGACAAATGCCTTTGCGTAGGCCATGTCTTCAAGGCCGTGCGCCTTCAGAGCATAGTTATAAAGGCGGGTATCGGCCATGAAGTCGTCGATGGACTTAACGTCGCCGATCTTCGAAAGATAGTACTCCGTCTCCCTGGAGACGTCGGGGGCCTTCGCCACGCGTTCAAGGGAGCCCGTAAGGTCACGGGTGATCAGCTGGTAGCTCGCATAAGTCGTCGTCACGGTCTTTTCCGCCTCTTGTGGACAATCGGGTCAGGCGTCCGTTATCACCCTTCTTGCGGCAAAAGGCTTGCGCGAAGCTTTCTCTAGGTTCACAAACCGTGAAGCCCGCGGCATTCAGCCTCACGCAAGGCAAGGCCCGTATCGCTAGTCCGGAAAATAACTGTCACCGCGGGCGCGACATGAGCATCATAATCGGACTTGTAATCAGTTTGGGCTGTATCCTCGGCGGCTACATGGCCATGGGCGGGCATGTCGACGTCCTCATACAACCCTTCGAGCTCATGATCATCGGCGGCGCGGGTCTCGGCGGCTTTATCATGGCCAATCCCATCAAGGTGGTGAAGGACTCCGGAAAAGCCGTCGCCGAAGTTCTCAAGAACGCAGTTCCGAAGGAAAGAGACTACCTCGACGTGCTCGGGGTCCTCTATTCGCTGATGCGCGATCTGAGAACCAAGTCCCGCAACGAGATCGAAGCCCACATCGACAACCCTGACGAATCAACGATCTTCCAGCAGGCGCCTTCCGTCCTGAAGAACAAGGACCTTACCGCCTTTGTGTGCGATTACGTCCGCCTCATCATCATCGGGAACGCCCGCTCCCATGAGATCGAAGCGCTGATGGACGAGGAAATCAATACGATCCTCACCGACAAGATGAAGCCCTACAACTCCATCTCGGTCATGGGCGACAGCTTCCCCGCCATCGGTATCGTCGCGGCGGTTCTCGGCGTCATCAAGGCCATGGGCAAGATCAATGAATCGCCGGAAGTTCTCGGCGGCCTGATCGGCGCCGCTCTCGTCGGCACCATGCTCGGGATCATTCTCTCCTACTGCGTCTGCGGCCCTCTGGCTGCACAGATCAAGTCGGTGCGCACCAAGCAGCATCGCCTCTACATCATCGTCAAGCAGACGCTGCTCGCATACATGAACGGTTCGGTGCCCCAGGTCGCACTCGAATATGGCCGCAAGACCATCTCCTCGCATGAGCGTCCGTCCATCGATGCGGTCGAGCAGGAAATGATGAATCCCGGCGGCGAGAACAAGGCAGCGGCATAACGATGACGATGACCGAGAACAAACCGCAGTCGGCGATGGACAAGGCCCTGCTCGCACGCCTCACCGGGGCCTTGGGCGACAGGAAAACCGTCGAGAAACTCTGCAGCGATTTCGGCCACCTGTTTACCGAGTTCCTGCCGGACGTCTTCCAGAGCGAAACCGGCTTGCAGGTCGAGGTCCATTACAACGGTCACGAGGCCGGCCTGATGAGCGAACTCGTCGCCGAACTCGGCGACAACGTCGCGCTCGCGGACGGATCGCTGCGCAACTGGAGCCCCAATTTCGTCATCGGCTGCGGCAACGCCTTCATCGTCACGCTGATGGAGAACCTTCTGGGCGCGCTTCCCGAGACGATCGAGGAGCCGATTCAGCGTCCTCTTTCCCGCATCGAGCTCGACCTTTCCGTCATGGTGATCAGCAAGATCGCCAGCGTTCTGCGTTCGGGCATCGATGTGCCCGGCTCCTTCGAGCCGCAACTCGAACGCCCGCACAACGCCGAAGACCGTCCGAAGCTGGAGGAAGACCACGTCGACGAGTACGGCGCGGTGGTAAAGATGGGCGTCGAGATCGGTCCCGTCGCCTCCGAATTCTACGTCGTGATCCCGCAGAAGGCCCTGCTGAAGACCGTGGTCACGGTGCCGAAGTCCAAAAATCAGGCGGGTCAGAGCCGCAAGGAATGGGCCGAGCAGATGGCAGAGCAGGTTCGCCGCTCTCAGGTAAAACTGCAGGCACGGATCTTGCTGCAGCCACTGACGCTCGACACGATCTCCCGCCTGGCGGCGGGCGACGTGATCGCCTTCCACGACCGGGGCGACGTCACGGTCGACGTCAGTGCCAACGGCAAGAATCTCTATCGCTGCGAATTCGGGCGGGCGGGCGAACACTACACGGTACGCGTCAAGGACAACGTCAGCAGCGAAGACGAAATCCTGAGGCATCTCATCGGCTAGCACATCAACGCTTCACCAAGGCAGGCTGAGGCAAGTTTCGACAGGAATTATGACTGCATGGCTACTAAGAAAACATCCGTACCCGATGAAGACGCACTGTCCATGGTGACATCCGACGCCGCCTTCGACCAGGCCGTCGACGACCTGCGCGGCGTCCTGAAAAGCGATTCGGAAGGCACGCTTCCCGATTTCGGCAGTGACTTTTCCGCGTCGCCCTCGGAAACGCCCGATCTCTCCGCATTCGGAGGGGATTTCGGCGACTTTCCTGAGACCACTCCGGCCGCGGTAAGCGACTTCGGCGCCGATACCTTCGGCGGCGATAGCTTCGGCGGCGGGTTCGACGATGCGCCGGTGACGGAACAGCCGCAGCCCGGCAGTGCCCTGACGGCAAACCTCAACCTCATCATGGATATCCCCATCGATGTCGAGGTCATCCTGGGCTCAAGCAAGATGCCGGTGGCCGGTCTCATGAATCTCGAGGAAGGGGCGATCATCACCCTGGACAAGAAGATCGGTGAACCGGTTGACATCACGGTGAACGGCCGGCGGATTGCGCGCGGCGAAATCACCGTGCTCGAAAACGACGACACCCGCTTCGGCGTCAAGCTGATCGAAGTAATGGGTAGCAAGACGACCTGACCCATGACGGGCCAGAGAGGAAAAAGACCATGATGGACTTTGACGACTTCGGCAGCAACCTACCTGGAACACCCCTTTCCCAGGCGGACAAGGCTGCGGCCGTCCTGCTGGCGATGGGCAAGGGCGTCGCCGGCAAATTGCTGAAGTACTTCACCCAGGCCGAGCTCCAGACCATCATCGCTTCCGCGCAGACGCTGCGCTCCATTCCGCCGGATGAACTCAACCTGCTGGTCAACGAGTTCGAGGACCTTTTCACCGAAGGTGCCGGCCTGATGGACAACGCGAAGGCCATCGAGAGCATTCTCGAGGAGGGACTGACGCCCGAAGAAGTGGACGGCCTGCTCGGGCGGCGCACGGCGTTCCAGACCTACGAGGAATCGATCTGGGACCAGCTGCAGGATGCCGATCCCGATTTCATCGCCAAGTTCCTGATGCGGGAACATCCACAGACGGTCGCCTACATCCTGTCGATGCTGCCGTCCTCCTTCGGCGCCAAGGTGCTCCTGAAGTTGCCGGAGAGCCGTCGCGCCGACGTCATGAACCGCACCGTCAACCTGAAGAACGTCAGCCAGAAGGCCGCGCAGATAATCGAGAACCGCGTGCACGAATTGATCACCGAGATCGAGGCGGAACGCAATTCGGTGGGTTCGACGAAGGTCGCGGACCTGATGAACGAACTGGACAAGCCGCAGGTCGACACGCTGCTGAACTCGCTGGAAACGATCAGCAAGTCGGCGGTGGAGAAGGTACGGCCGAAGATCTTCCTCTTCGAGGACCTGCTCGCCATGCCGCAGCGCAGTCGCGTGCTGCTTCTCAACGATGTCTCCGGAGACGTGCTCACCATGGCGCTGCGCGGCGCTTCGATGGAAATCCGCGAATGCGTGCTTTCCGCGATCAGTCCGCGTCAACGCCGCATGATCGAATCCGACTTGGCGACCGGCACCACCGGCATCAATCCGCGGGAAATCGCAATCGCCCGGCGTGCGGTGGCACAGGAAGCCATCCGGCTCGCCAATTCCGGCCAGATCCAGCTCAAGGAAGCGGAAGGCGATGCGCCACAGGCCGCCTGATGCGGCCTTGCTGTTGAAAAGCCTGGCTGTCCGCCCCGGCCCGATTGAACGGGACCGGGCGGGCGGCTAGCGTCGTCTATCCCGATCAACGAGCATCCGGCGAGCCGACGCCGCCTCGGCGGGCGATGACGAACAAGGACACCGGGCTTGTCTGACGAACAGGACAAAGACAGCAAAACAGAAGCCCCGACCGAGAAGAAGCGGCGGGACGCCGCAGAAAAAGGCAATGTGCCTTCCTCACGCGAGATTCCGATCTTCGCGTCGGCGCTCGCCTTCTATCTCTATTCCGTTTTCTTCCTGCCGCAGGCAATGGGACGACTCGGGGAGACGCTGCGGGATCTTTTCGAGCAGCCGGATCAGTGGCGTGTCTTCACGTCAACAGATGTTGTCTCGCTCTTTGTTCATCTCGGCTGGGAGGCCGGCGCCCTGCTTTTCCCCGCCATGGCTCTCTTCATGGTCTTCGGCATCACGTCGAACGTCATTCAAAACATGCCCTCCTTCGTGCTCGAACGTATTCGTCCGCAGATGTCGCGGATCTCGCCGGCGAAGGGATGGGAGCGCCTGTTCAGCCTGCGCGGCTTCGTCGAATTCGGGAAATCCGTCTTCAAGATCGTCATCGTCTCGGCGATCATGGTCGTGGCGCTGCGCTCCGAGTATTTCGGCGCGCTCGATGCGATGTTTTCCGATCCGCAGGTGATTCTGGTCAAGTTCGCGGCGATCCTCAAGAAGATGATGATCGTGATCGTGTTTGCCACGGCGATCCTCGCGATCAGCGACTATGCCTGGACGCGTTATCACTGGTTCACCCAGCTCAAGATGACCAAGCAGGAGGTCAAGGACGAACTGAAGCAGTCCCAGGGTGACCCGATCGTGAAATCGCGGCAGCGCTCGATCGCGCGCGACCGCGCGCGCCGCCGCATGATCGCCAATGTGCCGCGCGCGACGCTCGTGATCACCAACCCGACTCACTATGCGGTCGCGCTGCGATATGTGCGCGAGGAGAACGACGCTCCCGTCGTCGTCGCCAAGGGCCAGGACCTCGTCGCCCTCAAGATCCGCGAGATCGCCCAGACAAATGGCATCCCCATTTTTGAGGACCCGCCGCTTGCTCGCTCCATGTTTGCGCAAGTCTCGATCGATAGTGTCATTCCGTCGATATTCTACAAGGCCGTCGCGGAGCTCGTTCACCGGGTCTACGCCGCAAAGGCCAGGAAACAGCGGGTACGCTAATCGCGATGAAGAAATGCCCCTACACCAGCCAGCGTGAACAAATCGTCGCAGAAGCGATCAGCCCCGTTGCATCGGAACTTCGGCTGCTCGACGCTGCCGACCTGATTTCACTGCTGCGCTTCGAGCTCTATGGCAACATCTCCGACCTGGTTTCCTCGGCGGCCGAACTCTATTTCCATCCCGGAACGGTCAATTTCGGCGCCGGCGGGGAATATCGGCTGGAATGGGGCGGACCGCCGGAAGTGGTCCTCGACCTCGAGATCAAGCCGCGCGACGTTACCGTGTACGCGCAATTGACCTTGACGCACGACCGTGCCGGCCTGGAGATTTCCCACATCGCTTTCCACAATCCGCTGGGAAGCCCGGAGGAGAACACGCGCCAGCTGCGCGAGAGCCTGCAGGCGGCTCGTTTCAGCAACACCGGTGTCTCGCCGCTCTACACCTGAGCGGTCGTGACGCAAACCAGCCAGAGCTGCTACGTGATATAGCCCAGGCGAATCGCCTTAGCGATCGCCTGGATGCGGTTGACAGAATCGAGCTTGATGGTCGCGGACCCAAGATAAGCGTTGACGGTGTGTACGGAGAGACGGAGCGCATCGGCAATCTCTTCGCTGATGCGGCCGTCGCCGGCGAGTTGCAGACAGGCGATCTCCCGCTCGCTGAGTGTCTCGGCAGGCTGCGTGCGCCGCTCGTCCAGCGACAGAAGCTCGGTCATGATCTTGCAGGTGCGGGAATGGACGTCGATGATCCGCTCCCCCGCAATATCGACGCCTCCGGCAATCGCGAAAAGAACATACCCGTTGCCCGAGGCGCCGAGCCGCACAGGAAAGGCGATTCCCGAATAGGGCAGCGTGCGTGGCTGCAGCTGCTCCACGAAGACCGAAAAGTCCGACGTGTCGGCAAAGCTCGAGTCGTCGGCAGCACTCCAGCTGAGTGGCAACAAAGAGCTTTCGAGGTGCCCAAGCAGAGTGTCGCCGTAATGTGCGAGGAAAATGTCGAGATCCGCGGAAATCACGGTCGACCAATTGTCGAGCTGCGCCACGAGCCGGCGCTTTCCTGGCACGCCGGTGCCGGCAATCTTGAGAACCGCGAAGCCGTTCGCCCCGAGGCTCTTCTGAAGCGCGACGAGCTTCGGGAATATTTCCGCACGCACGTTGATCTGGCGCGCGTGGCTGGTTTGGCTCTTTCCGGTGGGAATCGGGTCCTGAGGGTATTTCATCGGCCCGCCCCTATACGAGATTGTTGCGCACGGCGTAGGCGATCGCCTCGGACCGCGTTTTGGTCGCCGTCTTGCGCATGACACTGGTGATGTAGTTGTTGATCGTGTTGCGTGAGATCCCGAGAATGGTGGCGATCTCGTCGCTGGTCTTGCCTTCGGCGATCCAGAAGAGACACTCGACTTCCCGTTCCGTCAGTTCGAACTCGCGATCCGCCCTCTGCCCTTTTCCGGAAGTGAGACTCACACAATAGCCACAGAGCAGGCCGACCTCTCGCAGCCGCTCCGGCGACAGCACGATCGTGTCCTCGTAAAGGAACATCAGGGACAACCGCGTACGGCCGACGTTGAAGGTCAGCGCGCAGTATTCGCGGCTTAAACCACGCGGAGCATCGGCGTCGTCGGGAAGCAGCGCGAATCGCGGTTGCAGCAAGGAAAGGCATTTCTCGAGTTCGGTGGTACGGGAATAGCTTGCTGCGAACTCACGCTCCAGACGACGCACCAGATCGAACGGCCAATTGGAGCAGACGACGAAATCAAGACCTTGTTCCTGGACGAGGTCAAAGCGAGCAAGCAGGAAATGGTTCGCCCCCACATAATCCGCCAGGAGTTGCAGACTGCGCCCGATGCTACCGCCCTGCGCAATCGACATCAGCCTCCGAAGAAGCTGTTCCTTGGTTTGAGGTCTGGCCGGGTCGTCCGTTGCAGGCATCGTTCGGTCTTGCTCCTTCCGAACCGCCCTAACCAACTCCGTGTCCATTGTGTTTCCCCCTTTCCGGGATGAAACGGCCTCGCAGTACGCCCCCTCTATCTCCGGAAGGCCGCCCTCTCCCGGTGATTCGCATAGATGATTCGTCAGGCCGACGAATCACAGTAATGATAGAAGATAAATCTCGTCAGACCCAAACGCGCGCGCGGCGATTCCCCAACTTAACGACAATCGCATATACAAATCGTCACAAATGGGGCGCCGTCGTCGGAGAATATACGACAAGGCCGCGCCAGAGGACCGGCGCGGCCTTGAATTCCACCTCTTCGTGTCGTCAGGCGGCCTTGTCGACAGCCCATTTGCGAAGGATCTTGGCGGCGCGTTCTTCGCTGATCTCGACCATGCGGGAGAGACGCCGCTCGGGGCCTTCCTTGACGCGGCGGTTGAAGCCGCCGTTCGGATCGTCGCCCATGGTGAGCAGGTCGTCTGTGCTGTCGAAGCCGAAGTCGGCGCCGAAGCCGTCCATGAGTGCGCCCCCGCCCACTGCCGGCGAGAAGTCGGGCAGCTCGAGACCTGCTGCCTCCTCGCTGGCACCCGCGATGGCCGCGGCGCCACCACCGACCGTGCGGATCATCGGACGAATGCCCATCCAGACGATCAGGAAGGCTACGGCAACAAAGGCGAGCGAGTTGATGATGCCGCCGATGTTGCGGCTCAGCATTTCCATGATACCGGGCCCCGACGCCGATTCTTCGAGAAGCTGGTTTTCCAGGAAGTCCATCGCCGTCAGGGTGACCACGTCGCCGCGAGCGGTATCCAAACCGGCTGCCGAGCTGACGATCTTCTGCATCTCCGCGAGGTAGGCGTCGATCTTCGCCTGGTCGGCCGGTTCGCCGATCATCTTGGCGATCCGACCCTTGTTGACGACCACTGCGACCGACACCTTCTCGATCGTATAGCTGTTGCGGACGGTCGCCACGGTCTTGCTGTTGATCTCGTAGTTGGTCTGCTCTTCCTTCTTGTCCTGCTGGTCGGACGATTCAGGCCCGCCGGCTTTGCCCTGGACGTCGGCCTGCGGCAGATTCTGTTCGACCGTCGCGGCGCTATCCGGCTGGCGCTGCTGCGACTTCTGGTTCTCCTTCACGACCCGCACGGACCGCTCGACGCGGGATTCCGGATCGTAGATCGTCTCCTGGATTTGCTGCGTGTCGGTATTGATCTGGGCGGTGACGCTCGAACGGAAGTTGTCCATGCCGAGGAAGGGCGCAAGCGCCTTGTCGATGTTCGACTCGATTTCCTGCTGGACCGTCTGCACGACGCCGATCGAACGGTTGGCCGGACCGCCCATCTCGTCACCCGAGGCGAGAAGCTGGCCGGTCGAATCGAGAATCGTCACGTCCTCGACGTCGAGGCCGGGGACCGCGGAAGCGACGAGATGGCGGATCGAAGCGGCAGCCTTGCGGCCGGCTTCGTTGCCCGCGCGGATCATCACCGACGCCGTCGGCTTCTGCTCTCCGCGGCGAAAATTGCCGACGTCCGGAAGCACGATGTGAACACGAGCCGCGGCGATGCCGTTGATCTGCTGGATCGTGCGGGCAATCTCGCCCTCCAACGCACGGACGCGGGTCACTTCCTGCATGAACGAGGTGAGGCCGAGAGAGCCGACATTGTCGAACAGCTCATAGCCGGCATTGGCGCTGTTGGGCAGTCCGTGCTCGGCAAGCAGCAGACGCGCCTTGCTGGTCATGCCGGCGGGAACCCTGATCGACTGACCATCGGTGCCGACCTCGAAATCGATCCCGGCTTCCGCAAGTGCGATGCTCACCTGATTGAGATCGGTGGCCTCGAGACCGGTGTAAAGCGTCTCGAAGGACGGCTTGTTCACGAAAAGTGCGGCAGCGATGATAATTGCAATCGAAACGGCACCGACGCCGGCGAGAGTCAGCAGCTTGGTCTGGCCAAGCGATGCCAGATTCTTAAATATCTGAAGTGATTGATTTAACAGATTCATTCTGTCTCGCGCCATCAACTGAAGGAACCGGGACGCATTGCCCTCTTGCGAGACATTAGGAACTGAAACTTGTGCGAGCGTTTCGCGCGGCAACGAAAAGGCCGCTCGCGAAGGAGCGGCCCGCCAGATCGTCGAGATACTGGGCGGCGACCAATCGCCGCGCTAATGTCAGAAGAAGTCGAAATCCCCCGCGGCCTTGCCGAGCGGCTGCGAGTGACCGTGACGCATGCCGGCGCCCAACGCCTTTTGCATTTCGGCAAGTTTCACGAGGCTGAGAGCTGTCGTCATATCGACGACCCATCCATCGGGGATTGAACCTGTGATCGTGTCGATGAACTCGGCGAGCCCACGGGTTTTCTGCACCGCGAGATCGATTCCCTGCAGCACCTTGAGCGCGTCCGGATGCTCGAGCACTTGCGCGCCGCCGAGTTCCAGGAGCTGCGGTTCTATACGTTCGATGAGATACGCCACGTCGTGTAGTTCGGTGACGACCCGCATAAGGACTTGCGGCAATGCTTCTTCCACGATCGTGGTCCCCCTGTACTTATTTACTGCCGGCGATACTCAGAAGAATTCAATGGAGCTTTCCACCGCCTTCGGCGTGAAGATCGGCTTCTGCTCGAGTGCGACGGTCCTCTGGGTCTCGGCGCCGGTTAGCGGATACTGCCTTGCCCTTCCGCTGACCGGCCAAAATTCCAGCTTTCGGCCGTGCTCCCCGCCCGTAGAGGAGCCGACGACCTTGATCCCTTCGTCTCTCAGGAACTGCATGGCAAAAGCTGCGTTCTGTTCACCGACATTCGAAAACGTTGCAATGGTCTTCGCACCCCCGAAGACCTTCGCCTCGATGCGATCACGCCGCGCACCCTGTTTCAGCAGACCGTTGATGAGAAGCTCCATCAGATGAACCCCGTAGCGGGTGGCGTCACCACCGCCCGCCCCCGGAGTGGCCGAGCCCGGCAGCAGGAAGTGGTTCATACCACCGACGCCGGCAACCGGATCCCGCAGACATGCAGCTACACACGAACCAAGAATGGTCGAGAGCACAATATTCTGATCGGACACGACCTTGTATTCGCCCTGAATAATGTGAACGCGCCTAGCTGCACTGTCATCTGTCATTTCAGCGCTCCGAAGACCGCCTCGATTGCGGCCTTCATCTTCTCGATGGTGAAGGGCTTGGCGAGAACGTTGTTCGCGCCGAGTTGTGCAGCCTTCTGGACGAGGGCACGGTCGCCCTGAGCCGTCAGGATGATGAAGGCCGCCTTCTTCGTGTTCGGGTTGCTGCGCACGGCGTGCAGCAGACCGAGGCCGTCCATCTTCGGCATGTTGAAGTCGGAAATGACGAGATGATGGGGCTGCTGCTCCATGATCTTCATTCCCTGCTCGCCATCACCGGCGGCGGTGATCTGCTTGAAACCGAGCTGCGTCAGGGCATCGCTCAACAGCAGACGGCTCGTTACCTGATCGTCGACGATCAGAACTTTGATTTTCTCAGCTAGTGACATGTTCGATACCTTCTTTCCGGGCAGCAGTAAGTTTGAGAATTTCTTCGCCGATCGCCGCCAGCGGCAGCTGGCGTTCGACGGCACCGAGTTCGTGGGCGACCCTCGGCATCCCGTAGACGACGCAGGACTTTTCATCCTGCCCGATGGTGCGTGCGCCTGCATGGCGCATCTTGAGGAGACCTGCGGCTCCGTCCCGACCCATGCCGGTCAGGATGACTCCGACTGCGCTACGGCCGGCGAGTTCGGCAACCGAATCGAAAAGCACGTCGACCGACGGCCGATGGCCGTTCACCGGAGGCCGTTCCACGAGCCGACAGCAGGGGGCAGCCACATTCGCCACCTGCAGGTGGCGCTCGCCGCCGGGTGCCAGATAGACCTTGCCGATCTCGAGGCGGGCACCGTCGGTCGCCTCTTCGACCACCGGTTCGCAGAGCCGGTTCAACCGTTCCGCGAAACTCTTCGTGAAGGTCGGCGGCATATGCTGCGTGATCACGGTCGGCGGGCAATTCCGCGGAAACTTCTGCAGGACAGTGATCAGTGCCTCAACGCCGCCGGTCGATGAACCGATCGCTACGATCTTGCGACCGACCCGGAAATCGGCCGTCGGGACGGAGCGGGTGGCGGACGGCTCCGGCCGCGGCGCCCGGTTGTAGCGATGCTGGGACCGAGCAGCAGCCTTCACCTTCTCGGCCAGATCTCCGAAGGGATCAGCCTCGCCGGGCATCGGTTTGCCGACGCAATCGAAAGCGCCGATCTCGAGCGCAGCGAGGGTCGCTTCCGCGCCCCTGTGGGTCATGGTCGAAACCATGATCACCGGCATCGGCCGGAGCGTCATGATCTTCTCCAGGAACTCCAGGCCATTCATGTTCGGCATCTCGATGTCGAGCGTGACGACGTCCGGATCGAGTTGCTTGATGGCGGCTCGCGCCTCCATGGCGTCGCCGGCCTGACCGACGACGTCAATGTCAGGATCGGAATTGAGGATCACGCTGATCAGCCCTCGCATGGTGGGGCTGTCATCGACGACGAGAACGCGCGCGGGAGCAGTCATGGCTTGCGCCCTCCCGTCTTGCCGACGAAGCGGTAGGTGGTAATGCCGGTATTGTCGAAATAGGCCTTTGCGTCGCCGGAAACGCGTTCGGAGTGGCCGATATAGAGATAACCGCCCTCGGGCAGGAGATCGGCGAAGCGCGACCAAATGCGCATCTGTGTCGGTTCATCGAAATAGATGACGACGTTACGGCAGAAAATGACGTCGAATTTGCCCTTGAAGGGCCACTGCGACATCAGGTTCAGTTCATTATAGGTAATCAGGCGCTTCAGGCGGTCATCCACCTGAAACTTGCGACGACCGCCGATTTCGACCTCTTTGAACCACTGCTTGCGTATGGTCGGCGAGACGGTCTCCAATGCCTGCTCGTCGTAGGCACCCTGACGGGCGATCGCCAGAATCTTCGGATCGATATCGGTCGCGAGGATCTTGAAGTCGTAGTCGAGCACGTTCGGAAAGGCCTGGAAGACCGTGAGAGCGATCGAATAGGGTTCCTGGCCGTCGGAGCTCGCGGCCGACCAGATGCGGACGCGGCCGCCCGCCTTGGCGCGAGCTATCAGACCCGGCAAAACCTCGTCACGCAGATGCTCGAAATGATGGTTCTCGCGGAAGAACCGGGTGAAATTGGTCGTCAGGTGCGACAGCATCTCGCGGCGTTCGTGTGCACCCTCGGGTGACGAAACCAGGGCACAGTACGCGCGGAAACCGCCGAGACCGAGATTGCGGATGTGCTTCGACAGACGCGAATAGACGAGCGACGCCTTGGAATCATTGAGCGCGATCCCGGCATCGGAATAGATCATCGCGGCGATCTCGTTCAGGTCACGCCGGGTCAGTGGATATTCTCCGCTGGCGAGAATCTCGTCGTCGGATGGTCTATGGAATGCGGCATTCGCGGGATTCATGCAGCCTCGCTTTCGGTTTCCGGGAAGAGGCCTTCCAGCTCGATCAGGCAGATCATGCGCTTGTCGATCGCGAGGATTCCGCGAGCATATTGCTTCTCATGATCGGTCGAGATCTCAGGCGTCGGCTGAATGTTCTCGTCGGTGACGGTCAGGATGTCGGAGACGGCCTCGACCAGAAGCCCGACCGTCTTGTTGCGGACCTGGGCGACGATGATCACATGCCGTGCCGTCGGTTCAGCCTGGCCGAGACCGAGCCGGAACGAAAGATCGACGATCGGCAACACCGCGCCACGCAGGTTGATGACGCCCATGACGAACGGCGGCGCATGCGGGAGCGGCGTGGCTTGCGTCCAGCCGCGGATCTCGCGCACCGACATGATGTTTACGCAAAATTCCTGATCGCCGATGCGGAAGGCAATGAGCTCCCGGCTACCTTGGACAAGATTTTTGATCGCATACGACATGAAACTAACCTGCGACTGCTAAAGACATTTCCGGTTTGAGGGATTGACCGCGGGAGGCGGAGACGACGGCGTCGACGTCAAGAATGAGCGCAACCCGTCCGTCACCGAGAATGGTGGCGGCGGCGATGCCCGGAACGTGCGTGTAGTTCGCCTCGAGCGACTTGATGACGACCTGACGCTGTCCCTGGATCGCATCGACCATTAGTGCGCGCTGACCGCCGCCTTCCGATTCCACCAGCAGGGCAACGCCTTCGACCGGATTGGCCTGTGTACCGCGGAAATTCAGGATACGGCCGACGTCCACGAGCGGGCAGAAGCTGTTGCGGATCGAAATCAGGCGCTGGTTGGAACCGAAAGAATGGATGTTCTGGGCTTCCGGCTGCAACGTCTCGACAATGGCCGTCAGCGGTACCACCAGGGTCTGGCCGGCGACGGTGACGACCATGCCGTCGAGGACGGCCAGCGTCAGCGGCAGGCTCATGGTGAAGGTGGAACCATGGCCCGGCTTCGAGCTGATGGAGATACGGCCTCCGAGAGCCTGGATCGACCGCTTCACGACGTCCATGCCGACACCGCGGCCGGAAATGTCGGAGATCTTGTCGGCCGTGGAGAAGCCCGGCATGAAGATCAGGTTGTCGATCTCCTCGTCGGACAGATTGGCGTCGGCGGCGATCAGGTCGTTGTCGATCGCCTTCTGACGAACCCGCTCGCGATTGATGCCGGCACCGTCGTCCACCAGTTCGATGACGATGCGACCGGACCGATGCTTCGCGGTCAACTTGACCGTACCTTCCGGGTTCTTCCCGGCAGCGATACGCTTTTCCGGAGTCTCGATGCCGTGATCGACGGCATTGCGGATCATATGGGTGAGAGGCTCGGCAAGCTTGTCGATGACGGTCTTGTCGACTTCGGTGTTTTCCCCTTCGGTGACCAGGCGGATCTGTTTGCCAACCATGTCGGCCACTTCGCGAACGATACGCGACATGCGTTGGAAGACAGGCTTCACCGGCTGCGCACGGATTGCCATGACCGAGTCCTGGATCTCACGGGTGAGCTGCTGCAGCTCTTCGAGACCCATGTTGATCGTCGAAGTGCCGTTGGCATCGTTCTCAATCACGCTCTGCGAGAGCATGGCCTGGTTGATGACGAGCTCGCCAACCAGGTTGATGAGGCGGTCGACGCGGTCGAGATCGACACGGATCGTCTGCCCGGCCGCGGCATTTTGCGCTGCGTTCGCGGCGGCTGCCGCGGCCGCAGGTGCGGCTGCCGGAGCTTCCCTCTTTTCCTGCCGGGCGGCGGCGCCTGCAAGCTGTGTGACGTTGGAGGCGGTTTCTGCCGCCGCAACGGCTGCCGCAACAACGCTTTCGGGAGCTTTTGCCTCCGACGCTCCGCCCTCATCGAGCAGCGAAAGATCGAAGGGAACCGGAACCATGGGGGGTTCTTCGCCGGTCGGGGCAGCCTGTTCCGCCTGTGCGGTCACGTCGAGATCGCAGTCCCATTCGGCAAACTCGAAGACGCTCCGGATCGCGTCTTCACCCTTGTCGGTCGAGAGCTCGATGGTCCAGCTGAAATAGGCCTCTTCCGGATCCATTTCGTCGAGCGGCGGAAGGGCATCCATGTCGCAGTTGATGCTCATCTCGCCGAGACGGGAGAGATCGCGCAACAGGAGGGCCGCGTCATTGCCCTTGGAGTAGAGATCGCGGCGCGGCTTGAACGTAATCGCGAAACGCGGGGTTGCCGGTTCGTCATCGAAGGCATCGAAGGAGAACGGGATCGGCTGGAATCCGCTGTCGTCGGTCGGCGTTGCTGCCACGGGGGCCGGCGCCGGCGCCGCGACGGCCGGGGCCGCGGCGGGCGGCGCTTCGCCGGTGGCAAGGGCTTCCAGCTCGCGGACGAGGCCGGCGCTGCGTGCGCTGTCGACGCTACCACCGTCGCGAGCTGCATTGGTGAGATCGGCAAGCACGTCTGCGGCCCGCAGCATCACCTTCAGCACATCGTGCGTCGGCTCGAGCTTGTTGGATCGAACGCAATCGAGGGTCGTCTCGAAGACGTGAGCGAAGGAGACGAGATCGTCGAGGCCGAAAGCGCCCGCGCCGCCCTTGATCGAGTGCACGGCCCGAAACACGGCATTCACCGTTTCCGGGTCGCGGTCCCCGTCGTTCATCTTGAGAAGACCGGACTCCAGTTCCGCGAGTTGCTCCTCGCATTCCTGGAAGAAGATCTCTTTGATTTCGTTCATATCCATCGGAGAAATTCCCGCTTAGGCAGTTACACGTTCAATCGCATCGATCAGTTTGGTCGGATCGAACGGCTTCACGATCCATCCGGTAGCCCCGGCCTGACGTGCACGGTTCTTCTTCTCCGCGTCGCTTTCAGTCGTGAGCACCAGGATCGGCACCGCACGGTATTTCTCGTTGCGACGGACACCCTCGATGAAGCCGAAGCCATCAAGGCGCGGCATGTTGATATCGGTGACGATCACGTCCGGATTGGCCTCTTCCAGGATTTCGAGGCCCTCGACGCCATCTTCCGCCTGCACGGTTTCGAAGCCGGCATTGTTCAGCGTCACGAGCAGCATGTTGCGGATGGTCCTGGAGTCATCCACCGTCAGTACTTTCTTCTTCATTGCCGAATCTCCCCAGCGAGCAGGTGGTCTGCATTCACGCCAATCAGTTGAAGGGTCTTCAGGAAGGCCTCGGAAGCCTTCACGAAGGTGAAAGGCTTCTTGTCGGCATTCCACGCATTCGCTCCTGCCATCAGCACCTGCACGCATTGCGCTCCGACGCGCTTGACCTGCGATGCATCGATCTCGAGCCCGCTGCCGCGCAGGTCCATGAGACTGCTCTTCAGCGCCGAAGCCTCGTTGAGGTCCAGCACCTCGGCCAGCTTCAAGCTCTTGTTTGCGCCTTTCCGTGTTGCCATCAGTTCTTTCCTCGTCTTTCAGAGCCGACGATGTCCCGCCTGGGAGGTCCGCTGACAAGCGCCGGAAACGGCACCCCGCAGGCCCTTTCGCCCGTCTGAATTCCCCTTGTGTAATGGAAGGTGGTAAACAATCCCCTCAACCTCCCCAGCCACCGATTTGCATCGGAATATCGAGCCCGAAGGCGCCCTCAGTCTCCTCGATGTCCATGTTCGCCGCAGCGGGCAGACGATCCACCGAACCGACACCGGCCGACCGGCGCCGTTCGTCCGAAACGACGGCGGAACTCCTACGCCCGCGGGCGTAGTGGAACTCACGAACCGTCCGTCCGAGTTCGACGATCAGATTGTGCAGGTCATCCGCGCCCTCGCTCGAACGACGGGCAAGCTCGGCGCCGGCATTCACTTCACCCGCGAGACCCGAGACGTCGCCGGTGAGACAGTCCAGGCTGTCAGCCTGCGCGGTCGAACGGCGAGCGATTTCGCCGACCGTTTCGCTGATCCCACCGACTTCACCGGCAATGGAACCAATGGCGTCCTGCGTATGGGCGACGATCTTCACGCCCGCATCAACCTGCGCCTTGGTGGTAGCGACCAGCGTCTTGATCTCGCGCGCGGCATCGGCGGAGCGCTGCGCAAGAGCGCGGACCTCCTGGGCGACAACGGCAAAGCCGCGTCCGCTGTCGCCGGCACGTGCCGCCTCGATCCCGGCGTTGAGCGCGAGAAGGTTGGTCTGGAAGGCGATCTCGTCGATCGCACCGATAATGCGTCCGATCTGTTCCGCCGATGTCTCGATATCCGCCATCGCCGCGATGGCACGTCCTGCGACTTCACCGCTGCCATCGACGGAGCGGCGGGCCGCGGCGACCGCCGTTTCCACGGCCTTCGTCTGTTCAGCGGTCGCGCGGGCGTCGTCCAGCAACGCCCCGAGCGTCGCCGCCGCGTCCCGCAGCTCGTCCGACTGCTGTCCCGCACGCCCGGCGAAATCGGAGGAGGCGGACACGACGGAAGCAAGTGCGTTCTCGGCAGCCCGCGCCCTCTCGTCCGAAGCGATCATTGCCGCCTGCATCTGTTCCAGCGCCGCATTGAGGTCACGGGCCAGTCCCTCATAGGCTTCCGGTATCTCTCCCGTGACGCGCTGATCGAGATCCCGCTCGGCGAAGGCCCGTATCGTCGGACCGAAGATCGCGTCGACATCGGAGCGCTCGCGTTCGCGCAGTTCGGTGAGCTCGCGGTGATGACGAAGCCGCAGTTCGTTGAAGCGCAGCGAGACGGCGATCTCGACGTCGACCATGACGACGCGCACCAGCACGTCGACGAGTTCGGCGAGATCACGGGCCCGCTTTCGGCCGGAGGGCAGGAAGCCCGCGCCCGCAATCTCCTCGAGAACACCACCGATCAGGTGTTCCAGGACAACGGCGTGGCCGGCGATATGCCAGCGGGGATCGAGACCCATCTTGCTTTCGCTGTCGGAAAGAACCTTGACGCGTTCAGCATAGAGGCCGTCGAAGCGCGCATCCGTCAGAACGTCCCAGTGCGAGGCAAGAAGGTCATGCAAACGTTCGAGCTGCCGCTCGCTGGTGAAGTTGTGGGCTGCGTCCGGAAACGTCTGGTAACGCTGGAAGACGTCGCGAAGCCCCTTCTTCATGCTTTCGTCGAGCAGCGGGCGATGTCGCCTCAAATGCTCGCAATCGGCCTGTTCGAGCCCGGCAAAGCGCAACCTGTCGCGCAGGCTGCCGCCCTGCGCTCCCGCTGTTCGATCTGCCGGCGAAACCTGCGCCAAGACAATATTCCTCGCTGAGGTCCGGCATGGGGCCGGACGGACTGAAATGGTCCCGGGTTGTCTTGAGTGTCTGCGAACTCACGCCACGTCGCGGAAGAGCGGGCTCTCGCCCACATCCACCGAAGACTGTTCCCTGAACTGCTTCAATGAAAAGGACATACCGGACCGAGACCGGTACGACGGGCTGGCGTCATGCCTCGAAGGGATTCACGGCCGACGGAATCCCATTCCGACGTATCCACCAATCTTTATGGTTAATTGGTTGCTCTAAGGTTAACAAAATCCTTCCGGCGGAATCCACCGTTCCCCGGCACCATAGATGCGGCTCCGGCAGGAACAAAAGCCGCAAGCCCGCATTTCGCCCGTATCGAGACGGAGGATTTGTCTTGGCGGCGCGCGCGATTTGGAGAGGTCATCTTTCGGTCGGGGAACTGGTTTGCCCGGTGACGCTTCATGGCGCGGCATCGGAAGGTGAACGTATATCCTTTCACATCATCAATCGCGATACGGGTCATCGGGTGCGCAGACGTTACGTCGACAGCGAAACCGGCAGGCCGGTCGAGGACGAGGACATCGTCAAGGGCTACGAAACACCGGACGGAGACTGCGTGATCCTCGAACCGGAGGAGATCAAGGCCGCGGTGCCGAAGAGCGACAAACGGCTGGAAATGCAGACATTCATCGCCTGCGACGACGTCGACACGACCTTTTTCGAAAGGCCGTATTTCGTGGCGCCGGCCGACAGTCACGCCGCGGAAGCCTATGCGCTCATCCGCGAAGCCATGGAGGAGAAGAAGGTGGCCGGCCTTGCCCGGACGGTCCTCTTCAGGCGCGTAAGGACGCTGCTCCTTCGCCCGCATGAGGAGGGCATCATCGCGACCACTCTCAATTTCGACTATGAGGTTCGCGACGGCACCGAAATATTCGACGAAATTTCCGAGATCCGTGTTTCGGGAGAGATGCTCGACCTCGCCCGCCACATCATCGAGACGAAGATGGGGCAGTTCGACCCCTCCGAGTTCGAGGACCGTTACGAACAGGCGGTCGCTGAACTCGTCAAGGCGAAGCTCGCCGGACGCAAGCCGAAGAAACCGCGGAAGATCGAGACGGGTAAGGTCACCGACCTGATGGAGGCTTTGCGGCGCAGTGCAGGCGCCGGTGCGGGCGCGAAACGCGGCAAGACGAAAGCGACCGGACGCGAGGCCGGGCAGCGCAGAAAGGCAGGCTGATCCCGTGTCCCTGCAGACCTATCGCAAGAAACGGAATTTCGACGGGTCTCCCGAACCGCGTGGAGGCGAGCGCGCTGCTTCCGGCAAGAGCTTCGTGATCCAGAAACATGCCGCTCGGCGCCTGCATTACGATTTCCGGCTGGAAATGGACGGTGTGCTCAAGAGTTGGGCGGTAACGCGCGGCCCGAGCCTCGTGCCGGGGGAGAAAAGGCTCGCCGTTCACGTCGAGGACCATCCGATCGAATATGGCGGCTTCGAAGGCAGCATCCCGAAGGGGCATTACGGCGCCGGTAACGTCATCATCTGGGATCGCGGGACATGGCATCCGCTCGGAGACGTGCACAAGGCCTATCGCAAGGGGCATCTCGAATTCGAACTCGACGGAGAGAAGCTCAGCGGACGATGGCACCTCGTCCGCATGGCCGCCAACGGCGAAAAGCGCGAGAACTGGTTGCTCATCAAGGGTGAGGACGACGCTGCGCGCCAGGAAAGCGACCCGGACATTCTCGAGGAACAGCCGTTTTCGGTCGTCTCCGGCCGCGACGTCGACGATGCCGGAGACCCGCCCGGGAAACCGGCGAGGGCACAGGGCAAGCGAAAGACCGGGCAGGCAGCCGCGAAAACCGTGGCCGACCCAACGGCGGTCAGGGGGGCGCGGAAGACCCCCATGCCCGACTTCGTCGATCCGGAACTTGCGACCCTCGTCAAGGCAGCACCGAAGGGCAAGCAGTGGCTTCATGAGGTGAAGTTCGACGGCTACCGGCTGCAGGCGCGGATCGAAGCCGGCAAGGTGCGACTGCTGACACGCAGCGGCCTCGACTGGACCGACCGCTTCGGACGGGCTCTCGTCGCCGAGCTCAAGGCGCTTCCCGTGAAAAGCGCGATCCTCGACGGGGAGGTGGTGGTCGAAGGCCAGGCCGGCGCAAGCAGCTTCTCCCAACTGCAGGCCGATCTGAGCGAAGGGCGCTCCGATCGCTTTCTGCTCTATCTCTTCGACCTCCTCTATTTCGATGGCGTCGACCTCCGAGGTGCCAAGCTCCCCGACCGCAAGTCGCTCCTCCGGCAGGTACTTCCTCCCGATGCCAGGACCTTGCGCTACAGCGAGGACTTCGCCGAGAGCGGCGAGATGGTGCTGCGTCATGCCTGCCGGCTCAGCTTGGAAGGCATCATCTCGAAACGAGCGGACGCGCCCTATCGATCGGGACGCGGGCGCGATTGGGTCAAATCGAAGTGCTCGGCGCGTCAAGAACTGGTGATCGGCGGCTACGTCCCCTCTTCCGTCACCCAAGGGGCGATCGGATCACTGGTCATGGGGCACTACGACGACAAGGGCCACCTCTCCCACGCGGGCCGTGTCGGCACAGGCTACAGCGCCGCGGTCGCCAAGCAGCTTTACCGTACCCTGAAACCGCTTCAACAAGAGGAGTCGCCCTTTGCCGACCGTCTTTCGGCGACGGAACGCCGCGACGTCGTCTTCGTGCGGCCGGAGCTCGTCGCGGAAATTGAGTTCCGCGGCTGGACGGCGGATGCCCATCTGCGGCATGCTTCCTTCCGCGGTCTGCGGGAAGACAAGGCGGCGCGCGAGGTGGTGCAGGAAACGACAGCCAAGGACGCGAAAGACACGCCGCCGAAGCGCAGCGTGGCACTCACCCATGCCGACCGCATCTACTGGCCGGAGGCCGGCGTCACCAAGGCCGGGCTTGCCGACTACTATCTCGAAGTCTGGCCGCTGATGGCGCCTTTCATCGTCCATCGTCCGCTGGCGCTCCTGCGATGCCCGGAAGGCATCTCCGGCTCCTGCTTCTTCCAGAAACATGCGTGGCGAGGGATGCGCAAGGAGATCAGGCAGGTCGATGATCCGAAGGAAAGCGGCGACGAGCACTACGTCGCCATCGAGGATCTCGACGGACTGCTGGGGCTCGTGCAGGGCGGAGTTCTGGAAATCCACCCCTGGGGATCGACGCTCGACGCGTGGGAAAAGCCGGACATGGTGAACATGGATCTCGATCCGGGTCCGGACGTTTCCTGGGAGCGCGTGATCGAAGCGGCATGCGAGGTGCGCGAACGCTTCGGCGACATCGGTCTCACCGGCTTCGTCAAGACGTCGGGCGGCAAGGGCCTGCATGTCGTCGCACCGCTGAAACCGAAGACCGAGTGGCCCGAGGTGAAGGCCGCCATGAAGGCGGTCGCCGAGGCGATGGCGGCGGATTCGCCGGAGAGCTATGTCGCGACCGTTTCGAAGGCGAAGCGCAAGGGCAAGATCCTGATCGACTACCTGCGCAACGGTCGCGGTGCCACGGCCGTTGCGCCCTATTCCACGCGTGCGAGAGAAGGTGCGGCCGTGTCCATGCCGCTCGCCTGGGAGGAACTGACGCCGGCGATCGGCCCGGCCCACTTCACCGTCAACAACGCAACGGCGCGCCTGTCGCAGCTTTCCGCTGATCCGTGGAAGGATTTCCGTGCCGCCGAGGCCGTGCTCAAGCCGGTAAAGCCGGCGCGCCGGCGCTAGAGAGCCCATCGTCGATCTGACGCCGAGCGGGATCTCGCCGCGGTCAGCGGCGTGGGGAGCGGCGCTCGGACGAAAGGCTCTTGCGCAGGGCGCTCATGATGTCGATGACGTTGCTCTCCGGCGGCGGCTCGCTCTTCGGCGGTTTCGATGCCTTCTTCTTTCCCTTCCGGCGCGCATTGATGATGTCGTGCAGACGTGCCTCCACCGGGTCGGTCACCATTTCGGGGCTCCATTTATCCGTGCGTTCGGCGATGACCTTACGCATCATCGACAGGGCTTTCGTCGACGGCTTCACCTTGTCCGCAGCGGCAAACAGGTCCTGCTCATCACGCACCTCGTCACCGAAGCGCAGCGTCCAGACGATCATGCCCTTGCCCCGCGGAAGCAGAAGGACGGGATGCTCGCGCCGGTACAGGACGAGGCGTGAAATGCCGGCCGTGCCGGTCTTTGCCATTGCTTCGCGGATGACCGAGAATGCTTCCTCGCTCACCTCGTCGGCGGGTGCGAGGTAGTGCGGCTTGTCGTACCAAATCCAGCCGATGGAGGAGGCCGGGACGAACTGTTCGATGTCGATGGTGCGCGTACTCTCGAGAGCGACGTCATCGAGTTCCTCGTCCTCGAAGAGGACATATTCGCCCTCCTCCCGCGGAAAGCCCTTCAACTGGTCCTCCTCCTCCTCCACGGGTTTGCCGTTCTCCGCGTCGACATATTCGCTGACGACGCGGTGCCCGGTGCGACGGTCGACGGTACGGAAATGCAGCTTGGCAGAGGCGGTGACCGCGGGCGTCATCGTCACCCGGCAGGTGACGAGCGAAAGCTTCAGATAGCCTTTCCAGAAGGCGCGTTGCTGGGCCATCGCCTTATCCTGCCGTCAGCTGCGGTTGTCGCACGAGCAAGGTGCATATGCCGGAGGCTGCAAGGACAAGGCTATTTGCTGGTCGTGCCATCGCCCTTCACCTCGCTGTCGCCGCCGGTGGTCGTCTGGGGTGTCTTGTCCCGGTCGAACGACGTCGCGGGTGTCGCCGGTTGATTGGCAGGCGCCTGCTCGTTCGTCGTCTTCTGGTCGCCGTTGTCGCTACAGGCGGCGAGCAGCAGGAGCACGGCGATAGCGACTATCGTGTTCTTCATCGGTGACTCTCCGTATCAACCGTGAAACCATAGCTCCTGCCGTTTGTTCCAACCGCTGCGAGGCAAGAACCGACAGAGGAGGCTGCACGAGCCATGAAAGACCTGACACGACAGGATATCGAAGGGCGGCTGAACGCCCATCGCGAGCTTCTGGTCACCATCCTTTCCCGGCTGCTGAAGGAGCCGGCCGGCGCCGAGATCCTCCGCTATCTCGAACAGGACGACATGCCCCTCGACGGCGCGGAAGATCCAGGGCTGACGCCTTCTGCCGGGTATGCACGCGAGGCGGTGATGGCCGACGAAGTACGGGCCGTGCTCAATGCCGCCCGCGCGCGGGCGGCGGCATCTTGAACACCCTCACCCCGCGGTGGCGTCCCCGTCTCAATAATCCGCCAGAGGCGCGTTGACCGCCCGGCGCGGTGGCCAGGGATTGTGAAACATCGCCTCCTCCGGGATTGGATGTCCGTGGAAGAGCGCGTAGTTGACATGGCCGGGCGCGCATTCCGCCTCCGAAATATAGTCGAGGATGAGATGCCGCCAATGTTCGCAGGCGGGGATCTCGGGGTCGATCGTTCCGTCGAGAGTGACCTCGGTCGGCACCAGCACGTCGGTGTGATAGAGGGCGCCGTAAGCCCGCTGCGAATAATCGTCCGGGACGTAACGCGGCAACTTCGGCAGCCTGCGCCGTTCTTCGAGCGCGCGAGGATCGTCTTCACGATTGTGCCAGCTGCAACTCGGCATAGCTTCATGACCAATACCGCCATTACCGATCGACCGGATGGCAGTCTCCATGACCCTGTCGATGGCCTCCGTCAGCGACCCTGAAAGCCCACCCTTCACCAAAGAATTTGCCCAATGACCGGGGCTGTTGACCGAGATCATCAGGCCACCGGGGACTCTTCGATCATGATTGCGTGTACGATGAGCCGACGGATAGAAGATATTGATACCGGCCTTGAAGAGCGTGAGGCCCTCACTGCGCAACGGCAGAGACTCCGTGTAGATCACGTCCCGTTCAACAGGAGCATGCTCGACGAGATAGAGATTGGCGATCCGCTCACAGATCGCCAGTAGTGACGGACCCGGCTTAAGGAACGCGAGCCGCGGGCCGTTGAACATAATCAGGAAACCGTGCGCCATTCCTTCGGCGGCGTTTTCCTTCCAGGTCCGCCTGGCCCTTTGGATCTTGTCGCGAACATGGTCGTCACCGCGGGCGATCTCAGCCTCATCGATCCAGCAGACATCAATCCCTATGCCCTGCATGCCGCGTGCACCAAGCCTGCCGAAGAGACATGGTTGGTGGCGCGACGCCCAGTTCAGAAAGGCCGCGCAACGGTCCTCGCGGCTTTTGAGCGGGTCGAGCAATTCGGCATTGGCGGCGTCGATGTCGGCACCGAAACTCGTATCTGGCTCGTGCCTTTGGGCATGTTCGAGCAATTCATGCAAAGAGAGTGTTCGAGAGTATGTTTCCAGATCAATCAGCATATCATCCCCCCAGCAGGCCTTTGAGTACATAAATGACTTGCTCATATATTTTTAAACGTCAAGTAGCAGATTCACGTAACACCTGCAATGCGGGTGAAAATATCGCCCATATTCTCGGAACTGTGACGGGAAAAGCAATTGCTCGCCGCACCGTTGGAGAACGCTTGATATATGATCCAAACATATATAATGTCAGCAGATGAGCAAGGTATCAAACATGCTCGGCGCACTGGCTATGGTCCTCGCGGACGACATGCGCGAGGCCGTCGACGAGGCTCTTAGAACCACGGGCGAGACGGCGGCGGCGCTGATTATGCTCGGCGCCCATCCGGGGGTTCAGATCGGCGAATTGGCGAGGGCGTTGCGCCTCACCCACAGCGGCGCCGTACGCCTCGTCGACCGGCTACAGAAGGAAGAGCTCGTCCGACGCGACGTGGGCCAGGATTCCCGGACCGTGGTGCTCCGTCTCACGCGGGAAGGAGCCAAGCGCCGGCTCATCGCCTTACGGCAACGGGACCGCGTGCTTGAGCGGGCGCTTGCCCACCTTTCCGACTCCGAAGCAGACGCTCTCGGTCGCAGTATCGACAAGATGCTGCGCGGCCTTTTGACGAAGAAGGAACACGGCTATCGCTATTGCAGAATGTGCGACGAAGACACGTGTGTGCCCGAACACTGTCCGGTCGAAGAGCGATGGGAGGAATTGTTCGGATGAGCGAAACGCTTGCAACCTCGCTCGCGGTTGCGGGCAGACGCCGCTGGATCGCCGTATCCGCAATGATCGGGTCGGCCGCTTGCTGGGGCTTTGCGACCGTCATGTCCCGCGATCTCCTCGACACGATGTCATCGAGTGCGCTGCTGGTGGTTCAGCTGACGGCCAGCGTTGCCGCACTTCTGCTTCTCGCCATCCCGAATGCGCCCTGGCGATACCGCTCGAGCGGAATCGGACAGGCCGCCTTGATCGGCATCCTTGAACCGGGGCTCACCTATACGATCGGACTGGTCGGCCTTTCGCTCACCTCCGCCGACAGCGCATCTGTGATCAGTGCCTCCGAGCCCGTTCTGATCGTCTTGGTCGCCTGGCTGCTTCTGCGCCAACGCCCATCACCGGCGCTTATCGGTTGCATCGGACTCGCGGTCGTCGGCCTGCTGTTGGTGTCCGGAGAGGCACTCCTGGAGCGTGGGCAGACAAGCTCGGTCGGAGACAGTCTGATTGTGCTGGCGACGCTGTTTGCCGCAAGTTACGTGGTGTTGTCATCAAGGGTGACCGGAGATTTTCCCGCGGCTACACTCGCTTCCGCCCAGCAGATCGTCGGCCTGGCCTTCGCAATCGGTGTTTTTCTGATCGTGCAGAGCGCCGGTCTGGAGCGGCAGACCCTCACCGGGCTCTCACCCGGGGTACTCGCCTATGCGGCGCTTTCGGGCGTCGTCCAGTATGCTCTCGCCTTCTGGCTCTACCTGGTCGGCCTACGGTACCTCTCGCCGGCCGCCGCGGGCCTCTGGCTGACACTGGTGCCCGTTTTCGGCCTCGTTGGCGCCTATGTATGGCTGCATGAGGTTCCGACAGGGTGGATGATCGCCGGTGCGGCACTGATCATCGGAGCAGTCGTCACCGGCCGGTCTCAGGAATAGGAACGGTGCGGCACGCAGTCCCTCAGTGCCCGGGCTGACCGCTCTCGATCTCAAAGGCGCGGAAAGGCGCCTTCAGGATCCAGGTGATGCCGTCACGTCGATAGTCAAGCGCCACCTTGCCGCCGAACGCGCTGGCGGCATGGCGCTCGATGATCGTCGTGCCGAAACCGTGTCGATGCGGCTCCTCCACCGGAGGTCCGCCACTCTCCGCCCAGCAGATTTCGAGCATCGGCCCGAGATCGCCTTCGGCAATGTGCCACTTCACGAGAATTCGGCCGGTCGGTACCGAAAGAGCCCCATACTTCACCGAATTCGTCCCGAGTTCGTAGAACACAAGGCCGAGATTCTGCACGGCCTGAGTGTTGAGAGTGAAATCCCTGCCCACCAGGGTCACTCGGTCGCACGAGCCCGCGACGGTGGAAAGCTGAAGATTGAGGAGCTGCGACAACGGAATACCAACCCACTGTTCGCGCGCAAGCGCCTCGATGGAGCGCGCGAGGCCGGAAAGGCGCCCACTGATCGCTGCCTGAAACTCCTCCATGTTGCTGCTCTTGCGGGAGATTTGGCGCATCATCGACTGCACGAGTGTAAGGATGTTCGTTGTCCGGTGGACCAGTTCGTTGAGAACCAGGTGAACGCGATCCTCCGCCTGATGCCGGTCGAAGGATGCATTGGAGAGTGCGAAAGCGACCTGGTTCGCTTCGGTAATCTTCGTCATCACCGGAGAAACGATTTCCCCTTCACCGATCTGTTCGGCCATCGCGGAGATCTGCCTCACCGAGCGGCGCAGCTGCTGGGCAACCGCCCAGGCAACCAGAAGACTGACGACCAAAAGGATCGAGCTGCCAAAAAAGAGACGGCGCCAGGTGCTCATGAGCGTTTCTTGCGCGGAGGAGATCGGCCCCCAGGTGACCGTTCGCCAACTCCAGCCCGGAATGCGGTAATAACCGACCAGCGTCTGCGGATCCGACCGTGGTACGACCGCGCTGTCGTTGCCCCCGGTCATCACGTCCACCATTTCCTTCGGAAACGGCGTTCCGGATGGCTGATTGCCCGGCCCGCTCGACACCACGACGTCGCCATCGGCATCGATGATCGCCGACGACCAACCGGGTGGCAGTGCGTCCGTCGCCGTCATGCTCGACAGGTCCCCGGCGTCCTGGGCGAGGATCATCGCCGCGGCATTCGGTGACTGCTCGCGTGTCAACGGCATGGTGACGTTGAAGACCCACCGCTGGCTCGTCGCTCCGAAGAAGATATCCGAGACCTCGATCTGTCCGGACGAGAGCGCGGACTGCAGCGCGGGGATGTTGGACATCCGCTGCAGGGGCTTGCCGGGCGCGACGCGGGTATTCATGAGTTGCTCGCCCTGCCTGTCGACGAGCAGGAGATAAAGCGAACTCGCCCGCAGGCTCGATGCGGTTCGGTCCTGAAAGGCGACGAGATCTCCCGACTTCAATTCGGGTGACGTCGACAACAACCGCAAGGTGGTGGCCATTTCCTGGAGTCGACGTTCGACGCTACGGCCGATCACCTGCGCATCCTGAGCCGTTTCCCGACGCAAGGTTGCCCGTTCTCCGTTCTCGAGCTGCACGAGCAGAAAGATCACGAAGCCGAGGAACGGCAAAACGGTAAGCGCCGCCATCGCCATGAGATAGACACCAAGCGACGTCGTTGGAAAAATTCGGGAAAAACCGCCTGCAGCCCTAGATCGTGCTGCCGACGTTCCAGGAAACGTAAGCAACACCGTACGCCATGACATCCTCGCCCTTTCTCCAGCCCCAAGTATTAGTGATAACGCACGTTCTTGCCACTGCCAACCGCCACACGGCCAAGTTTTGGAACAATTGCCTCGACCGGGCGGTTCGACCGCACAGCGAGGCGATCGTTGGACCGATTCGCCGATATCCGGAAACTCCCGACGATGAAGGAAGGGCAGAGCAATGGACGAAATCTCCGGCGACAGAACCCGCACAGCGGATGAGCAGCGTGACATCCAGAAGGAGGTAGAAAGCGCCGACGCGCGCCATGGAAAGTCGAAAGGTGGCGGCGCAGTCCAGGCAGGAGCGCGACGTTATCCGGAACCACCGTTTCCGCCACAGCACGAGCCGAAGCCCGGCATGGAGTACCGTCTCGATCCGCCGCCGATGTACGATGCTCCCTTCTACAAAGGTTCCGGCAAGCTCGACGGCATGGTCGCCGTGATCACGGGCGGCGACTCAGGGATCGGGCGGGCCGTCGCAATCCTCTTCGCCCGCGAGGGGGCCGACGTGACAATCTCGCATCTCGCCGAGGGCCGCGATGCAGATGAAACACGCCGCGCGGTCGAAGCCGAAGGGCGCCGTTGCCTCGTCAGCCGGGGGGATGTCCGCGATCCCGACTATTGCAGACAGGTGATCGAGGAAACTGTCAGGACGTTCGGCAAGGTCGACATTCTCGTCAACAACGCCGCCTTCCAGGTGCACTCGAAGACGATCGAGGATCTCTCGATCGAGCACTTCGACATGACGATCAAGACGAACCTCTACGGCTACTTCTACATGGCCAAGGCGGCCGCACCGCATCTCAAGGAAGGCTCCTCGATCATCAATACGGGCTCCGTCGTGGGACTTATGGGAAGTGCCGCACTTCTCGACTATTCCATGACAAAGGGCGGAATACATTCTTTCACGCGTGCCCTCGCCTCCAACCTGGTAAGTCGGGGCATACGCGTCAACGCGGTGGCTCCCGGTCCGGTCTGGACACCGCTCAACCCGTCCGACAAGCAGGCCGAACAGGTTTCGCAGTTCGGCTCCAAAGTGCCGATGAAACGGTAATCCTCCCCGTTTTAACGGGGTTCAGCGGTAGAATTCACGCGGCCATTTTCAGTTTCTGAGCGGGTGTGATGCCGCCAATGCCCATGTTGGGCCGTTCGTGGTTATATGTCCAAAGCCACTCTGTGGCGATCTCTTGCACCTCCGTTATGCTGTCAAAAATATACAGATCAAGCCATTCGTGCCGGACCGTTCGATTGTAGCGCTCGACATAGGCGTTCTGCTGCGGCTTGCCGGGCTGGATGTAATTCAATGCGATTCCCTGTGTTTCTGCCCATTCGATGAGCGTCGAACTGACATATTCCGGGCCGTTATCAACCCTGATCGACAGCGGCTTTCCCCGCCATTCGATGATCTGGTTGAGACTGCGCACGACCCGTTCGGCGGGTAGCGAGAAGTCGACCTCGATGCCCAGACCTTCACGGTTGAAGTCATCCAGCACATTCAAGAGCCTGAACTGGCGGCCGTCTGCCAGGCGGTCCGCCATGAAGTCCATCGACCAGACCATATTCGGCGCATCCGGCACCGCCAGTTCATCCGGCTTCTCCCGCTTCAACCGCCGACGAGGCTTGATCCTGAGGTTCAGTTCAAGCTCCCGGTAGATGCGGTAGACACGCTTATGGTTCCAGCGATGTCCCTGGACATTGCGCAGGTGAAGGTAGCACAGGCCGAAACCCCACGTCTTCTTCACCTTCACAAGCCCAAGCAACAGATCGGCGATCCGTTCGTTGTCGGCATTGCGCTGAGGGCTATACCGATAACAGGTCTCGCTGACGCCAAACGTCCTGCATGCCAGCGCTATGCTCACACCGCCTTGCGCCACTGCTTTCTCGGCCAGCTCCCGGCGCTGAGATGGCCGCGTTATTTTTTTCCGAGAGCCTCCTTCAGCAGATCGGCCTGCATGCTCAAGTCCGCATACATCCGTTTCAATCGTCGGTTCTCTTCCTCAAGAGCCTTCATCTGGCTCATCATCGAGGCGTCCATGCCGCCATACTTCGCACGCCATTTGTAAAAACTGGCGGTGCTGATGCCATGCTCCCTGCAAAGGTCAGGCACCGGCATTCCACCTTCCGCCTGGCGCAACACGGCCATGATCTGGGCTTCGCTAAATCGGCTCTTCTTCATCGAAATCTCCTCGAGCATCTTGCCGAGAAAATTCTACTTTTAAAGCCCTTTATTCACGGGGAGGATTACCAAACGTCCCGCACAACCGGAAGAGCTGGCACCGGCCTACGTCTTTCTCGCCTCGCCACAATGCTCGAGCTACATCACCGGAGAGATCCTGCCGGTCATCGGCGGCTACTGACATCGGCTGAACAAACGCGTCCGCCATGCGTTCTTCGTCAGGTGGCTCGGAAGGAAGACAGGAGGCGCGACATGGTTTTCAAACCGCAGCGTTTTTTCGGAGAGAAGCCGGAGGTGGAAATCGAATTCAGTGATCGCGAACCGCTGGAAACGGCGGTGGCGCGATTGCTCGCCGTCAGTGACGGCGTCGACGCGAGCGATATCTCGGTGACCGTCACCGGAAGTGCGGTTTTTCTCTCCGGCGGCGTCACCTGGCCGGAGGAAATCGACCGCGCGGTCGAGATCGCCCTTTCCGTTCCAGGCGTTGAAAAGGTCGATGCCGATCTCGCGGCTGAATATGCGCGCAAACCCGACGACGTCTGAGCGTCAGGGGGCGCGCTGTGACAGGCTACATACGAGTCGACGGCTGGCATCCGGCAGTGACGAGTGGAACGCAAATGCGCGAGCACGGCACTGCCGAAGCTTCTGTTGCCCCGGCAAGTAGACCGGTAGCGCCCTCCTGGCTCGTCGACTGGGAGGACCGTGCGATCTCGACACGGTTGGCGCTCGGTCATTTCGATGGTCTGGGGGCGGTGGAAGAAGCGGAAATGTTGGGCCGCTGGCACGGTCGGGACTTACCGACCGGCCATCCACTCGACGGCGTGCTCGGGGCACTTTCCTGGTTCGGCAAGGATTTCCGCTCCTGCGAAGATGTCGACCCCCTGCTCTTCCGCCGCCGGAGCGGAAAGCTCTTTGCACTCGATCCCGCCTGCATTCCCCTCCGACATGTTCAACGCCGCCCGCGGCTGTGGTTCGGCACGGTTTCCGCGGAACTCTTCCGTCGCTTCGGTCATCTCCTCGCCACCCGTCGTCCGACCGCACGGTTGCGGAGCCTCGCTTTCCGGGGCGTCGTCAGCGCGGCGATGATCTATGACTCGCTTCCGGTGATCGACTGTTTCCGGCGGATCGACGCAACACGCGTCCTCGGCCTGATGGATCTGCGTGGCATCGAACAACCGTTCTTCTTCCTTCTCCGGCGGGAGGCTGATGCCGGCGCTGCGCCGGTACGCTACGGAGACACAGGCCCCGCCATCTGAATTCCGCCCGATTTTCGCAGCATGGGGAAGAGGCATTGCCCGCGGGGGCCGCCGGAAGCCATTGCAATCTCCGCGAGATTCTGCTGAAGCTTGCCGCAGCGGACGTCAGGAATGCCGGCGATTTCCAAGAGTGCCAGGGGGATGATTTGACTGCCACATTGCGAGAGACGCGACTCCCCCTGGTTGCCGCGGCCTTGAGGCAAACCAGAGCCGCCTTCGTCGGCATCGTCGCCCTCAGTGCCGTGACCAACATCCTGATGCTCACCGGACCGCTGTTCATGATGCAGGTCTACGACCGCGTTCTGGCGAGCCGCAGCGTGCCGACGCTCGTGGCACTCTCGCTGCTCGCCGTCACGCTCTACCTGTTCCAGGCGCTGTTCGAGGTCATTCGTTCGCGGATCCTCACACAGATCGGCCAGCGGCTCGAAGAGGAGCTCGGCAGGCCCGCCTTCGACGCTGTGCTGAAGCTGCCGCTTCGGCTTTCGAAGAAGGAAAGCGTGCCGCAACCGTTGCGTGACCTCGATCAGTTGCGCGGCTTCATGAGCGGCCAAGGGCCGATCGCGATCGCCGACCTGCCGTGGCTGCCGCTGTACCTCGTCATCCTCTTTCTCTTTCATCCGTATTTCGGTTGGTTGGCCGTCGCGGGTGCCATCGTGCTGATCGTGCTGACCCTCACCAGCGAGGTGATGCTGCGGGAACCGATGCGGCTCCTGTCGCTGCTGGCGGCAAGACGCTCCGACTACCTGGAAGCCGGACGGCGCAACGCCGAGGTCCTGCAGGCGATGGGCATGCGCGAAGCCTACGCCGCCCGCTGGAACGCGACGAACGCAGACTTCATCGACAAGCAGCGACGGGCCGGCGACGTCACCAGCTCCTTCTCCGCCGCCTCCAAGATCTTCCGGCTCGCACTCCAGTCAGGCGTTCTGGCGCTCGGTGCCTGGCTTGCGATCCTCCAGCTCGCGTCTCCCGGTGCGATGATCGCCGCCTCCATCCTGACCTCGCGGGCGCTGGCGCCTATCGAGATGGTGATCGGTCAGTGGCGCGGCTTTGTGAACGCCCGTCAGGCGCGCCGCAGGCTCGAAGAGGTGCTGGAACGTCTGAAAGCCGGCGCTTCACCAATGGCGCTGCCGGCGCCAAAGCAGACGATCACGGCAGTGGCGCTCACTGCCGTCGCGCCGGGCACCACGGCGATCATCGTCCGGGACGTCGGCTTCGAGCTCAAAGCCGGCCAAGGACTCGGAATTATCGGACCCAGCGGCTCCGGCAAGTCGACGCTTGCACGCGTTCTCGTCGGCGTTTGGCCGGCGGCCCGCGGAACGGTGCGCCTCGACGGCGCCGAACTCGCCCAATGGGATCCCGAGGCGCTCGGCTCCTCGATCGGCTACCTGCCGCAGGACGTCGAGCTCTTCGACGGCACGATCGCCGAGAACATCGCCCGCTTCGCGCCGCACGCCAAACCGGAAGCGATCATCGATGCCGCGACGATGGCCGGCGCCCACAGCCTCATCCTTTCGATGCCCGACGGCTACGACACGCGCATCGGTGCCGGCGGCGCGATCCTCTCGGCCGGTCAGCGCCAGCGCATAGGACTTGCCCGCGCCCTCTACGGCATGCCTTTCCTCATCGTTCTCGACGAGCCGAATGCCAGCCTCGACGCCGAAGGGGAAGCCGCCCTCACCAATGCCATCATCGCCGCCCGCAAGGCGGGCTCGGTCGTTGTCGTCATCGCCCACCGCCCGAGCGCGCTTGCCGCCGTCGATCATGTCCTCGTGCTCAATGAAGGACGGATGGTCGCCTTCGGTCCGCGGGACGAAGTCCTGCGCAAGACCACGGTTCGCGCCGTTTCGGAGAATTCATGACAGACAGTCCGCGCAAGAGCCGGGCCTCCCGCTCCATCGCCCGTTCCATGACCGTCGCCGTTGCGGCGATCGCGGTGCTCGTCCTCGGGATCGGAGGCTGGGCCGCGACCAGCAAGCTCGCCGGCGCCGTGGTCGCACCGGGCATGGTGGTCGTCGAAGGCAACGTCAAGCTGGTGCAGCACCGCAGCGGCGGCATTGTCGGCGAAATCCGCGTCAAGAACGGCACCCGGGTCGCCGCCGGCGATCTCCTCATCCGCCTCGACGACACCATCACGCGCGCCAACCTCGCGGTCATCACCAAGCAGATCGACCAGCTGACTGCCCGCCGCATGCGGCTTGCCGCCGAACGCGACGAGGCCGCGGAGGTCATGGTGCCGGACGAGCTGAAGGCGCGGCTTTCCGAGCCGGAGGTCGCCGACTACGTGAAGGCAGAGGAGGCCTTGTTCAAGGCCCGCAAGCGCACGATCGAGGGCCAGAAGGCGCAGCTTGGCGAACGGATCGACCAGATCCGGCAGGAATCGGAAGGGCTCGTTGCCCGGCGTGCCGCCAAGGACGACGAGCTGAAACTCATCGAGGAGGAACTGGCGGGCGTCGTCCAGCTGCACGAAAAACAACTCACCCCGTTCTCGCAGGTTGCGGCGCTCCAGCGCGTGAAAGCGCAGCTTGCCGGCGAACGGGGCCAGCTCACCTCCGACATCGCGCGTGCGGCAACCCGCATCACCGAAACCGAACTGCAGATCCTGCAGCTCGATCAGGATCGGCGCGCCGAGGTGCTGACGGAACTCAGGGACATAGAGAACAAGCTCGCCGAGCTCGCCGAACAGCGGGTGGCGGCTCTCGATGAGCTGAAACGCGTGAACATTCTGGCGCCGCAGGATGGGCTCGTGCATGAGCTCGCCGTGCACACGATCGGCGGAGTGATCACACCGGGCGAGACGATCATGCAGATCGTGCCGGTGAACGACGCTCTTGTGGTCGAGGCACGCGTACGCCCCTCCGACATCGACCAGCTGCATGCCGGCCAGCAGGCGGTCCTTCGCTTCTCCGCCTTCAACCAGCGCACGACGCCCGAACTCTTCGGGACGGTCGAGACGATCGGCGCCAATCTGAGTGCGAGCAAGGAAACGGGCGAAACCTGGTACACGGTGCGCATCGACATGTCGCGGGAGGAAATCGCCAGGCTCGGGAACCTCGTCCTGCAATCGGGAATGCCGGTCGAGGCCTTCATCGAGACCGGCGAACGCACGGCACTTTCCTATCTGACGAAGCCGCTCGCCGACCAGATCGCCCGCGCCATGCGGGAGGACTGAGGCGGCAGGATATCGGTTGCGCGGGGCTGCTCCCTGAGCGTCCGGATACGCCAAGTCACTGTCGTGCGATAGCGAGGTGAAACGCCGGCACCTGATACGTCAAATTTTCATTTCTGAAGAAAAATGGTGCCCGGAGGCGGATTTGAACCACCGACACGCGGATTTTCAATCCGCTGCTCTACCAACTGAGCTATCCGGGCATCAGGCTCGTCTTGCAAGCCATCCGGTCCTTTTCAGGAACGGCGGGGGCGTTTTGTCCCCCGGAGCGAGCGCGGTTATAGCATCTTGTTCGGCCATGTCCAGCACCAATCGGCACTTTTTTGACGAGTTCGCTACAAACGCAGAAAATCAAGCAATTCTATAGGCTTCGCCGCCGAACCGGTACGGTTTTAGTCGCGGTTTTCGTCATCCGCCCGGGACTCGTCCTCGGCGACCGGGATCGCATAGCTGCCCTTGAGCCAGCGCGAAAGGTCGAGCGTGCGGCAGCGTTCCGAGCAGAAGGGATAGCTCTCACGCGTCGAGGGCCGGCCGCATTCCGGGCAGGGCCGCGCCTTGCGCAAGGGTTCGACCTTGCTTTTGCTGCCGGAGGTCTCTTCCGCCATCGCCTCAGCCCTCCTTCCAGGCCGCCTGGACGTCAAAACCCTCACCCGCCAAGAGCTGGGTGGTCTCGAAGAGCGGCAGGCCGACGACATTGGTATAGGAACCGACGAGCTTCTGCACGAAGCAGCCGGCAAGTCCCTGCACGGCATAGGCCCCCGCCTTGCCGCGCCACTCGCCGGAGGCAAGATAGGCTTCGATCTCCGCAGTCGACAACCGCTTGAAACGTACCTTGGTCTCGACGATCTTGTGGCGAACGGCACCATCGGGCGTGATGAGACAGACGCCGGTGAAAACCCAGTGACCGCGGCCGGAGAGGAGGTGCAGGCACGAGGCCGCTTCCTCGATGAATTCCGCCTTGGGAAGAATTCGACGGCCCACTGCGACTACCGTATCGGCAGCGAGGATGTAGGAACCGTCCCAGTAGAAATCGCCCTTTACCGCATCATTGGCGGCATGCGCCTTCTCGGTCGACAGCCGGCGCGCCAGCGAACGGGGATGCTCCGCTTTCTTCGGCGTTTCGTCGAGGTCCATCGGCATCAGGCGCGCAGGTTCGATGCCGGCCTGCATCAGGAGATCGACGCGGCGCGGGGAACCTGAGGCCAGTATCAGCTTCTGTGTCGGGTCCATGGGTCCTCGGGCGTCTGTCTGCGTAAAGTCGACAGCTTACTTGAAGCGGTAGGTGATGCGGCCCTTGGTGAGGTCGTAAGGGGTCATCTCGACGAGCACCTTGTCGCCGGCGAGAACGCGGATACGGTTCTTGCGCATGCGGCCGGCCGTGTGGGCGATGATCTCGTGCTCGTTTTCGAGCTTTACGCGAAAGGTGGCATTGGGCAGCAATTCGGTGACGACACCGGGGAATTCGAGGACTTCTTCTTTTGCCATGGAGGGGTTGTCTTTCTGTCTGTTGCTTCGGGTCGTCTGCGACCCTGAAATGTGCGCGGAAACTACACAATCACCGCGGTTTTGTGAACCTTGTAGATCGCGCTTTCGCAATTTGTTTCAATAGGTGCTTACTCACCGTGCTGCGGCTGCCACGAGCTCATCCTGTATTCGCCGCCCGATGCGGTCACGGACATCGCGATAGGCGGCGAGAATCTGCTCGCGCGTGCCGGTCGCGACCGTTGGGTCCGGCATCGGCCAATAGACCACCTCGACCGCCGACGAGCGCGTGAGTTCCAGAGCCGCATGATGGGCCTCGGGCGCAAGCGTGACGACGAGATCGAAGAAATCGTCCTCCAGATCGTCCAGCGTCTGTGGCTGGCGCCTGCCGAGCGAGAGGCCAATTTCCTCCAGCACCACGTCGACAAAAGGATCGCGCTCACCCGACCGCACGCCGGCAGACGCCACGTAAACACCCTGAGGCAGCACCTTTCGGGCGATCAGTTCCGCCATCGGCGAACGGATCGCGTTCATGCCGCAGATGAAGAGGATGGCGCCAGGCATCCTCAGCCCTTTGCTCGTCTCCTCCGCGCCTGTCATTGGGCTTACCCGCGCCAATAGAGGACGCAGACCAGGGTGAAGAGCCGGCGGGCCGTATCGAAATCGATCCGGATCTTGCCGGACAGCCGATCCATCAGGGTCTGCGATCCTTCGTTGTGGACGCCGCGGCGGCCCATGTCGATCGCCTCGATCTGGCTCGGGGTCGAGGAACGGATCGCCTCGTAATAGCTCTCGCAGATCATGAAGTAGTCCCGGATGATCCGCCGGAACGGTGTCAGCGAGAGTATGTGCGTTGCCACCGCCTCCTCCTTCTCCGTCTTGATGGAGAAGACGAGCTTGCTGTCGACGAGCGACAGGTAGAGCTTGTAGGGACCGCCGGGATGGCCGACCGGCTCGAAGGAATTTTCCTCGATGAGATCGAAGATGGCGACTGCCCGCTCGTGCTCGACATCGGGCGTCGAGCGCCCGATCGTTTCGTCGAGAATCACGTCGCAGAGCCGGTAGTCGCCCTTCGCCATCACTCAGCCTTCGAGATTGAGCCGGATCGCGACCGAGCGCGCGTGTGCGTCAAGCCCTTCGCTGCGGGCGAGTGTGATCGCTGCCGGCGCCAGGCTGCGCAACTGCCCCGGACCGAGCCGGAGGATCGAGGTACGCTTGACGAAGTCGAGCACGGAAAGGCCCGAGGAGAACCGTGCCGAGCGCGCGGTCGGCAGGACGTGGTTCGAACCGCCGACATAGTCGCCGATCACTTCCGGCGTGTGGCGCCCGAGGAAGATCGCACCCGCATTGCGCACCCCTGCCATCAACGCATCGGGGTCATCGACGGCGAGTTCGAGATGCTCTGCAGCAATGCGGTTCGCGAGCGGCAGCGCGGCCTTAAGGTCCGGTACCAGGATGATGGCACCGAAGTCCGCCCAACTCGCGGCGGCCGTCTCCGCGCGGGAGAGCGATTTCAGTTGCCGCTCCACGGCCGCCTCGACGGCCTTGGCGAGTGGCAGATCGTCGGTGATCAGGATCGACTGGGCTCCGCGGTCGTGCTCGGCCTGGGCGAGCAGGTCGGCGGCAAGCCAGTCCGGATCGTTGTTGGCATCGGCGATCACCAGCACCTCTGAGGGGCCGGCGATCATGTCGATGCCGACGGTCCCGAAGACCTGACGCTTGGCCGCGGCCACATAGGCATTGCCCGGGCCAACGATTTTCGCGACGGGGGCGATCGTTTCAGTACCGTAGGCAAGTGCTGCGACGGCCTGTGCGCCGCCAACGCGGTAGATCTCCGTCACCCCTGCGATCCGCGCTGCGGCAAGCACCGTCGGGTTGATGTCGCCGCCCGTCGCCGGCACCGTGATGACGATGCGCTCGACGCCGGCGACCTTCGCCGGCACGGCATTCATCAGCACCGAGCTCGGATAGCTTGCGGTGCCCCCCGGAACATAGAGGCCGACGGCCTCGATCGCCGTCCAGCGTGAACCGAGCCCGACGCCGAGCGTATCCTCGTAAATATCGTCCTTCGGCAGCTGGCGGGCGTGATGGCGTTCGATGCGTTCGGCAGCAAGTTTCAGCGCGTCCATCACTTCCGGCTCAACCTTGGCGATCGCCGCGGTGATCTCATCCTCGGTGACACGCATGCCGATGCGGGAGAAATCGACGCCGTCGAAGCGGAGCGAATACTCCGCGAGTGCAGCGTCGCCGCGCGCCCTGACGTCCTCGATGATGGCATGCACCACGTCGTTGACGTCGGCGGAGACCTCCCGCTTCGTCGTGAGGAAGGCGGCGAACCGTTCCTCGAAATCCTCGGCTCCTTGTTCAAGCCAGATTGCCACGTCCTGCTACCCCTCTCCTGGACCCGCCCTCGAGTCCGACATCAACCCGGATGACCGGGCATGCGCGTGGTTTCCCATGCCGCGCCGGTATCTGCAAGCTGTCCTTCGATACATTCGACTTCAAGGGCGATCGTGCCACCACCCGCGAGCACCAGCTCCAGGACCCCGCCCGGCCCCTCGCCCTCCTGCCGGAAGCGAACGGCGAGAAGCGAACGGACATCATCGGCCCTCGTCCGGTCCACGCCGGTCGAGCGTACCGCCTCGACCCGCTTGAAGGTCAGGATCGTCCGCCTGCGCTCGAAACTCCTGCGCTTGCGCTCGGCCTGCTCCCAGACGAAGCGGTTGGCGACCAGCGTGAACTGGCGCGTACGCGGCAGATAGGTGATGTCGCCGACCTTGAAGACTGCGTCCTGCATATGCGCCGAGATCACGGCGAGGTCGTCATTGTCGAGAGCGAGAAGCTTGAGGTCCGTCATAGCACCTATTCCCGATTGGGCCGGAAACGCTCCAGCCCTGCCATCTTCCCTTCCGACATAGGGAGCCGCAACGCAATAGGCAACGCCGGAAGCGTCACCGGAAAGCAGTTCTTATCATCGAGATTTGGTATTAGTCGCTGATGCGCTCGACGATGGCGCCGCAACGGCCGAGCTTCTCCTCCAGTCGCTCGAACCCGCGATCGAGATGATAGACGCGGGAGACGAACGTCTCGCCTTCGGCGGCGAGACCGGCGATGACCAACGACACCGAAGCACGCAGGTCCGTCGCCATGACGGGCGCGCCGCGCAGGCGGCTGACACCCTCGATCCTGGCGGTCTGACCGGAGAGCGTGATCTTGGCGCCGAGGCGGGCGAGTTCCTGCACGTGCATGAACCGGTTTTCGAAGATCGTCTCCGTGACGTGGGAGACGCCGTTCGCCCGCGTCATCAGCCCCATGAACTGCGCCTGCAGGTCCGTCGGGAAGCCGGGGAAAGGTTCGGTGACGATGTCGACCGGGCGGATATCGCTACCGTTGCGCACCACGCGGATGCCGTTCTCGACCGGAGTAACGATCGCACCGGCCCGGCGAATAGCCTCGAGCGCGGTATCGAGCAGGGCGGCTTCCGTGCCCTCCAGAACGACATCTCCGCCGGTCATCGCGACCGCCATGGCGTAGGTGCCGGTCTCGATACGGTCCGGGAGCACGCGGTGACGGGCGCCCGAAAGGGCCTGCACACCTTCGATGACGATAGTGGAGGTGCCGGCGCCGGAAATCTTCGCGCCCATGGCATTCAGGCAGGCAGCGAGATCGACGACCTCGGGTTCGCGGGCAGCGTTGTTGATGACGGTCCTGCCGCGGGCGAGCGAAGCGGCCATCAGCATGACGTGCGTCGCACCGACCGACACCTTCGGGAAGGTGTAGGTGCCGCCTACTAGGCCGCCCTTGGGCGCCCGCGCTTCCACATAACCGCCGTCGATCTCGATCATCGCCCCGAGCGCCGTGAGCCCCTCGATGAAGAGGTCGACCGGCCGCGTGCCGATCGCGCAGCCGCCGGGCAGCGAGACGCGCGCGCGACCCTCGCGAGCAAGCAGCGGACCGATGACCCAGAAGCTCGCACGCATCTTGGAGACGAGCTCGTAAGGAGCTGTCGTGTCGACGATCGTGCGGCAGGTGAAATGGATGGTGCGGGAATAGGAACCGTTCTGGTGTTCACGGCGGCCGTTGACGGAAACGTCGACGCCGTGATTGCCGAGGATACGCAGGAGAAGCTCGACGTCGGCCAGATGGGGCACGTTTTCGAGCGTCAGCGTATCGCTCGTCAGCAGCGAGGCAATGATCAGCGGCAGTGCGGCGTTCTTCGCGCCGGAAATCGGGATGACCCCATTGAGCGCGTTACCGCCGACAATCCTGATACGATCCATATGATCCTACGGGCGCCGCCCGCCTTTCTCTGGTTATTTCGGTCCCGCCTTCGCGAGAGCGTCGCTCTTTAGACGAAAAGAAGACCGCGTTCAATTCGGCCGGGCAGCCGACGCGGTCCGGCACGCACTAAACATCGTCGTTGGTCGATTTTGCGGCAGGCAAGCCTTCCGTCTCGTCGGCCGCACCTGCCCGGCGGGCGCGAAGTTGCTGCTTGCGACGGCGCAAGTTTTCCTTGAGCTTTTCGGCAGCGCGCGCCTTGCGCTCGTCCGCTCTCGGCGTTGAGGGAACGTTTGACCGGCCCGGCTCCTGCGATGGTTCGCCGACAACCGGCGTCTCGCGTCCTTCTCTCGATTCGGTGGTTTCCTTCGTCATTGCCGCTTGATAGCGGAAAACCCGAGGTTCCAAAAGGGTTCGCGCCGTATGCCCGGAAATCTTGCACGGAAGTTCGAATTTGCGGCTTGCGCTCGTCGAAAACCTGTGGCAATAGGCCCGCACGCTTCGAACGGCGCACCGCGCCCGACACTGCAAGCTGCTATAGCTCAGGGGTAGAGCACTCCCTTGGTAAGGGAGAGGCCGAGAGTTCAAATCTCTCTAGCAGCACCAGTTTTCCCAGTTCGATTCCAATATTTGCCTTGCATCCACGTTTCCGCAGGTCTGCCGAAAATGCCGCAGGTGGAATGCGCCTGCTCCATTGGCGAACAGTGCAGCAGCACCTACATTTAGGGCGACTGCGCTGAAGCCGCATCGCCTCTTGACGATCTCCGGCCGTTCAGTGGAAAACAGCGTGGTCCCGTGGCCCGGATTGCCGGTCGTCGCGGCCGAACCTCTGGTGCCGGGCCCCTCTGGCGAGAGTTTACGGCGCTCTCGTGATGTCGGTACCGCCAGCAAGATGAGCCGGCGGATTTAAAAATCATGTCGATTTCGACCATGCCGCACCCGCATGCCTGCATCGCCAGTGCGTGCCTCGGGCAACACATATTTGATCTTCACTGCGGGAGGGCAAGCCGATGAACGCGTCGTCCTCCGAAAAGGGAATGCTCGACTATTTCAAGTGGGCTTTCATCGTAACGATCGTCGGCCTCATGCTCGGCGGTTGGCTCGGCTGGCAATCCTCCGGCACGATCGGCGGAATGGCGACGGTCTTTTTCATCTGCGCCGTGCTCGCGGTGCTGGAGATATCGCTTTCCTTCGACAACGCAATCGTCAACGCCAACAAGCTCAAGGATATGACACCGGTCTGGCAACATCGCTTCCTGACCTGGGGTATCGTGATCGCCGTCTTCGGCATGCGCATCGTATTCCCGCTGGCGATCGTCGTCATTGCCGCGGACCTCGGACCGATCGAAGCCTTCCTCCTCGCCGCACGCGAGCCGGCCGAATATGCGCGCATCATGAACGACGCGCATCTACCGATCGCCGCCTTCGGCGGCACCTTCCTGATGATGGTGGGCCTCACCTACTTCTTCGACCACGAGAAGAACGTGCATTGGATCGACGTCATCGAGAAGCACATGGCGCGCTCGGCAACGATCAAGGGCATCGAGATCGGCCTCGTTCTCTTGATGATCCTGCTCTTCTCCTATCTGCTCGAAGGGGCGGAGGCAGTCACTTTCGTCTACTCGGCGATCTACGGCCTCGTCACCTTTCTGGCCGTCGAAGTGATCGGCGGCCTTCTCGACGCCTCACAGCGGACGATGACGGAAGCGGCGAAGGGTGGCCTCGGCGCGTTCATCTATCTGGAAGTTCTGGACGCGAGTTTCTCGTTCGACGGCGTCATCGGCGCCTTCGCGCTCTCACAGAACCTCTTCGTCATCGCGATCGGCCTCGGCATCGGCGCGATGTATGTCCGCTCGATGACGATCATGCTGGTCGAAAAGGGCACGCTCGCCGAATATCGCTACCTGGAGCACGGCGCGTTCTACGCGATCCTGATCCTCTCCGTGATCATGTACTGCCAGACCATGCTGCACATCCCGGAAGTCATCACCGGGCTCGGCGGTGCGGGGCTTATCGGCATCTCGCTGTGGTCATCGATCCGTTACAACCGGGTCGAGCGCCTGCGCGAACGTGAAGCGGTCGCGGAAAACATCTGACGTCTGTTCGCGAATTGCGGCCGCTCTCGCGGGGCGGCCGTCCTCCCAATGATCCTCGGCAGAGAGCGCTCAGCCGCAAGCATTACGCGCGTAGACCTTGCGCTCGTCCTGCTTCAAAACCCAGCCGCGATAGCTCTTCATCTTGACCTCGCACCAGACGGTCGTGCCGTTCTGTTCGACACAGCCAACGATATCGAGGCATTGCCCTGCCTCGACCCGTCCGAGAACGGCACCCTCCGTGCCGGGCATGGCGCGGACATTCATGCGGGTCACCATGTGGATCGAGGTGATACCGGCCGCGACGTCGGGCGCGCCGATGTCGTTCGGCTGGGCGCAACCGCCTCCCGCGTAGGGCAGGCACCCGGCCTTGCCAGCGGCGGGTTCACGCGTGAGTTCCGGCTGCGGTTCGGCCACATCGGAGTGCACGACCTGCAGGGTCTCGCCATCCAACGTCATGCCGACATAGATGCCGGGCTGCTCCTTGTCGGCACGCGCGACCTGTTCGAGACCGGACGCCGTGGAATAGAAGATGATGGTGCCGTCGCCATTGTTCTTCGAGTATCCGGAGATCACCTTGAGATTCTCAGGGCAGGCATAATCGTGTTGCGTGACTGCGAAGATGCCCTCGGCCACCGGATCCTGACCGAAGGAGATGTGGCAGGATCCCTTCGGAGATGTCACGCTCCATAGCTCGGAAGCGCCCGCCGGACCGGACAAGGCAAGACAAAGAAGACCGGCGGCAGCCGGAAAGAGGCATGACATCCGCATGGAGACAATCCTTCGTGGGTTACGATCCGGGTTGCCTATGGATGCCCTATCCGGCGGTCAATGTCGGATAGCGGCGAGGGTCGTATTGGCCCAAACTTGGCCTTTCCCGGCGAGACCGTTAACCACCGTCGACACCGCAACGCACGGCTGCAGGAGAGATATAGGCCAAGCGCCCGTTTCCGTGCCATAAACGGCCCGAACCGAAAAAGAAGATCCGCATGCGGCACCGCAACAGACGACGCACAAGCCGGAAAGAGGTCGGCATAAAACCTGCGCGCCCCAGGCGGAACAGCCATGTCCTCTTCGGTCTCCTCATCGTCGTTCTTTCGGCGGTCGTCGCAACCTTCCTGCTGGCGAACGACATGTACCATCTGCGGTCGCTGGCGCGGCGCTACGGACTGGACCGGCTGTTTGCGGAGCCGTCGGGGACCGAGGCGCCCGTCGCGCTCAAGGGACGACGGCTCGAACCCGTGCCGGTGGAAATCCCCCGATACTTCTTTACCGATTTCATCGAACCCGCGGCGGGCGCCTTCGTCCGCGAAATCCGCGTCCGCGGACCGGCTCTATGCAAGGAGCTGAACCGCGCCGGACTCAAGAATCCCGGTTGGCAGCCCAGCGAATATGATCGCCGGACGTCAGAGTGCCTGTCGGAAACACGATTTGCGGCCGCCGGCACCGACACCGACGGCGGGGAGGCCTCGCTCTTCTTCATCGCCAAAGGCACGCCGCAGGGAGAGGTCCGTTCGGTCCGCATGAAACTCGTCGCCCCGGCCGGCATGCCGGGAGAAACGGCACAGGCGTGGCTCGTCGAGACCTTGTCGAAGATCATCGACCGCACCACCTGGAGCGACTTTGCGCCGGCGACCGATGCGGCGCGACAACTCGCCGACTATTCCGCGGTACACTTCGGAATCTCGGTCGAGTTCAGCCGCGACTTCGTGATCACGAACGGCTATAATTTCATCCTCGCGCCGGACGGCCGAAACCCGCTCGTCCGACGGACACGCGCCTATTTCTCTCCGGACGGATGGCTACCGCTCAAGACCGGCGAACCGCGACTGCCGGCCGCCGTCATCCGGCACTGGCGAATGCCGGAGGCAGGTGCCGGGAAGACGGCACGCGCCACCGCATCGCCGCCGTAAAAGCCGGCATTTTGCCGCGACGGCCTCTCTTCCACTTGAATACATATAGATGCAACTATATTTGTGCTGCGAGACAGCGGACGAGTGCTCCTCGGAGCAGTTCTCCCTTCGCAACCACTTGAAAGGAAGCCGTATCGTGCATATCCGCCCTCTTACCCAGAATTTTCACGTCTCGGGCCAGCTGAAGCCGAGCGACATCGCCAAGGTTGCCGAAGCAGGCTATGCCGCAGTGATCTGCATGCGCCCCGACGGCGAGGGCTGGGGCCAGCCGAAGTTCTCGGCGATCGAGGAGGCCGCGAAGGCGAGCAATCTGCCCGCCTATTACCTGCCGGTCGGCGGCGGCGTGCCAATGGATCAGGCGAAGAAACTGCGCTCCCTGCTCAAGGAGACCGAAGGTCCGATTCTCGCCTTCTGTGCGTCCGGCGCGCGGTGCGCCGGGCTCTACCAGATGGCGCAGCAGATCGGCGGTTGATCTCGCGCGGCCGGCCGAGGGCTGCTCTCAGGCGCTTTCGGCCAAGGTCCGCTGCTGGACTTCGCCTCTATCCAGACGCCGCTCCCAGTCGAGCGCGGTACGGACGATGAAATCGAGGTCGTCATGGCGCGGCGTCCAGCCGAGAGCCGTGCGCGCAAGCGTCGGGTCGGCGACGATGAAGGCGGCGTCACCCGGACGCCGCGGCCTGTAGGAAATCTCGAGCGGGCCGCCATTGCTGCTGCCCGGTTCGCTGCGCACCCGCCCGACGGCTTCCAGCACCTCGAGCACCGAGTAGCCACGGCCGTACCCGCAGTTGGCGGTGAGGGATTCGCCGCCATTTCTCAGATATACCAACGCCTTCAGGTGTGCGTCGACGAGATCGCTGACATGGATGTAATCCCGTACGCCCGTGCCGTCGGGTGTGGGATAATCCGTTCCATAAACGTCGACCTTCTCGCGCTTTCCGAGGGCAGCCTCGCAGGCGACCTTTATCAGATGGGTCGCCTTGCGGGTCGACTGCCCGGAGCGGCCCGCGGGATCCGCGCCGGCGACGTTGAAATATCGCAGGATTGCATATTTCAGCCCATGGGCGCGCGCGGCGTCACGCAGCATGATCTCGCTCATGAGCTTCGACTGGCCGTACGGGTTCTCGGGTCGAAGCGGCGCGATCTCCAGAACCGGATCCGGCTTGTCCGGCGTGCCGTAGACGGCGGCCGTCGAGGAAAAGACGACGTGAGGCACCGAAGCCTTGACCGCGGCGGACAGCAGCGCCCGGGTGTTACCGGTATTGTTCTCATAATAGGAAAGCGGATCGGCGACCGATTCCGGGACGACAATGGAGGCGGCGAAGTGGATGATCGCTTCGATCGCGTTCTCCGAGAAGATCCGCTCGAGCAGGACAAGGTCGCCGACATTGCCCTCGTAGAAGCGGACCCGGGGCGGAATGGCCCAGCGGAAGCCGGTCGACAGGCGATCGATCACCACGACTTCGTAGCCGGCATCCAGCAACGCCCACACCATGTGGCTGCCGATATATCCGGCACCGCCGGTCACCAGTATCGCCATCGTTCCACTCCCCTCTTGATTCGCAGGAAAACGCTACACGTGGCGGCGACGGCCGCACAAGCGCCCGCATCGGACGAAGTCCGTTCCTAGAGGCAATTCTGTACCGAACTTTGTCAAAGGCGAAATTCTTTTCGCAGCCGCAAAGCGGAGCGGTCCCCCGTGGAGTCAACGACCGAGAATATAGTCGCAGAGCCTGCCGGCCGCCTCTTCGATCTGGCGTGGATCACGCAGGAAGCAGGCGCGGAGGAAGGCTTCTCCGCCTTTGCCGAAGGCGGTTCCCGGAGCAAGGCCGACGCCAGTCTTGTCGACGATGTCGAGCGCGGCCGCACGACTGTCTGTCACCCCGTCTATTTTCAGGAAGGCGTAAAGCGCCCCTTCCGGCTTCAGGGTCTCGACACGGTTGGTGGCGATCAGTGCGTCGCAGAGAAGGTCGCGCGAACGTGCCGCCCGCTCGAAATTGGCGCGAACGAAATCGTCACCATGGTCGAGTGCGGCGACCGCGCCACGCTGTATGAACTGGGCGACACCGGATGTCGAATACTGGATGAGGTTTTCGAAGACCTGCCCCGTCTCCGGAGGCGCGACGATCCAGCCGGCGCGCCAGCCGGTCATCGACCAGTTCTTCGAGAACGAGTTCACGAAGATGATACGGTCGTCCACATCCTTCACGTCGAGAAACGAGGGAGCGCGGGCGTCTGCACCATAATAGTAGAGCGCGTAGATTTCGTCGGCGAGAATCCAGATACCGTGCTTGCGGGCAAGCTCCAGGATCGCGGCCAGATCCTCCCTCTTCGCCGCCCAGCCCGTCGGGTTCGACGGCGTGTTGACGAAGATCGCCCTGGTCTTCGGCGTGATTGCCGCTTCCAGTCGCTCGAGGTCGAGCGACCAGCTCCCTTGGCCGAAGGAGAGCTCTACGCCGACGGCACGGGCGCCGGCGATCTCGATTGCCGAGACGATGTTCGGCCAGGCCGGCGTCAGGAAGACCATCTCGTCGCCGGGCGAGGTGAGCGCCTGAACGGAAAGCACGATAGATTGCATGCCGGACGCCGTGACATAGAAGTGTTCCGGCGAAAGCGAGACGTCGAAATGACGGGCGTAATAGCGCGACAGAGCCTCGCGCAGTTCGGGAATACCACGCTGCCAGGTGTAGAAGGTCTCGCCGGCGAGCAGGGCCTCGCCGGCCGGACGGTTGATGAAGTCGGGACTCGGCAGGTCCCCCTCGCCGACCCAGAGCGGCAACAGGTTCTCGCGTCCGCGGGCGTAGTTCAATATCTCTACGATCCCGCTTTCAGGGGCGGATACGGCACGCGGGCTGAGGCTGGCGACAAAAGACATGCTTCGGCTTCTCCGTTTTGGCCGTTCATAGCCGATCACGGAGGGAAAATCTCATGACAAAGCGTGAGGCTGGGATCGATTCCGGTGATGGGTGATGTTCCGCGACTATCCCCGGACAGCACCCTGCTCGCCGTCAGTTCGTTCTGGTCTTCAACAGATCGCGAATTTCGGTGAGCAGCTGGATATCGGCCGGCGGCGGCGCGGCTTCAGCCTTGGTTTCCGGCTTCTTTTCCAACGATTCACGCATCGTGTTCACGGCCTTGACCATGAGGAAGATGATCCATGCCAGGATCAGGAAGTTGAGGATGACCGAGATGAAATTGCCGTAGGCGATCACCGGTCCCTGCTCGCGGGCGGCGGCAAGTGTGGTTGCCGTGACCTTGCCGCTCAGCGGCAGGAAATAGTTCGAGAAATCAAGACCGCCGAAGGCCCCGATGATCGGCATGATGATGTCGTTGACGAGTGAGTTTACGATCAGACCGAAGGCACCGCCGACGATGACGCCGACCGCCAGATCCATGACGTTGCCGCGGGCTATGAAAGTCTTGAACTCGTTGAACATCGCCATCCCCTTACAAGTCGCGAAAGAATTTCGCGTTTGCCGATCAAACCGAATGCAGGGTGATGTTAATGAAAGTCTCGACGTTCGAAAACCGACAATCGTCAACGCTCCCCATCTTCGACTTAAGGTCAACTTCCCGACGATTTAAAAAGGCTTGGACTTCCCCTAAGCTTTGCGGGATGGATGTCTGGTGCTCGTGACGAGGAGAAAGCGTGCTTCCAGGGTGGATCATCTTCGCATCAGCCTTCGCCTATCTGCTGCTGCTCTTTGCGGTGGCGAGCTACGGCGACCGGAAGAGCCGGCTCTTTGGCGTGCCCGCCGGTGGCCGACCGGTGGTCTATGCCTTGAGCCTTGCCGTCTACTGCACCTCCTGGACCTATTTCGGCGGCGTCGGACTCGCGGCCGAGCGGGGCCTTGAGTTTACCGGCATCTACATCGGCCCGATCCTCATGTTCACGCTCGGGATGCCGATCATCCGCCGGATCACCGAGCTCGCAAAGGCAGAGAAGCTGACCTCGGGCGCCGACTTCATCGCCGCGCGTTACGGCAAGAACCCGATCGTCGGCATGCTGGTCACCGGAATATCCCTGGTCGGGACAATTCCCTACATCGCGCTGCAGCTGAAGGCCGTTTCGAGTTCGGTCGCAGCGATGGTCGATCCGTCCGAATACGGCATCGGCACCGGTAATCTCTATTTCATCGACCTGCCGCTGCTGGTTGCCATATCGCTCGCCTGCTTCGCAGTGATCTTCGGCACGCGACACACCGACGCGACCGAGCACCAAGACGGCCTGATCCTCGCGATCGCCATGGAATCAGTGGTCAAGTTCGTCGCATTCTGGACACTCGGCATCTCGGTCGTGTTCTTCCTCTTCGACGGGCCGGTCGACCTCTGGCGAACCGCCAGCCAATCGCCGGCGGTGATGGAGGCACTCTCCTATCGGACGCCGGTCAGTCGCTGGTTGCTGCTGATCGGCCTTTCGGCGTTCGCGATCATCATGCTGCCTCGTCAGTTCCATGTGACCGTGGTGGAAAACCGCACAGCCCGCGAACTCAAGACCGCCGGCATCCTCCTGCCGCTCTATCTCGTCGCGATCAATATCTTCGTGCTGCCGGCAGCGATGGGAGGCATCCTGACCTTCGGGGGCACGGGCGACGCCGACCTCTATGTATTGTCGCTGCCGCTCCACAGCGAGATGGAACTCGTCTCGCTCGTCACCTTTCTCGGCGGGTTCTCGGCGGCGACGGCAATGGTCATCGTCGCCTCTGTCGCGCTGGCGATCATGGTCTCCAACGACATCGTCCTGCCGGTCTTCCTGCGCCAGAAGCTGCTCGCGCGGCCGAGCCAGCGTGCGGACTTCGCCAAGACGCTGTTGCATATCCGGCGGCTGTCGATCCTCGGCGTGGTTCTTCTCGGCTATCTCTATTACCACTCGGCCGACAACACGAGTGGGCTCGCCTCGATCGGCCTGTTGTCCTTCGCCGCCATTGCGCAGATCGCCCCCTCGCTCTTCGGCGGACTGATGTGGCGGCGGGCCAATGCGCGCGGCGCGATCCTCGGCCTGAGCCTCGGGATCTTCGTCTGGGCCTATCTCCTCTTCCTGCCGAGCTTCGGCGTTGGCGACAATGCCGAGCTTGCCTCGACGATCCTGAGTTTCCTGTTCCCCGGCGTGGCGATCTTCAGCGGCCCCGAGACCGACCCTCTGGTCAACGCGACCATTCTCAGTCTGCTCCTCAATACCGTTGCTTTCGTGCTCGGCTCACTCAGCCGCAACCTGAAACCGGTCGAGCGAATCCAGTCCGGCATCTTCGTCAAGCGGCATCCACGCTCGCAGTTTGCCACGCGTGGCTGGAAGACCCGCGTCAGCGTCGGCGACCTAAAGGTGGCGATTGCCCGCTATCTCGGCGAGGAGCGGATGGAACGGTCGCTGAGGAGCTACGAGCAGGCGGCGGGACGTCATCTCGACGACGACAGCCCGGCCGACATGGCCTTCATTCACTTTTCCGAACAATTGCTCGGCAGCGCGATCGGCTCCTCGTCTGCCCGCCTGGTGCTGTCGCTCATGCTGCAGAAGGCCGAGGACACCTCGGCCGATACCGCCTGGCTTCTCGACCAGGCGAGCGAGGCACTGCAATATAATCAGGACATGCTTCAGACGGCGCTATCGCAGATGGACCAGGGCATCGCCGTCTTCGACAGCACCAACCGGCTGACGATATGGAACAGGCGCTTCCGCACCCTTCTCGATTTGCCCGAACACGTGGGGCAGGTCGGCTATCCGCTGACGGACATCATCGCGATCCTCGCCGATCGCGGAGACGTGGCGACGGGAGAGCAGACGCAGGTGGTGCGCAACTTTCAGCGCTTCGACAAGCCGTTCCAGCTGGTGCTGAAGGGTGGCGAGAGGATCATCGAAGTTCGCTGCAATCCGATGCCCGACAAAGGCATCGTCGCCACCTTCAGCGACATCACCAGCCAGGTTGCCGCCGACAAGGCCTTGAAGCAGGCGAACGAGACGCTCGAACAGAGGGTGAGCGAGCGAACCGCCGAGCTCACCCGCGTCAATCACGCTCTTGCCGAAGCGCGGGCCGCGGCAGATGATGCCAATATCGGAAAGACACGCTTTTTCGCCGCCGCCGGCCACGATATCCTGCAACCGCTGAACGCCGCACGGCTCTATTCGTCTTCTCTGGTCGAGAGACTGGGCCAGTCGGAAAACAGCACGTTGGTTCGCAACATCGACTCCGCGCTGGAGTCGGTCGAGAATATCCTTGGCGCTGTTCTCGACATCTCACGTCTCGACACCGGTGCGATGAAACCGAGACTGACGGCCGTTCCCCTGCAGGAATTGCTTGAGCGGATCGAAACCGACTTCCGGCCGATGGCGCGGGAGAAGAACCTCAAGCTCGTCGTGATACCGACCTCGCTCAAGGTGCATTCCGACCCCAACCTGCTGCGGCGTCTCGTTCAGAATCTCGTCTCCAACGCGATCAAGTACACCCGGTCGGGGAAAGTCCTGGTCGGCGCCCGTCGCAGCGGCAAGGACGTCGTCATCCAGGTCATGGACTCGGGCATCGGCATTCCGGCGTCGAAGTTCCGGACCGTGTTCAAGGAGTTCGCACGCCTCGACGAGGGTGCAAAGACGGCCTCGGGTCTTGGTCTCGGGCTTTCGATTGTCGACCGAATTGCCAAGGTTCTGAACCACCCCGTCCAGCTCTCTTCGAAAAAGGGCAAGGGCACGACCTTCAAGATCGCGGTACCGCGAGAGCGCGATGTGCAGGATGTCGTGAGACCGGCAGCCGCTCAGGGGCCGCGGGAGGCGGCGCAGCCCCTGAGCGGACTCAGGGTTCTCTGCATCGACAATGAACCGAACATACTCGACGGCATGGCCGTGCTGATTTCGGGCTGGGGCTGCCACGTGGAGTGCGCAGGGTCGATCGCCGAACTCGACCCGATCGTTGCCGCGAGTCCCGGGCCACCGGATCTCATCATCGCCGACTACCATCTCGGCGACGGCAGCGGCATCGGGGCGATCCTGAGATTGCGGACGCTCTACAGCACGGAAGTGCCGGCCCTGCTGGTCACCGCCGACCGCACGATCGAGGTACGCGCCGAGGCGGAGCGGCACAATATCGGCCTGCAGCACAAGCCAGTGAAGCCCGCAGCCCTTCGTGCCTTCATAACCCACATCTCCGGCCTGAAGCGCGCCGCCGCGGAATGAGGCGCAGCTTCCGGCGCCCGGGATTACGCTGCTTCAGGCGAATAGCGCATGGACCGAACTCGGCCCAGATTGACGCTGAAGTTCCAAATGCCCAGGGAGGGGCCACGCGGATCGCCATCGGAACTTGCCGAACAGGGGCTTCAGCGCGTCAAAGGCGCAGCGACCACATCGTAGCATGGGCGACATTCTCGGATCCCGCCGCAAAGCGGGCGGCGCGGACCGGTTCGAAGCCGGCGATCCGCTTGGTGCCGACGAACCGCCCGTGATCGGCGAAAACCTCCATCGAACCGTAGTCGAGAAAGATGCGCAGCCGTCGCACCTTCGCGCCCGGCGCAATGAAGTTCGGCGAGGGGCCGTCTCCGACGCGGTGGCGGATCGAAAGACCGGCCTCGTCCTGAACGATGCCGAGATCGACGCTTGGATGGTCTAACGTCAGCTCGAAGGGGGCGCCGGATTCCTTGAGTTCGAATAGAATCTCGACCGCCCCATGGGGAAACGACACGCCCTGACCGACGGCGAGACGCGTGCGGTCGAGAATATAGCCCCTGAGGCTCTCGGCCGCACCGATCGGCGGTGTCAGAAGTCCGTTTCCGCCAAGCTTCAGTGTGCGCGGCAGCGTCATCGCCGTGGGGAAGTCGATGGTCGGCGAAGCATCCGCCCAGTTGGCGAGCCAACCCATGCCGACCGGCGCATCGCCGTCGAGAAAGGCCTGGAAGGCATAATTGTCGGTGCCGAAATCCAGTTCCTGGATGAATTCGCGTGAGAAGTTCCGACCGTCGAACCAGCCGACCTCCGCCATGGTGAGATTTCGTCGTCCGGTCGTCGCATCGACGCTGTTCATCAACCCGTAAATCAGGACCCAGCGGGTCGCGGGGTCCGTCAGCGCACCGTCGAGCGGCAGCATGCACGGACACTCGATGGCCGTCGTCGCGTGACGTTTCTCAACCAGGAGCTTGCCGAGATAGGTCCAGCCCCCGGCGGCCGTCACGTCGTGCGTCTCATAGAGCAGGATGACCCCGCCCTCCGCGCTCTGGCTACCGAGCAGCATCTTCCAGTGTCCGTCGGGACCTTTGAAAACGTACGGGTCGCGGAAATCGAAGGTCAGCCCTTCACCTTCCGGGCGGCTGGGCAGAATGATCTCCGCCTGGCCGGCACTGAAGAGGTCCGAGGAGGTCGCCGTCATCTGGACCTCCTGCTCCGGTGCACGATCCTGCACCTTCTCGGTGAAGAAGACGCGTACACCCGGCGCGTTCGGCAGGGCAATCGCCGACCCGGAAAAGGCGCCTCCCCGCCGGTCCGGCCGTGCCGCCAAATCCTCCGATGGAAAAAGAAAAATCGGCAGATGCCGCCAACGCAGATAGTCGGAGGAGACGGCGTGGCCCCAGTGCATATTGTTCCAGCGCAGGCCGTGCGAGTAGTGCTGGTAGAAGAGATGAGGCCGGCCGCCGAAACGGCCGAAGCCATTCGGATCGTTCATCCAGCCAAAGGGCGGACGGAAATGGTAGCACAACGGGAGTTCCGGCGGCGCATTGGCCGGATTGGTATGCACGACGGTTATCCCCGTTTCCAGAACCTCCTGGGCGGTAAACCAGTAGGCCACCGAGACGGAGGTCGTATCCGTGTCGTAGCTGATCTCGACCGGACCGCCGCCGAAGACGTGGTAGATGCGGAAAGAATACTCCTCGGCATTGCTGGCGATTACCTCGCCGAACTTGCCGTTCGTATTGGAAAAGGACAGAGTACCCTGGATACCCGGCACCATGGCCTTCAGCCAGATGTGCCAGACGGCGTTGACCGGCAGATCCACCTCGATGGTGCGCAACGTGGTTGTGGCCGATGTTTTCACACTGTCATCCATCGCAGCTCCTTTCCTGCCCATAGAAGCCTAGGGCAGTGCTGCGACAAGTAAAGGGACCATCACGTCGACAGCATGGCGGGTCTTCCGCAAACGAAAAAAGGCCGGGCGAACCCGACCTTCCCTTGGCCTCGACAAAGCGCGCCGGCACATCGGTGGCCGCGCTCCGGAGAACAATTCCGATTAGAGAGCCTGCAGGTTGTCCGCAGAGGTCTTGCCAGAACGCTTGTCGCGAGCCAGTTCAAAGGAGAGCTTCTGGCCTTCCTTGAGCTCGCGCATGCCGGCCCGTTCAACGGCAGAGATGTGGACGAAAACATCCGCAGAACCGTCGTCCGGCTGAATGAAGCCGTAGCCCTTGGTGGCGTTGAACCATTTTACGATACCAGTGTTCATGACGATTTCCTTTTCAATCGCGTCGAAAGTTGTGCAACACGCAAGTGCTGCGGTGGTGTAACCGATTTTGAAGGGAAGTTCGCCAGAACGGCACCAACGGCCGGGACAGAGTTCGTCTAGCAAGATCGATGGCGTACAACTAAGATCGGATTTTGTCTTTTGCAAGACGTTTCAGGCGAAATTCGCGACGCCAAATTCAACCTCATCACCTGTCACCGAAGATTCACCGATCTGTCACGCCCCTGTGACCGAGCCCCTCTATCCGCTTGCCTGACGAGACAGGATGGAGGACTGACCGATGCGCCGCCTCGCCCCGATGCTTGCCGCCGTGCTCCTTGTGGCGCCGACGATCGCCACGGATGCCTCCATGCCGGCCGGGGGCCGCAGCTCCCTGATCCGCGAACGGCTGAGCGATGCCAACCGCTGGCGCGACCACGTGATGGTCGTGGCGCACCGTGCGGGCTGGAAGGAAAACGGGAAGACCATACGCCCCGAAAATTCGAAGGCGGCGATCGACAGTTCGGTTTCGCTGGGGGTTGAACTGGTCGAACTCGACGTCCGCCGTTCGCGCGACGGCGCGCTCGTCGTGATGCACGACCCGACGCTGGATCGCACCACCACGTGCCGCGGCGCAGTGAGCGACCACACGCTCGCGGAGCTTCGCCGATGCCGGCTAAAGACTGAAGGGAACGGCACGGCGAGCGTCGAATCCATCCCAACCTTCGAGGAGATGCTGGCCCACGCTCGCGGGCGTATCCTGGTCAACGTCGACAACAAGCTCGAGCCGGAAGACCTGCCGGAAATCGTCGCGGTCGCACGTCGCCTCGGAATGGCCGACGGCATCGTCGTCAAGGCGCCGATCTGGAACGAGGAACGGCTCGCCCGAACGAAGGCGGTGCTCGATCACATCGGGGATGACGTGCTCTTCATGCCGATTCTCGCCGATGATGCGGTCCACGAGGCGAGCTTCATCGAGAGGATCGACAGGCAGGTGGCGGCGCCGGCCGCCGAACTGGTGGTCTGGCACAAGGATGCGGCACCCGCTCTCACATCGGACGGCGGTGTCCTGTTCTCGGCACAGGCGCGCGCCGTTGCGATCCGCAACAACACCCATCTCTGGATCAACACCTATCCGATCACCGACCGGCCCGAGGGTATGGTCGCCGGCGGGCGTGGCGACGGGCTCGCCATGGCCGGCGGGCGGCCGGACGAAGTCTACGGCTTCTGGATCGACCGCGGCGCCACCATCATCCAGACGGACGAGCCGAAGGCGCTGATCGACTGGCTCGAGCGACAGGGGCTGCGGAGACCCTATCCCGCCACCGGATCGTAAGGCTCCGGCGTTACTACCGCTGTATCCAAGAAGAAAGCCGGCCCTGGGGCCGGCTTTCATAAGTTATGTCTCGCCTTCTCGCGACAGAGAGGCAGGCCTCAGGCCGCCTTTTCGATCCGGCCGTAGGGGTCGAAGCGACCGTAGAAAGTCTCGCCCTTGGCGGCCATGTCGAGAAGCAGCGGCGTCGGCTTGAAGTGATCGCCATAGGCGGCGGCAAGCTTCTCGCAGAGCTCCACGAAGGTCTTCACGCCCATGCCGTCGATGTACGAGAGCGTACCGCCGGTGTACGGGGCGAAGCCGAAGCCGAGGATGGAGCCGACATCGGCTTCCCGCGGATCGGTGACGATGCCTTCTTCCATGGTGCGGGCCGCTTCCAGCGCGATGGTGACGAGCAGACGATCCTGCAGGGTCTTGACGCTGACGTTCTCCGGCTTCTGCTGCGGATAAAGCTCCTTGAGGTCGGGCCACAGGAACTTCTTTGCGGGCTTCGCCGGATACTCGTAGAAGCCCTTGCCATTCTTGCGGCCGCGACGATCGAGTTCGTCCACCATCTTGTCGATGAGCTTCATGTGCTCCGGCTTGACGGAGGCCTCGCCCAGATCGGCGATGGAGGCCCGCATGATCTTCTGCGACAGGTCGACGGCCACCTCGTCGTTCAGCGAGAGCGGACCGACCGGCATGCCGGCGAACTTCGCCGCATTCTCGATCATCACCGGCGGCACGCCTTCGGCCAGCATGTCGTAGGCCTCGTTGATGTAGCGGAAGACGCAGCGGTTGACGTAGAAGCCGCGGGTATCGTTGACGACGATCGGCGTCTTCTTGATCGCCGCAACGTAATCGAGCGCGACGGCCAGTGCCTTGTCGCCGGTTTCCTTGCCGAGGATCACTTCGGTCAGCATCATCTTCTCGACCGGCGAGAAGAAGTGCACGCCGATGAACTGGGCCGGACGCTTCGAATTCTTGGCGAGACCGGTGATCGGCAGCGTGGAGGTGTTCGACGCGAAGATCGAGCCTTCCGGCAGGACAGCCTCGACGGCCTCGATGACGGCCCTCTTCACCTCGCGGTCCTCGAACACCGCCTCGACGACGAGGTTCGCATCGGAAAGCGAGGCATAATCGGCGGACGGGGTGATGAGGGAGAGCAGCTTTTCGCCGTCTTCCTTCGACATCCGGCCCTTGCCGACCGCACCCGCGACGAGGCCTTCGGAAACCGACTTGCCCTTGTTGGCCGCCTCGATGTCGCGGTCGATCAGCACGACCGGGATGCCGGCTGCCGCCGTAACATAGGCGATCGAGGCGCCCATGAAGCCGGCGCCGACGACGCCCACCTTCTTGAGTTCGGTTTTCTCGACGCCCGCCGGGCGACGGGCGCCCTTGCCGAGCTCTTGCATCGAGACGAAGAGCGAACGGATCATGCCGAACGCTTCCTTCGTCTGCACGACCTGCGTGAAGTAGCGCTGTTCGATCCTGAGACCGGTGTCGAAGGGAACCTGGAGGCCTTCGTAGACGCTCTTCAGGATGGCGAGCGCAGCCGGATAGTTGCCTGCCGTCTCGCGGCGCAGGATGGCGGAGGCCGCCGGCCAGAGCTGGGCGGACGCAGGGGTCCAGATGCCGCCGCCGGGCACCTTGAAGCCCTTTTCATCCCAGGGGGCAACGGGCTTGAGGCCATCCTTGATCATCTGCTTGGCGGCGGAAATCAGCTGGTCAGGCTCGACGACCTGATGAACGAGGTTCATCGCCTTGGCGCGGGCGGCGGTCAGGCTCGAACCCGTGGTCATCATCTGAAGAGCGTCCTGCGTGTTGGCAAGACGCGCAACGCGCTGCGTGCCGCCGGCGCCGGGGAAGATGCCGACCTTCACTTCGGGCAGCGCAAGCTTCACCGATTTCGCATTCGAGGCGACGCGACCGTGGCAGGCGAGCGAGAGTTCGAAGGCTCCGCCCATGCAGGTGCCGTTGATCGCCGCGACCCACGGCTTGCCGCAGGTCTCGATCTTGCGCCACAGCCAGGTCATGCGGCCGGCGGCGTCAAAGAGCTTGCGGACCGCGCCGTCGGGATCCTTCGCCTTCTCTTCTTCGAGCATGGAGAACATGCCCTTGATCATGGTGAGGTCGGCGCCGCCGGAGAAGGTCTTCTTGCCGGAGGTGAAGACCACGCCCTTGACGTTGGCATCCGCGACGGTCTGGTCGACGATTTTCTCGATCTCGTCCATCACCTCGACGGTGAAGACGTTCATCGATTTGTCGGGCATGTCCCAGGTGACCAGCGCAATGCCGTCGGCGTCGGTTTCGATGGTGAAGTTCTTGTAGGTCATAGTCTTCCTCCCCGGATCAGACGCGTTCGATGACGGTTGCCGTGCCCATGCCGGCGCCGATACACAACGAGACGAGAGCGGTGTTGAGATCGCGGCGCTCCAGTTCGTCGAGAACCGTGCCGAGGATCATGGCGCCGGTCGCACCGAGCGGGTGCCCCATGGCAATTGCGCCGCCGGCGACGTTCATCTTGGAATGGTCGACCTCGAAATGCTGCATGAAGCGCAGCACCACGGCGGCGAAGGCCTCGTTGAGCTCAAAGAGATCAAAGTCCGAGATCTTCATGCCGGTCCGCTTCAGGAGCTTCTCGGTAACGTCGACCGGACCGGTCAGCATCAGCGCAGGCTCGGAGCCGATATTGGTGAACGCACGAACGCGGGCGCGGGGCTTGAGGCCCATGGCTTCACCGCCCGCCTTGGAACCGATCAGAACGGCCGCGGCACCGTCGACGATGCCGGACGAATTGCCGGCATGGTGAACATAGTTGATCCGCTCGACTTCCGGATGGGCCTGGATGGCCACGGCTTCGAAGCCACCCATTTCACCCGGCATCTGGAAGGAGGGCTGCAGCTGGGCGAGCGCCTGCATGTCGGTGCCGGGACGCATGTGCTCGTCGCGGTCGAGAATGACGAGTCCATTGGCATCCTTCACCGGGATGACCGACTTGGCGAAATGCCCCTTCGCCCAGGATTCGGCCGAACGCCGCTGGCTCTCGACGGCGTAGGAGTCGACGTCATCACGGGAGATACCGTACTTCGTGGCGATAAGGTCGGCAGACACGCCCTGCGGCATGAAATAGGCCGGAAAGTTGACCGAGGGGTCCATGTACCAGGCGCCGCCCGACATACCCATGCCGATGCGGGACATCGACTCCACGCCGCCGGCGATCACGATGTCGTCGGAGCCGGCCGTGACCTTGCCGGCCGCAAGGTTGATTGCGTCGAGGGCGGAGGCGCAAAAGCGCGAGATCTGGATGCCAGGGGCGGAGAAGGCATAGCCGGCTTCGAAGGCGGCGGCCTTCGGGATCACGGCGCCGGCTTCCATGACCGGATCGACGCAGCCGAAGATGATGTCGTCGACGGTCGAGGTGTCGAGACCGTTGCGGTCGCGAAGCGCCTCCAGCGTTTTTGCGGCGAGGCGCGGTGTCGGCACTTCGTGCAGCGCGCCATCTTTCTTGCCGCGGCCGCGCGGCGTGCGCACGTGGTCATAGATATAGACTTCAGTCATGGTTTCTCTCCCTTGGGCGCCTGGGCGCCGGAAATTCATTGTCCCTCTCCTCCCCGGCGGGGAGAAGGGGAAAGTCAGAACGCTTCCGCGACCATTTCCATGATGGAGTCGGCGCCGGTCTCGATGCGGCTCTTGCGCAGCGCGGTCTCCGGCATGATCCGTTCCATGTAGAAGCGACCGGTAATCAGCTTGTTCTTGTAGTAATCGGCGTCGCCGGTGCCGGCGGCGAGATTGTCGTTGGCAGCCTTCGCCATCTTGGCCCACATGTAGCCCAGGACGACCAGGCCGAAGAGATGCATGTAATCGGTGGAGCCGGCACCTGCGTTGTCGGGCTTGGCCATGGCATTCTGCATGAACCACATGGTAGCCGCCTGCAGGTCGTTCAACCCCTTCTTCAGGCCCTTGGTGTAGGTCACCATCGCCTCGTCGCTGCGATGTTCCTCGCAGAAGCTACCGATTTCGTTGAACAGCGCCATGACAGCGCGACCGCCGTTCATGCCGAGCTTGCGGCCGACGAGGTCGAGCGCCTGGATGCCGTTCGCGCCTTCGTAGATCATGGCGATACGGGCGTCACGGACATACTGGCTCATGCCGTGTTCTTCGATGTAGCCGTGGCCGCCGAAGATCTGCTGGGCCATGACGGCGTGATCGAAGCCCTTGTCAGTCAGGACGCCCTTCAGGATCGGCGTCATCAGGCCGAGGATATCGTCCGCGGCCTGCCGTTCTGCGGCGTCGCCGGAGCGGTGAGCGATGTCCGATTTCAGCGCCGTCCACAACGTGAAGGCGCGGCCGGCCTCGGTGAACGCCCTGATGGTCAGGAGTGCACGACGGACATCGGGATGCACGATGATCGGATCGGCCTTCTTGTCGGGCGCCTTGACGCCGGAGAGCGAACGACCCTGGATGCGCTCGCGCGCATAGGTGGCGGCATTCTGGTAGGCCACCTCGGCAATGGAGAGGCCCTGCAGACCGACGCCGAGGCGCGCTTCGTTCATCATCACGAACATGGCGGCGAGACCCTTGTTCTCCGCGCCGATCAGGTAACCGGTTGCCTCGTCATAGTTCATGACGCAGGTGGCGTTGCCATGAATGCCCATCTTGTGTTCGATGGCGCCACAGGAAACCGTGTTGCGGGCGCCGACAGAGCCGTCTTCATTGACCATGAACTTCGGCACGATGAACAGCGAGATGCCCTTCGTGCCTTCCGGCGCGCCCTCGATGCGGGCGAGTACCAGATGGATGATGTTCTCGGTCATGCCGTGCTCGCCGGCGGAGATGAAGATCTTCTGACCCGAGATCTTGTAGGAGCCGTCGGACTGAGGAACAGCCTTGGTGCGCAGCAGGCCGAGGTCTGTGCCGCAGTGCGGTTCAGTGAGGTTCATCGTCCCGGACCACGTGCCTTCGACCATCTTCGGCAGGTAGGCCTGCTTCTGGGCGTCGGAGCCGTGGACGAGGATGGCGGCGATCGCGCCCTGCGTCAGGCCCGGATACATCATCAGCGCCATGTTGGCGGACGACATGTATTCGCCGACGGCCGCATGCAGCGTATAAGGAAGCCCCTGCCCGCCAAATTCCTGCGGTACGGCCAGGCCGATCCAGCCACCCTGGCAATAGGCGTCATAGGCTTGCTTGAATCCCTTCGGCACCGTGACACTGCCGCTGTCGTCGCGTTTGCAGCCTTCCTGGTCGCCGGAGAGGTTGAGCGGGAACAGTTCCTCTTCCGCCAGCTTCGCGGCCTCACCGACGATGGCTTCGACCATGTCCGGACTTGCCTCCTCGAAGCCGGGCAAGTTGTGGTAGCGTTCCAGGCCGAGCACGTCGTTGAGCACGAAAAGCGTATCGTTAACCGGGGCCTTGTAGACGGGCATGTGTCATCTTCCTCCGAGACTGTTCGGGACAGCGGTTTCGTCGCTATAATATTGACGTTTGCGTAAACGTCAATTCTTCGTGCCCGCAAATTTCGCCGTATCCGTGGAGGAGCGGGATGACGCCCGACAGCGGCGCGCGAGCGCGAGGAAAATCTTACAAAACGTTAAAAAAGAGCGGCAAGGTTAACGGCTTGTTTACCACGTTTCGCGAAATGTAGGCGGTGAAGCGTGATGATCCGGGGGTGCGCTGCCGAGCGTCTGCGTGTCAGGAGACTGCACAGCAAGGACTTCGAAGCCGAAAGACATCGACGACACCGCCGTCCTCAGCCACGCCGAGAAGCCAGATCCGCCGCGGGCGGGCAATTTCGAAGCGAGCACGAACATGAACGGATCGCGATCCAATCCTTCCCGCCCCGGCGGCTCATCCTCGCTGGATGCGCTGAGCCGTACCATCGAGGGGCTGGAGGCACGCATCGAAGGGCTCATGAACAACAACCCGCGCGGCGGACGTCCTTCGCAGGAGCCCCGCCGCGACTTCGCTCCCGAGAACCGCGATTTTCGCGAGCGCGATCCGCTCGCCGAAATCCGGCAACGCCAGCGCGCCCTCGAAGAAGGCCGGGGACGCCCTTCCGAGCCGCGCTCGCAGGAGCGCCACAACGATCGCACGGCACCCGCCCAGCACTTCACGCCGCAGCAGCCACCGGCACGCAGCCAGCCGGACGCGAGCCGCGAAATCAGCCAGGCGCTCCTCGGCCTGCGGCAGGAGCTGAAACACGACATCTCCGAAAGCCTCGCAGCCGAGATCGGCGCTCTCCGCTCGGAAATGCGCAGCATCCGCGCCCTTGCCGAAGACAGACGCCCCGCTGAGGACATGCGCCACGACATCGCCAGGCTTGCCGACGGGATCAGCGAGCTCGGTCGATATCAGGCGCCAGGCACGGAACGGCTGCAGGCGGAATTCGAGGAATTGCGCTCGCTGATGGACGGGCTCGCACGGGAAGATTCCGTGCGCCATATCGAACGACGCTGGGATGATCTCGAAGAACGTCTCGACGGTCTCGATCCCGGCGCGCTGCGCTCAGAGCTCCTTTCGCTCGCCGATCGTCTCGACGACATCAAGCGTCACCTCGGCAATATCGGCGACCATGGTGCGATCCGTGCCCTTGAAGACAAACTGGTAACCGTCGCCACCGCGCTCGAACATATCGGCGCGCATATCGATCCCAGTGAGCGCATGCTGATGGAGCAGTTCGCGGGCATCGACATGCGGCTCGACGAGATCACCCGAGCCATTGCCGCTGGAACGCGCCACTCCGGCGCCGGCTCGGACACCGTTTCGATCGGCCGCATCGAGGACCGGATTGCCGGCATCGCCCAGCAGATCGAGGCGATTGCCGGACGCGCTTTCGAGCACCAGGACCCGACGGTGGACCTCGGTCATCGCCTGGAGGCGCTCACCTCCCGCATCGAGGAGCTCGGCACGCAACAGACCGCACGTCGGCTCGAGGAGCGTCTCGACCAGCTTTCCGATATGCTCGAGCGCGGCCAGCAGGGCGGACCCCAGCCCGAACTCACGGGCTATCTCGCCGACATTTCCCGCAAGATCGACGCGCTCGACCAGGGCGCGGTCAGTGACCGACTGGCGGATCGTCTCGACGTGCTCGCCGAACGGATAAGCGCGCTCGTCGTGCCCGCCCCGACAGGCGGCGATCTCGCATTCCGCGAACTCGAACAGCGGCTCAATACGATCGTCGACCGGCTGGAAGAAACGGCCGTCGCCCCTGCGCAGGACACCTCCGCCCTGCGCGGTCTCGAAGAACAGATCGCCCATCTTTCGACACTGATCAGCAGCTCGCCCTCGGATGCCGCCGCCGGCAACGGTGTCGTGGCCGGCCGCGTCGCGGCGCTCGAGGACTATATCGCCACCAGCGACGAATACATCATCGAGGCGGCCCGCCAGGCCGCGGAGACGGTGATGGAAAGCTACGCTCATACGCAGGCGACCCGCGGGGATGCTTCGGGTGCCGACCTCGCAGCGCTTTCGGCACTGGCCGACCACCTCAAGGATTTGGAGTCGGTCAGCCGGAATTCGGAGGAGCGGACGCACAGGACCTTCGAGGCCCTGCACGATACGCTGGTTCAGATCGCCGAAAAGCTCGACCAGATCGACAATCGCGTAAGCGTGCGCGATCACGGCCCGCTTGACGGTCCCATAGCCGCCCCCGCCACTGCAACGGTGGGCGAGCGGCACGCCAAGCTCGAGGTGCAGCCCGCGCCTGTCGCCGATGACATGGCGCCACCGGTCGGGATCTCGGAGACAGAAGAGTATACGTTCGAGGCGCCCGAACCGGAGCACAATTCGAAGGCCACCCCGAAGAAGGCGGCGAAACCGAGCCTGCTTTCCGGGCTCGGCAAACGCTTCCTTCCCGGCCAGAAAAAGGACAACGGAACACCCAACACGCGCACGCTGGTCGACCCGAGCCCGTCCATCGACGCATCGGAGATGCTGCCGCCCGAAGAGGCCAACGAGTTGCTCGAGCCAGGTTCGGGGGCGCCGGACGTGCGCAAGATCCTGGAGCGGGTCCGGGCGACGCAGGCCGCGCAACGTGAGTCCGGCAACGGCAACGGATCGGTGTCCGACGGCGATCGTACAGATTACATCGCCGCCGCCCGCCGCGCCGCGCAGGCCGCAGCCAGTGAAATGGACCGTACCTATCGTCCCGGATCGCCGAAGACGGAAGCCCTCACGGCGGGAGGCTCCACGCTCTCGCGCTATCGCCGGCCGATCCTGATGGCGGTCGGCGCCGTGCTGCTCGTCGCGATGGCAATGCCGCTCGTCAACACCCTGTTGCGTAGCAACGACCCGCTTCCGGTGACCGCAGAGTTGCCGACCGGCGACGTCAGCGCCAAACAGCCGGACGCCGGTGTCGACACACAGACGACGGCCGATGCATCCATCGACGGCAAGGCGACTGCACCGGTGCTGACTGACGATCAACTGGAGCCGACAAGCTCGGATGCTGGAGCCGCTCCGCCCGCCCCATCGGCACTCACGGCGCCGGTTTCGCTCGACGAGAACAGCAAGTTCACGCCGGCAGCCCCCGCTAAGACCGCAGATCTGCAGGCCGCGGTGACCATCTCGCCCTCCGCTCCGATACAGGCGGCTTCAGCGGGGCAGGCCGCGTCCAACGCGGGTGCGGCGGACGGCGCTCCGGCTGAGACAATCGCAGTGCCCGATGCGATCAAGCCCGCTTCCCTCGTCATCGCCGCTAAGCAGGGGGACCCGCTCGCGCTCTTCGAGGTCGCGGCCCGCTACTCCGAAGGCCGCGGTGTCGACGGCGACTTCGCCGAAGCCGCAAAATGGTACAAAATGGCCGCGGACAAGGGCTTCGCACCGGCAATGTACCGGCTGGCCAACCTCTACGAGAACGGCAGCGGCGTCGAGCGCAATGTCGAAACGGCCCGTCACTACTACGAGCTCGCGGCCGAAAAGGGCAATGCGAGCGCCATGCACAACCTTGCCGTCATGCACGCATCGGGCGCGACGGGCACGCAGGATTATCCGACAGCGGCCAAGTGGTTCGGGAAGGCGGCGGAATTCGGCGTCTCCGACAGCCAGTTCAACCTGGCAATCCTGAATGCGCGCGGCAACGGTGTTCCGCAGAATCTGGTCGAATCGTACAAGTGGTTTGCGATCGCCGCCAAGGCCGGAGACAAGGACGCCGCCAAGAAGCGCGACGAAGTCGCCAACGTCATGGCGCCGGATCAGCTCGAGAAGGCACGCGCCGCAGTCGACCTCTGGAAACCGCAACCCTTGGACCCGCAGGCCAACTCGACCGACGTTCCGGACGAATGGGCAGGCAAGGGCGTGAAGACCGCCAGTGTCGACATGAAGAAGGCGATCCGCAATATCCAGGGCATCCTCAACAACAACGGGTTCGACGCCGGCGTGCCGGATGGTGTGCTCGGAGAAAAAACAGTTACGGCGATCAAGGCTTTCCAGACCTCTATCGGCATGGAACCGACAGGCAAAGTCACGGACAAACTGGTCAAGGAACTCCTTGCGCGCAACAAATAACGTGCACCGTCACAAAACCGGAAAAATGCGCGCGTAAAGCCTTGCCACGGAATTGACAGGCATGGTCGACGGGCGCATGAAAATATGACGGAGGTCAAGCCTGCCAATGACTTGACCCGGTCTCGCCCCTCTTCGGAGCCCGCCGGAAAACCGACGCTTTCCATTCCCCGCGCCTGCGGGGCGTACGCATTTAGAGGCTACCCGTGACAATCTACCTGCCGATCGCAGAATTGTCGGTGAACATCTTCATCATTCTCGGCATGGGTGCGGCCGTCGGTTTTCTGTCCGGCATGTTCGGCGTAGGGGGCGGCTTTCTGATCACGCCTCTCCTGATCTTCTACAACATCCCTCCGGTCGTCGCCGTGGCGACCGGCGCCAACCAGGTGGTTGCCTCGTCGGTGTCGGGTGCGATCACCCATTTCCGACGCGGCACGCTGGATCTGAAGCTCGGGGGCGTTCTGCTGGTCGGCGGTCTTGCGGGCGCGACGGCCGGCATTTACGTGTTTTCCTGGCTGCGCAGCGCCGGTCAGCTCGACCTTATCATTTCACTGCTCTACGTCGTCTTCCTCGGGACGATCGGCAGCCTCATGCTGATGGAGAGCCTGAACGCGATGCGGCGGGCGGCCCGTAACCAGCCAGCCACTCTCCGCCGGCCGGGTCAGCACATCTGGGTGCACCGCCTGCCGTTCAAGATGCGGTTCAAGAAGTCGAAGATCTACCTGAGCGTCCTGCCGGTCATAGGGCTCGGATTCGCAATCGGTGTGCTCACTTCGATCATGGGCGTCGGCGGTGGCTTCATCATGGTCCCGGCGATGATTTACCTGCTGCGCATCCCCACCAATGTCGTCGTCGGAACATCACTGTTCCAGATCATCTTCGTCACGGCGTACACGACCATCGTGCAGGCGACGACAAACTATTCGGTCGACATCGTGCTGGCGTTCCTGCTGATGGCCGCGGGTGTGGTCGGGGCGCAATACGGCGTCCGGGTCGGCCAGAGGCTGCGCGGCGAACAGCTCCGCGCACTGCTGGGACTGCTCGTGCTTGCCGTCGGCGTGCGCCTTGCAATCGATCTGGTCGTGACGCCCGAGGATCTCTATTCGATTGCCACAGGTGGAATGGGGGGCTGATGCCGATGCGCAGGATGCTCTTTGCCGTCGTCATGGCCCTTTCGGCGACCCTCGCCCGCGAGGCCGCCGGGCAGGTGCCGTTCAAGCCGACCGCTCCCGATATGGAGAGCCTCGACATTGGCACCTCGACGAGCGAAATCGCCATCACCTCGGATTTCCGCGGTGCCGATCTCACCATCTTCGGCGCCCTCACGAACACCGACGCGCTGCTTCTCGCCATCGGCCAGTACGACGTGGTGGTGACGCTCGAAGGACCGCGCGAGGAAGCAACGGTTCGTCACAAGGAGCGGCTCTTCGGCGTGTGGGTCAACCGCAATTCCATGACGTTCGAACGGATGCCGCAGTCCTATTCGCTGGCAAGTACACGGCCGATCTCCGAGATCACAGCACAGCAGGCGCTCGTCGATCTCGGGCTCGGCGTCGACTACATGCCGCTCACACCGACCGGCTACTTCCAAAGCGCTGCCAATCTTGCCGAATTCCGGGAAGCCTTTCGCCGCCTGAAGCAGACCAGCGGCCTTTATCAGAGCGACACCGGCGGCGTGCGTTTCGTCAGCGCGAGCCTGTTCAAGGCCACGCTGAAGCTTCCCGCCAATATCCCGGACGGCGTTCACATGGTCCGGGCCTATCTCTTCAAGAGCGGCGAATTCCTCGCACAGCGCGAACTGCCGCTGCGCGTCATCAAGACAGGCATCGAAGACTCGATCACCCGGGCGGCGCATGACCAGCCTTTTTCCTACGGCACGTTTGCAGTGCTGCTCGCCCTGATTACCGGCTGGGGCGCCAGCCTGATCTTCCGGCGCGACTGAGGGCGTTCACGCTTCGGCCGCCTCCATTTTCGCTTTCGTCGCCAGATAGGCCTGCGTCAGCTTCGACAAGGCCGACGGCGTACCTTCAGGCATCGGTACGCCGAGGTGGAGGAAGCGCAGCTCATCCATAAAATCCCGCCAGAGCGGCCGCCCGCCCTTCTCCAGAAGCTCCGCCCGGATCGCGAGATCTTCCGAAACGGCCAGATGCCGCCTGCCCCAGGCGCCCATCTCCGCGAACAGCGGCACGAGCTCGATCGACATTTCGGTCAGGCTGTAGATCGCCTTCTGCTTGTGACTCGGATCGTCGGAGCGCGTCAGCAGTCCCTTTTCAACCAGCTTCTTCAGGCGGTCAGCGAGAATGTTGGAGGCGATTCCCTCCTCCGAACTCTGCAGGAGTTCGCGGAAATGCCGGCGATTGCCGAACATCACGTCGCGTATCACGATCAGGCTCCAGCGATCACCGAGAACCTCGAGCGTCAGATTGATCGGACATCCGGAACGATGCGTCTCTTCCATGTCACCCTCCAAAAACCGCTTGCACAATAAGATCAGTCTTGCTAGTTTTCAACCGATTTCAAATTGCAACCGGTTTTAAAAAGGAGAAAGAAATGCGAAAATTGATTACCTGGAACCTGATGACCCTGGACGGCTATTTCGAAGGAAAGGCGCCCTGGGATCTGAGCTTTCATGAGCTCGTTTGGGGTGACGAACTGCGCGACTATTCGCTTGAAATCAGTCGGCAGACGGACCAGCTCGTCTTCGGTCGGAAAACATATGAAGGGATGGCCGCCTACTGGCCCGAGGCGACGAATGAAACGGAAATCAAGACCTATATGAATTCGATCGCGAAGATCGTCGCGAGCCGCAGTCTCGACCAGGCAGACTGGAACAACACGCGCATCGTTCGCGATGCGGTCACGGAGCTGAAAAAGCTGAAGCAGCAGCCGGGCAAGGACATCTTCGTCTTCGGCAGCGCAGAACTCTGCGACGACCTGCTGAAGGCAGATCTGATCGATGAAATCCGGATCTGCCTGGTTCCCGTCGTGCTGGGCGGCGGCAATCCGCACTTCAAGCCGAGCGAGACACCGAAGCAGTTGACGCTGCTTGAAACCAGGCCGGTGAAAACCGGCGCCGTGATCCTGCGTTACGCCGTCGGCAACAGGAAATGAGACTTCCGGCTCAAACCGGGCGATCGTCCATCGCGGCGGCGACCAACGTCGCGGCGGCTGCACCGGCGGTTTCCATGTAATCCGGATCGCGGTTGAGGAGCACGACGGCGAATGCGCCGTCGACGAGAAGAACGACCTGTCTTGCGAGCACGCGTGGCTCCTGGACGCCTTCCACCCCGAAAATATCCGCCAGCCAGTCCTCCAGGCGCCGCTTATGGGCGGCGCCGATCTTTATCGCCGGGTGTCCGGGCATGTTCGCAAGCTCGGCAGATGTCCGCTGGAAACCGCACCCTTTCCATTTCGGGTGACGCGCCGACTTCGCCAGGCCCGCAAAAACAGCCCTGATCCGCTCCGGCAAAGGGCCATCGCTTTCACGATACCATTGCTGGAATTTTGAAAAGCTCGGCTGGTCGCGACCCGCCAGATAGGCAGCGACCAGATCATCCTTGCTGGCGAAATGATAATAGAGCGTCCGCTTGGTGACGCCCGCCTCCTCGGCTACGGTGTCAACGCTCACACGGCGGATGCCTTCGTCGTAGAAGAGCTTGGCAGCAGCGGAAACGATGCGGTCGCGGGTTGGTCTCTCGGGAGGCGCCATAAGGCATATGTATACCGACCAGTGAGTGTGCACAATACGTACCCGCTGCTAGCTTGGGCCATCGACAGCGACAGAGGAGGCCGCGATGGCGGAATACGGTCAGGCGCAGGAACGCTCCGGGTATCTTGCACACGATGGGCTACAGCCCGTCGAAGGGCGAGAGATCACGCTACGGTGCAAGGATGGCGTGTCGCTCCGCGGCCATGTCTGGAGCGGCTGCGCCGATCCCCGTTGCGGCACCGCCATCATCAACGCGGCGACGGGGGTCCGTGCCCGCTACTACCACTACTTCGCCCGCTTTCTCGCTGAACATGGCTTTGTAGTGGTGACCTACGACTATCGAGGCATTGGACGGTCCCGGCCGGACCGCCTGCGCGGCTGCGGCTTTCGCTGGTGTGACTGGGGCGAGCATGATTTCATGGCGGCGCTCGATTTCGCCGAACAGATCCGCGGCGGTGGCCCCGTCGTCGTGGTAGGGCACAGCATCGGCGGCTTTTTGCCCGGCTTTGCGGCGAACGCCCGGCGCATCGATCGGATGCTCACCGTCGGGGCCCAATATGCCTACTGGCGTGATTACGCCGCCCACCAGAGACTCCACCTCTTGCTCAAGTGGCACATGGTCATGCCGGCGCTGACGGCTTTTTTCGGCTATTTTCCCGGAGAACGTCTCGGTTGGCTCGAGGATCTGCCGGCGGGCGTCGCGAACGAGTGGAGCTTTCGGCGCTCGCGGATGGAACTGAGCTATCCCGCGCGCGAACGACAAGCGATCCTGAACAGTTTTGCCGCGGTGACAGCGCCGATCCTGGCGATCACCGCAGCCGACGATGAACTCGCGACGATGGCGGCAGTCCGGCGCGCCCTTGGATACTACCAGCACGCTCCGGCCACGGAAGTCGTGCTCTCACCGGCTGATCTCGGCGTGGACCGTCTCGGACATTTCGATCTCTTTCATGCGCGGCACGCCAGCGGCTTCTGGCTCGATGCACTGCTGTGGCTGCGCGACGGCACCAATCCCTGGCCGGACAAGGCGCCTCGTTAGAGCGAATCCGGCGAACGCCGCTCGTGCATGCCTAATCCGTGTCACTCTCTGCTCGCATAACGACGGGTAAGGTCGGTTACGGGTTTGCCTCTGCAGGCGGTTCGCACTAAGTAGCATGCATCTCTTTGCCCTCATCGTGCCATCATGCTCCGCCACCTGTTGCATTCATCACCTTCCATTCGCGCCATTCTCGATCCGGGACGGCTACGAGTGCTCATTCGCCGCAGCGAATTCGGGCTTATCGCCGCGGCGGTGGTGGTCGGTGTGTCGGCTGGTCTCGCCGTCGCAGCCATGAGCTGGACCTCGCAGGCTCTGCACCGCCTGATGTTCAAGATACCGTCCGGCGAGCGGTTGAGCGCAGCGAGTGAGATCGATCCCTTTCTGGTTCTCGTCGCGCCTGTTATCGGCGGCGTTCTGCTCGGTGCCGTCTTCCTCGTTCTAAGGGAGTGGCGCAAGAAGCCGATGGTCGACCCGATCGAGGCCAATGCTCTGCACGGCGGCCGACTGTCGTTGACCGACAGCATCATCGTTGCCGTCCAAAACCTGATCTCGAACGGTTTCGGCGCCTCCGTCGGACTGGAAGCGGGATACACGCAGCTCTCCTCGGGTCTTGCATCCAAGATCGGCTACTTGCTGCAACTGCGCCGCGCCGATCTTCGGGTTCTCGTCGGTTGTGGCGCTGCAGGTGCGATCGCGGCCGCATTCAACGCGCCGCTGACCGGCGCCTTCTACGCCTTCGAGCTCATCATAGGCACCTACACGATCGTCAGCCTCGCTCCGGTTGTCGTCTCGGCACTGATCGCGACCATCATCACTCGCCTGCTCTTCGGCGACGCCTTCATGATCGACGTCGGCGACTTTGGGAACGTCGTACCGGCCGACTATCTTCCGGCGGTCGTACTCGGCATTTTCTGTGCCGGCGCCGGGATCCTTCTCATGAAGGGCGTTACCGTGATCGAGGAAACGGCGCGAAAGAGCTCAGTGTCACCGACATTCCGGCCGGCGCTCGGCGGCATCGTTGTCGGCCTCATGGCACTCATCGACCAGCAGGTGCTTTCGGCCGGCCACGGCGCGCTGCATCTCAATCTCGGGGAGAGCATCACGATTCCCACACTGCTGATGCTCCTGACGTTGAAGGCGGTGGCATCTGCCGTTTCGATCGGTTCGGGCTTCCGCGGCGGCCTCTTCTTCGCCTCGCTTTTCATCGGCGCATTGCTGGGCAAACTCTTCGCCTATTCAGCTCCCTACGTTTTCGCCCATGCCACGGTCACACCGGTCATCTATGCCGTGGTCGGCATGAGCGCCCTTGCGGTCGCCGTCATCGGCGGCCCCTTGACGATGACGTTCCTGGCGCTGGAAGTGACGGGAGACTTCCCGATCACGGCACTCGCGCTTGCGGCCGTCATCACCTCTTCGATCACTGCACGCATGACGTTCGGATATTCGTTCGCCACCTGGCGCTTTCATCTGCGCGGCGAAACGATCCGCAGCGCCCACGACGTCGGCTGGATTCGCAATCTCACGGTGTCGCGCATGATGCGTGCCGATGTCCGCACGGCCTTCGTCGACATGCCCTTCGAGGCATTCCGCAAGGAGTTCCCGCTGGGCTCGACACAGCGGGTCATCCTGACGGACGAGACGGGAAAATATGCCGGCATTGTCTTGCTTCCGGACGTCTACGCCGCACTCAGGGAAGACGTAGCCGTACCGCCGACCGTCGCCTCCTTCGCAAAGTACAACAACGACGTACTGCTCGGCACGATGAACGCCAGGCAGGCCGCCGCCATGTTCGAAAAGTTGAAAACGGAAGCGCTGGCCGTCGTGAACAACCAGATCGAACGACGGGTCGTCGGTCTTCTCACGGAAAGCTATACGCTCCGGCGCTACAGCGAAGAACTCGATCGCCGCAGAAGAGAGATGTCCGGAGAAATCTAGAGGCCCGATTTCCTGGCGCAACTCGGCGCAGGAGGCTCACCCTATGAGACTGGTGTAGCGAACCGAATATACGCGGTCCCGTCCAAGAAGATGTGCGATCAGTGCCGTGTGGTCGAAGAGCCCGGAAAAGGCACGGTGACGCAGGTCGAGCCCCCCGGTCAGGACGCCGAAGGCCGGCATCAGCAGGCGTGTGCCGTCGCTCGCGAAACAGGCGCGGCGGACCGACTTTTCCCTCCGGCGGACGGTTGCGGAAGGGTGCAGATGGCCGGCGATTTCCCCTCGTCCATCGATCAGCGAAGGTTCGTGGCGGAAGACCAGATTGCCGAAGCGCAACTCGTCGGCACACCGTCCCGGCAGATCGACAACGCCGTCGGGATCGTGGTTGCCGTTGATCCAGATCCACTCACGGCCGCGCGCCATCGCCGCGATCATCGACCGGAAATCCGGCGGCATCAGCGCCGACCCGACCCGATCGTGGAAATTGTCGCCAAGACTGACGACGATCGCCGGATTATACCGTGTGACGACCGTCTCGAGGCGCCGCAACGTCGAGAGCGTATCGTAGGGCGGCAACAGCTGACCCCGACGAGCGAAAGCCGCTCCCTTCTCAAGATGGAGATCAGAGACGACGAGGAGATCCATATCCGGGAGATAGAGCGCTCCGGTGGGATCGCAAATCGCACCGACGCCGGCGACGGAAAATTCGACCGTCAGTTCGGCGCTTCCCGAAAGCGTAGTTCTCAGGGCGGCGAGCCGGTTCATCCGCTTGTCTTTTCCTTCCGGGCCTCGCCCTTCAATAGCCGTTCCTAGGCCATCGCCTCGGCAATCAATTCGTCCGCGGCTTCCGCCAAAACGTGTTCCTGAGCCTCGCCCGCCACCGGTTCGCGGCCGATCTCCAGCATCACGGGCACGGCGAGCGGCGAAATGTGGTCGAGCCGGCGATGGGTGATGTGGCCCTTGATTCTCTTTAGCATATCGCCGAGCCGGGCAATATCCAAAAGCCCGGCCGCGGCATCCTGCCTCGTCGCCTGCAGCAGGATGTGGTCCGGCTCGTGGGTGCACAGCACGTCGTAGATCAGATCGGCCGAAACCGTCACCTGCCGGCCGGTCTTCTCCTTGCCCGGATGCCGCTTCTCGATCAACCCCGCGATCACGGCGCAGGTGCGGAAGGTGCGCTTCAGCATCCAGGATTCGGCAAGCCAGGCCTCCAGGTCGTCGCCAAGCATGTCTTCATCGAAGAGTTCGCCGAGCGCCAGTCTCCCCGACTGCACCATCGCCCCGATATCCTCAAGTCCCCAGACGGCGAGCGAATAATCAGTAGCGACGAAGCCGAGCGGCTTTGCCCCCATCCGCTCAAGCCGCCGGGTGAGCAGCATGCCGAGCGTCTGATGCGCAAGCCGTCCCTCAAAAGGATAGGCAACCATGTAGAAGCGGCTGGCCCGCGGAAAGGTCTCGATCAGCAGCTCGCCACGCTTCGGCAGCACCGATTTCTCGCGCTGGATCTCCAGCCAGTCGCGAACCTGGTCCGGCAGCGCCCGCCAGCGCGCCGGATCGTCGAGCATGGCGCGGACCTGGTCGGCGAGATAGGTGGAAAGCGGGAACTTGCCACCGGCATAGGCGGGGATCTTCGGGTCCTGCGAAAAGGCGTTGGAGACGAGACACTCGTTCTCGCGGATGCCCTCGAAACGGACGGTCTTGCCGGAGAAGAGGAAGGTATCGCCCGGAGAAAGACTTTCGAGGAAATATTCCTCGACCTGCCCGAGCGCCGTGCCGCCCCGCATCGGCCCGCCACGGCCGAGAGAGCCGAGATGATTGCGTTTCACCAGACGCACGTTCAGCATCGGCATCTCGACGATCGTTCCGAGATTGAGCCGGTATTGCTGCGCCACCAGCGGGTTGGAGACGCGCCAACGCCCCTCCTTGTTGCGCCTGATCCGGGCGTAACGCTCGTAGGTGCGCAACGCATAGCCGCCGGTCGCAACGAAATCGATGATCCTGTCAAAGGTCTCGCGTGTCAGGTGGGCATAGGGCGAGGCGGACGTGACTTCAGCATAGAGCGCATCGGCGTCGAAAGGTTCGGCGCAGGCCATGCCGAGAACGTGCTGGGCGAGCACGTCGAGCGAGCCCGCTCCGACCGGCGGCGTATCCTGCGCTCCAAGGTAATTGGCATCGAGAGCCGCCTGGCATTCCATGACCTCGAAACGGTTGGCGGGCACCAGGATCGCACGGCTCGGCTCGTCCATCCGGTGGTTGGCGCGGCCGATGCGCTGGGCGAGCCGCGAGGCCCCCTTCGGAGCGCCGACATGGACGACGAGGTCGACGTCGCCCCAGTCGATACCGAGGTCGAGCGTCGATGTGGCGACGACCGCGCGCAGCCGGTTTTCCGCCATTGCCGCCTCGACCTTGCGGCGCTGCCCGACGTCGAGGGAGCCATGATGGAGCGCGATCGGCAGGTTGTCGTCGTTGACCGTCCAGAGCTCCTGGAAGAGAAGCTCGGCCTGCGAGCGTGTGTTGACGAAGACCAGCGTCGTCCGGAAGCGTTTCAATATCGCGTAGAGATCGGGAATGGCATAGCGGGCGGAATGACCGGACCACGGGATCCGATCCTCCGTATGCAGGATCGAAATGTCGGGCTTGGCACCACCCTCCACGGTGACCAGACCTGCTTCGCACGTTCTTCCCGGTGTCTGCGCCACCAGCCAGCGCATGAGATCGGGCGGATCGGCAACCGTCGCCGAGAGCCCGATGGTCTGCAGGCGCGGCGCCAGACGTCTCAGTCTCGCAAGCCCGAGCGAAAGCAGATGGCCACGCTTCGACGTGACCAGCGAGTGCAGCTCGTCGAAGATGACATAGCGGAGATCCTTGAAGAAGCGCGCGGCTTCGCCGTTGGCAATCAGCAGCGCGACCTGTTCTGGCGTCGTGAGCAGGATGTCGGGCGGATTGAGTTTCTGACGCTGCCGTTTCGATTGCGGCGTGTCGCCGGTACGGTTCTCGACCGTGATCGGCAGGCCCATCTCGGCAACAGGCTTCATCAGGTTGCGCTCGATGTCGACCGCCAGGGCTTTCAAAGGCGAGACATAGAGCGTGTGGATGCCGGTGAAGGCGGTGCCCGGCTTGCGCCCGCCTCTTCGCGCAAGATCGGTGAGCGAAGGCAGAAAGCCAGCCAGTGTCTTGCCGGCGCCGGTCGGGGCGATCAGCAGCGTGCTCTCGCCCCGTTCTGCACGCGACAGCAGTTCCAGCTGATGGGCGCGCGGCTGCCAGCCCTTGTCCGCGAACCAGCGGTGAAAGGCATCAGGAAGGGAGACGGAGGAACCCGTCACGGTGGAATCGGTCGCGCTCACGGTGAGAAGGTAGTGAAGCCGGATCGGAATTGGAAAAGAAAATCGAGACCGTCGCACCAGCCAGCGAATTGACAGCTGCAGAGAATCATGGATATCTTTTGTCCGCGATAGGATTTTACGAGATGAAACTCAGCGAAGGCATAGAACAGGCGATCCATTGCGTGACGATGCTGGCGGGGCTCGACGAGGGTCAGGTGCTCTCGGCTGCCGCCCTTGCCGAGTACCACGGCGTTTCGGCCAGTTACCTCCTGAAGCATCTTCAGGCGCTTTCGGGTGCCGGAATTCTTGCCACGATGCCGGGGCCCAAGGGCGGCTACCGGCTGGCACTCGCGCCGAAGGACGTCTCGTTGCTCGACATCACTCTGGCGATCGAGGGGCCTGCACCGGCATTCCGCTGCGCCGAAATCCGCCAGCGTGGCCCGAAGCCGCTTCCCGGCCGCTATTTCCAGGCGCCCTGCGGGATCGCGAGCGCAATGCACGCCGCCGAGCGCGTCTACCGCAGCGAACTCGCCAAGACGAGTATCGCCGACATTGTGGCCGGCGTTCACGCCGTGGACGATGACGGCGCAATTGCCGGCCGGGGCACCGATTTCATCGCCTGCCACGCACGACAGACCGGTCGTTGAACGACCAATACCCAGAACTTTCCACGCAACCAAGGAGAAGCGTAATGCAGCCACGTTTCGATTTTGCCAAGGTCTCGCCGGATTCCTACAAGGCGGTCCTGGGCCTCGAACAATACATCCGCAACTGTGGCCTGGAGCCCCGACACATCCACCTCTTGAAGCTCCGCGCGTCGCAGATCAACGGCTGCGCCTACTGCGTCGACATGCATGTCAAGGAGGCGCGACACGACGGCCTCAGCGAACAATGGATCAATCTCGTCTGTGCCTGGCGGGAATCGCCGCTCTATGACGCCCGTGAGCGGGCGCTGCTGGAATGGACGGAGGCCGTGACCAACGTGGCGCAGTCAGGGGTGCCCAACACCTCCTACGAGGAAATCCGCAAGCACTTCTCCGATGAGGAGATCGTCAAGCTCACGACGGCGATCGGCACGATCAACGTCTGGAACCGGCTCTGTGTCAGCTTCCGGTCACAGCACCCTATCGACGAACCCGCGCAAGCCGCCTGACTTGGGCCACGTCAGAAGCCGTCGTCGCTCACATCGCGATGTAGCGATCCTTGCGGTGATTGATCGCAAGCGTCAGGTTGAGCACGACGGCGCCGACGACCGAGCAGAAGATGATGTAGTAGCTGGCGAGGAAGAAGGAGAACACCAGCACCATGCCGTCGAAGGCGAGCTGTACCAGCCCGGCCCGCCATCCGAAGCGGTCCTGCAGGTAGAGAGCAAGGATTCCGAAGCCGCCGAGGCTTGCCCGGTGACGGAAGAGGGCAAGCAGGCCTGCACCGATGAGAAGGCCACCGAAGGGGGCGGCCACCAGCGGATCGAGGTTCGCGAAGCCGATGTAGCGCGGTACGGTCTCGGAGAGCACCGAGGTCAGCGCCACCGCCGCGAAGGTCTTCAGCGTGAAGGCCGGTCCGAAGCGCTTCAGCGCCAGATAGTAGAAGGGCAGGTTGACGGCAAAGAAGACGGCACCGAAGCTGAAACCCGTCGCATAATGGAGGAGGAAGGCGACGCCCGCCGTGCCGCCCGTCAGCAACCCCGCCCCGGAGAGCAACATCACGCCGAGCGTCACGAGCATGCCACCTGCCGCAAGCCCTTGTGCATCTTCAATGATGGAGTGGTGCTCGGCGGACGATGCCATCATCTCCCGCAGCTTCGGCCTCACGTCGCTCATCGCCATGCTTGATGTCCTCTCACCCGTACCAGACCCCGTCTGTTGTCTACGCGGTAAAGCGATTTCGTGCCAAGCTCAAGCGACTTCCGCTCTCAGCAATCACCGCAGAACGACGTAGCGATCGGAGCGGTGGTTGACGGCGACGAACAGATTGAGCACCACCGCACCAACGACCGAGAAGATCACGATTGCCGGGCTCACCACGCCAAAGGCAAAGATCATCACGGTGAGATCGAAGGCGAGTTGTACCAGCCCGGCGCGGACGCCGAAGCGTTCCTGCAGGTAGACGGCGAGAATGCCAATGCCACCGAGGCTCGCACGGTGGCGATAGAGCGCCAGAACGCCGTAACCGAGGAGAAGACCGCCGAGGATGGCACCCCAGATAGGATCGATGGCGCTGATGTCGATCAGCCGGCCCTCGAACTCGACAATCAGCGAGGTCAGTGCGATCGCGGCGAAGGTCTTCAGCGTGAAATCGATCCCAACGCGACGAAACGACAGGATGTAGAACGGCAGGTTGAGCAGAAAGAAGATCAGCCCGAAGCTGACGCCACTTGCGTAATGGAGCAGAAAGGCGACGCCGGCCATGCCGCCGGTGAGAAGTCCCACCTTGGCGAGAAGATAGAGACCGAGCGCCGACACCATGCTTCCGGTGACGATGCCTTGCACGTCCTCGGCGATCGTGTGCCGGGTCGGGCTGGTATTCAAAATGCCCCACATGCTGCTCACCTGTGCCACGGCCACAACCTCCGGAATGTCTGACAACCCGTACATTGTGCACTGCATCATTTCGGCTCGCAAGCGCGATACGTCAGCAATACTGACCTACCTGCAAGTTCGCAATTTTCGTTCCTTCAGGCGCGCCGTTCGGCAAGAAACAAGATGCCCCGCACCGGCCTTCCGGAATCTGTGCGGATAACGGAGCGTGTGACCCGCCTTGTCGCGAAACCGGCATCGGCCAGCGCCTCGCGGACATAAGGCTCCGAATGGCGGTAGCGCAGCGAGGGTGCGAGTTCGAGCCCCTGCCCCACTTCCGCTTCCTCCACCGAAAGAGCGAAGAGGCCGCCCGGTGCAGCAAGGGCCGCCGCCAGCGAAAATGCATTGTCCAGCGCGCCGAGATAGATCAGCACGTCCGCAGCCGCGACAAGATCGGCGCGTCCACCGGGCACTCCCTCGGTGAAGAGGCCTGACCGCTCCGCCGGCAACGACAAATCGGCTTCCCCAAGATGGTCGTAGATCTGCTTTGCGGACGCCTTGGCGAGCATGTTGGCCGAGAGGTCGAAGCCTTCGAGCCTGTCCGCACGATCATGGATCTCCATGCCGAAGAGACCGGTGCCACAGCCGAGATCGATTGCGAGACGGAAGCGGCGCTCGCCGGCGACCTCGTCGATGAGAGCGGTCAGCTTGCCCGGCACGCTGTAGCCCAGCTTCTCGACAAGCGACGTCTCGAAACGGTCGGCGTAGTCGTCGAAGAGGGCCTCGACGTAACGACTCGACGGCTGCTCCGGCATCGGCTCTGCGCCGAGCACGGCGAGCTTCAGCCGAGCGGCGAACACGTCCTGCGGGTCGAGGGCGACGACGCGCCGCAAGGCTCCGGTCGTTGCCTCAATCTTGCCCGCCTTTTCGCTGTATTCGGCGAGCCGGAGCCAGCCGGCCGGCCAATCGGGTGCAAGCTCCAGCGCCTGTTCCATGAGTTCGGCAGCCGCCACAGGATCGCCGCCCTCGCTCAGCATCTTCGCGTAATCTGCGCGTCGATCGGCGGTGAGGTTTCCGGACGAGAACTGGATGTGTTGCATGGCGGATTTCCTGGGAAGGCGCGCGGTCTTGACCGAAAGCGTGAAAAAACACAAGAGCTATTTGCGTGGCATCCGCGAGAGCGGGCGGGCGAGGCGCTTGCAGCCCGTCTATGGCCTGCTTATGTGATGGAAAACAGGAGACCAGACATGTCGGATGGGGTGAACAGATTTCTCGGGGATACGCCGGGCCGTACCGTTGTCAAGCTTCTGGTCGTGTCGCTGATCGTCGGCTTCGTCATGACCGTGTTCGGCATCTACCCGATCGACATCCTGGAAGGTGTCCGGCATTTCATCCTCGAACTCTGGTACCGGGGCTTTGCCGCGCTCGGCCGCGTGGGCGATTACCTGCTTCTCGGGGCGACCATCGTCATTCCCGTCTTCATCGTCCTGAGACTCATGAGCTACCGACGCTGACATGCCCGTGACCGTGTTTTCATACCTGCCGCGGCGCCGCTTCCTCATGCTGACAGGCATCGGTCTTGCGAGTGGCCTCACCGCCTGCAAGACGACGGACATCTTGCCGTCGACGGACGACACGGCGCGCGCCGAGACGGAGGGCGCGCTGCCGCTCGTCAACACCCTTCGAAACAGCAAGGGCCTTCCCACCCTCGAATACAACAAAATCGCCGAGGTGGCCGCTCTCTCGCAAGCGCGGCGGATGGCGCGTGCCGGTGAAATGTCACACCTGATCGGGCGGGGCGACGACTTTCTTCTGAGAATGAAGTCGATGGGCGTGCCGCTGCCGGCCTCCGAAAACATCGCCGCAGGTCAGTCGCAGGTGGCGGACGCGGTCGAAGCCTGGATACGATCCGAAAAACACCTGCACAACATGCTCGGCGCCTATCGCGGTCTCGGCGTTGCCGTGGCGCACAATTCCTCTTCCGCGAACCGCCCTTATTGGGCCATGGTGCTCGCAAGCTAGGCGATTCCCTCCCTGGCAATCCGGCTGGAGACGGGCGCGTGGACATAGGGACCAGAGCAAGAGACAGCTTCGACGTCACCCACAGGATGGTGCTTTCGATCGCCGTGCCGATGACGCTCGGCTTTCTGACGACGCCGTTGCTCGGTCTCACCGACACCGCGGTGGTGGGGCGGACGGGCGATGCGGCGGCACTTGCCGGTCTTGCGATCGGTGCGGTCCTCTTTGACCTGATCTTCTCGAGCGTCAGCTTCCTGCGCGCCTCGACGACTGCCCTTGTGGCGCAGGCTCTCGGCCGCGGCGACAGACACGAGCAGCAGGCCGTCTTCTGGCGGGCACTCGTGCTTTCGATCGGACTCGGCCTCATCATTCTCGCCGCCTCGCCATGGCTGCTCTCCGTCGGCCTGCGGATGATGGGCCCGGAGGGCACGACCGCCGCCGCAACGGCAACCTATTTCTCGATCCGGATCCTTGCCGGACCGCTGACGCTCACCAATTTCACCATCCTCGGCTTCGTCCTGGGACTCGGCCGCGGCACGACCGGACTTCTGCTGCAGACGATCCTCAACGGCACCAATATCGTCCTCTCGATCTATCTCGGTCTCGTTCTCGGCTGGGGTGTGGCTGGCGTTGCCTGGGGCACGCTGATCGGCGAAGGGATGGCCGCCGCCGTCGGGCTTGCGCTCATCATTCCGCGGTTTGACCGGAAGGACGGACCGACGGTCGCCGAGATATTCGATCGCGCCAAGCTGTCGGCGCTCTTTGCGATCAACCGCGACCTGATGATCCGGACCTTCACGCTGCTTGCCGCCTTTACGCTTCTGACACGCATCGGCACCGGCTTCGGCGCCGTCGTTTTGGCGGCAAACGCCGTGCTGATGAACTTCTTCATGATCGCGAGTTTCTATCTCGACGGCATGGCGAACGCCGCCGAGCAGATCGTCGGACGAGCGATCGGCGCCCGTTTCCGCGAAGGATTCGACCGTGCGATCAGGCTCACCGCCCTCTGGTCGTTGGGGCTCGCGCTGGTGTCCTGTCTGTTCTTCCTGATCTTCGGCAATGCCATCATCGACTTCATGACGACGGCTGCCGACGTCCGTGTTATCGCCGCGAACTATCTGCCCTGGGCGGCTGTCACTGCGCTCACCGGTGCGCTGGCGTTCCAGATGGACGGCGTCTACATCGGCGCGACATGGTCCCGGGAGATGCGCAACATGATGCTGCTCGCCTTTGCGGGTTATGGTCTGTCGTTAGCGCTATTCGTGCCGCTTTTCGGCAATCACGGCCTCTGGCTGTCGCTCAACCTGTTCCTGGCCTTGCGCGGTCTTCTGCTACTTCTCCGCCTGCCGGCGCGGGTGCATCAGAGCTTCACCGAAAGCCATTGATCTAGGCCGCTGTCGCGCAGATCGCGGATCGACGCCACGTCTTCCCGATCGAGCAGCGCCGACAATCCGCGCAGGATCCGCCCCGGCAGTCCCGGACCTTCGTAGACCATGCAGGAATAAAGCTGCACGAGATCGGCTCCTGCGCGGATTTTTTCGAGCGCGGTCTCCGCCGAGGACACGCCCCCGACACCGATGATCGGCAGGGCCGGACCGACACGTTTGCGCATCCTTGCAAGCACCGCCGTCGAGCGCGCGAAGAGCGGCTTGCCGGAAAGGCCGCCCGCCTCTGCAGCCAGGCGCGGATCGCTGAGGCCGTCACGCGACAAGGTCGTGTTCGAGACAATGAGGCCGTCGAGATCGTGGCTCATCACCTCCGCCGCAATGTCGTCCATTCCCTCTTCGGTGAGGTCCGGCGCGATCTTCAGAAAGACGGAAACCCGCTTGCCGGTTCTTGCCGCCTCATCCTCGCGGGCGGCAAGTACGGCCGAGAGCAGGGCGGCCAGGCTTTCGCGGGCCTGAAGGTCGCGCAGCCCCGGCGTGTTTGGCGAGGAGATGTTGACGGTGAAATAGCTCGCCACGGAATAGAAGCGGCGGATGCCGATGACGTAGTCTTCGATGCGGTCGGCGCTGTCCTTGTTGGCCCCGATGTTGACACCGACGATGCCGCCCGCGCCACGCGCGCTGAGCCGTGCGAAAGCGGCGTCATGGCCCTCGTTGTTGAAACCGAGACGGTTGATGACCGCTTCGTCCTTCTCCAGACGGAAGATGCGCGGCCGCGGATTGCCGGGCTGCGGCTTCGGCGTGACCGTGCCGACCTCCGTGAAACCGAAGCCGAGGCGCAGGATGGCATCCGGCACCTCGGCGTTTTTGTCGTAGCCGGCGGCAAGGCCGAGCGGATTCGGGAAGACGATCCCCGCCACCGTCTGCTTCAGGCGGGTATCGGCAGGCACGCGGCAGCCGGGGACGAAGCCGGTCTTCAGGGCGGCGATGGAGAGGCCGTGCGCCGTCTCTCCGTCGAAGAGAAAGAGCCCGCGACGCGCGAGTGTCTTGAAAGGTCCGGTCATGCGCTGAGCTCCGGAAAGATGTGGAGGCCGTCCGGTCCGAGCGGCAAGGGCTTCTGCCAGGCAACCAGCGAAACCGGCAGCTCGCCGTAGAGATGCGGGAACAGGTCGCCACCGCGGGAGGGCTCGAACTTCAACCGGTCGCCGAGAGCAGACACCGGGACAGCGACCAACAGCAGACCCTCGACACCGGCGAAATGCAGCCGGGCCGTTTCGCGTACCTGGGCGTCGGTCGAGAAGTGAATATAGCCGTCCTTGAGGTCAATCGCCGCACCGGTAAAAATACCGTCGGCCTCTGCCTTTTGCCACAGGTCTCGGGGTACTATCTTGTATATGAGAGTATGCAAGAGCTCATCCTTTTCTGCCCGGTGACGGCGCAGGGAGGGTTTGCCGCAAACGGCGCACTTTGTCCACGGCGACAGGACGGGAACGGGTGCAGACCAACGCTTTTTTGGAGAGAAACCATGAGATTCCAGCTTCTCTTGCCAGCTATCCTGCTCGCCGTGACCGGGCCGGTGTCCGCCAGCGCCGAGGAGCCGACGGACGGGCGCTTCCGGCTGGAAAAATCGGGCGACGCCTTCGTGCGACTGGATACGCGAACGGGTGCCATGACGCTCTGTCGCGAACAGGACGGCGCGCTGGTCTGCCGAATGGCGGCCGATGAACGCGCGGCTTACGAGGAGGATCTCGGCCGGCTGGAAAAGCGCGTAGAGGCGCTCGAAACGGCCGTAGCTGCCGCCCAGCCGCTCGCCGGACGCCAGCGGGAAGAACTGCCGTCGGACGAGGAAGTCGAACGATCGATCGGCATCATGGAGCGCTTCATGCGCAGCTTCTTCGGTCTGGTCGAAGAGTTCAAAAGCACGGAAGAAAAGACCGGGCCGGCGCCCGATCGCACCTAGACACTAGACTATTGTATATATTGTCAGGTGTCGCTAAAAGACAAATGACCGCCCTGCAGGCGTACCGGGCCGGTCGCTCTTGGGAGGGAGCCAGCACATGACAGCACTCACCATCATCATCGCAGACGATCATCCGCTTTTCCGGGGAGCCCTTCGGCAGGCCGTCGACGGCATGGAAGGGAAGAAGACGGTCATCGAGGCGGGTGATTTTGAGGCAGCGCGCAAGGCCGCGTCGCAGCACCCGGACGCCGATCTTCTGCTGCTCGACCTCGCCATGCCGGGTGTCAGCGGCTTTTCCGGACTGATGGCGCTCAGGGCCGAATTCGCCAATCTTCCGATCGTGATCGTGTCGGCGAGTGACGACCAGACGACCATCCGCCGGTCCCTGGAACTCGGTGCTTCCGGATTCATCTCCAAATCGTCGGGCATCGACGACATCCGTACCGCCATCCAGACCGTGCTCAAGGGCGACATCTGGACGCCGGCCTTCTATGAGGGTGGGCAGGAGGATCCGGACGTCGCCGATCTCATCGCCCGGCTGCGCACCCTCACGCCGCAGCAGAGCCGCGTGCTCGGCATGCTTGCCGAAGGACTGCTCAACAAGCAGATCGCCTACGAGCTCGGCGTTTCGGAAGCGACGATCAAGGCTCACGTTTCGGCGATCCTGCTGAAGCTCAAGGTCGACAGCCGGACTCAGGCTGTGATTCAGCTCGGCAAGATCAACATGGCTATGGTCGCCTGATAGACCGAAGCCTCCACGTCCGCGCATATTCGCCGACTGCGGTCGCCACAAAGGATTTTATTCCTCTTTTGCTCTTTACTCCGGCGATCAGCTTGAATAAAGTCCGGGCCGAGCGGAAGGCCCGTCTCTGCCCGTTGTTTCCCTGGAGCATGAGCGACGATGCTATCGCATGACAGTATCTGGAGCGCGATCGACAAGCTGGCGGAGCGCAATCAACTGACGCCCTCCGGCCTCGCCAGACGGGCGGGTCTCGACCCCACCTCTTTCAACAAATCGAAACGCGTCGCCGCCGACGGGCGCATGCGCTGGCCCTCGACAGAATCCATCGCCAAGGTGCTCAAAGCGACCGGAGCAAGCATCGACCAGTTCATGAGCTACATGCAGCCGAACGACGGGCGCGTAAGCGTGGTCCAGGGCGCACTACCGGCGACGCCCGGCGCCATTCCGCTGATCGGCTTTGCGCAGGCCGGGGCCGGCGGCTTTTTCGACGACGGCGGCTTTCCCGCCGGCCAGGGCTGGGATCTCGTCGAGTTCCCGGCCTCACCGGATCGCAAGGCGGGCGTATATGCCCTGGAAATCCAGGGCGACAGCATGTTGCCGCTCTACCGGGACGGCGACGTGCTGATCGTCGAACCGGATGCTCAGGTACGCCGGGGTGACCGCGTGGTGGTCAAGACGCGCGAAGGCGAGGTCATGGCCAAGGTGCTGGCACGCCAGACAGCAAAATCGATCGAGCTTCTCTCGCTCAACCCGAACACCCCAATCGCAGCTTCGACATGGCCGACGTTGAATGGATCGCCCGGATCATCTGGGCGAGCCAGTGAGACCGTTTCAGGCATGCGTCGTGCGGCGGTGATTGCAAGCGGTGTCGTGATCCTCGCCTGGGGTTCGGCCCTGGTGAGCGCAGGCACCCGCCTGCGTTCCGTCCTTCCCCCGCCGAAAACGGAAACCGCCGTCGCCCGGCCACAAGCGCCTGCGCCCGTCGTCGAGCGTCGACGCGTCCGGGCGATCAGCCCAGGACAATTCGTTTCCCCGATCGACGGACCCGGTGAGGCGCTGGAACGCATAGCGCCCCGGCCGCCCCTTGGCGGAGAAGACGAGGAGAAGGTGAAAGTTGTCCTCCTGCAACGTCCGTGGTCAGGCGCCGCAGGCTTGCTCGCCGCGCGCGGCCGGAGCGTCAGACTGGCGGGAGTCATGCCGACCGCGGTCGGGCGGCGCTGTCCCTCCGGAAGCGGCGCACCCTGGCCATGCGGTGTGGTGGCACGCACGCAGCAGCGCATGCTGATCCGCAACCGTACCGTCGCCTGCGAACAGAATGGGGCGGATGAGAAGGCCGTGTTGGTGACCGTTTGCCGTGTCGGCGGAACAGACATCGGCGGTTGGCTCGTGCGCAACGGCTGGGCGGAGGCCGAACCCGGATCGGTCCTCGCGGAACTGACCTCCACCGCGCGCCGGGAGCAGCGCGGCATTTTCGGCGACGATCCGCGGGACGGCCTGAACAGTCGGCCTTGAAACACCGTCGTGCCACGCCTACTCTACGGAAAAACAACGAGGTTTCTTCCACACATGAGCAAGCGCCTGACCACCCAGGAAGCCCTGATTTTCGTCATGGTAATGGCCTCCGCCGTCGACAACATGATGAACGACAAGGAGCTCGGCCGTATCGGTCAGCTAATCGACGTGCTGCCGATCTTCGACGGTTTTGACAAGGAAAAGCTGATCGAGGTGTCGCGGCGTTGCGCCGATATCCTTGCTGGCCCGGAAGGGCTGGATATTGCCCTGGAAGTCGTCCGGGACACCGTTCCGCCACGCAGCTACGATACGGCCTATGCGCTCGCGGTCGAAATCATGGCGGTGGATCTCTGCATTCGCCCTGAGGAAATCCGGCTCCTGCAGATGCTGCGTGACCGTCTGACGCTGGACAAGCTCACCTGCGCAGCGATCGAGCACAGCGCCGTCGCCCGCTATCGGCCCGCTTGAGCTTCATCGGCTCGTCAGTAGAGGCTGTAGGGAAAATAACGCAGATAGATTTCCTGCAGCCTTCCGTCGCGAGATATCGCGGCAAGCGCGCTGTCGATGGCCGCGGTCAGCGACTCTTCGTCCTGCCGCAGCATGATCGTCAGCCCCTCGCCGAGAAATTTTTCCGAGACGTAGGCGCCGTCCATCATCGTGCAGCAGTGGCCGGACGCCTCTCCGGCCGTCCAGAAAGACAGCTGCAGCGCATCGGCGAAGACCGCGTCTACCTTCTTTTCCTTCAGCGCCTGCAGCATCGCGCCGCGATCGGCAAAACCGGTCGCGCGGATATCGGGGAAGAAAGCCTTCAGCATGCTCTCATGAGCCGTGCCCGTCACGACGCCAACGGGGCGACCGGCCAGGCCTGCAACGTCGCCACCGGGGATCTCGACGCCAGCATTGCGGACGAAGCGCGCAGGCAATTGCATGAAGGGGCGAGAAAACGAGAAGCGGCGCCGGAGTTCCGTCGTTACGCCGACACCTGCAATGACCGCCTCCCCCTGCCCTTCCGAGAGAGCCTTCTCCAGATCGGCATACGGCATCGCCTGAATCTGGCATTTGGCTTCGATGTCGAGTTCCGCGCAAATCTCACGGGCGAGTTCCACGTGGAAGCCGGCAAGGCGCCCCGTCTGATCGGCAAAGTTGAACGGGGGAAAGTCCGTCGTCGTCAGGAAGCGCAGCCGTAGCAAGGTCGATAGATCAGGACGTGGCAACCGCTCGTTTGCATCGAAAAGTACAGGAAGCTGTTGTGCGGCAGCCGTCACAGGCAAAACTGCCGCAGATAGCAGAATGAAACCAGACACAAGGAATGCGAGCACACCCTGTAAATTCAGGGATGAAACTTTTGCGTGTGCCATTATGATCCATTCCGGGATAGGCTGGGGCGTCATCGTTCGATGACGGTTTATCAGAAGCATGCAAGCCGGGGAATACCGAGGGGAGCCGAACGGCGCCGCCTGGCAGGTGGCGACTGTGCGTTCCGACGGCAGCAAAGTCGCTGCCGGCGCAGGCTTTTCCCATGCATTTCAGGCGGAGGCGCAGGCGTTGCGCCAGCTCGGCTTCTCCAAACCCTTCATCAGCAACATGGCGCGCCGGGCGCGCGCAAACGGAAGTACGATCGAACAGGAGCTGCTGGCCGACGGTCGCGTCGACGAGCAGGTGTACTATGCGGCGATGGCGCGCTTGCTCGGCCTGCCCTTCATGGAGGAGATCCCGCCCGATCAGATCATGGATCGAACGGCGCTGGATGTACTCCTGCAACGTCCGGCCATCCTGCGTCTGCACGCTCCGGACAAGGCACCATTGACCGCCATAGCCCCGGAAGCCCGTTATCTCGCCGATCTGGCCGAACGTCTTGTTCACCATCCGATGCTCAAGGCCGCGCTGGTGGTCACACCGGCATCCTCCATCCGTCGATCCGTCTGGCAGGCCGGTGCGACACGCCGCGTTGCCTCCGTCTCCAACGCGCTGTTCGATGAAAACCCGCAACACTCGGCTCGCATCGTCATGACCGGCCGTCAGGGTTTCGTCGCCGGTGCGCTCCTGACCGGCAGCGCGGCCGCGCTGCTGCTCGCCTCTGGGCCGGTCGCGCTGACGCTCCATGTGCTGCTGTCCTCGCTCTATTTCGCAGCGATGATCTTGCGGCTCAGGGCACTCTTCCGTCCTCGCCGTCGCGAGATGCTGCCGGAGATGCTGATCGCCGACGACCCGCTGCCGGTCTATTCGGTGCTGGTGGCACTCTACCGCGAGGCGCCGGTCGCGGCTCAACTGATCGCTGCCCTGGAGCGGCTCGACTGGCCACGGTCCCGGCTCGACATCAAGCTCGTCTGCGAGGCCGACGACCATGACACCATCCAGGCAATCCGCAAGCTGCGCCCCGGACCGCACATGGAGATCATCGCCGTACCGCCGGGCGGACCGCGCACCAAGCCCAAGGCGCTCCTCTATGCCCTCGCTGGCGTGCGCGGCGACTATCTCGCAATTTATGACGCCGAGGATCGTCCGCATCCGGGTCAGTTGAAGGAGGCCTACGCCCGCTTTCGGACGGCGGCTCCCGAGGTTGCCTGTCTGCAGGCGCCTCTCATCATTACCAACATGCGTACCTCCTGCATCAGCACAGTCTTCGCTCTCGAATACGCGGCACTCTTCCGCGCACTTCTGCCGCTACTTGCCCGCTATCGGTTGCCGCTGCCGCTCGGCGGCACCTCCAACCATTTCCGTACAGCCGCGCTACGCGCCGCCGGCGGATGGGATCCTTATAACGTCACCGAAGATGCCGACCTCGGTATGCGTCTCTACCGGCTCGGCTATCGCTCCGAGACGATCCGCAGGCACACGTTCGAGGATGCGCCAACCGAGGCCCGGGTCTGGATCGGACAAAGAACACGCTGGTTCAAGGGCTGGCTGCAGACCTGGCTGGTGGTGATGCGTGATCCGGGACGTGCCCGCCGGGAGATGGGAACCGGCGCCTTCATCGTCTTCCAGTTACTGATCGGCGGCATGCTCATTTCCTCGCTGGGGCACCCTGCCATCCTTGTCTTCATCATCGCTTCGGCCGTAGCGATGTTTCAAAGCCCTGCAGAGAGCATCCATCCTCTGAAGAACCTGCTCTTCGGCGTCGATGCGATAAACATCTTCGGCAGCTACACCATCTTTCTCGGGCTCGGCGTCTCCGCCATGATCGAATACGAGCGACGCCTTCTCGGCTGGCGCTGGCTCGCCATACCTGTCTACTGGATGATGGTTTCCTATGCAGCCTGGCGAGCGGCTTTCGAACTGAAGGCGAAGCCGTTTTTCTGGAACAAGACGCCGCACGAGCCGCGCCCGGTTACGGTGCCGGCGACGGACCCAGCCACGGCTACGGCCACGGCGGACCAGCCCGACGCCACGCCTGAAGGCGGCCAGGCTTGACTGTCACAGGCGCCGACGCAAAGGATGCATGCGGACGAGCGTGACCAACACATGCCGGCAAAAAGGAGAAGCGCTTGGGAGAAGAACAGGCAAGGTCCGGCCCGTACACCTGGAAACGCGTACCCGGCGCCGTTTGGACCATCGGCTTCGTCTCCATGTTCATGGATGTCTCATCCGAGATGATCCACGCCCTGTTGCCTCTCTATCTCGTCGGAACGCTCGGCGCATCGACCCTGACCGTCGGTGTGATCGAAGGGATCGCCGAGGCGACCGCCTCGATCACCAAGGTGTTCTCCGGCGCACTGAGCGACTGGCTCGGCAAACGCAAGCTGCTTGCCGCGTCGGGCTATGCACTCGCCGCTGTTACCAAACCGGTCTTCCCGCTTGCGCCAAGTATCGGGTGGCTGGTCGCGGCTCGCTTCATAGACCGGATCGGCAAAGGCATCCGCGGCGCGCCGCGTGACGCCCTGGTCGCCGACATCGCGTCTCCGGAACTCAGAGGCGCAAGCTTCGGCCTCAGGCAATCACTCGACACCCTCGGCGCACTGCTCGGGCCGCTCTTCGCCATCCTCTTCATGTGGCTCTTCGCCGACAATTTCACAACGGTCTTCTGGATCGCCGTTGCTCCCGCGTTTCTCTCGGCCGGGCTCATAATGTTTGCCGTGAGAGAGCCACCGAACGTCGCGGCACGGCGAACTGCGCGCATGCCGCTTCGCCGTGCAGAACTCGTTCGTCTCGGCGCAGCCTACTGGAAGGTTGTGGTCGTCGCGACGGCCTTCACCCTCGCGCGCTTCAGTGAAGCCTTCCTGGTCCTCAAAGGACAAGACATCGGCCTTCCCCTCGCGTTTGTCCCGCTGGTGATGGTTGTTATGAACATCGCCTACACACTTTCAGCTTATCCGGCAGGTGCCCTGTCGGACAGGATGGACCGTATGACCCTGCTGGTCGTCGGGCTTTTCCTGCTCCTTGCCGCAGATTTCGTCCTGGCGTTTAGCGCCGGTTTGATTGGGCTGGCTGCCGGGGCGGCGTTATGGGGTTTGCATATGGGGTTTACCCAAGGGCTGCTCTCGGCGCTCGTCGCCGATACCGCCCCACCGGAACTGCGCGGCACGGCGTTCGGCGTATTCAACCTGATCACCGGAATAGCCCTGCTTGCCGCAAGCATGATCGCCGGCGGCCTGTGGGATATTGCCGGTGCCGAGGGCACGTTCCTCGGCGGTGCCGGCTTCACGCTCTGCACACTGATCGGCCTCGCTGCCTTGCGGATAGGGCAACGCGGAAGGCGGACAGAACGCAGGAACGGTGCAGGCTAAGGGAAAGCTGGAGCGGGTGAAGGGAATCGAACCCTCGTATTCAGCTTGGGAAGCTTCGAGAACGGTGAGTAATCACAACGCGGCGTGTCACTCAAGATTTTTCGTGATGCCTATCGAGCGGTGCTATTTCCGCACGCTCACCGCCCCCGCCCGCTCTGGCTCGCTTCGATCCGCTGCAGGATCTCGCGCGTCACCCGCATGTCGGTGGCGAGGCTGTTGAGTGTGCTTTCCACCGCCCGCATGGCCGTCGCCGAATCGGTCGCCTGTTTCTCGACATTGCCGATGCGGAATTCGTGATTGTCGATCAGCCGTGGCAGCGCCTCGAGGCTCGTCACCCGTTTGTCGATCCGGTCGATCGCCGCACGATTGGCGGATTGTCCGTCCGTCAGCCGCGCCCAGGTCGCTCCCCATGCGGCAATCCCGCCGGCGAACCCGATCAGGATCACGATCGTGTTGAGGTTCCACTCCCATTTCCAGGCTGGCGCCTTCACCGTGGTCATATCGCTGTCCTCGCTCAAGCCCCTGCCCCTTCAATCTTGGAAATGTCCCGTGGTTCGGTCGGAGAAAGTCACTTCCGGCATGCGGCGTCGCGTGCGCACTGGCGGTTGTTGGAGGCGATCGACGGCCCGGCCGTCGCGTCCTGCGATGCCGCCCGCGCCGTAGCGGGATCGGCAAACCGCACGAATTGATAGCCGGCGCCGTTAGTCACAAGCCTCGGCTGGCAACTCGCTGTCATGCATGAACACGAGACACTGATCACGATCCGAAAGACGATTGAACTCCGCATTGTTCTTCTCCATTTGCGTGATGCGCTCACCCGCCACTTTCGCCGCTTCGAGCCGGCCGGCGTCCTTCCCGTCACTCCGGCCGGCGAGATAGACCGGCCCGGAAACGAGCAAACCGCCGGCCAGCGCGGCGACGCCGAGTTTCAGATATTCGATGACCATGGTGCTTCCCTCTTGACGTGGCCGGCGCCATGCGGCAAGTCACCGGACGGCGGCAGAACAAAAATGGAACGGGATAGGGGCGCGAAACGCGAGGAGCGCACCAATGAAACACCGCCGAGGCATTGATCTCGCCCCGGAAGCATCAGCAGTTCCCGCCGTCGAACGGCGGTTCTTCGAGAGCCGCGGGGGCGGCCCTAACCCTGGAGCGGCCTATGTGCTGCCGCAGCACGTCGACATCGCGGCCATATGCCGGGCCTGCGGCCATACGACTGAGCTCTCCCGCGCAGCGCTGAAGGAAGCGGGCCTTGAGACGAAGCCGTTCGATACATACGAACACCGTCTCACCTGCACCGTATGCGGCAAGCGTGATGCGCGGATCGCGCTCGGCGAGTGCAGGCAGGGCTAGCCGATCAATCCGGAAACCGAATGCGCGAGCCACGCCACGCCGGCGAGCGCCGCAGCCGGCCCGGCATAACCCGGCCCCCAGCCGAGGGGAACCGGCCGCATCATGTCGGCATACATGCGCAGGAATGACCAGAAGACCCCGCCGATGATCAGCAGGATCGGGATAATGAAATCAGCCATCGGTCAGCCCTCCACGCCGGCGCGGATTTCCCGCACCGCGGCCACGATCTGCCCGCGCAGGAGGATGATCAGCGCGAGCGCGACCAGCGAGACGCCGCCGATCGCGAGCACCGTCTGCCACTGCGCACCGAGCAGGCCGGTCATGGTCGTGCCGATCGAGCCGCCCAGCGCGACGAGCCAGCTCGTGCGATCGGCCTTGGTCTTCACTTCCTTCTCCACCTTCGGCGGCAGGACGGGCTTTTCCTCGACGACGGGAGAGGCACTCACCTCCGGCCGCGCCGCCTCCCCGGGTGTCATCGCCAGCAGCGCCTTTTGCAGCGCCGCCCGCGTCTCCGGCCCGACATCGCCGTCGACCTCGATGCCGGCCGCCTTCTGGAATGTCCGGACCTCGCCCGGATGGTAGCCGAGCAGCACCAGCGAGATCCGCGTCAGCCGCTCCACCCGGTCGGCGAAGTTGGTCTTGCCGCCGTTGATGCGCTTGGTGATCGTCTCCACGTCGCCGCGATCGGCGAGGATGTTGAGCGACTTGCCGGTCGGGTTGCCGATATGCCAGTACCAGAGCGGCCCGAGGCCCTCCCACGGATCGGTGTTGATCATCTCCGGCTGCTTCTCGAAATCCGGCGGATCGAGGCCGATCGACCGGCACCAGTCGCGAAACGCGACATAGTTGCCGCGGCCCGTGACCTGCATCGCCGTCCGGCCCATGAATTTCTTGCCGTCGCCGTCCGCCGCCGGCGTATTGCCGAGGTCGGTGCGCGTGTCATAGCGCGCCTGCGCCTTCGTTGGGCCCCAGATCTCGCGATCGTAACGAAAATCGCCGCTTTCGTGCATCACCTGGGCGAGAAACTGCGCCAGCCGGTGCGGCCGGTCGAGCCCGACCTTGGCCCCGTATGTGTCGAGTGCCACGAGAATGGAAGCCATGTTGGCCTCGTTCACGCGTGACTTTGCAGCCGCGCGCAGCTGCGCCGGCGAGATGATCCCGGTCATGGGTGGTTCTCCTGAGGGCTAATTCAGATCAGCGGGCGCGCGCCGTTGTGGCCGTAGATTTCCGGCAGAGGCGGAATTTATGCCTGATTAATGCAGCTGCGAAAGAATGCCGTCAGGGCCGCGAAGGGGACGGTTGTCGAGCAGCATTCGATAGAACTCGATGCGCGCGTCGTCAGATTTGGTTTTGAGGTGATCGACGCAGAGCTTGAGGCAATCCGCGTCGGCCTTGTCGAAAAGAAGGACTGAGCCACGCTCGTCGACGCTGATGATGGCCATGGTGAAACAGGCGCTGTAGAACGCGTAAACGTTGGTCATTTCGGTTTCCTGATCCTCTGCGACACTCGTGGCCACCATCTCAGCGCTCATGCTGACGGTTCCGCACTTGATCTTGCTTGCGTCGATCCGGCCCATGATATCGATCCCCAGGCGAGTGGTTTCCGACACGGGAACTGTTGCGGTAATCGATCCCACCGCCAGATTTTCCCTTCGTTCCATGCTCATTCTCCTTCCTCAATTTCTTGCAGACCGTCGGTTGTGGTGTCGCACATCGGCGCCTCGTAGGGCTCTCCGAGATCGCGTGCGACGTACTCCGGATCATAGGGCCTCAAACGGTTGAGCGCCTCCGCCAGCCTCGTTGCCAGGCCATCGGAAATCTCGGCGTAATAGTCGGCCAGTGCCTCCGCATTGGCCATCCGCTGGCCCGCCAGCTTGTCCTTGAAGGCGGCCATGATCACGCCCCCGTCCCGAGGGTGAACGCCGGAATGCCCGCGACGAATGCCGCCGTGGTCGGCAGCGTGGCACCGGAGGTGACGGCGGCGAGTTCGGCAATGCCATATTGCCAGACCGCCGAGCGCCACTGGAAGAAGGCCTCGCCCTCTGCCGCGAAGGTCGCGTTAGGATCGCCGCGATAGGTGACCGCCGTCGTGATGCTGTCGTAGCCGTATTCACGCGCCGTCGCGTTCATCGCTTGTGCCAGCAGCCCGGCATATTTCGCCTTCGTCGCGGCGTCGGTGGCCGCCGCAGGCCACCAGCCGGCGATCGTGGTGGAGATCGTCTCCGGCACGGCGGGCCATTCGAGCGTGGCCGTGATCAGTGCGATCTCGTCCGGCTTCAGCTGTGCCTTGATGATGTCCTGCTCCGCCTCCGGAAGCTGCGAGGTCGCGAACGCCGCCGCCTGCCTCCAGAACGCCGCATCACCGAGGATCGACTGTGAGCCGAGCCACCACGCGGCGCAGGCAACGGAGCGGGATGCGGTGCCGCTTTCGACGGCATTGACGACCATCTCGGCGAGATTGGCCCATGTGTTTCCGATCAGGTTCATGTCTCTTTCCTCTTTTCTCTGGTGGCTTGTTCGGTCATTGTGCGATCCCCAGGACGTAGTAGCGGATGCCGACGATCGGCGACGGGTCGTATTCGTAGTGGATGGTGGGGTAGTCACTCTGATTGTAGTACTGGCGGATGGGGTTGCCCTTGAACGTGTGGAAGGTTGCCTGCACCTGCCCGTAGGTCACGTAGGTCGAGTCGCCGGTGTTTTTCATATTCGTCCAGCCGACATCATAGACCGCGCACTTGCCGGCGGTCGGCACACGGACACGCTTGCTGAAGGCAATTTGCAGATCGCCGCTGACCGAGTAATTGCCCGCGCCGTGCACCGTCACATATTTGACGAAGGTGAACATGCCGGCGCCGCTGTAGTTGACCACGTAGGTGTTTTCGCCGGTCCCGACCGCAATATAGCCCTCGGCGAGGATCTGCACTGCCGGCCACCTGCTGTCGATCGCAATGTCGGCAAAGCTCGGAGTGGCCGAGGCTCCCGGCCGCAGGAACTGGACGACGTTCTCGCCGCCGGAGGTGAACTGGCGGAGCACATTGTTCGTGCCGCTGGTCGGGCCGGTGCTGTCGGCCGCATAGACCAGAAAGCGCGCACGGCACGCCGCATTCGGATTGGAGAAACGGATCAGCGATCCGTCGATCCAGTAGGACGCGCCGAAGTCGGTTGAGAGCGGTGGCGCCGGATAGGCGATAGCCCCTCCCTCTTCGTAGAAGTGCAGGTCAACGACCGTGTTCGCCGGCAGGGTGATACCGCAGTTGTAAGACGACGATCCGGCCGGCACCGCGATGTCGGCCGCCGCGATGATCTTGGCGGGAATGTTCGACGCATCGAAGGCCAGTTGTGTGGCAGTTGCCGTGCGAACGTCGAAGCCGGGCTTGGACACCTTGCATTCGGTCGAGGTGATCCGCACTTGCTGTTGCCCGGCAACGGCCGCTAGCGGTGTGCCGTCGATGATCGCCGTGTTGTCCCCCGGCAACCGCCAGATGATCAGGTGGTTGAGATCGGTCAGAGAATTGGCCGGCTGGTTCCAGTCCTGGAGGCGGATACTCGGCTGTTGCGGGTTGAGGGTCGCCGCGAAGTAGCCGGAGAAGGTATAGGTGGCGTCGGCCGCCAGCCACCCGGATTGCCGCGCGCTGCGGAGCCTCCATGCGCCACCGCGATTGTCATAGCCGGACAACGTCTTTTCGACGACCCCGCCGATGTAGCGACCCGTCGAGGAATCCACGACTTTGATGTCGTAGAGCGGGAAGGTGTACAGCATGTTGCTGAAGTACGGGTTCGTGAAAACCTCGTTCTGGTTCCCGTTGTAGTAGGCATGGAACATGGTCCAGTTCGAAGACGACGGGGTATAGGTCGGGCCTGCGGTGGTGTTGAGCGACCTGACCTTGAGGTCCGATAGCTTCACGTCCTTCGACCATTTCGAGTTATAAAGGAAGCGGGCGACGAGGCTGTCGTCGGTCGTCAGGGGAGGATACGTCCCCTTGGTGATCTTGACGCTCTGGACGCCGACATAATCGTAGCCAATCCCTGTCATCGTCATGACGAGATCACAATCGTGCCGGCGTTGAGGTCAATCACCATCTTGCCGTTGGAGCTTTGCAGCACGCCCGCGGTCAGCGTGCCGCAGTTCGCCGAAACGGCAGAGAGCGAATTGACGGAGAGCTTGTTTGCCGTGATAGCGCCATCGACGATCAGGTCGGCGGCATTTCTTTCGCGCACCGACATACTACCGACGTAGACAGGGCCGGTAGTGTTGTCGCGCTGCACATAAGCCGCTAGCGATGCTGTTCGTGCGCCACCCGGTGCCGTCAGAGATACATTGGCGGTTTGCATTCCGGGGCCGCGCGCGCCCGTGATTAGGTAGTCGACATAGCTGATAATAGCCCCATTGCCGTCAATCCAATGTATGCGAAGCAAGCACTCGTAGTTGTCGTTCGAGTAGGACGATCCGCCGATCCAATAAGATGCGCCGCCCTTGACCGGAAATGACTTACCGTTGAGCGCGACGGTATATCCTCCGCTACCCCACGGCCCGGCGTAATACTGCAACACGTTGTAGGACGACATAAGGTTATGATCGTCCCATAACTGCCACCCCGGACCACTCCAATTCGCGATGTCAATCATCTGGTTGTCAGGCACGAGGTTGCTGAAATCGGTCAGCACCAGTTGCTTCGCCGTGATCGAGTTTGCAGCGATCTTGTCGGCACCGATCGTGTTCGCCGCGATCTTGTCGCCTGTGATCGTGAGCGCCGCGACCTTCTCGCCGGTGACGGAACCGGCCACCAACTTCTCGGTTGTGACGGAACCAGCCGCGATCTTGTCTGCCGTCACCGAGCCAGTGGACAGATGAAGAGCGGTGATCGCATTGGTGACGATATTGCCGCCTTCAATGAGCGTGACGCCCGTTGGGGCCCACGGCGACAACTCAGTCTGGTTTACGGTTGCCTCCCCAAAGTATGGGAAGGCGACCCACGTATAACTGTCGGTACCGTAAGTCGCCGAATGCCCCCAGCAACGAAAGAAAACCCGGCAATAGGCAGCAGTCGCGGGAGCTTGCCCGATGACGCCAACCCGAACGTAGTTGGCCAGGTTCTTTTGCGGGTCGAAGTTTTGATGCGTCGGCGCATCAGCGAACGAATACCCTACGGTAGTGCCTGCCGCGTCGGTCCATTTTATGTGCGCTCGGCAGTAATCACTTCGATGGCCGAACACGTAGGCGGATATTTCGTAACGCGTACCTGCCGCAACTGAAAACTCAACCGCGCTACCATCGGGATTAACGGGAATAACGTCTGCGAATTGCCCGTAGCTAGCCGCCCCCGTCTGGATAACCTGTAGTGAGCCTGTCGGCACAGCATACGTGTTCGTCGCTACGGACACCAACCATTCGCCACCGGTTATAAAATAGGACCAACCAGTCATCCCGGCAGCGAAATCACTGTTGACAATTCGGTTTCTTCCACCGCCCCCTACTGCAAGCTTGTCGGCCGTAATCGCCCCAGCAGCGAGAATGCTGGTCGTCACCGCCCCGGCCGCAAGTTGTGTGGTGCCGATCGCGCCCGCGACCACTTTACCTGCGGTCACCGAATTGACGGCGAGGATGTCTGCCGTCACCGATCCGGCAGCGAGCTTCGCAGTCGTTACCGAGCCAGCCGCCAGTTTCTCCGCTGTAATGGCTTCCGCGGCGAGCTTCTCGGCAATCACCGAACCGGCCGCCAGCTTGTCTGTGCTGACCGACCCTGCCGCCAGCTTCGGCGTCGATATGGCCCCGTCGGTGATTTGCGTCGAAGTGATCTGGCCCGTCAGTTTCGCGGCCGCCACGGCGGCGATCTGGGCGTCGGTCAATTGCCCCGTGACGTCGGTGGCCGCCACCGCTGCAGTCCACGCTGCACCCGTGTAGCGATAGAGCTTGTCGTCGGTCGAAAGGTAGACCACCCGTCCTTCGACATTGCCGGTTGCGGGCAACTCCGAAACGATCTCGACCGGCTTCAGGCTGGCGGCGAACTTCGTCGCCGTTATTGCCTCGTCGGCGATCTTCTGCGCCGTGACTGCCGCGTCGGCGAGCTTCGTCCCGAGCACCGCCCCGTTGGCGATGATGTCGGCCGTCACGGCCGCGAGCGCGAGCTTCGCGGTGCTGATGGCCTGATTGGCGACCTTCAGCTCGGTCACCGCCTCGTCCATGATCTTCGATGCGGTGACGGCCGAGTCCGCGAGCTTCTGGGCGATGACCGAATTGTCGGCGAGAACGTCACCGCTGACAGCTCCAGCCGCGAGGTCATCGGAAGTCAGCCTAATGTCAGGAAGTATGACTTCAAGCCATGCAGACCATTCCGTCGTTCTCGTCGAATACGGGATGAGCTTTCCACGGACTTCGTACGTCTGCGCGGGCAGGAAGGTGCCATTCAGAATCCACGCCCACGGATCGGAGTACGGCAGTGAGTCCACGTCGAAGATGATCGCAGTCGTGGTGGCACGCCGCACCTGCACCCGGACGTTCCGCACGTCGTCGAGATCGTCTGGAGCAAGTACCTTGATCGCCGGACGGCGCGCGTTGTTAGCCGCATCATATATCGTGTCCGGCTGCACCTCCCATCCGTCGAATGCCTGCGCCGGAGGGATGATCGGGCCGGTCCACCCGACTGCGGTCGGCAGTTCGAGGTCCGTTGACCAGTCATAGTCCGCCGGATCGATCTCGCGCAGCGTCACGAGCTGGTTGATGGTCGGGCGGCCGACGATCGCCTCGACGAGGAATTTCTTGTTCGCATAGCCATTGCGGTCCGACGTCCACGAAACGACGTCGTTCGGCTCCAGCGGGTATGCATCCGGCGGCAGGAAGAACTGGTGCACCCGAAACTTGCGGGCATCGTTGAGGATTGCCACCATCAGGCGCTGCACCTGGTTGGCAAATGGGCACGCCTTGAAGTCGACATTGGTGAGGAGGCGCCGATCGCCGTCCGCCGCCTCGAGCGTCGCGTCGTAACGCGCCGGCGCCGTCTTCGATGCCCACACCTCGGACGGTTCCGGATAGCTAGCCTCTATGCCGTTGATCGTCTCGTCGAGCGAGGGGAACGGCTCCAGGCTTTGCCCCTCGGTGACGAGAATATCATCGTCCGTGAAGGAATAGACGGCAGAGCCAGGCGCGCCGACCAGCGGCTTGAACACGCCACCGACTTCGGCCAGGCGCATGTTCGCAGCCTTGGCGAGTTCCCGCACGGCATCGATCCCGGTTTCGTTGCCTTGGATCTGATAGGAACTGCGATAAGCGGGCTCAGTCCCGCCGCCGCTGAGCGAGATGATATGACCACACTCCTGCGCAGCTGCAATCCATGCGGACGACGGCAAGCGATTGACATTGACATTCTGCCCGCCGTAGAACCACTCGCCGGCGTAGTAGATGCCGCGAATGACGTTGTAGGCCTGCACGACCGGATTGACGGACGGCTCCCATGTCGAGGGATTGTCCCACCGGTGAAGGCCGGAACCGCCGTTCGTCGAATCCTTGCGGATGTCGTAAAGCGGGATCGACTGGAGTTCGAAGACGCACGTCGGGACAGACTTGTGGAGATCCTTGTTGAAACGTGCGGTGACGATCGCATACGGGCAGCCGCGCCCGATCATGCTCGCCGACCACGGGCGGTCCGGATCGGTCGAGAATTTCTCGGTCAGATAGGCATCCGCCGTCGTCTGTGTGCCGTCGTAGAACTTGATCCAGAGATAGTCCTTGCCGCCCTTTCGGTACTCGCTCACCGGATAGCCGTAGGAGGCGTGCGCCTCGGCCGTCAGCAGCGTCACCTTTTCGCCGTTGACAAACACTGCATTGAGGCCGGCGCAAGGAAGGTTTCCCAGTTCGATCACATCGACGAAATAGGCATTCGGCGTCTTGCTCGCCGTTCCCCAGGAACCGGCATAATTGCGGATGCCGGCGGTGGCATAGGTTCCGAGGATCGCGGAAACCGGATTGTCGTCGCCGGTCTGGATCGAAACGGTAACGCCACTCGCGGTCGTCTGGGTCTTGGCATGCGCCTTCTGCCAGAGCGAAAGCCCGTAGGAGGCGGCGACCGCGATACCGAGCTGCAGCAGGCTGGCGCCGATCCCGGTTAGCCCGAAGAAGGCGGGAATCGCCGCCGCAAGCGGGCCGGCATGCGCAAGCGATGCGCCCGCCAGGTAGGCGGCGCTTGCAGACAGAAATGTGCGGAGTTTCATCAGCCGACCTTGAATGCCCTTGTGGCGCGTGAACGGTCGACCGTCCCGAAGCCGCGGGCGGTCATCACGAAAATTCGCTCGCCGTTGACGACGCCGAGCACTTCGCCGATCGCGCTGCCGTCGGTCACAGTGACGATGTCGCCGACACGCGCCATGCTGGGGTGGGCGTGTTCCGGGAGAAGCGATGCGGCGAGGTCGCCGAGGCTCGCATGGCCGCTGTTGCGCAGCACGCGAAGAGCGCCGATCGCGGTCGTGTAGCGCCGGCGATAGGCCGATGCCACGTCGACGCCCGTCAGCGCCAGGACGAGGTTTCCGGCAAGCCCCACGGCGCAATCATTGTCGCCCCACGAGAACGGCTCCAGCCGCAGCCGGTCGCAGGCGCGATCGAACTGCCGCCGCCAGTCGGCGACCCTCGTCAGCTCTTCTGTCCCCACGGCACTTCCCATGTCCCGACCGTCCCCTTGTACTTTCCCCACTCGTCGCCCGAGCGGCGCTTCTGACCCTGATATGATGCCTTCTGCGGATTGGTGCGCGAGAGCATCGAGATGGCCTCGGAGATCACCGACACAGTGACGTCTCCCTCCTCGCCGGCCGCCGGCGTGTGGATCGGAGCCTCGTCCACCTGCCCGAGAAACGCGATTTCGCCAGGGCCGACCGGCTGCTTCGCCGTCGCGTCGAGAAGCACGTCGTGGATCTCGACGCGCGCAAGCCGGATGTCGTAGCCGCGCACGAGCTGCTGGGCGATATCGGCGACCTGCGAAAACCGGATGCTGACCGTCTGCGTCGTCAGGTCCGCAACGCGCGGGATTTCGCCGATGTCGAGATTGAGCGCGCCGTAGAATGTCCGCTCCTCGGCGACGCCGGTCGTGCCGGAGACGACCTCGAAAACGACGTCTTCGTCGCCGGTCCAGAAACCGACCTCGACGAGCGCGCCGGTCAACCGATCCTTCGCGTAGAACGTGACGGCCCGCCGCGGGACAATGGAGCCGTCACGCGCCGCCTGAAGTGCTGCAAGGAAGTTGGCCGAGATGTCTTTCATCTTCCGTCTGGCGCTGGTCGACTCTCGCATTTCGCCATGCTTCTATGGCGATGACTTTTGGGGAGGAGAGACGATGAGTGATGAGTTTGCCGTGCGATACAATGCAGTCGAGCACACCGTTCTGATCATGCTTCAACGGCTGGTCTTCGAAATTGCTTCGATGAAGGGAGAGAAAGGAACTCCTTGGATAGAGGAGTTCCGCAACGCATGCGTCACGGAGATGAACGACGCCAGAACATCAGCCGAGACACAAGTCTCGCAAGACATCCGGACGCTCTCGAGGAGCATCGTCGAGAATGTGGCGACGATGGCGAAAGATCGCCTCGCAGCGCGGCGCAGTGAAGATGGCCATCCTTAAAGACAAAAATATCCTGAATCTCGTTCATCATCGCCGGCCTACTTCTTCTGAATGATCTGGAAGCCCTGCCCCGCAGTGATGCTCCCGTTGACGGTGCCTTCGCTCACGCTGCCGGGCACGATGACGCATTTGCAGGCGGGCCGCACGAGCACTGCGGCATTCCCGGCCGCAACCCATGGCGGGACGTTGGGAAAGACATCCGTCGCCGGCAGCACGCCGTTTCCGGCTGCAATGGCGTCGGTGCTGAATTCGAGAAAGGCGACCTTGTCCGGGTAGGCGGCGGACGTGACCTGAAGCTTGTCTCCGGTCGTGATCCGGTAGCCGGCGGGAAGCCCTGCGAGGCTGATCGTGTTCAGGCTCACCCCGACGGATTGCACGGTGACGGTGGAGGCGCCGATGATCGCGCCGCCAGGGTCGGATGCCGGAAAGCAGCGGAACGGGTCGCGAAACAGAAAGGTGTCGCGTGCGCCGCGCAAAGCCCGGATGCGTGCAGCCATCGCCTCGGCTAGGGCACTTTTCGACGTCCGCAGCGTGACGGATGCGCTCCACAGCTCCGGCGCCATGGCAGCCTGCCAAACCCGCGCGTCTCCGATCCCGGAAAGCTCATTGTTTTCCCGGATCTTCCAGCGGAACGGCATCAGCCGCAGATGGTCGAAGAAGTCTGCGAGCGAGAGCATGCGCCGCCCTTCCCTATTTGATTTTGTTCGGCCCTACTTGATCTTGTTTGGATTGCGGTTGATTTCCTGAATTCTGTATGGAAGGCGACCGTCATACCGCTTGAGGGCCTTCTGAGTGGAGCGATCGGCGGCCGCCTCCATGTTGGCGATCAGTTCCTTGTCCCCTGTTCCGGCCACGGAGACATTCATGTTCAGGGTAAGCGTATCCCCTCCGCCTGTACGGGCCGGGGCGCGCAGATCGACGGGAATGCGCCGGCCATCCGGGAGCGGCACGGCCGCCTCGGCACGCCCCGTCTCGCCGAAAATCGCCGCCGTTCTGGAAACGCCGCCATTGGCGAATGTCTTGAGCGGCTTGCCGAACCGGGCGACGCCGCCGTCTGCGAAGGGAAAGGCCTGAAACAGGCTTCCGAGCAGCCCGCCCCCGCCGCCGACGCCGGCGAATGGTCCGGTCCCGAGCAGTGCCGCCTGGGCGACGGCTTCGATCAGCGTGTTCAGGAAACCGTCGAGAGCCTCGTTACCCGTTTCAATTTTCGGGATGAGCTTGGAAAAGGCGTCATAGGTCGTCTGGGCGAAGAAGTCGGCCCGTTCGACGATCTTGTCCTGCTTCTGCGCGAGCTTCTCCGCCTCCGCCGCGGCATTGGCGTAGCCGGATGCCATGGCGTCGATGCTCTGCTCTAGCTTCGGCGTGATGTCGAGGCCGGCTTTCTGCGCTGCCGAAAGCAGTTCCTGCTTCGCGCGCGCATATTCCAGCGTATAGCCGAAATCGTCGATCAGCGGATTGAGCGAGGCCATCGCCGATGTCTCGGCGGTGATCGCCGCCGTCCGCTCCCGGATCTGCTCGACCTCGCGCTCGTAATCACTGACCTTAGACTTCGATCCGGATTTCGACTTGCCGGGCGGTGGCGGGTTGTCTTTGACAGATACGGGATCGACGACGACCGGCTTGCGCCGCCCGCCACGCGTCGAAGAACCGCCCATCAGGCCGTTAGTGCTTCCGGTAAGCGGATCTCCAACCGTGGAAATTCCCTCGACCGTTTCCGGCATGTTCGCGGCGTCGGCTCTGAGTCTGGCAAGCTCGGAACGTACCTCCGCAAGGCGTGCGAGCGCCTCCGTATTGTTGATATCAAGGCTCGTATTCAGTTTAATACGCTCTTGCAGGATCTTGATCTCACGCTCCAATCCGGCGATTTTCGTTTCAGCCTCGGATACGTCCGGGTTGAATGCCCTGCCTTCCGCGTCAGCACCTCCAAGCGCTTCGTTCAAGGCCTTGAATGCATCAGCATTTCCGGCGGAGTGAAGAAAGTCTTCGAATTCCGATTTCGCCGTTCTGATGCGCTCGATGAAGCCAGAAACATCGACATCCTGAATAACAGTCGCGACGTCGTTGATCCCGCCGGCGAACCTTTTTGCCGCCCATGTGGAATTGTTGAATTCGCGCGCGACGTCAGTCAAAGAATTCCACAGATTCGTTGTTGCCTGACCGACCGTGAACGTCGAGCCTGCGACCTTCTCCTCGAGGATGACTGATCCGGCCTCGAATGCGCGAAAGAATGTGCGGGACGAGATCGCGCCGTCGACGACCAACTGTTTCAGCTTGGAGACGGAACCGCCTGCCTCCTTGAGACCGGCCGCGGCCGCCTGGGCGATCGTCGGCGCACCTTCGAGGATTGATCCGAATTCTTCTGCATGGACCGTGCCGCTTCCGAGTGCCTGGCCGAGCTGCAGCAATGCGCCACTCGCGGCCTGTGCATCGGTGCCGGCAACGCGCAGCGCCAGCGCGACGTTGTTGGTAAACCCACCCAATTCCTCGGTTGTGACGCCGAGCTCCTTCTGTGCCTGAGCGGCCTTTCCATAGAGGACAGCGAGCGTTTCCAGCGGAACAGCATTATCCATCGCAGCTTTGGCAAGACCCTTATAGACGCGCTCCAGCTCGGCACCGGAAAGTCCAGCAACCTTCAACGCATTATCGATACGTGTGGCCGAATCGGAGAGTTCGATCATTTCTCTCACGATTGTTCCGCCAGCAAAGGCAGCCAGCATGCCCCGTCCAAGCCCAAGCATGCTTGACGAAACGTTCTTGTTTGCCTGCATAAATCGCTTCTCGACCTGCGCCATGCGCTTGTTCGCGATCGCGCTGGCCTTCGCCATTTCATTCGCAAACTGTTTTATTTGAGCCTCCAGTGAAACGATCAGGCGTTCTGCGGTAATTGCCATAATCATTGATCCTTGCTAACGTCTGCCCTTATGGATGGGTTTTTGAAATTTGTAGGCGTGGCAGTCTTTGCCGTCTGTCTTATCGGGCTGGTATTCGCGGCAATGACGACCCGCGGAAGCGGAATTGCTATCGCAGTCTACCTGCTGCCAGTTATGGTTGGTGGCGCTGCGATTTACGCGCTCGGAGCAATCGTCGATCACCTGTCGGCAATAAGATCGAATGCTGAGCGCCAGACGGCCGCAATCGATGCCATCCACGCTGCGTTGCGCGATAAGTAATTCCTGTCAGAACCCCTCGATCCCGAGCTCGCCGAGACGATCGTCATCCATGGCCGGAGCCGCGCGTTCCCCACCGTTGGCGCGGTGATATCCTTCCTGCAGGCAGGAAAATTCCCAGAGCGTCATCTGGCCTATGTCGCGATGGACGATTCCGGCCCATTGGTAGAAGTGTGAGAACCGCCATTTTCCGCGCGGGAGCGGCGCGGCCTCGTCGCCGCCGTCCCCGCCTCGCCCTCCCCCGGCACGTCGTCTCCCGGTCCGAACAACACCGCCATCAGGATACCCTGTGCAATCGGTATCGCCTCGGTGAGCGGACGGTCCTCCACATGCAGGCGCACCAGCTCGCGGGCCTTGTCCTTGGCAAGCCCGCCGCCTTCCAGCCCGAAGCGGATCGTCTCGGTGATGTCGTTGACCATCCATCGGCCGCTGGCGAGCCGTTCGAGGATATGCTGGGGCCCGGCGTCGCATTTGTCCTGCAGCGCGCGAAGAAGATCGATGGTGAGCAGGAATGTATGCTCGCCGCCGGCCCATGTGAGATCGACGCCCCGCATGGTCAGGCCTTCGCGGTGCGGGTCGGCAGGCCGTCGAACTGGATGTCGATCTCGGCCGTCACTTTCGCACCCCGTTCCGCGGAGTTGTTCAGGTTGACGAGATAGGCCGGGCCCGTCTCGTATTCCGTCTCGCCGACGGCGGCGTTGAGGTGGCCGATGCGGATGTTCTTCGTCGCGCCGGAATACCACCAGTCGATCATCGTGCCGTGGCTCTGCGAAGCCCACACACCTGTCCCGGAGATCGTCACTTCCTGCGACTGCACGGCCCGCTCGACCGCGGCGGGAAGGCTTTCGTCGTCGCAGTCCGGAACCTCGGAGGTCGACATGTTCGACGTCCGGTTGACCCCACGCGAGGTGAGCCCGCAGATCTTCGAGTAGACGCCGGGAGTGTTGGTTTCGATCTCCACGACCATCTGATGGAAGTTTTCAGTCGTTGCGCGTGCCATCGGCTTTCTCCATGGGAAATCGGTCCGGATCGCTCCGTCCGGTGTGAGGCCTTTCGGCCGTGGTCATATCGGTATTGCTATTCCGCGTCCGGGGATGCGGTCTTCCGCGCCGCACTGGCGCGCGCGGGAGATTTTGTCCGTGTCGCAAGCTTTTTCGACACGGCATAATCGACGACGTCGCGAGGCCATTGCTGCGGCGCGGCCGACGGCTTGAAATTGAAGGAGAGCCGGCTTCCCGGCCGGCGGTAGTTCCCTTCCGCCTTCACGATCATCCACGCCATCATGCGGCCTCGACCAGCGCGTCGAGCTGCACGACGCCGTGCACGGTCAGAGGGTCCGGATCATCGATGATCCGCCACAGCGACACCCGCAGGCTGACAAGCGCCGATGTTCCGAGATCGAAATCCTGCTCGTGCAGCACGGCACGAACGGCGGCGATCATGTCGTCCATCGACCAGCGGTCGGGCCGGCGCGACCAGATATCGAGCTGCACCGTGATCTCCTGCCCGTCGATGCACTCCGCATCATCGGGAATGCCGTAGAAGGGCCCACGGCTGATATAGGCGTTCTTGTCGCCCCATGGACTGTCCGGCACCTTGTCATAGACGGCATTGACCAGTGCCATGACCGCGGCATCGGCAAGCATCGCTCCGCGCACCGCATCCCATAGCTCCTGACCGACGCTCATCTGGCACCTTCCTTGATCGCTTTACGGATCGCTCCGGTCATGCGGCGCTTTGCTTTCCGGCGAACCATGCGCCAGCCCGGAAAGAAGAATGGCTGCGCCGCCATTCCGGGATTCTGCGTTCCCGCGAACTTGCCCTTGTTGACGTGCGGAGAAGTTCCGAATTCGACGAAGCGCGCATAAAAGGCATCGCCGCCGCCGGCATATATGGTGATGCGCATGCCGCCAGCGGTGCGCTTGCTGGTCAGGAGTGCGATACTGCCCTTTGGCGCATCGCCCCATGTCCACCCGATGCTGTCTTTCAGCGCCCCGCTGTCTTCCGGAGCCAGGCTCCTGATGACATCGACAGCTTCCTCGGCCGCCTGCTCCATCGCCTCGCGGACGCGCGCCAGAACCCTTTCCGGAATGGTGCGGGTGAGCTTGCGGTGAAGCCTGTCCAGACCCTGAACGCTCATGCCGCCACGCCGCTTTCGACCGTTACGTCGACCCACGTCCGGTCCGATGTCTCGATGACCGACCGCACGGCGTAGACAAAGCCGGTGCGCAGATCGCGCATCCGCCAGTCGGTCGCAATCCGCCTCGTCTTCGACGAGGCACGAACACGCACGACGACCGGTTGCCGCCCTTCGAGCCGGGAGGCGATCACCGTCTCTCCACCGCGAAGCGGTGTGAACGAGGCCCGGCAAGGAAACTGCTCGACGAAGTCAGACCGCTCATTGCCGTGGCCGTCGTCGACGGCGGCGCGGGCATCGAACGCCACCCGCTCGCGGAGATCCCCGGCGCCGGTCATGGCTTACTGGATCCGCGCGGCCGCAACCGAGAGCGAGGTCACAGCGTCATAGGTCAGCGCCACCTTGTTGCTGTCGGCGCTGTTGCGGAACGCGACGGGCAGCGGCGGAATGATCGCGGTCGCACCGGCGGCGACGGATAGCACGATATTGGAGCGCGTGAGTTCCCCGTAGCGGGAGTCCGCGATCGTGGTGTAGGCGGCGGTCACCGTCACCTGCTTTGCCGAGACGTCATCGTTCTTGATGACGACGAAGGCGCGACTGTCCCACACGAACTTGTCGCCGCCGGCCGCAGCCGCGGCAAAGGTGATCGCACCGCCGTCCTCGTCGGACAGATTCTGGATGCTGAGGTCTGCCATGTTCTTGTCTCCTGTTGCGGGAACTAGACGCCGACGCGCCGGAACGGTGCGATCAGTGCCGACACACCGAAGGGAATTTCCGATTGCGGCCCCTCGGCCGAAGCCTCGCGGTTGTTGTACCAGTGCGCGACCATGAGCAGGATCGCCGTGCGGATTGCCGGCGGCACGTCGGTGGCCGCCGCGCCATATCCGGCCGTGAACTCGACCCGCACACCGTCGCTGCGGTCGTCGTAGACGCTCGGAAAGGTGAAGCTGTCGCCGAAACGAACGACAGTCCCTCGCTCGTCTTCAATGCTGGTGAAAAGCGAGGCAGACACGGTCTGCTCCACATTGTCGCTGTCGAAATACTTGACCGTGGCGGCAGAGACGTCGGGAAGCGGCAACCGCATGAACCGGCATGCCGGCCAGTCGCCGAAACTGATCCGCCAGTCCTGGTCGATCAGGCACCGCCCAAGCACACCGGACCATCCGTCCAGATGCGAAACGGCTGCGTCGATCAATGCCAAGATGACGGCATCGTCGTCATCGCTGTCGACCCGGCAATGCGCGCGGGCCTCGTCGATCGATACCGGGCTCACGGCAGGAGGCGTGATACGGACTGGGCGGAGCATGGGCGGCCTTCGCTCTTACTGGTCGATGCTTTTGCCATCGCCTTCGGCGGCGTTCTTTTCCGCCTCGGTCGTGGCCGTCTTTTCGGCGGCTTGCTGATCGGCCTTGGCCTCGGCCGCGGCATCTTTCGCCGCTTTCTCTGACGCGATCTCGGCATTGTCCCGGTGCGGCTTCGCCCATTTCTCCCGAACGGCGACTTCGGCGAGATCGCCGTCGATGATTTCGCCGACGGTGATGGTGCGCGTCATCGCTTCCTTGTCCGGGCGGCCCGGAAATGCTTTCACGACCTTCGCTTTCATGGCTGGATTCTCCTTTGAGTGGACGGGGCGGTCACCCGCCCCGTAACGGTATTACGCCTGGTCGGCTTCGGGCTGGTTGTAACCCTGCCCCTTGACCACGAGGCCAGCGATCGGCGTTCCGGCCGCATGGGTTCCGGAGAAGTCGGCGAGGATCTTGAGATAGCGCTTGCCGCCGACATAACCGAAGCGATAGGCCGCCGCCGCGGCATGGGCCGCGGTCAATGCCTTGATGATCCCGCCGCTGCCAACGGCGGCAACACCGAGGATGTCCTTCGCCTCGACGGCGGTATAGGTGGAATCGTCGTCCGAATGCGTGACCTTGAACTCGATCTTGTTGGTCGTGTCGAAGGTGATCCCGCCGACGCCGATTGCCAGCAGGATCTCCGCGGCATTGTAGCCCTGCAGGTCGATGGCCGTGGGTGTGTTGTCCGCCGAGAGCACCGCTGCACCGATGGCCGAAACCACCGTGAAATCCGAGTGAATATCCTTCATCTCGCTATTCCTTCTGTGAAGATTGAGGTTGACGGCGGCGCTCGCCGCCGCCGTCTGGCGTCGTGGCTGCACGTTACGTCGAGCACTTCAGGAGCTTGATCGCCTCGAAGTTCTGCACGCCGCCGCCCACGCGCTTCGTCGTGTAGAAGTGCACGTACGGCTTGTTGGTATAGGGGTCGCGCAGGACGCGGATGCCGAACCGATCGATGATCAGGTACCCGCGCTGGAAATTACCGAAAGCGACCGGGAAGGCATTCGCGCCGAGTGCCGGCATGTTGTCATCGGTCGCGACCGGCTTTCCGAGGATGGTGGCGACGTTCGCCGGGCCGCTCGGAGGCGCCCAGAGATAGTTGCCCTGTCCGTCCTTGAACTTGCGGACCGTTTCCATGACGGCATCCGACGTCAGCCAGGACGCACCATTCCGGTAGCCCTCTTTCAGGCTGTAGAAAAGCGAGATCAGTGCATCGGCAGGATTGGTCGCCGCAAAATCGGCGGCGGCACCAGTAGCGGTAAAACCGATCTTGCCCCAGGCATAGGATGCATTGGCGACCGTGTCGTAGGCAAGAATGCCGCGGGGTTTCATCACGCCGTTACCGCTGATGAAGGCAGCACCTTCCTGTTCGGCAAACGTGATCGAAACCTCGTTTGCCAGCCAGGCCGCGATATCGACGCGGGCGTCGTCGAGCAGAGTCTGCGTTGCGGCGGGGTTCGCGTAGATTTCCGCCGTGTTGAAAACCAGCTCGCGCAAGGTCGGTGTCGCAGTCTCCGGCCGTGCATCCTTCTCGCCGACCCATCCGGCATCCGCGCCGCCCATATTGACGAGCTTCTTGTAGGTGTCGGTGGAAATGGTCATGGCGGTGGCGATGCTGCGCATTGCCGACACGGTGCCGACGACACGGTCGATCGTGTTCGACATCTCCTCCGGAACCACGTAGCCGCCGTCCGGATCGGAAAGAGTCGAGAGCGATGCCTTGACCTCGAGGTCGCGGATATCGGCATCAACCGCACGATCTCCCTTGCGGAACCACTTGTTGAAAGTGGCCGCGTGCTCTGCCTTGGCTGGGTCGACAGCATCGCCGGATCCGCCGCCGATCTTGATGGCGGCGAGGGTCGCATTCACATCGTCGAGTGCCTTCTGGAGCTTCGTCACCTCAGAATTGATGCGATCGACCTTTTCCGTCTGAACGACGTCCGCCAGTTTTGCATTGATGCCTTTCAGCTCCGCATCACGCTCGGCCTTGAAAGCCTCGAACGTCTGCTTGAGTTCGGCAAGGATAGCCGCGGCGTTGCTGCTGTCGGCGCGGACGCCCGTGAGGCCACGAGCCCGGTGATTGAGCGCAGGCGCCATCGTCATTGCGAGCGACGTGCCGAGGGCATGGGGAGTGTGCACGAGGGCGGTGAAATCGACGGCGCCGGACACGGTAAACGCGATGAAGGCGCAGGCGATCGCTGCGACACAGAGTGTCGCGATGAATTTTCCGGTTTTCATTTGAGTATCCTCAGGTTCGGATCGTTTCGATCAGCTGCCGGATGGCAGCCAGGTCTATGCCTGCATCGCGCGCGGCGGAGTGGCGGCTTGCATCTCGCGGGGCCGCGGATGCTCCGATCTCGGACAGGAGCTCGGAGCGTTTGTCTCGGGTAAAGCCGGCTCTCGCTAGCGCGGCCTCTGTCTGGCGGCGGGCCATCAGCCCGCGATCCATGTTCTTGGTGTTGGCCGAAGAAGAACTGTCGATGGCATTGTCGACGGTATCGGCGAAGCCCTTCTCGACGGCTTCGGACGGTCCCATGAAGGTTTCCGCGTCCATGAGCTTTTCGATATCCTTGCGCTTCATGCCGGTGCGCGCTTCGTAGATATCGGCGATCGCACTGTCGAATCCGTCGAAGAGCGATGCTGCCTCGCGCATGTCGTGCCGGTTTCCGACGACGACACCCCAGGCATTGTGCACCATCATGAAGGTACCGAGACCCATGCGGATTTCGTCGCCGGCCATGGCGATGATGGATGCCGCCGAGGCCGCCCAGCCAAGCACTTCGACGGTCACCTTGGCAGGATGATTGCGGAGCAGGTTGTAGATCGCGATCCCCTCGAACATGTCACCGCCGGGAGAGTTGATCTTGACCGTCACGTCCTTGCTGCCGATCGAGCGCAATGCCGCCGACACGCGTTTGGCGGTGACGCCGCCGCCGGTCCACCAATCCTCACCGATCACCTCGAACATGGTGATCGTATTGTCGGACTCTTCGCCGGCGGCCATGGGTACCTCTGCCCATTTTGCGAGCACATCCGACGGGGCGTCCCACTGAAAATTCTGCGGGCGCTGGAATGTCTTTGCCTCGGGCAACTGTCGCAAACTCATTTTCTGGAACCTCCCGCAGGGCGGCTGATCATCGCGCCGCTTTTCAGCAATCCGGCAGGCCGGGGAACCGGCCTAACGGCTTTCAGGGTCTTGGGCTGGCTCATTGCCGCCACCATCACTCTTGCCGCCGGCGGTATTCGGCGGCGGGTAGAAAACATCTCCACCTTCCCTCGGGTTCATGTCTTCGAGCGCGCGGATTTCGTTCGGGCTCGAAACGCCCCACTGCAGGGCTTTTACGTGCGCTTCCCATCTGGCCTTGATGTCGGCGCGCACCAGTGCAGCCCTGTTGAACTTTGCGTACAGATTGCTCTCTTCCGGAATGAGGTCCCTGTTTATCGTCTCTTCCCATGTCGTCAGGTCATCCTCGGCGCTGAAGGTCAGAAACCCCTGTGTCTGCACTTCGATGCCGGTCCCCCAGGAAGATGATTTTTCGGTGTCGCCGATCATGTGTGGCGGCACGCCGAAGAACATGGAGATATCGGTGCGTGAGAATTTCCGGCTTTCGATCCATTGAGCATCCTCGGATGTCATCGAAAGCTGCTCGGTCGACATTCCCTCTTCGAGGATCAGCGCCTTGCCTTCGCTCTCCCCGCCGGCTCGATAGTTGTCCAGACTGGCGCGGAGGAATTCGACGCCCTCCGGTCCGAGTTTGTTCGGGTGCTTCAGCACGACGCTCGGGCGCGCGCCGTTCTTGAAGACGGAAGCGCCGTAATTGTCCATGGACATCGAGAGTCCGATGGTCTCGCGAGCATATGTGATCACGGACACACCGACCACACCGTCGAGCGTCAATCCGACGAGGTGGAAAACCTCGCTTTGCGCGAGCGTGATCTGTTTTCCATCCTTGCGCGTATAAGTATAGCTGATCGACAGGTCGTCGTTCTGGCGGGGCTTGACCCTGTCGGGGTGCATGGGAATCAGTTCGATCACGCTTTGGCGCGACTTCACGATCATTGCATAGGCATTGCCGCGCAACAGGAGATGCGCCTGCATCATCCGCTTGAACTGGGCAGGCGTCTGCCATCGGTTCGGACGGCGCCGGAAGATCTTCCAAAGCGGGTCGTCCGACGCATCCTCGCGCGTCCGTTCGTCGATCCGCCGCTTGATGTGCAGCGGCATGTTGGCGACGACGCCGGAGCGGATCCGGACACATGCGTAGACTGCGGCAACGCGCATTGCCCGATCCGGTGTAACCGCGAGCCCGGCTCCGGTCATGGAGCCGCCGCGCATGGCCGCCTCCAGTTCCTGTGGCGTCGAGATGACGACGCCGCCGCCCTTGTCCTGATAAGCAGCTTGCGGCTGCACGGCCGGTGCATCCGCCCTGCCGAACAATTTTGACCAAAATGCCACGGCCGCTCCTAATTCACATCACGAGAAGACCGCGATCGCGGTAAACCGAAAGCCCATTGGCCTCGGGATTAAGAAACATCAGCATCGCCGCGTTGAAAGTTGCCATCAGCGGGTCGATCTTCGACGCGCCGGCCGCCTGCTTCGTGACGATGTAGTTTGAGCCCTTGAGCTCTGTCTTCGCATTGCCGACAGCCCATGCCATCAGCGGCTGGCCGCAATGGCGCATGGTTCTGTCCTTCAGTTTGCGCGGCAGCGTCGTGACTGCCGACTGGAGCTTCCATCCCTGGCCAACGGCCATTGTAAGCTCACCTGCCATGCCTCGCTCTGCAAGTGCGTCCAGCAGGCTCGCGATCCCGAATGCATCTAGGCCGATACCGGCGCGCTCGGGCAGGAGGCCCGCCAGATGCAGCCGCTCGCAGATATCCACGATTTCGGCGATGTCCTGATCGGGATCTTCACAGACGACCAGGTCGCCATCCTTTTCGAAGTCGCGCAGGCGAGGCGCGATTTCCTTGCGCCGTTCAAAGACATCCGGATAGGCCCAGGCACGAACCCAGTGAAGCCATACCCGTGTCTTGGCATGACGGCCTATGACAGACGCCGCCATCAAGTCGTCGAGCCCGCCGCCGTCGATCCCCACCACGCACACATCGCACTCGGCAATGATGTGATCGAGCGTGAGTTCCTTGTCGCCAGCCCCCTCCCAGTAGGCGGCGCCGGCCCATCGATCGGCATGCAGACCGAGACCGATCTCGACGTTGAAGTGCTGCGAAGCGATCAGCGCCAGCTTTTCCGGACCTTCGCGCTCGGCTGTCGCTATCTCTCCGGCGAGATAGTCCTCATTGACCGAGCGGTTGAGGTTCGGATTGACCAGACCCCACGTTTCGCGCCGCTTCCATCCACCGTTTACCGCATCTTCCGGCGGCAGCTCGTAAAGGACGGCGAGCATCGGAAAATCGAAGAGCCCGTCGCGAACGTCGCGAGCCTTCTGGAGTTCCGCCTTGAACACGCCTGCCGGCGGCGTCTTCGACTGCGTCGTGATCTGGAGCAGGAACCCGTCAGGGCGGGCTGCAAGCGAACCACGGATTTCGACGAAGATATCGGCGGCCTTGGCGATCGTTGCGAAGACATGCGTCTCGTCGATCAGGATGTAGGTCGCCTTCGATCCGGTGATGACGTCAGCCGCAGCGGCCTTGACGACGATGACCGCAAGCGTGTTCAGGTGCGTGATCTTCTTCAGGTGATCCTGAAGATGAAAAAGCTTCGATAGTTCGTCGTCCAACCGGATGATACCGGCCGCTTGCTTGAAGGAAATATCCGCGATCTGCTTCGTCGGAGCGATTAGCAGCAATTCCGCTTCCGGTCGTTCGTTCAGGATGGCCGCAGTAACGATGATGGCCGCGGCAATCGACGACTTCCCGTTCTTCTTCGGCACCAGCAGGAAGAACTCCCGCAGTGCCCGGCGTTTCGTCTCCGGATCATAGCTGCCGAAGACGACGCGAACGAAATCGAAGACCCAGTCGTCGCAAACCTCTCCGTAGGTCGGGTTTCCGATGATGTCCGGAACCCGCAGCCGCTTGAAGATGCGGAGTGCCTTTTCGGCAACCGCATCGTAGAGCGGCAAGTCCGGGACGAGCGGCCGGCGGTTGCGGATTCGCTCCTTCCAATCCGGAACCGCCGTCGACCAGGTCGAAGCCGGCACCCATGCCGTGTCCATCACTGCACCTTGTGAACGCCGGGCAGCAGGTCATTGCCCCATGTGCTGCCTTCTCCGGCGGTCGCAGCCTCCAGCTTTTGTTTTTCCTTCTTGCCGAGCTGCTTTTCTTCCTTGTCTTGCTTCCTGTCGCCTTGCGCCTGGCGAAGGCGAGCGTCGATCAGCATCGTGTCCGAGCGTTCCACCATCTTCCCCAGTTCCTTGAGAGCCGCGACGTTTCCGGCGTTCGCCTGCTCCATGGCGATCTCGAAGCGCCGTGCATCGAACCGATCGCGCATCGCATCGCGCTCCTTGAGCTCGGCTCTAAAATACCTCTTCACCGTGGCCGCCGAGCGTCCGATCGCGTTGCCGATCCGCTCGTTCGACCATCCGAGCGCCAGCAACAGCTTGACTTTATTGCGATCTTTTTCCGTCGCCTCATAGGGCGGCCGTCCGCGCTTGCCTTTCCACTCCGGAATCGGCTGCCCGAACAGGTCGAAATTCTCTTCCATCAGAAAAAAATCTCCACGTGAGGGGGACGCGGGTCCGGGCGGCGAGGGCTTCCAGACTTTCGACCCACCCCCTCCCCTCGCGTGCTGAGCCTTGTCAGGTAGTGGTCGACTTGTCACCGCTGCGGCCGTTTGCAGCCTACCAGCGAGCCTGTGCCCGCTCCTCTTTCTGCTTCAGCTTGTCGTGGCAGGTCTTACAGAGGCACTGCAGGTTCTTCTCATCCCAGAACAGCACCTCATCACCGCGATGGGCGATCTTGTGGTCTGCGACGAGAAGCGACGTGTTCGGCTCGATGCGTCCGCATCCTGTCATCTGGCAGGTGAACTGATCTCTGATCAGCACCGACATGCGCAGCTTCTGCCATCGAGCAGTCTTGTACCAGCTGCGCCACGTCACAGTCTGGTCTCGCTCGCGAAGTCGTGCCTTCTCGTCGCCAGGCGCCCGTCCTATACGAGGAGCGATCGTGCCGATGCGTGGCGCCAGCGCCTTCAAGCGTCCCATACCCTTTAGACACGACAAAGCCCGGCTCATCACCGGGCTCTCATCCGTCATCAGGTCATAGCTTTCGCACTGGCCCTGAATCGGTGCCTCGCTCGTCGAGGCTGTCAGGGCTGGGGCTGACCGGCGTACCGACCTCGGGATTGCTCCCCGCTTTCTAGGCGTTCTCAGAGGCTCACTTCAGGATCATCAGCTCATCCAGTGGAAGAATGACTCTCACAGTTTTTCGAGCATGGCAATAGGCATCGTCACCGGTGTCTCCCGCCCGAAGATGTTCACCGATACGACCACGTCGCCCTTTCCCTTGCTGTTCGGCGTGATCACTTCCGCATCGAACCCTGAGTATGCGAAGAGCTTGACGCGCACCTTGTCGCCGGCCTTCACCACGATCCCGCACTCCTGCTCCCAGTCATAGGCGCCGGCCTTGGCCATCGCCTGAAAACGCTGGACTTCCGAGGCACTTAGCCGCATCGGCTTCTCCGCTCCGCCGAGCACGCCGATCACGTTGTCGACCGCTTTGAAAGCCACCAAAACGGACGGGCTCGGGTCGCTCTGCACCAGCACGTAGCCGTAGATCACGGGCTGCAAAACGCCCGGAATGACCCTGTGCCGACGCCGCAGATCCGGCCCTTTCCGCTGCGGCACGAGCGAGGTTATCCCCAGGACTTCGAGCGCGTCCTGCACGACGAACTCGCGTCCGGTCATCACCCGAAGCGCAAACCACGGCGAATCGGCGTGGATGATTCGCGATGCCGCCTCCAACATTTCGAGCCGCGCCTCCGCCTCCCGCTCGTCGAAGCTCGACCGAGCGCATGTTGCAATCGCCACGCCGTTCATCGCCCTATGCTGCATCATCGCTCGCTCCGTTCCTCGTGCCGTCCACTGCCGCCCTGAATTCCGCCATCGCGTCTTCCGGCTCTCCCGGCGGGAAGTAGAGCCATTCCGGCGATGGCTCCGGCAGCCATGGCCAGCCCATCCGCTCGTGCAGCGCCTTCCATCGCGCCGCCTCGTCGCTGTCGCGGTGCACCTTCACGAAGCTCTCCGCGATCCCCACGAGCGGCCCGTGCACCAGCATGCCGACCCGCCTTTCGGCCTTGTCGTGCATTTCCGTCACCTTCGGCCAGCCATAGCGTGCCCGGCGCTCACGCTCGATTTCCCGCGCCCGGTCGGCGTCCCGCATCTGCGTCTGTTGCCAGGTCGTCAGCGCCGGCCATCCCCGCTCCGCCATGGGCTGCAGAAGCTCGGCGAAGCGCCGCGCCATCCATGGCCGCGAGAACGGGTTGTGCAGCACGGGCGGCGCCACGGCCGAGGTCGGCACGTCCATCAGCAGCCACTTGCGCTCCCTGAGGTAGACCGATGGATAGACGAACGTGCCCTTGATCGCCTCGGTCGCCCTGATGAAGGCCGGCGTCCGCGCAATGCAGTCCTCCCGCTCGTCTGGCCGCATGGCCATCCATTCGCGCAGCGCCGCGTCCCGGCTCGTCCCGGCATAGTTCGGATAGGTCGGCCACCACTTGTCGAACTTGCGCACCGCCGCCTTGGGATTTTCTTCTCTTCCCTCGTTCGCGCTCGCGCCTTCTCTCTCCCGTTCTTCAGGAGGTGTTAAACAGGAGGTATTTAACATAGGTGCCGACTCTGGACCGGCAGGGGGTGCCGACTCTGGACCGGCAGGGGGTGCCGGTATACCGGCAGGGGGTGCCTCCTCTTCCGCGTCGGAAATAGGACCACATTCCTCGTCCTCGTCGGCGCGATATGCATCGAAATCATAGCCGGCCGGCGGCGCCGTATCGTAGATCACGCGATACCAATGCGCGCTGTCGCGGCCGTTCTCGCTCACCACCTCGCGCCGCTCCACCGCGCCGATATCCACCAGCCGGTTGATCGAAGCCTGTACCGTGGAACGCGCGCAGCCGAGCTGCTTGGCAATCGTCACCTGGCTTCGCCGTGCCCATCCGTTCCGGCGGTTGGCGTTGCAGCCAAGTATGCAGAGCACCTGCAGATCCTTGCCCTTGAGGTCCGGGCAGGACACCACCCAACCGGGTATTACGGAAAGCCGCGGTATGCCAACGTTGCTCATTCCGCCGCCTCCAGTCGCATCGCGGCGAGTGCCGCGTCGCCCCATTGTTGCGCGGCAGCAGCCGCCATGCCGGGAAAGAACCGGCTGCGCTCGTGGCCGCGATCCGGACGGCGTGGCATCCGCCATACGCGGTTCCATGCCTTCCATTCGTCGCTTCCCTTTTCCGGCTCCGGCAGGCAGTCGGTCGCCTCGAGCGGCGGCAGGCCGCGCAGATACCACCCGGTTGCCTTGTATTCCGGATGGCCGAACATGTGCGGCTGCACGATCTGCGGCGCCGGCAGGTCCGCCGGCATCCGGTCGCGGGCGAGGTCGTGCATTTCCGGGTTTTCGATCGCGACGCGCGCGATCGGCGCCCGCCAGCAGGCGATGAAGAGCGCGACGCCCGCTTCGAATTCCGCCTGCATGTCCTCCCAGGTGCGCCCGCGTGGCAGCGCCTTCGGCGGCGTCATCTTGCCGGGACCGGAAAGCCAGCGCCGGCCGGACCGGCAAAGCCGCGTGCACGGCGGATGCACGACGACGAGCATATCCCACCCGTCGCCAAGCACGTCGCGAACATCGCCGCGGATATGCCGGTTGCTGCCGTCCTCGGCCGGCAGGAGATCGCAGGACCATGCATCGAACCCGCGCGCGAGGAAGGCGTTGCGCACGACGCCGGAGAATTCGCAGCCGATGAGAACGCGAGGCATCACCATGTTCCTAGACTCCGCTCGACACGGACAGCGTCAAACTGGGCAAGGAACTCCTCTTCCGCCTGCTCCGGCGTCCAGAATTTCAGATCGATGCCGAGCGGTGGACCGGGCGTGTTATCCCACTGGAGAGGAACTAGGTTTTGCGCGATCTCATCGGCGAGGATCCGGTAATCCGCATCCTTCAGCACAGAGGGCATTTCGATGTAGAGATGAAACCGATTCGCGATCACCTCCATCAGGCGGTCTTCGACCTCGCGATAGTTCGCAAGCTCCGGTTTCAGCGGCCTCGGAATGTCGAGAATGTAGGCTTCGCTCGCATCGTGCAGCAGCGCCCACCGCGCGACCAATCTGCCGTGCTCCGCCTGCAGGTGCCGCGACAGGAGCACGCAATGTTCCGCCACGCTGTAGAACCGCACGCAGTGTCCGGCATAGCGGCACTGCATGGAAAGTGCATGCGCGATGTCGCGGATGTCCACCTCGTCATGGCGTGCGTCGAGCGGATAGAAGCGCTTCCCGGTATAGGTCTGTATCCAGCCGCCGATTCTCGTGTCGTTCATCGCCCGCTCCCCCGCTGCCATACGCCGCCATAGTCCGCGACGATCGCCCGCACCTCTTCCTCACCGCCGAGATAGACCGGCGGCTGCGACCGTCCGGAAAGGACCGAGAGAAAGAGGCGGCCCGTGCGCGCCACCTCCTCCCGCTCTTCCGCCGAAAGCTGCCAGCAGGAGACGGAGCAATTACCGTTGGTGAATGTGTGCAGCTCGGAGACGGTCTCCTCCTGCCCGGCCGGTGCTTTCAACAGCATGTTGGCGCCCGCGAATGCCACTGCCTCCGCCATCACGCCGCCGCCTTCTCTTCACCCGCCGCGCCGAGGAAACCGCGCGCCCTGTCGATCATGTCGTCGTGCATGCGCATCGGCATCAGCAGCAGGAGCCGATTTTCGTGTCCGGTCCGGAAGACAACCGGTGCAAACGGTTCGATCTGACTCATCGTCAGCGTGTCGCCGCGGACCATGCGCAAGGTCTCCCGCAGGTAGCGCGCGTTGAAGACCGCGGAGATCGGCGCACCTGCTGCCGCGTGGCGCTCATCTCCGGAAACCTCGTCAAAGCCTTTGGCCGAAAGCGCCACCGAACTGCCGTCGGAAACGACCGCGACCGGCATCACCATGTTTCGCGGAGATAGCGCCGTCAGCCGGTTCAGCGCGCCCGTGAGCGCCATGCGGTCAAATTCCGCTGCTGGCGCATCCTGCGGGATCACCCGGCGGACGTCCGGATAGGTCCCGTCGATCAGCTTGGCGACGAGCCGCATGCCGCCGGCCGCCGCCACGATGCGCAGCCCGGATTCGGAGACGCCGAGGCTTGTCACTGGCGGCATTCCGGCGAGCAGCTTGGCCGCCTTGGTGAAGATGATCAGGTTCTTGAAATCATGCGCATTGACGCCCTCGCAGAGCGCCAGCCGGTGCCCGTCCGTCGCCACCACGGCGTGGCCGAACAGGCAGACTCCGTTCAGATAATAGCGCGTCTCTTCGCGGCTTGCGAAAGGCAGCACATAGCTGATCGCCTGGCGCAGAGCCTCGCCGTCTACGGTAATCTGCTCCCTTTTGTCGGGGAGTGAAATATGCGGAAAATCCTCCACCTTTGCGGTCGGCAGGCGATAGCGCCCCGCCCGCCCGGCAACCACCGCCGGCCCGCCATCCTCGTCTATGGTGATCGTCAGCGGCTCGTCGGCGGAGAGCACCGAGGTCAGCGCCAGCATCTCGCGGAAGGGCAGCAGCCCCTCGCCTTCGAAGGCGGTCGCCGGAAGCGAGACGGAAAATTCGCAATCGAGGTCCGTCGCCGTCAGGCTCCCGCCGGCGCATTTGACCATGTTGAGAACGGGGATTGTGAACCCCTTTTCCACGACCGGTTTCAGCGCCTTCAGCGCCGTTTTCAGCATGCCTGCATTCGTCTCGATTTTCATGCTGCGACTCCTTCGTCCTTGCCGCCCCGTTCCACGTGACGGCTGCTGAAACACGTTGATTCCGCTTGATCTTCCGGCGGCAGATAGAACCGCTCCACCGGCACGCCGAGCCAGCGGCAGAGCGCGATCACCTTTCCGGCGCTCACCATCTGCCCGCCCATGGCGCGGGAAAGGTCGGAAGCCGTCACGCCGATCTCGGCGCCGATGGCGCGGATGCCGCGCGTATCCGGTCCGCGCCGCGCCCTGAGTGCACGGGCGAAGGCCCGCCAGTCGTAATCGGCGCGCGCCGGGTCGCGCCCGTTCGGCAATCCGCTCATCGGTATCCCTCCAGCATGATTTCCATGGAAACGAGGTCGAAGCCGAGCGCGAACCACAGCCGCTCGGCATGGGCGGCCATCACCGGCTGGCCGCCGGTCATCGCCTGTTGCAGCACCGCTTTCGATACATTGGCGCGCTTGGCGATCACCGCCTTTTCCGCCCGCTCGGCATTGCGCCGCGCGATATCCTCCGCCCGCCGCTCCGGCGGAAAACTCGCCGCCAGATTGCCGGCATGGCGCACCTGGGCGGTGAGGAAGAGGCGCAGTGCATCGGGGGAGAATTCTGGTTTCATGGAGCACCCGCCTTCCGGCCTGCCTGCCAGCGGCGATGCCACCTCTCCGCTTCGCGCTTCTCGATCGCCCGGAGGTTGGCTTTCAGCCGGTTCAGTCGTCCTTCAGTGATCCGCTGAATCTCGCGTATCGTCTCCACGTCACGGCGGCAGGTCACGGAGTTGCGGATGACCGAGACGATCAGCTCCCAGCTCGGCGCCCTCTTTTCTGACAAAACAGGCGCCCGCTTGATGACCTTGAAGTCACTGCCATCAAACTCCATCAGACCCGCCCACGTCGGGATATCCGACTTTTTCAGAAGGCCTGCCGGCGCTACGTAGAAGAACCGGTCGGAAACGGAGAGCGCCGCCCGCTGCTTCTCTTCCCTATCGCGATTGAAGTCCTGCCGGCTTACCTTGATTTCGTAAGCGACAGCGCGGAATTGCTTCGATGCAGCGACTTCGAGCGTCCAGAAATCCACCCGGCGCGAATAGGTGCCCGGTCCGGTCTCTGCGAATAGTTCCATTTCGACAACGCAGATCTTTGCTGCATTGATCGTCATCAGCGCGTCGACAATGGCTCGTGCGGTGATCTTTTCGGTCATGGCGCTTCCTCACGCATGCCCGGCGCCCAGAACCGGCCTTGTTCGTCGGACGGGCCAAGAAACATCCCGCGTTCCACCAGCGCCGCGACCAGGGCGTCGCCCGTGCTCGGCCGGACGCCGAGCAGCCGGCGCAACTCGCCGGCCGTGATGAACTTCAGCCCCGTGGCATAGGCCACCGCCTCGTCCAGCCGATCCGCAACACGCTCCTCCACCGTCCGCCGCGGCGTCTCGCGGGCGAATTCCACGTCGACGACCGGGCCCATCACCACCGCCGGAGAAACATTGCCGCCCGCTCCCGGCAGCAGCGCCGGCGCATCGGCAAAGCGCGCCCAGTCCACCCGGATCACCCGCGTTTCCTCGCTGCCGTAGCTGCCGTCCCCGTTGCGCTCCCAGATGAACCAGCCGGTATTCATCTGGCTGGAGGCCTTCTTTCCCTCCCAGCCGTCGCGATGCATCATCGGCAGGCGGCGGGTGAAGACATAGACCCGGCTCGGCGGGTTCTCATCCATCACGTAGCAGCGGTCCGGATCATCGAATCCGGCGAAGAAATTGAGGTTGAGCAGCAGCGCCATCTTGCCCGGCCGGAAGGCTTTCAGCGCATGGGCGATATAGGCATTGGCAATGCCGTAGGGCGGATTGGTGACGATGTCCGCACCAACGCCCTCGCCCTCCGTCCGCAGGGTCAGGAAATCGCCGACCCGCTGCAGCTCGCCAAATTGCGTCGCAATCCCGCGATCGACGAGATCGGAGATCCGCACATCATAGCCCGCCGCCTCGAGCGGCCTGAGAATCGCTCCCTTGCCGACGCTCGGCTCCAGCACGGTCCCGGAAAAGCTTTCCAGCGCCAAGAGCGTGCGCATGGCCTCGACCGGCGTTTCGTAGAGGTCGTCACCGCGTTCGTCCTTCGTCGCGGTCTTCGTGCCGATCGCGTGGCCGGCGGCGCGTTTCAGCCCCGCCCGGCTCGGCTCCAGTCCCTCGTCGAGGCGCGCTTCGACGACCCGCTCGATAAAGCCGGGCTCCGCCCGCTCGGCATTGCGGATGCTGCGGGCCTCGTGCAGGCGCCGCTTGTCGATCCCGACCTCTTCGAGCGTGAAACGGTCCTCGTCGTGGACCGTTTTCTGCCGGCCACCGCGCGAGAGCTTGCCGTTCACCTGCGCTTCGTCCACCGCGTCGGCCATCGCCACATAGCAGAGGCTTTCGATTTTGAGCGCGTCGGCCTGCATGCGCCGCGCCTTGTCGATCAGTTCGCGGCTCGCCTTCACCTTTTCGGCATAGGCGCCCGCCGCCTTGGCCTGCTCATAGGCCCCGGAGGAGAGCAGCAGCGCGGCCTCCACATCGCCGGCGGAAAGCGCCGTGCGCGCCCGCTCGATCGTGGCGACGAGTTCGGAGGAGTCGGCGGAGATCGGGGCGAGTGCGTTCATCGGCGGCACTCCCGTGCCTTTTTCAGAAGCTCCCGCCGCGACACCTCAACCGCGCCAGCCGCTACGGCGCGCAGACGGTTTGCCTTGCAGAGGTCGTAATGAGGTGCCCCGGCCTTGTCCTGAAACCAGCGCCGGACGCCGAGGCGCATCGCCATCGCATGCAGCTCGTCGAGGCTGTCCGCCGTCATATGGCACATCACCATGCGGCCGAGCCGGTAGCGCGGCGCGTCGACATACACCATCACCGCCCCCATCCGCTGTCGTCGATCAGCGCGCAGACATCGCGCTCCGGCATGCCGAGATGCCGGGCGATCGCAAAGGTCGACCACTTTTCCGAAACGAAGAGGTGCAGCACGCGCTCTGTCTGCGCCTGCCGCACCAGAAGTTCCCGTCGTGTCTGATGCTCGGAGGCCGCGATCATCTGCATCAGCCCTTGATCTGGCCGATGCGCTGCAGCGTGTCCTTGCGTGTCAGCTTTTCTGCCGCCGCGTCCTGCCGACGTGCGATATCCCGCGCGTCCCTGATGGATTCCCAGCGTCCTGGCTCCCACGCCCAGGAAGGAAGCGTGACCTTGAGGCCCGAAGTCGTCATACGACGCTCCGGGTTCGGCCCCTTGAACTCCATTTGCGGCGTGGTTTCGGACGGTGGCAGCCGGAAGATGAAGCAATATTTCAGCGCCGTCGGGCGGAATGCTCCGTTTTCCGTCGCCCTGATCAAGAGAATCCCGGCGTCGGCGCCATCGCCGAGCGCGATATCGAAGCGCTCTGCCTGACCGAAATGCTTGTGAAACTCGGTCGACGGAATGGAAATCTGGATACGCCAGTTCTTGTCGCCGCCGTTGCGTCCTCCGGTGCCGATGCAGGAGACTTTGAATTCCGACGTCTTGGCGCGGGCGACCGGGGAAAGAAGCGTGAAACCCATCGCCTCAATCCCCCTCGCCGACGATCTTCAAACCGCCGCGCTCTCCGCCGGCCGCCTTGACGACGGCGATGGAGTTGCGGAAATCGGAAAGCGAGCGTTCCGCCTCCGATGCGCCGCGGTCGATGATGTGCGCCTCGGTCGGGCTGACGACGCCATCGGCATAGGCCGTGGCGACATCACCAGCGAGCGAGGCCATGCGCTGCATCAGGTCGGCATGGGCCGAGAGGATGCCGGCCTGCTTCGCCTTCTCGTCTTCCGGGTCGGTGATCCGGCGTCCGTTCGCCGCCGCCATCACGGCGGTGACGAAGGCCCGCCCGCAATCGGCCTCCAGCGCGACGACCGCCGGAATCGGCATCACCGTCGGATCGTTGCGATCCTTCCAGCGCCCGACCGTGGTCTTGCCGTAGCCGCATTTCTCGGCGGCGCGCTCAATCCCGCAACATGCCTCGATCAGATCGAACTGCGCTGCCTTCAGGCGAAAAAGAAAAGCATCCATCGTCTTGTCTCCAAAGACAAAAATCTTTCCCGCGCCGGGAAAACCAAGCGTCGTTTCCCGTGGCGGGAATGAGCGGAATTTCAGAAAATCAGGCCGTCACATCACGGAGGCCCGCATGCATTCGGCATCATCAAATCGTCCAGAGCGCCAACCTTTCCGGCAGGCACCCATGCAGGCCGAAAGGCCGTCCGAGCGAGTGCGAGGCGCCCGCGCAGGCCAGCGCGAAGCGCGACCGGCCGTGAGCGAGAAAAATCCAGCCCCGTCCGGAGCGAAGGCCGAAGGCCGACAGCGTGAGGACAAAGAAAACGCGCGACAGGCCGTGAGCGAGAGAACTGGACATCCGCCATGCCCCGTGCTCGGTTGCGAGTCGCCAAACACCACAAGGAGAACGGGACATGACGGAAGAGGAAATGGAAAACGACCCGGCCTATCTGCGGGGCAGGATCGACGCCCTGCAGGTGACGCTCGATGCGGTCATATCGTTGCTTCCGATCCCGGCGCTGCATGCGATCGGGTATCATCTCGCCCACGAAGCCGGCAGCGCCGAAAGAGCCAGGGATTCCGACCCGGCCCATATCGACTGGGACATGTGGGAGCGCAGCCACCATCCGAAGGACAGGCCGCCGCCGGTCACGATCCAGGCCAACACCTTCCTCGACCACGTGGAACCGCTCATCGAATTGATGGAGTCCAGAATAGAGGACAAGGAGATGGACGACGGATATTCCGTCCTCGCGGCCACGCCGAAAGCGATTGCACAATACGCCGAAGAACGGCGCATCCAGCGGGAGCGCCTGCAAGAAAAGGACTAGATCAGGCGTGGTCGGCGATCTGCGGCTTGCGCTCCCAGCGGCGCTCTTCGAAATACCGGATGTCCCGGTGCATGTTGCGGCTGACGAGATCGGCCCATTCGCGCTGCTGCTCCGGCGTCCGTTCGATACCTCCGAGCGCCTTGAGCCGCTCGACCTCCGCCAATTCCCGAGCGCGTCGGTCTTCCTTATCCTCGATCTTGCGGCGCCGGTATTCCGCGTCGGCAGCATGGTCTCTGTCCCGCTTCTTGCGAATATGGAAAGCGACGCCGCAGGACCTGAGGCCGGCATCCGGAATGCTGCGGCAGCCGAGCGCACGCAGCCGTTCATGGATTGCGTTTCGCATATCCCTACCCTTTCCTTCTGTTGCAGGAGCGCCGTCATTCCGCGGCCTCCGCCTGTTGCTCCATAGCCAAGAGGATCTTCTGTCGCGTGGAAAAGCGCGGCTCCCGCCCGTTCCTTAGCTGAAACACAAAGAGCGGATCGCCCGCGAAACGCTTTCCGAACTGCGTCGGACTAATCTCCTGACGCGCAATGTAGCCTTCGACTTTGGCTCTAAAGGTCTCGATGTCCGACATCGCAGACTCCAATAGGACTATAACTATTTCCAGTAGGTATAATCCTATTCGCCAGATGTCAATTCCTATGCAAGTGAATTTCCATGGACATCGTTCGCAAAACCATCGCCAAGCGTATGAAGGACCGGAACCTTACCTATAAGGAGGTATCCGAGCGGCTCGGTCGCAACTCTGCCTACATGCAACAATTCATGGAGCGCAACGTCCCGGCTACGCTTAAGGAAAAGGACAGAATTCGCCTCGCCGAGCTGCTCGATCTCAGTGAGGAGCAGTTGGGTGGGCGGCCGGCGGAAGTGCCAATGCCGGCCCGCGCATCCGGCATGATTCCTGAGATCGATCTGGTCGCCGGCCTCGGGGGCGGCGGTGTCGCAACGCTGGAGCAGAGCAGCGAGAACGGCGTAACATTCGCCCGCGAAGCGATACGCGACTACTGGCGGTTACCGGAATGGCTGATGAACCGTCTTTCAATCCGGCACGGCGCACTTGCTTGCTTTCCTGCGCAGGGAGATTCAATGGCGCCGACCATCAGTGACGGCGACGTTGTATTTATCGACACGCGCCATCGCGTACCTTCTCCACCGGGCATCTATGCGCTGGCCGATGAATTCGGAGGTGTAGTTGTCAAGAGACTCGAAGTAACCTCGCGCCCAGGGGCTGATGTGATTACGGTGAAAATCTCATCAGACAACCCGCGCCATGGCGAAAGGGAACTCACGCTCGACGAAATTCACATTCTTGGGCGCTATCTCGGGAGATTTACGATCTGAAGCCTACAGCAACGATCATCACCTTTAGCATCCTGTTCCTTAGCCGCGTCGCTATGGCCAGCGAGATCGAGGAGCTCGCTGCCTGCGACCAGTCGATTGCCGCTCGCCAGCCGGTGCCAAGCCTCTACCATCGGATGTCATACACGCATAGCACCCACAAATTTACCCGCGACGAGTTCGCGGCGCTCATGAAGAAGCTGGGGGCATCCGAGGAGGCGGTCAACCGCCAGCTTCTCAAGATTGATGCCGGCACGCTCACACCAACGGACGTGACATACATCATCGATTATGAGGCGACGACCTCATCCGCCGCGATCGTTCACAAGAGATCAGAGTGCGTTATTCGCATCAACCGTCCAGATGACAAACTGATCATGGAACTCGTGCGCGTCGACGGCCTGTCTCTCTGGCAGTATCAGGCCCGCAGGCCTTAGTTCTCAATCAGAAATCAGCCCGCTTGATCGCAATAGGCATAATCCTATTTTTCCTATTGACCGAATGATAGGAATTTGCCTATTCTCTCTCCATCCCGCCTCCCCTGACCTCCCAGGGCGGGATGACCGCAAGCCCCCGCCGCCGGCTCCCACCCCCTCGGCCGGCGGCGGGCGGTCGAGGGGAGGATCACAACGATTGGATGACGCCTATGCCTGCAAGGAAGAACACCGAGACCAGCGCCATCGCCGAACGGATGGCGAACTACGCAATCGAGACCGGCGAAGGCATGACCCGCCTCGACCTCAAGCGCCAGGGCTTCACCGAGGACGAGATCGAAGCCTTCTCGCACGAAGCCGCGATCATCGTCGCCGAGCGCTCCACCCGCCGCGTCGCCTGACGCCTCCGCTCCGGTTTCCGCAGCCTCCCACGGCGCTTTGCCAGCTGCGGTTTCCCGAACGGAAGCAAAGGAGAAGACCATGCCATTCAAGTTCGATCTCGGCGCGGAAGTCGTCGAGGCAGTCACCGGGTTCAAGGGGTTCGTTACCGGACGTTCGGATTACATCGCCGGATGCCGCCAGTATTGCGTCATGCCGAAGGCGAAGGAAGACGGCAGCCTCATGCGAGCGGAATGGTTCGATGAGGAACGGCTGTCTGCCACGGGAGAGAGCATCGCCATCGCCGGTACGCCGACCGGCGGGCCTGCCGGCGCCGAATGCGCGCCGACCCGCTGACCTGATCCGCTCCGGTTTCCGCAGCTTTTCCGCTGCGGTTTCCAGAACGGATGAAGGACGGCGATCCGATGATGAACCTCATGACATATGGCGCGTCAGCCGCGCCAGCCGGGATTTTCGGGGAACGTCCCTGCGTTATGCGCCAGCAAATGGCGCGTCACGCTCTGCCACAACGTGACCTTCATACGCGGCTTGTCGCCGCCAAGGATGGCGCATGTTGCCTGATTGTCAGCAATGGCGTCGAGCGCCCTCAGGGTCGGCGGCTCGTCCGCGTAGATGCGCAGGAGATCGGCATTCCAGCGGGCGCAATCGTCTTCGGTCGGGTGCCGGCTTTCTTCGAGGGTCGCCAGAACCGCATAGTATCGCTGTTGCAGGATCTGATGATCGCGCGCCCTTCCGGAAAAATCAAAGACGAGCTGCAGTGCACCGATTCCGGCGACCGCGAAGCCGATTGTCACAATGTAGGCGCCGGCCGCGATATCTGCCGCATAGCTCGTGCCGCCGATGATGACGGCGAAGTTGAAGATGCGGTTCACACTGTCGAGAAACCCGCGTCGCGCCGCATGATAGAGGGCGTTTCGCAGGGCCGTGTGCTTCAGTTCATGCACCTTTTCTTCGCAGTCATCGTCGGCGGCAGTCATCGTCATTTTTCCTTTCTTGGCGGCGGGGGCCGATTGCCGACGCCACGCGTGATGTCCTGCGTCTTGCCGGAAGAGTCGTCGACGCCGACCCGTGGCGGGCGCGGCGGTGGCGGCGATGGCGGCTTGTTCTTGTCAGTCATGGAGATCGTCTCCTGGTGGGGTTTGCACTGGGTGATGAAGGTGCGTGGCCGTCCTGCTTTGACGGCCATGCACCGCCTGAAATCATCATGCGCCGTTTCTTCGGCCGCAAGCATGCGTTGCATCGCTCGCAACGATATCCACCACAATTCAGGGGAATTCCGCCAGCTGCGGTTTCCCGAACGGATGAAGGAGGCAAATCATGCTCCGCTCGCAGTCCCTCGCAATCTCATGTCACCCGTCCCGCGCCCGGATGCGCCTTCGCGCGCTCGGCCTTTATCTCCGCCGGCCGGATATCGAGCTTGCCGCCGCCGGCGCCATCGCGCTCGCCCTCGGCTTCTTCGCTGCAACGCAGATCTGAGGTGCACCATGGCCACCCTCACCATCCACATCGACGAGGCGACCGAGGCGCGGCTGCGCCAGATCGCCGAGGAGCGCGGGTTTTCCGAGCTGCAGGCGCTGGCGGAGTTCGCCGTCGCCGTGGCGGCGCGGGAATACTTCGACACGCCGAGCCGCATAGATCGCGATCCGGTCCGGCAGGAGACACCCAATGTCCCCGCTCATTGAGGCGCTCACGGTTGCCGCCGGCCATCCCGGCGCCGTCATCGCCGCATCCGTGACAGGCGCGGCGCTCGCTACCGCCGGCTATTTCGGCTTCCGCATCGTCCACGACAGCCGCAATGCACCGCGCGTCGCCGCGGCCGAGCTGCGCTGCGTGGAAGCGCAGGCGGCGATTTCCTACGCCATCACCCTGCCGGTCTTCGACGCGCGAAAGTTCATGAACACCTTTCTCCACGGCGATCCCCGCATGGTCGTGAACCTCTGGCCGGACTGGCCGGACTGGCGCGACCGCTACATCGCCGTCGAGATGGATATCAGGCTCTAGACGAGGACAGATCAGATGCACGCGCCCCACCTCTGCACCATCCTGCCCTTCCCCGCCCGCAGCATTGGCCCGCGGCCCGTCCTGCCGCCGGTGGATGATTTCGCCGTCGAGCAGCTCGGCCACGCCGAGGATCACCTCGCCGTCATCACGGCGGATATCGAGGCCGCGCGGGAAAGCGCGCTTTCAGGGATCCGCCTCGAGGGCCTCGGCGGCGTGCGCAGCGGCCGCACGCTGCTCTGGGCCTGCCGGCTCGTGCTCACCCTCGTGAACCTGCGCGGCAATCCGGAGGAGGACCACGATCTTTCCCGCGCCGCCCGCGCCTGGCTCCAGCGAAGGGGGCAAGCGAATGGCTGATCCGAAGAAAGCGTCCGCGCCGGCGCTCATCCTCTTCCGGGTGCATTTCGCCGGCGGCGACAAGGTCGACGTCAACGGCGCCGACGCCGCCGATGTCCGCCGCAGGGTCGAGAGGCAATCGGCCCAGAAGATCGAGAAAATCAAGCGCGTCAGGGAGAATGACTGATGGCTGAAGTAATTCCGGTTAAGGAGTTTCACCGCAGGCTCAATGCACAGGGCGTATCGGGCAGGCAGCATGTTGCGCTCAGGTGCCCGATGTGCGGCACGGTCCAGTCGGCGACGAGCCTGATCAAGGCAGGTGCAGGCAGTGATTTCGACGCGGTCGAAAAGTATCTCGGCTTCTCCTGCGTCGGCCGCTTCACCGGCGCCGGATCGCCGAGAGAGAAGCCGGACGGAGAGCCGTGCAACTGGACCCTCGGCGGAGTGTTCACGCTGCATACACTCGAGGTCGAAACCACAGACGGCAAGAGGCATCCGCGTTTCGAGGTGGCAACGCCGGAAGAAGCGCAAGCGCTGGAGGCCTCTCATGGCTGACGAAGAGGACGATATCGTGACGATCGAAGAAGGCGCAATCGAACGCATTTACGAGGCTGTCGCCGAGCGTCGGCCGCACGCCGAAATACTGCAGATGATCTATGACGCGTTCGGGGTGGAATGGGCATTGCGCCCCCCCTGCTGGCGGAAAAGGTTGCGCGGCTCGTTCATCCGGAGGCCTTCGCCCATGGCTGATCCGTGGTTCAAGGTGCATCAGTCCTCCTTCAAGGAGGCTTTCGGCATGGTGATGTCGGCGGTCGAGACAAGGTCGAAGATCGACATCCTGTCCCACGTTTTGCTGAGCACCGAAAACGGCGTGCTGACGCTCCGGGCGACGGACCTTGATCTGCAGATCGATACGGAATGCGAGGCATTCGACGCCGCCGCCGATATTGCCGTTGCACTGCCCGCGGAACGTCTCCGCGCTCTTGTGGCGAGCCTGCCGGAAACCGGCGAGGTGTCGTTCGGTCAGGGTCGCTTCGCCGATCAGGTCGCCGTGTCCTGCGGCGCAACCCGCATTTCCATGCCGTGCCTGCCGGGCGCCGATTTCCCGACGATCGTGACGAGCCATGCTGATCATTGGTTCATGGTCGACGGGCCGGAACTCGCATCGGCGATCGCCCGAACGGAATTCGGGCTCAATAACAAGGAACACCGCATCTATCTCACGGGCTTCTGCCTGCGCGACGAGGAGGTCGACGGAAAGCCGATCCTGACCGTGATCGCGACGGATGGCCTGAGCTTCGGTCGCGTCCGCTGCCGTCGCGTCGAGCAGCCGCATATGCCCGCGATCGGTCCGAACTACCGGCATGTTATCGTGCCGAGAAAGGGTGCGGAGGCGATCCGCAAGCTGTTCGACGCGAGCCGCAAGGACTGCCGCCTGTCGGCGACGGACGCGACGCTGACGGCGGCAAGCGGCGGCACCACGATCGTCACCAAGCTCGTCGACGCGGTCTATCCGATCTACGACGCCGTCATTCCTAGACTGGATGGCCTCGTCGCGGAGTGCGCGACGGCCGACCTGGTCGCGAGCGTCAAGCGCGTCGGCGTCGTCGCGGACAACCGCGACACGGATGCGATCCGCTTCATTGTCGAGCGGGATCGCATACGGCTGGAACTGGTCGGCACGAACGGCGGCATTGGAGCCGATGCCATTCCCTGCCAGTCCAGCGCGGAAACCAGATTCATCGTCGGCATGAACGGCCATCAGCTGATCCGCCTTCTCGACAGCGTCTCGACGGATCGCGTCCGCATGCATCTGACGGACGGCGCGACCGGCGTCGTGTTCATCCCAGACGGCAAGGAAGACGAAACATACGTGCTCGCGCCGATGCGCTGGCGCAATGCGCCGGGAATGGATGCGGAAGATGCAGCCGCGTGAACAAGGGCGCCACACTTACCGCGAGGCGGCCATGCTTAACATCGCCATCACCCTTCAGCCGGCGCTTGCCGAGACGCTACAGCGGGCCGCGCACCGCCACGGCATCAACCGTTGCCAGGTCATCCGTGAGGCGCTGCAGCTCTGGCTCCAGCTCGACGGCGTCATGACTGAGGGCAAGCGCTTCCTCGTCGCCGGCGACGGCGAGGAAAAGGAAATCCTGCTCGTCGGCCTCACCCCCGCAATACGCCCCGGACGTCAGGAGAAACGGACATGACGAGAACCGACGAACATGAATTGCGGCCGATCTACGCCGATGGCGGCATAGGGAAACGCCTCATGGATGCAATGGAGCGGAGTCTCGAAGACTACGTCTATTCGCCGGATGAAGCGGATGACCACGAACCGACCGAGTGGGAAAGAACGTTGATGCAGGATTTCCTGTATGGCGCCTTCAACGAGGAGGTTTCGGCGATCCTGCAGGAAGCTGCTCGCTCCGCGATGGAGCACAAGCCGGACTTTTCCGCCGCCGACCTGCTGCAATCGGCCCTGCGTGATCAATCCATCGCCAATCTCTCCGGGATCGACGAATCCATGGACATCATGCGCCATGTCGTCGAGTGGCTCCGGAAGGCCGTCGACAGTCAGCAGAGCCACGCCGCCCATGCCGTCAAGACCGAAAGCCCGTGGCAGTGGTGGGCAGGCAAAGACGAGGAATGGTGCACCGTCGGCCCGGAGGATACCCGCAAGGCCATCATTCAGGCAGCGACGGGCGATGAACTCGGAGAATGCCAGGATGACGGCGGCGCATGGCATCTCTCGTTCCATATCGTCGAGGCCCGTCAGGATCCGCTGCGGCTCGCCGACTGGATCGAGACCTATAAGCTGCTCGAACGCGCGGAGGAAAACTTCGCCGATGGCGACCGCAGGGCCGACGAACACGACGACGGCCCGTGGTTCGAATGCTCGCCGGAGCAGGAGAAGGACCTCGCCGAGCGCATAAAGCGCGCCTGCGACGAATGGCAGGCCGCCCACGGCCTCGTCTTCACCTGCTCGACCTTCAGCCATACCCGCAACAGCGAGCACATCACCGTCGACCACCCGGCAAATGCCAAAGCGGCGGAGGGCTCTGACAATGGCTGATCTTCTGCCCTGCCCGTTCTGCGGCGGTGAAGCTGAGCAAGATTTCCAGCAGGCGTACCGCGCCATGCAGACCGGTCGCATCGATCATGGCGCTGCGGTCTACTGCACAGGGTGCAACGCCAACATGATCATGTGCCGTGGCGATCATCCGGAGCTTTCCGACGATGAACGCATGACGGTCATGGTCGAAGACTGGAACCGCCGCACGCCAACCCTACAAACGCATAAGCCGTCGCCGGGAAATCAGACCATAGCCGGAGAGACGGACAGGGGGGAGCGTTGCGAACTCCCCCCGCCCCAATCGAATGTGGAGGGGATACACCTGACGCTCACCAGAGCGCTAGGCATGTACGGCGCAGCATACGATCCTCCTGGGCCTCATCGCGCCTACACTTACGAACATCAACCGGGCAATGGTGTGGCGTGGAATCTTGGCTGTGCTGTCTCAGCTTTGAAGCAGCACTACTCGGGTGATGCGATCGATGTCGGCCTGTACCTGCTGAAAGAGATGCAAGCGCGCGGTCTTGGTGTTTTTGAAGTCGAGCCAAAGGCTGTCGAGGCAGAACCATCCACCCAATCGAATGCGCGGGGAACCATCACGCCCCAGATGATCCGCGACACGGCGGGCTGGGAGCAAATGGAGGACGAGCTTCGGGAGACACTGAGGCACGCCGCCAACGCGCTGGAATCCACTGAGGCAGAACGCGCCGAGCAGTGGCGCCTGCGGCGGGAAGCAGAAGGAAGTCGAGACGCTGTCAAAGCTGCTGCAGATACACTTCGAATCGAGCGTGACAACGCACGTTCTGCACTCAAATTGGCGATCGACCATATTGAGCATATGGCCGGATGGTTTGGCGGAAAAGGAACCGGCTACTCATTCGAAAGCCTCGGCGAAGATATGCCAGGCATCAAAGCCGCTCTCACCGGTAAGGAAACCCCATGACCCTCGACGAGGCGCGCGCGATCTACAAGCGGGCCGAGGTGACGGCCGGGCTCGCCTCGGAAGAATGGGTGCGGCTGTACGATGCCGCGGTCGGCCGTCCGCAGGTCGGCGCCCGCGATGCCATGACCGGCGAGGTGCAGGTGCTGGCGACGGTAGAGCGTGGATGCGCCTATGACGACGAGGAGCTGCTGTTCAACGCGCCCCTCTTCCTCCGCGCCGTCCTGATGGTTGCGCAGGAGGCGTTCGAGGTCATACGCCGCCAGAAGCGAGAGATCGAGACGCTGCAGGCGAAGAAGGAAAAGGCGAGCCTCGCCCAGCAATGCGCCATCGCCTGCGGCGACGCGGCCTTCCTGCGTTGGCTCTTCGAGGTCCACGGCGTCGAGACGACCGACCGCATCCGCGTCGCGACCCGCGTGCGCACCATGCTCGCCGTCCAGTCGCGCGCCGAACTCGACACGGACCCGCAAGCCGCCGCCCGCTGGCGGAAGATGTATGGCGACTTCAAGCAATGGATGAAGGGCCGATGAGCAGGGGAGCCTTCCGTCAGGCCGATATGGAGCGCATAATCCGCGCCGCCAGGAACCAGGGCGCCGCCGTGCAGATCGATATCCGCTCCCTCGTGGTCACACTCATCCCCTCGGCAAGGAGAAGGGATGACGAGACGGAAGCGGAGGAGAAGGGCGGCGTGCTTCCGCCTGGCGCTCTTGCCCCAGATGGAAAGGAAAATTGGGATGAGGACTGACAGACCGGGATATCAATACCGGCGCAACAAGGACGGGACGCCCGTCCACTACTGGAATCCGAAGCGGGCGGTCAAATCCGCCCCTTCGTTTTTGTCGGCGGTCCGTCTTGCCGACGGCCTGACGGACGAGCAGATTGCCGCGGAATGCCGCCGGCTGACGGAAGAGCTGCGGTGCGATCTCGACAAACGCGACATGCCGCCCGCCTATGACGGCACGATCAAGTCGCTGATCGCATGCTACAAGGATGATCCGACCGCAACCCTGCGCAAGGTGAAGCACTCGACGCGGATCCGCGACTATGAGCCGAGCCTTCGCGTGCTCGAAAAGGCAGTCGGAGAGCGCCGCATAGACAAGCTCCGGGCCTCCGATTTCTCCAGGTGGTTCGACAACTGGCGAAAGCGGGGCCACAGGCGGGCGGCAGGCGCGATCAAGCTCCTGCGGGTCATCCTGACCTATGGCGCCGGAGAGCGGCTCGCAGGATGCGGCCAGGCGCGCGAAATCCTCGCCAACATGCGCTTCGAGCAGCCAGCCCCGCGCATGACGGCGATGAGCTACGACCAGTGCCTCGCGATCGTGAAGATGAGCGCCGAGATGGAATGCCCGTCCGTCGGTTTCGTCGAGGCGCTCAAGTTCGAGACGGCCTTGCGACGGATCGACGTGATCGGCGAATGGGCGCCGACGCCGGAGGGCGGGCCGTTCCGCTGGCGCGGGCTGACGGCCGGCGACATCTCGAAGGAAATGATCCTGAAGGTGAGGACGAGCAAGACCGCCGCCGAGGTCGCGCGCGACCTGAAGGTGCTTCCGCTGGTGCAGGAGGCATTGAAAGCCTATCGGCTTCCGGAGATCGGGCCGGTCGTGCTGGACGAGGATAGCGGCAAGCCGTACTGGGACAATCGCTATACCGAGAAGTTCCGAAAGGTGCGCGACAAGGCGGGCGTGCCGGCCGATATATGGTCCATGGATTCCCGCGCCGGTGCGGTATCGGAAACCGTGGAAGCGACGGGATCGCTCGAAGCGGCCCGCGAACTCGCCACCCACACCACCACGAAGATGACCCGCCGCTACAGCCGCGGCGACGGCCTCGAATCAAGCCGCAAGGTCGCCGAGGCACGAACCAAGAACCGTCAGTGACACGGAACTGACACGAGTGACACGCCGAAAATGCAAGTGCTTGAAGTTGCTGGAGCGGGTGAAGGGAATCGAACCCTCGTATTCAGCTTGGGAAGCTGCTGCTCTACCATTGAGCTACACCCGCAACAGGGGCACAAATCCAACAGATCCCCCGGTCTGTCAAGTGTGAAGAGCCGGCGCGGCGACGCTTTGCAAGACACGCACCAAAGCCACCAAGTTTTTACTTTCCCGGAGCAATGTGGCGGCGACCGCCAGACATCCGGATGACTACCCATGCCCTTGCTCCGTCGCCTTCTCGAATCCAACCACTTCGAAACGGCGATCACCACCCTGATCCTGCTGAATGCCGTTACTCTGGGACTCGAGACCTCGCCCGTCCTTTGGGCTCGCTACGGATCCCTGCTCTACGCGATGGATCACACGCTTCTAGCAATCTTCGTCCTGGAGATCGTGGCGAGACTCATAGTCTATCGCAGTCGCTTCTTTCACGACCCCTGGCGGGTTTTCGATCTTCTCGTGATCGCCGTCTCGATCGTGCCGGCCACGGAGACGGTCTCGATCCTGCGCGCGATGCGGGTCTTACGTCTTTTCCGGCTGATTTCCGTCGTCCCTTCCATGCGGCGGGTGGTCGGCGGGCTCTTCTCCGCGCTCCCCGGCATGGGCTCGATCTTCCTTCTGCTGGGGCTCGTCTTCTATGTCTCGTCCGTCGCCGCGACCAAGCTCTTTGCCGCGGACTTCCCCGAGCTTTTCGGCAATATCGGCAAATCCGCCTTCACGCTTTTCCAGGTCATGACGCTCGAAGGCTGGACCGGCGACGTCGTGCGACCGGTCATGACGCTTCACCCGCTCGCCTGGGTCTTCTTCATTCCGTTCATCGTCGCGACGTCGTTCACGGTCCTCAATCTCTTCATCGGGATCATCGTCTCGTCCATGCAGGCCGAGCACGAGATTCCGAGCGCCGGAGACCAGGAAGACCTCAAGGAGAACCAGGATCTCATCCTTGCGGAGTTGAGAGAACTGCGCAGGGAAGTCGCGGCCCTGCGGCGCGCCTCAACCAGCCCGGAAATGCTTGGACAGCTTTAGCCCCTGCGCCTGGTAGCTGGAGCCGAGGCCGGTGCCGTAAATGCCTGCCGGACGCTCCTGCATGTGTTCGTAAACGAGACGTCCGATCACCTGCCCGTGTTCGAGGATGAACGGCACCTCGTGGCTGCGGACCTCGAGGACGGCGCGGCTTCCGGCGCCGCCTGCGCTGGCATGGCCGAAACCGGGGTCGAAGAAGCCTGCATAGTGCACGCGGAATTCGCCGACCAGCGGATCGTAGGGCGTCATCTCTGCTGCGAAGAGCGGAGGTACGTGGACGGCTTCCCGCGAAACGAGGATGTAGAACTCGTCCGGATCGAGGATCAGTTCGTCGCGTCCACGGCTGTAGAGCGGTTCCCAGAAATCAAGCACGTCATGGGCCGCCTTGCGGTCGACGTCGATCACGGAGGTATGGTGTTTGCCACGATAACCGATCAGGCCGTCCGGGCCACTGCCCTTGAGATCGATCGACAGCGCAATGCCACCGCCCGAGACGTTCGGCACTTCGCTTGCGACGAGCGTCTCCGCCTGGTGCAGATCGAGCAGTTCGGTGTCGCTCAGCAGGGAATGGCCGACGCGGAACCTGATCTGCGACAGGCGTGATCCACGCCGCACGATGACCGGAAACGTCCGCGGGCTGATTTCGAGATAGAGAGGTCCACGGTAGCCGGCCGGGATCTTGTCGAACTCCTGGGCGTGATCGACCATCACGCGGGTGAAAATGTCGAGACGCCCGGTCGAACTCTTGGGATTGGCAGAGGCGGACATGTCCTGCGGCAGGTCGAGGCTTTCCATCAGCGGCACGATGTAGACGCAGCCCGTTTCCAGAACGGCCCCGTCTTCGAGATCGATCTCGTGCAACGTCAGGCGTTCGAGCTTGTCTGCAACCTTGTGCTCGCGACCGGGCATGAAGCTCGCGCGGACACGCATCGCCCTCGAACCGAGGCGCAGGTCCAGGCTTGCCGGCTGCACCTGGTCGGCGTCGAGAGGCGCCTCGCTTTTCAGCCGGCCTTCACCGAACAGAGCGTCAATGGCGCGATCCGCCAGGATACCCGTGATCCTTGTCATCTTGTCCCATCCCGTTTGGCCCGACAAAACCAAAGTCGAGGAATTGACGCAAGCCCGGGATCGGCGTATGGCAAGCTTATCCCGTGGTGATTTGGCCGGTCGGCTTGCAGCCACGTTAAACAAATGGCTAAAGAGACCGGGTGCTTGAAACCGGTCCGAAATCGCGACCGGTTTTTTTGTGTTTGAAAGGCTGAGTGGCATGAGCAAAAACTGGCGTCCCGCAACGCGACTGGTTCATGGAGGCACCCTTCGCTCTCAGTACGGCGAGACCTCGGAAGCGATCTTCATGACGCAGGGTTTCGTCTACGAGTCCTCCGAGGCGGCGGAAGCGCGCTTCAAGGGTGAGGACGATGGCTTCATCTACGCCCGTTACGGCAGCCCGACGAACGACATGTTCGAGAAACGCATGTGCCTGCTGGAAGGGGCAGAGGAGGCTCGTGCCACCGCATCCGGTATGGCTGCCGTCGCTGCCGCCATCCTTTGCCAGCTGAGAGCCGGCGATCACATCGTCGCGGCCCGCGCCCTTTTCGGTTCCTGCCGCTGGGTGGTCGAGACGCTTGCCCCGAAATACGGCATCGAATGTACGCTGGTCGACGGGCGCCATCTGGAGAACTGGGAAAAGGCGATCCGCCCGAATACCAGGGTTATGTTCCTCGAAAGCCCGACGAACCCGACGCTCGAAGTGATCGACATCGCCGGCGTCGCCAAGCTCGCAAATCAGGTCGGCGCCAAGCTGGTGGTCGACAACGTCTTCGCCACCCCGCTCTTCCAGAAGCCGCTGGAGCTCGGCGCCCATGTCGTCGTTTATTCCGCAACCAAGCATATCGACGGCCAGGGTCGCTGCCTCGGCGGCGTGGTGCTGTCGAGCAAGGAGTGGATCGACGAGGAGTTCCAGGACTATTTCCGCCACACCGGCCCGGCCATGTCGCCGTTCAACGCATGGACTCTTCTGAAAGCTGTCGAGACACTGCCGCTGCGTGCACGCCAGCAGACGCAGAGCGCCGCGAAGATCGCCGACTTCCTTGCCGAGCAGGGACAGGTCGCACGCGTCGTCTATCCCGGTCGCGCCGACCATCCGCAGGCGGACATCATCGCCAAACAGATGACGGGCGGCTCGACGCTGGTCGCCTTCGAACTGAAGGGCGGCAAGGCCGCCGCGTTCGCGCTGCAGAATGCGCTGAAGATCGTCGAGATTTCGAACAACCTCGGCGACTCCAAGAGCCTGATTACCCATCCGGCGACGACCACACACAAGAACCTGACCGACGAGGCCCGCGCCGAGCTCGGCATTTCGGGTGGCACCGTGCGGCTTTCCTGCGGCATCGAGGACACCGACGACCTGCTGGAAGACTTCGCCCAGGCGCTCCGCAAGGTTCCGGCCTGAGCCATCTTACGCGTCCTGCTGCCCGGCGCCCCGCGCGTCGGGCATGCTCGTCAGCGCAACAGACGGCAAATCGGCTAGTCGCCGTTAGGACCAATTTTACGAAGTCGCGACACTTTGCTTGCTCTGCACGTCCGCATTCCTTGACCCGTGCGGAGAGCTGATAGATATGGTTAGCAAGGCATAAAGAAGGTCAACCCTATGTATCGAGCCCTGACGCAGGATATCGAAGTCAGTGTCGAGCCTTACTACCTCGAAGAGCAGTCCGATCCGGATGACGGACGATACGTCTGGGGATACCGGGTGGCGATCACCAATCACTCGGACAGGTCGGTCCGCCTGGTGAACCGCTACTGGCACATTACCGACCAGAACGGCCAGGTCGACGAGGTCACCGGCCCTGGCGTTGTCGGCGAGCAGCCGCAGCTGAGGCCCGGCGACACCTACGAATACTCCTCGGGTTGCCCGCTCGACACGCCTTCAGGCGTCATGTTCGGCCATTACCAGATGGAAACCGATGAGGGCGACCGCTTCGAGGTGGCTATCCCGGCATTCTCGCTCGACGCGCCGGGCATGCTGCGCGTCCTCAACTGAGGCCGGGCGGACCGAGCAGCCAACCGCAATGAAAAACGGCACCGCCGGTCTGGACGGTGCCGTCGTCAATTTCAGACTTCGCGAACCTCGGCCGCTTCATAGCGGTAGGTGGTCGAGCAGAATTCGCAGGTGACGGTGATCGCGCCGTCTTCCTGGCTCTCTTCGATCTCCTCGTCGGAAAAGCTCTTCAAGACTCCCTTTATCTTCTCCCGCGAACAACTGCACCGGTCGAAGACCGGCTGCGGCTGGTAAACCCGCACGCCGCGCTCATGGAATAGACGGAACAGGAGGCGCTCTATGCCGATTTGGGGATCGGTCAGTTCGTCGGCGTCGACGGTGTCGACGAGCACCTGCGCTTCCGACCAGGCATCGTCCTCCGAAAAGACATACTCGCCGTCGTCACCGTCACCACCATGCAGGTCCGGCTGGCGCATCCGTTCCGGCGCCTCGGGCAAGAACTGGGCAATCAGCCCTCCAGCCCGCCAGCCGCGGCGCGGATGTCCCTCCTCGTCGCGATCGAAGAACTCGGCGACGCCGAGACGCACCCGCGTCGGAATCTGTTCCGACTGACGGAAGTAGACCCCGGCAATCTCCTCGAGCGAGGTACCGTCGAGAGGCACGATGCCCTGGTAAGGCTGCATGAAGCTGCCCTGGTCGATGGTGAATGCAAGCACGCCTTCACCGAGCAGGGCCTCCGGTGAAGTCCTGTCTTCCTCGACTGCCGTTTTCAGTGCATCCTCGTCGAAGCGGGCATAGGCGCGCACGTCTTCCGGCGTCGAGAAGTCGACGACCAGGAGATCCACCGGCCCGTTGCTCTTCGTCTGTACCGTAAATTTACCCTGAAATTTCAATGACGTACCGATCAGGACCGTGAGGACCATCGCCTCCGCCAGAAGGCGGGCGACGGGCGCCGGATAGTCGTGCCGCGCGAGAATGGTGTTGACCAGCGGGCCGAGCTGCACGGCCCGGCCACGCACATCGAGACCTTCCACCTGAAACGGAACAACACGGTCATCTCCGGCGAAACCGAATTCGCCGAGTTCAGTGGCCTTGTCTGCCATTATTGTACTCCTTGCGCCGCAGGCGCCTGATTGCCGGGGACGCATCAGTCCCGAATTTACCGCTCACATGGGGTCCCCAGGCGAGAAGATCAAGCCGGATGCGACAGGCGCGAGCAAACCGGATCAGATCGCACCAAGGCACCAGGCGAGGATCGATTTCTGCGCGTGCAGCCGGTTCTCTGCCTCGTCGAACACGACGGACTGCGGACCGTCGATCACCTCGTCGGTGACCTCTTCGCCGCGGTGTGCGGGCAGGCAATGCATGAAGAGGGCATCCGGCTTTGCATGCGCCATCAACGCTCCGTTCACCTGGTAGGGCTGGAAGACGTTGTGCCCCCTGGCCTTGTGCTCCTGGTTCATCGAAATCCAGGTATCGGTAATGACGGCGTCAGCACCTTCCACGGCGCGCTCCGCCTCGTGGCAAAGCATGACTTCACCGCCATTGTCGCGCGCCCAGTTGAGGTACTTGTCGTCCGGCTCGGACCCGAGCGGTACGGCCATGTTCATCCGGTAGCCGAAGCGGGCGGCTCCTTCCACGAGCGAATGCAGGACATTGTTGCCGTCTCCGGTCCAGGCGAGCGTCTTGCCCTTCACCGGACCGCGATGCTCCTCGAAGGTCATGATGTCGGCCATGATCTGGCAGGGATGCGTGCTGTCGGTCAGCGCGTTGATGACGGGAACCGTCGCGTGCTCCGCCATCTCCAGGAGACGCGAATGATCGGTCGTGCGGATCATGATCGCATCCACGAAGCGCGAAAGGACCTTTGCGGTGTCGCCGATCGTTTCGGCACGGCCGAGCTGCATTTCCGTGCCGGAAAGGAAGAGGGTCTCGCCACCGAGCTGGCGCATACCGACGTCGAAAGACACACGCGTGCGGGTGGACGGCTTTTCGAAGATCATCGCAAGCATCTTGCCGGCAAGCGGCTTGTCCGCCGTTCCGGATTTGGTCGCCTGCTTCCGCACACGGGCGTCATCCATGATGGTGCGCAAATCGTGGGACGAAACGGCCGAGAGGTCGAGGAAATGCTTCGGAGATACCATGGGAAAACCTGTCTGAATTTCTGCTGCTTAGGCTTGTGCCGCCTGCTTTTCGTGGGCGCCGTGCACCCGTTCGGCCGCGCGCTCGATCCGCGAAAGCCCCTCGCGCGCTTCTTCCGCTGTCGTGATCAGCGGCGGCAGCAGGCGAATGACATTGTCGCCAGCCGGAACGCTGAGAATGTGCTCGTCCCGCATGGCCTGCAGCAGTTCTGCGTTCGGTACCTTCGCCTTGATGCCGAGCATCAGGCCCTCGCCACGGATATCCTCGATGACGTCGGGGAAGCGGTCGTGAAGCGCTGCGAGCCCCTGCCGGAAGACCAGCGCCACATCTCGCACGTGCTCCAGAAAACCATCTGCAAGAACAACGTCGAGCACGGCGTTGCCGACGGCCATCGCCAACGGATTGCCGCCGTAGGTCGAGCCGTGCGTTCCGGCTTTCATGCCGGACGCAGCCTCCGCCGTGGCAAGACAGGCACCCAGAGGAAAGCCGCCACCGATACCCTTGGCGACGGCCATGATATCGGGCGTGATGCCGGCCCATTCATGGGCGAAGAGCTTGCCTGTGCGCCCGACGCCCGACTGGACTTCGTCGAGGATCAGGAGAAGCCCCTTTTCGTCGCAGATCTGGCGAAGCGCCCGCAGGAACTCATTGGACGCCGTACGAATGCCGCCTTCACCCTGCACCGGCTCGATGAGGATTGCAGCCGTATTATCGGTGATCGCCGCCTTCACCGCCTCGATATCGCCGAACGGCACCTGGTCGAAGCCCGGTGCCTTGGGTCCGAAACCTTCAAGGTACTTCGCCTGCCCTCCCGCAGCGATCGTCGCCAGCGTGCGGCCATGGAAGGCACCCTCGAAGGTAATGATGTGGAACTTCTCCGGGTGCCCCTTCGAGAAATGATAGCGGCGCGCGGTCTTGATCGCGCATTCCAGCGCCTCGGCGCCCGAATTGGTGAAGAACACCTTGTCGGCGAAGGTCGCGTTCGTCAGCCGTTCACCCAGAGTCTCCTGGCCCGGCACCTCATAGAGGTTCGACAGGTGCCAGACCTTTCCGGCCTGCGCCTTCAGGGCCTCGACGAGATGCGGATGCGCATGACCGAGCGCATTCACTGCAACACCGGCCGCGAAATCGAGATATCGCTCACCATTCTCCGCAATCAGCCAAACCCCTTCGCCGCGCTCGAAACGCAAAGGCGCGCGCAGGTAGGTTTCGTAAAGCGGCGTGGCTTCAGCCATGGCGGAACAGCTCCTTCGCAACCGATAGATGTCAAGAACGATCATCCGATTTCCCGGAGAAAAATCCCCGAAAAAATCAAAAATGCCGCCTTTCGGCGGCGGCTGGCACTATCGGCATTTCCCGTTGCGCTGTCAACAAAACTGCGACAGGCAAAGGTTTTTTGTCACGCCGGGACGACTTTCACAGCTTTGATTTTTTGCGCCAACGCCAACCAGCAAGTTGGGGAAAACTTGAAAATCGATTCCCGTTGATTCGTCCGACTCTTGTCACGGAGTCAGCGCCACACTAGGTTAAATTTACATTAAAAGATTGCATGCGGCAGAAATAGTCACCGAAAGTATCGAGGAAGTTTTGTTTCGGATTCGTTCGAAGCAACGGTGACGGATTCTGCCATCAAAATCGCGACGGCGGAGATAATGGCATGAATTGGACAGATGAGCGCGTCGAAAAACTGAAAAGGCTTTGGGCTGAAGGCCTGAGCGCAAGCCAGATCGCCGCGCAACTCGGCGGAGTCAGCAGGAATGCCGTGATCGGCAAGGTCCACCGTCTGAACCTGCCGGGACGCGCAAAGTCCGGCGGCGGCACGGCACCGGCGCGTACGCCGAAACGCCCGGCACCGACCCCTCGTCCGTCGGGCTTTGCTGCACGCGTTCCCACCCGTGCAAACGCCCGGCCGGCAGGCGGCGCCATACTGAAGGAAGAGGGCCAGATCGGTCTCATCCAAGAGGTCCGCGCCGTAACCTCCTCCAACGTCGTGATTCCGATTTCCCGCCGCCTCGGCCTGACGGAACTCACGGAGCGTACCTGCAAGTGGCCGATCGGCGATCCGATGAGCGACGAGTTCCACTTCTGCGGCTGCGAGTCTCTCGATTCCTCACCCTATTGCAGCTATCACGCGAAGCTCGCCTACCAGCCGGTTTCCGAGCGTCGCAAGGCGGAACGGTAAGCTTTCGCCGACACAGCAGAGAAAACGGGCCCCGCGGGCCCGTTTTTTTATACATGAGACGACAGGACCTCAGGCCTCCATCGAGTAGCCTGCCCCGCGCACGGTGCGGATGACGTCCTGCATGTTGGAAAAGTTGAGCGCCTTGCGCAGGCGTCCGACATGGACATCGACGGTGCGTTCGTCGACATAGATGTCGTGCCCCCATACGCCGTCCAGAAGCTGCGATCGGGAGAAGACGCGGCCGGGCGACGACATCAGGAACTCCAGCAACCGGAATTCGGTCGGGCCGAGGCGAACCTCGCGGCTCTTGCGATGAACGCGGTGCGTCTCCCGGTCAAGCTCGATGTCGCCGCAGCGAAGGACACTCGAGAGCACCTCGGGACGCGCGCGCCGCAGCATCGCCTTGACGCGCGCCATCAGTTCCGGCGTGGAAAACGGCTTGACGACGTAGTCATCAGCCCCCGTGGCGAGACCGCGCACCCGCTCGCTCTCCTCGCCGCGCGCCGTCAGCATGATGACCGGCAGGCGTTCGGTTTCCGGCCGCATCCGCAGCCTGCGGCAGAGTTCAATCCCGGAGACGCCCGGCAGCATCCAGTCCAGCAGCAGGAGATCGGGAACCCTTTCCTGGAGACGCAGTTCCGCCTCGTCGCCGCGCGGAATCGTCTCCACCTCGTAGCCTTCGGCTTCCAGATTGTAACGAAGGAGTACGCTCAGCGCCTCTTCGTCTTCGACCACCACTATTCTTGGCTGCATCGCTTGCTCATCCTCCGCAGCGGCATCACTCGGTGACCACGCCGACATCCGTCGTCAGGTCTTCCTTCGGTCGCTCGCCTTCCGGCTGGGCCCCGGTCGTCATGTAGTAGATGGTTTCGGCGATATTGGTGGCATGATCGCCGATCCGCTCCAGGTTCTTGGCACAGAAGAGGAGATGCGTGCAGCTGGTGATGTTGCGGGGATCTTCCATCATGTAGGTCAACAGCTCCCTGAACAGGGACGTGTAGACGGCATCGATCTCATCGTCGCGGTCACGAACCGATTTCGCCTTTTCCGCCGATCGGGTCGAGTAGACGTCGAGAACTTCCTTCAGCTGAACGAGCGCGAGCTCGGAGAGATGTTCGATCCCGCGAGCCAGCTTGCGTGGAATACCGGCGCTCTGGACCGCCATGGCGCGCTTGGCGTTGTTCTTGCCGAGATCGCCGACCCGTTCGAGGTCGCTGGCGATCTTGAGCGCTCCGATGATCTCGCGAAGGTCACTGGCGACGGGCTGACGACGGGCGATGGTAATGACAGCCTTGTCGCCGATTTCGCGCTCTGCTGCGTCCATGATGACGTCGTCGGAGATGACCTTGTGCGCAAGCGCGGAGTCGCCCTGGACCAATGCCCGGACGCTGTCGCTCACCATCTGTTCGGCAAGTCCGCCCATCTCGGAAATGCGGCGCATCAGGTATTTCAGTTCTTCGTCGAAGGCGGAGTAGATGTGTGTCGATGACATGTCGTGATCCTCGAATGAATGCGTCAGCGCGACCGATGACAGGGCATCAGCCGAAGCGGCCCATGATGTAGTCCTGCGTGCGCTGATCGTCGGGATTGGTGAACATCTTGTCGGTATCGTTTTCTTCGACGAGCTCACCGAGATGGAACATCGCCGTGCGCTGCGACACACGCGCCGCCTGCTGCATGGAGTGGGTCACGATGACGATCGTGTAGTTCGCGCGAAGCTCGTGGATCAGTTCCTCGACCTTGGCGGTCGCGATCGGATCGAGTGCCGAACAAGGTTCGTCCATCAGGATGACCTCGGGGCTGACGGCGACGGCGCGGGCGATACAGAGACGTTGCTGCTGGCCACCCGAAAGCCCGGTGCCGGGCGCATCGAGGCGATCCTTCACTTCATTCCAGAGGCCGGCTTTCTGCAATGCCGACGCGACGATGTCGTCCATGTCCGACTTCTTGCGAGCGAGCCCATGAATGCGCGGGCCGTAGGCGACGTTCTCATAGATCGATTTCGGGAACGGATTCGGCTTCTGAAACACCATGCCGACCTTGGCGCGCAGTTGAACCGGATCCACCTTGGGATCGTAGATGTTCTCCCCGTCGATGGAGATGTGTCCTTCGACGCGGCAGTTGGCGATCGTGTCGTTCATGCGGTTCAGGCAGCGCAGGAAGGTCGACTTGCCGCAGCCGGAAGGTCCGATGAAGGCGGTGACCGAACGCGGCGGTATCTCGATGTCAACGTCCTTGATCGCGTGCTTGTCGCCATAGAACACCTGAACCTTGCGGGCCGAGATCTTCGAGTCGTTCATCGTTGCAGCCTTCGTCGTGGTCGTCATTGTAGTCGGCATGTTACTCATAGTCAGCCCTCTTACCAACGGCGCTCGAAGCGGCGGCGAAGAATGATCGCGATCAGGTTCATCATCAGCAGAAATACGAGAAGCACGATGATCGCACCGGACGCGCGCTCCACGAAGGCCGGGTCGCCGCGTTGCGTCCAGTTGTAGATCTGGACCGGAAGAGCGGATGCCGGGTCGAAGAAGCCTTCTGGTGGCCCGGCCGGATACTCACGGACGAACGCCACCATGCCGATGAGCAGCAATGGCGCCGTCTCCCCGAGGGCGCGAGCCAGACCGATGATCGTTCCTGTGAGGATACCCGGCATCGCCAAAGGCAATACATGATGGAAGGTCGCCTGCATCTTCGACGCACCGACGCCGAGAGCTGCATCGCGGATCGACGGCGGCACTGCCTTCAGCGCCGCGCGCGTGGCTATGATGATGGTCGGCAACGTCATCAGCGTCAGTACGAGGCCGCCGACGATCGGCGCCGACTGCGGCAAACCCACGAAGTTGATGAGGACCGCGAGGCCAAGAATACCGAACACGATCGAAGGCACCGCCGCAAGATTGGAGATATTCACCTCGATCAGATCCGTGAACCTGTTCTGCGGAGCGAATTCCTCCAGGTAGATCGAGGCAGCAACCCCAAGCGGCAGTGACAGTACGAAAACGATGAGCATCATATAGGCGGAGCCGATGATGGCGACACCGAGACCGGCGGCTTCCGGACGCGTATCGGAAGCGTCCGGTGCCGTGAAGAACGACCAGTTAAAGTTGGTCGTCAGAATGCCCGCTTCCTTCAGCTTGTCCGCCAGCATCAACTGCTCGGGCGATATGTTCCGGTCGAGCTTGGCGCTCTCCATCGTCACGCGGCCCTTGTAATAGCCATCGATACGGCCGGCGGCGAGAAGATCGAAACGGACGGTCTGGCCGATCGCCGAAGGATCGGCAAGGACGAACCTGCGCAGATCGGCCGGGGCTTCCTTGGAGATCAGTTCTGCGGCTGTCTTTGCATTGACGCCGTCGCCAGCAATACCTTTCGCGGCCATCGCATCCTGGAGAGCCTTCTGGATCAGCGGCGCATAACCGAAGGTGGATACCTTGGCGATCGCCTCCGGATTGCGGTCGCCCGCCTTGTCCAACTTGGCTGGATCGAGAAAAATGTCGAGCGAGACGTATGTCTGCTGGAAGGACGACAGGCCGTTCGACAGGATCGACGCCAGCAGCCCGATGAGGGCGACAATACCGATGATGACGGCGATGCGTCCCATCATCCGGAAACGCGCCTCGGCCGCATTGCGCCGGCGGGTTCTCTCGTCGGCAGCATATAGCGACTTGCCTCTGGCTTCGGCAGACGAGGCGGAGAACGCGGAAATCTCGGTCATTCGTACTGCTCCCGGTATTTGCGCACGATGTAGAGGGCCAGCACGTTCAGCCCGAGCGTCAGGACAAACAAGGTAAGGCCGAGGGCGAAGGCAACCAGCGTCTCGGGGCTGGCAAATTCGGTGTCGCCCGTCAGCTGGCTGACGATCTTCACAGTCACCGTCGTCATCGCCTCGAACGGATTGAGTGAAAGCCTGGCGGTCGCGCCTGCGCCGAGCACCACGATCATCGTTTCGCCAATCGCGCGGCTCGCGGCCAGGAGTACCGCACCCACGATGCCCGGCAGGGCCGCCGGAAACACGACCTGCCTGATTGTCTCCGACTGCGTGGCACCAAGAGCGTAGGAACCGTCGCGCAGCGACTGAGGGACAGCGTTGATAATATCGTCGGACAGGGAGCTCACGAAGGGGATAATCATGATCCCCATGACGATGCCAGCCGTCAGCACCGAAGATGAGGAATTTCCAAGCCCAAGGGGCTGCGCGATCCAGTCGCGCAGAAACGGTCCGACGGTCACGAGCGCAAAGAGACCGTAGACGATCGTCGGGATACCGGCGAGCACTTCGATGGCAGGCTTGACCAGGCTGCGCACGGACGGTCCAGCATATTCAGCGAGATATATCGCGATCATCAGGCCGAGCGGAACGGCGACGACGAGCGCCACCAGCGAAATGTAGAAGGTGCCCCAGAGCAGCGGCAGGATGCCAAGGTCAGAACCACCACGGAACTGAGGGTTCCAGACGGTGGAAAAGAAGAAGTCCCGGGCCGGATAGATCTTGAAGAAAGAGTACGTCTCGAAGAACAGCGACGCGATAATGCCGATCGTCGTGAGAATGGCGATCGTCGACGCTGAAACAAGCAAGGCCCGAACGAAACGCTCGCTGATGTTTCGCGCCCGCAGATCAACCGCGATGCGGCGATACGCCCAGAGAGCAAAACCGACCGAAAGGGCCAAGGCCAAGGCGCCGGCGACGATGTTGCCGGTCTTGGAAATCTGACGGTAGGACTTCGCCGCCTCAAACACCGGCGGCGGAACGTCGTTACCGAGAGCCACACCAATCCCGGCCAGAAGACCGCGGACGTCGGTGACATCCGCCTGCATCTGCGAAAGCTCGCTCTCGCTGATGCCGCCGCGCGCCAGCACCGCGTCAAGGCCATCCGCAATCCGGCGGACGTCAGCCATGACCAGGCTGCGCGCCCCGCCTTCCGGTATTGCGCTGTCGGGGATCATGTCGCTGACGCGCGTTTCGATCAGTAGAGGCTGAACGACCAACCACGCGACAAGCACGACAAGGGCGGGAACGGCCGCGAACAGCGCGACGGTCTGACCATAATAGGCGGGAAGTGAGTGAAGCTTAGCCCGCTCACGCGCCGCGAGAGACACGGCTCGGCGCCGACCGAGAACATACCCGACGGCCGAAATTGCCGCCACGACAAGGACAACGATGCCCGGACTCATCTCGCCAGCAACCTCCAGAAAGAACAAGACCGGCGGCGCGATCACCGCGCCACCGGTCAGAGCGGATTAGTTCAACGCACCCATCGGCGTGCGAGCCTTTACGGCCGCCTGGGTCTTGGCGAGTTCCGGGTCGGGAACCAGGCCGTATGCCGCCAGCGGGCCGTCCGGACCGGCCATTTCGTCGGAGACGAAGAACTCGATGTATTCCTGCAGGCCAGGGATCACGTCGAGGTGAGCGTTCTTGACGTAGAAGTAGAGCGGACGCGAAACCGGATATTCACCCTTGGCGATCGTTTCCACGGACGGCGTTACGCCGGACATCGTGGCGACGCGCAGCTTGTCGGTATTGTTCTGGTAGAAGGACAGACCGAATACGCCGATAGCATTCTTGTTGGCATCGATACGAGACAGCGTCTCGGTGTAGTCACCGTCGATATCGACCGAGACACCGTCGGTGCGCAGCGCCATACAAGCCTTCTCGGCGGCCTTTTCATCACCGCCGTTGGCTGCCTTGAGTGCTTCCAAGGCGCCGTCTTCCTTACAGCCATCGATGATGACCTTCTCATCGAACACTTCGCGGGTGCCATGCTTGGTGCCCGGGACGAAGGCAAGGATTTCCTGATCCGGCAGGTCGGCACGGATCTCGTTCCACTTCTTGTACGGATTGTCGACGAGCTGGCCGTCCTTGACGACCTTGGCAGCAAGCGCCATGTGCCAGTCGGCCGGGGTGAAGGCAAATTCGGCACCGTTGATGTCGGAGGCGAAGACAATGCCGTCGTAGCCGATGCGAACTTCCTGGATTTCCTTCACGCCGTTCTTGGCGCAGTTATCGATGTCCGACTGCTTGATGCGCGAAGAAGAGTTGGCAATGTCGATGGTGTTTTCACCGACGCCTTCGCAGAGCTTCTTGCGGCCAGCGCCCGAACCACCGGACTCGACGACCGGGGTGGGGAAATCGGTGTTTTCGCCAAAGGCTTCAGCGACGATCGAAGCGTAAGGCAGAACGGTCGAAGAACCGGCGATCTGAATCTGGTCACGAGCAGCAGCTGCGCCGGCAAATGCGACCGAAGCGACCATTGCCGCCAGGGAAAGTTTCAGGGTGTTCATTTCAATCTCCCGTGAGTGGGCTAGTGTGTGGATGCAGCCGCAAACGGCCTCACCGTCCCCGTGCATCAGCAGCACGTTCATACTCACTCTTGCCCTTCTCTTTTATGTCACTTGGATGAAAGATTTGTGACACATCAAGCGATTGAAATTACGTTATATTTTTAAATTTTTCCACACCCGGTGGGCACGTTTATGTCAAAACCGGACGGTGAAGTCGGTTCCCCTGTCGATCTCCGAGCGAACGATCAGACGTGCACGGTGGCGCGTCAGGATGTGCTTGACGATGGCGAGACCGAGGCCCGTACCCTTCTTGGACCGGCTGTCCGCCACACTGACGCGATAGAAGCGCTCCGTCAAACGGGGAACATGCTCGGCCGGAATTCCGGGCCCATGGTCGACGACACTCACCTCCACCGGCACGCCGTCGCCGTGGCGAAGGTAGACATCGACGACCTTGCCCTCCTGGCCGTATTTGCAACCATTCTCGACGAGGTTCTCGAAAACCTGCACCAATTCGTCGCGATCGCCGAGGACCTCAACTTTCCCTTCCGGCAGGTGCAGACAAATATCGACGCCAAGATCGGCGGCGAGCGGGGCCAGCGAATCCCGCACATGCCCGAGTACGGGGACGAGGTCGACCTTCTGGTCCGGCGCGATATGTGCCTTGAGTTCGAGCCGGGACAGCGACAGCAGATCATCGACCAGCCGGCTCATGCGCGTCGCCTGGTCCAGCATTATCGCCAGGAACCGCTCCTGCGCCTTCGGATCGCCGCGAGCCGGCCCCTGAAGGGTTTCAATGAAACCGCGGAGCGACGCGAGCGGCGTGCGCAGTTCATGGCTCGCATTGGCAACGAAATCACTACGCATCCGGTCGAGCCGGCGCAGTTCGGATATGTCGCGGAACGAGAGAAGGAAGAGCTGCGGCAGCATGCCTGCGGGATCCTCGACCTGCGCCGAGCGGACGATATAGACACGCTCCGACGGCAGCCGCTCGGAGTGTTCGATCTGATTTGGCTCGCCTGTCTCGATTGTCTCGCGGATCATGTCGAGAATGCCGGGCGAGCGCCAGCGCGTGGAAATATGAAGGCCCGCCAGCAAGGGACCGAAAGCCTTCTCGGCGGCATTGTTCTGGGCCAGGACGGTCGCATCGCCGTCGATCATCACAACCGGCAGATCAAGCGCTCCGAGAACCGACTCCACCTGCGAAAGCGTGGCTTCGATCGCTTCCGTATGTTCAGTAGGACTTTCCTCTATGCGCGGAGAAGCCTGATCCCGAACGAGTACCGCGAGCGCTGCAAGGAACCAAAGGGCGAGAGAGAACACCGGCTGCGCGCCGGCGAAATAGGCGGCCGCCGCCACAAGAGCCGCCGCGGCCAGAAAGCTCCAGCCCGCGCGCAAGCGCGACATCACCACTTTCAAAGCACCGCGATCTTCAGCCACGCAGCCCTCATCTGCCACTTCCAGGAACCCACGCGCCCCGTGATAAACATAATTCATGACAGATGTTTACTGGCCCTGCCACGGCCACTGCGGGATATCCCCCGGCGATAGAGCCGGACCGATGCTTGTATTGGCGGCGCGAATATGTCCTCACTAGTGCATCTCCGGTCGCGACGAGGGAAATCTCAATGAATACGCCAGCAGAAAGCCGTGCGGTAACACTCAAGCTCGGCGGGAAGGAAAGGGTCTTCGACATCGACGACCCGCACCTTCCCGACTGGATCGACGACAAGTCGCTTACCTCCGGGCACTACCCTTACGACAAGAAGCTCGATGAGGACGACTACGAACGAGAACTGCAGCAGCTGCAGATAGAACTCGTCAAAGTGCAGTTCTGGCTGCAGAAGACCGGCAAACGGGTGATGGCCCTGTTCGAGGGACGGGATGCCGCCGGAAAGGGCGGCACTATCCACGTGATCCTCTCCTACATGAATCCGCGGTCGGCGCGCGTTGTGGCGCTGACGAAGCCGACGGAGACGGAGCGGACCCAGTGGTATTTTCAGCGTTATGTGCCGCATTTTCCGAGCGGTGGCGAATTCGTGCTCTTCGACCGCTCTTGGTACAATCGCGGGGTCGTGGAGCCCGTCATGGGATTCTGCACGGAAACGGAATGCGAGAAGTTCCTGAAACAGGCGCCGCATTTCGAGAAGCTGATCGCCGCCGACGGCATCCACTTCTTCAAATTCTGGCTGGAGATCGGCCAGGAAATGCAGATCGAACGCTTTCACGACCGCCGCCACGATCCGCTGAAGATATGGAAGCTCTCTCCGATGGATATCGCCGCGCTCGGCAAGTGGGACGACTACACGAAGAAACGCGACCGGATGATCGAGGAAACCCATACCGAACACGCGCCGTGGACCATAATCCGGGCGAACGACAAGCGCCGCGCCCGGTTGAACGCGATCCGCCACATCCTCACGTCGATAGACTACGAAGGCAAGGACGACGAGAAGATCGGCAAAATGGACAAAAAGATCATCGGCAAGGGATCGGATTTCCTCGCAGGCCGATGATGTTGAGGAATGGCGCGGCAGCCGTCGGCGATCACTGCCCCGGCAGAAGACGGACGGAATAGAGATTCACGCCTTGGCCAGCACCGCCCAGCCCGGCATTCAAGAGGAGCCGGCCGGGCGTCGCCGGGGCCATGGACCGGTCGAAGGTTACGCGAAACAGCACGTCGGTTTTCTGGGTGTTTACGGTGAAGCGATGGCGCGAGCAGTCACCGAGCCTGCCGAAGTCGCATTCGACGGCGATCTGCACAGGCTGGTCGCCCGAGGCTTCCACGGTCAGAGCAAATGTCGACGTCTTGCCCGCCATCTCGCGAAGGGTGTCGGTTGGTACCGTGATCTCGACATTGCCGTCGGCGTCAGGCGAACGCGAGACAACATTCATCGCCGTTCCGTCGCGGGCACTGACGACATCCACCGCGGCATTGGCGCGTGGACGAATGACGTCGATGCGCTTCGGCTCGAAAATCTCGATCCAGTCGTCGGAAAAGCCGTTCCGGGTTTCGAGCGGCTTCGGCTCCTGCGTGCCGGTAAAGTCCTCTTCCACGGCCTGCGGCGGCGGATTGGGGACACTGGTATCGCGCTCCGCTTCGCTCAACATGAGCCCGGAGGTGTAAACCCACCATGCCCCCGTGCCGATCGCCCCAAGAAGAACAGCGAACATGAAGAGCCGTGCAAAGAGGCCTCGCCGCTTTTTCCGCGGACGGATCGGCGCCTCCGGACGAACCTCCATCGCCGCAGCGGCGGTCCGGCTCTCGTCCCGTTCCATCGATATATCGACGCTTTCAGAACCCCGATGCAGGCGCTCGGCTCGCAGGTCGCCAAAATCACCCGCGGCTGGGGCATTTTCGCGGCGCTCACCCGAACCGGTTTCGACGGCGGAAACTGCCGGCGCATGGACTGCCGGCATCGCGGGCGTGTCAGGGCGTTGCGGCTCGGCGACCACATCGGCCGACGGCGGAAGCCCCATTTCGGGCTCAGCGGTCGAGAGCCGCTCCCGTTCCTCCAGCTCGATTGCATGGATTGCCGTCTCGAGCTTATGCCGTTGCTGGGCGATGATCTCGGGATCGGTGATGCCCTGCTTCTGCAGTCCGGTTTCCAGTGCGTGCCGCGCCGACTGGTAGATCCGGGCACGCGTTTCCGCATTGGCGCGATCCGATCGCTCTAGAGCGTTCCTGATGGCCGCTTCCAATCCGTTCACTGACGTTCCCTCGTCGGTCGGCAACCGGGCCGATCCCGTTGCTGCTGCTCAGCGATTCGGTAACGGCTGCCCCGCCGATCTGCAAGGCCTCGCGTCCGCAGGAGGGAAGATACTCAGAAAAAAGTGGCCTGGTTTCGACGAAGTCGCCGTCGACAAACCCGATCAGGCTCTCCCTGCGGCCACCCCGAGCAGCCGGCATTCTCTGCGTGACGGGCTCCGAATTGACCTGCAGGCATGGTCTTTTCCATCTGCCCATCCTCTGCTAAGTAAATTGACGTTTCCGTAAACGTAAAACACTCCGAGGTCTTTCATGGCACTTCCCGCGGTCCTCTCCGAGAATCTTCGCCTCCCGGTGATAGCCTCGCCGCTCTTCATCATCTCGCATCCGGAGCTGACACTCGCGCAGTGCAAGGCCGGCGTCGTTGGCGCCTTCCCGGCGCTCAACGCCCGGCCCGAGAGTCAGCTCGACGAATGGCTCGCCATGATCACCGAAAACCTTTCTGCCCACAACGCAGCCCATCCGGAGCGGCCGGCGGCGCCCTTTGCCGTCAATCAGATCGTTCACACGTCCAACAAGCGCCTCGAGCACGACCTGATGATGTGCGTGAAGTACAAGGTGCCGATCGTCATCTCTTCACTGGGAGCGGTCCCCGAGGTGAATGCGGCCGTGCATTCCTACGGCGGCATCGTGCTGCACGACGTGATCAACAACCGGCATGCCAATTCGGCGATCCGCAAGGGTGCCGACGGGCTGATAGCGGTCGCAGCCGGGGCAGGCGGCCACGCCGGAACACTCTCGCCGTTCGCGCTCGTACAGGAAATCCGCGAGTGGTTCGACGGACCGCTGCTGCTTGCCGGAGCCATTGCCACAGGCGGCGGCATTCTCGCCGCACAGGCGATGGGTGCCGACATGGCCTATATCGGTTCCCCCTTCATCGCAACGACGGAAGCGCGCGCCTCCGATGCCTACAAGCAGGCCGTGGTGGAAGCGCAGGCGAACGACATCGTCTACTCGAACTATTTCACCGGCATTCACGGTAACTATCTGAAATCGTCGATCCGCGCCGCCGGGATGGATCCCGACAATCTTCCGGTCGCCGATCCGTCGAAGATGGATTTCGAAAAGGCCACCACCGGCGCCAAAGCATGGAAGGACATCTGGGGCTGTGGACAGGGCATCGGCGCGGTAAAGGCCATCGAGCCTGTGGCGGCCGTCGTCGACCGACTCGAGAAAGAGTACAAGGCGGCCCGCAGCCGCCTCGCCCTCTAACCCGCCGACGAGCACGGCTCCAAACGGAAAACGCCGGGAGAAGAAAATCCCGGCTTGAAATTCCCGCGCGATGCTTGTATCAGCGCGCACAGATCAACGAACCGCGCCAGACGCGGTTCGTCTTGGCCGCTTTAGCTCAGTCGGTAGAGCACATCATTCGTAATGATGGGGTCACGTGTTCGAGTCACGTAAGCGGCACCACTTTCCTGTTTCATCGAAATCGAACCAGCAGAAAAACACCGCAGTGCGCCGGCGATGTCGCTGCGACGTTTTTCCAAGAACCGGCGCGGAGTATTTTCTTTCCGTTTTCCCCGGTTCGTGGCAGATTGAAAACATGGCACAATCCATCCGCCGTAGCCTTGTCGTGTTCCTTGCCATGCTGGTCCTTGCACTCGGGCCGGCGGGGGTGAACTCGAATTTCGCCGCGGGTGTAACGCACGAACTTGCCGCGGCATCGATGGCGTCCACGCATATGCATGGTCCGTCGAACGCCATGCCTGTCTCCCGTGGAGATGATTGCTGCGCAAAGCTGCAGTCAGGAAGCTGCGGCGATTGTCTGATCCTCCGCTCTTGCGAGACCGCGTGCGCCGCTCCGGCGGTTCTGGCCGATGCGCCCATCGCCACTGTCACGGTCAGATCCGGCCGCGACAAGACCGACGCTGATGTACTCGTTACCGGGATCATGGTGAAGCCGCCGACGGAGCCTCCGAAAGCCTGACGCGATCTCTTTTCGTGATGGTCCGCGCTCGGTATGCGCCGTTCGCGGTCCGCTTCTCATGCTTTCGATTGCCGGCGATGCGCGGAAGACCGCACCGGCACACCAAATCCAGGACAAGACAATGAACCGTAGACAATTTCTTTGCACCGCCGTTCTCGCCGCCGGCGCATTCGTCGCAGCCGATGCTGCCTTCGCTGCCGGTGAGACGATTACCCTTCACAAGGATCCCAATTGCGGCTGCTGCCACCTTTGGGGCGAGGCCATGCAGCGCGCCGGCTACAGCATTCGAACGATCGACGAACCCGATCTCGCACCGGTGAAGATGCGTTACGGCGTGCCGGACGAGATGCAATCCTGCCACACCGCGGTGGTCGGCGGCTATTTCATCGAAGGCCACGTCCCCGAGCAGGCTCTCACAAGACTGCTGTCCGAACAGCCGGACATAGCGGGCCTTGCCGTTCCCGGCATGCCGTCCGGATCGCCCGGCATGGGCGACGATCCCGACGCCTCGTTTGAGGTTTACGCGGTCTACAAGGACCCGTCGAAGCAGCCGACCGTCTACTTCCGGGCAGGGCCGAAGGGCTGACGGCAACGCACGCCGACGCGGGTTACCAGGCTGGCTGACGCCAGAGGCGGATGGTCGGACGTTCGAGCACCCTATAACCGATCGCGCCGGCCAGAATGCCGGTCGCGACGGCCGAAACCATGAGGGCCGGCATCGCTATGCCGGCCGCCATCCCAAGCTTCGCAACCACAGAAATTGCGAAGGTATGCCAGAGATAGATGGAATAGGACGCGTCACCGAGAAACGCGGGAAGTGCTGCACGAGCGACCCCGCCGCTCGCCTCCAGAGAAACCGTGCCGAGGACCAGCGCCGTCGCGAGAGGACCACAGGTCCAGGTGTCGAACGGCAAGCCGAGCAGGTGGATCACGGCAAATCCGCCGAGGCCGGCGGCAACCAGCAGTGCCCCCGTCAGGCGCCCCGGCACGCGACGCCGCAGCCAGAGCATTCCGATAGCCATTCCCGCTACAAACTCAAGAATGATGGGACGGGTATAGGTGAGGAGGAACAGGTTGTCGCTCGCGAACATCTGGCCGACGACGACCAGTGCCGCAAACAGCATCCCGATCGCAAGAAATCGCCATCGCTTCGGCAGGAAGAGTGCCGCCGCGAAGACGACGTAGAAGAACATCTCGTAGTTCAGCGTCCAGCCCTGCACGAGGACCGGCCATATCTCGCCGTTGCTCGGCGAGCGCGCCGGAATGAAGAGGAACGAGGCGAGGACATGGCCGATGCTCAGCCGGAGATTTGGAAAGAGCCCGACAACACCGCCAGCGATCATCACCGCCGTCGCCATCCAGTAAACCGGGACAATCCGACGAATGCGACCGCGCAGGAAACTTAAGGGTGTCGGACTGCGACGCTCGGCAACCACCCACATGATGAAGCCGCTGACGACAAAGAAGACATCGACGCCGACGGCACCGATTGCGAAGGAATAGCCAAGCTTTTCGGCGGCATGAAACAGAACCACGGCGATCGCGGCAGCGGCGCGGAGATACTGAATTCCGTAGAGCGTGTTCAACGGCGCCTCCTTCACATGCCCGCTCCGCCATATGCGGGAGCCGGGCGGACTGCCACCGGAACAAGAGCGGCAGGTCGACGGCGCGGGTGAGAGACCTGCCGCAGTGTCAGCCTGCCCGCGCAGAAATAGAGGAGAAAGGAGCCGACATGATAAGGCGTCAGGATGTCGATCTCCACGAAGGCCCGCATGGCGAGCAGGGCCGATATCCCGAAGAGTATTACCGATTCCCGGCCCGCGGCACGGGAAAGCATCTGCCAGGTATGTCCGGCAAGCGTCACAACAAGCACGAGCGTAAGCAGCAGAACGCCCACAAGACCCGTTTCCACCGTCGCCTCAATGAAGGTGTTGTGGAAATGGAAACCGGTACGGCTCGTGATGAAGAACTCGTCCCACAGCCGCTCGGCTTCGGAAAAGCCCTGGACCCAATAGGCCTGATATCCGACACCGAAATAGGGATTGGCACGGGCAGCCTCCATGCCCTGCTCCCAGAGATAGGTCCGGCCGGTCAGGGTGGCGTCCTTGCCGAAAGCTCCGAGAATGAGCGAAAAGCCGTCCCCGTACACGAAGGCAAGAATGCCGACGAAAGCGAAGGCTGCCACCGCCAGGAAGAGCCCCTTGCGCCGCTTCGGCGAAAGGATCTGTAGCCCACGCGCAACCGTGGCCAGTGCCACCACGACCGCTCCGGTCAGCACCGAGGTCGCCGATTGCGACGCGGCGAGCGAATAGGCGGAGAGCAGCCCGACCGCGGCGGCTGCAAGAAGCCAGAGTTTGCCATCGGCCAGCAGGACGACGGCAGCGAAGGCAAAATAGACCCCGAGCGAGGCGTAAAAGCCGAGCTGGTTCTTCGAGGCGAACGCGCCGACGAAACTGTACGAGCCGTCGAGCGGGTCATAATGGTAGACGCCGAACAGCAGGGAAAAGACAAGGACCAGTCCGGTTCCGACGATTGCGCCCTTGATGAGCGTTCGCAGATCTATGACGCGCATCGCAACAAGTGCACAGATCACATGCGAGAGATACTGAATGCCGGTACGGGCACTGTGGGCCGGGGCAGCAGACCAGAAGACGGAAAGGCAGGCGAAGACCGCGAAGGCGAAGATCCAGTAGTAGCGGGCGTAGTTGCCGAGCACGCGGCGGTAATCAACCAGCGCCAGTGGCAGCCACAGCCCGTAATAGAAAAGGATGGAAATCTGCCCCAGACGTGCCGAATAGGCGAAAACGAAGAACGAGAGCGCAACTGCCACGGTCCCGTAAAACGTGTTCTCACCCGGCCCGATCAGACTGGACTTCGCGACCCTCATCCGCACCTCATCGCATGGCCACCCCGACACTGACCTTCACGACATCGCCCGGAAGTACGGCAGTGTTCTCATCGACCGTCATTTCCCGAGCCTTTCCATCGACCTCGCGGACGATGGCATAGGTGACTGTCGCGGTCTCCTTTGCGGATGTCGCCTCGACTGCCGACTGCATCAAAGCTTCGCTCATCAGGTCACGGCTGGTGCCGAGCTTCAGTGTGTTGGTTTCCAGTTCTCGTTCTGTGTTCTGCAGTTCCTGGGCAAGCTGCGCATCCCAATCATTGCGCAGGTTTGTCTCGTCCTGTCCGGCCTTGTTGATGTCCTGGCGTGCCTTCAGGGACGCAGTGTCGATATCGAGCAGGCCGGCCTGAAGATCCGTCATCTGCTGTTCGATGGACAGGCGGCGGGAACTGACCGCCAGACCCTTTTCCGTCAGGTTGTAGACCTTCTCCCGGTCGCTCTGAACGAGCTCCAGCTGTCTGGACTGAGTGTCGGCCTTCTTTGCCAGCGATTCGATTTCACTGTTCAGGAGGGTCTTCAAGTCGGCGAGCGCCTGCAGTTGCAACGTCAGGCGCTTGTTGCGCGACTTCATGAGTGCTGTTTCGCTAGCAAGCAACTGATCTGCCTCGGAGATACCTTCGAGCTCCTTTGGCGGACTGATGCTGTCCTTGCCTGAGATCTCCGCCTGCAGGCGAGCACGGCGGGCGAGAAGGCGGTTGCGCTCGGCGATAAGAACCGACGCATCTCCCTCGGAACGGATATAGTCGCGCGCGACACGCTGCCCCGGATCGGGCCGACGCATTCCGCCTCCGAGACTTAAGGCTTTCAACACCGTCATGCCGGGCACATAGGCATACTGTCCGGGAGACTGAATCTCACCGGAGATATAGATCGGCCGGTACTGCGCGATCTCGACGGATGCGGAGGGACGGTCGCGCAGTCCGAACAGTTGCTGCATCTTTTCGCCGATCTCTGCGGAGACTTCCTCGGCCGTTTTGCCGGATGCGGCGAGTTCACCGAGAAAGGGCAGCGAGATCTTGCCCGAGGCGCCGACCGTATAATCGCCACTGACGGCCGACCAGTCACGAACAGCCCCTTCCGCGGTCTGCCACTCGGCGACGCGGACCCTCAGCTTATCCATAACGCCGAGATGATACTCTTCAGCGCGCACTGGGCCATGAAAGGCAAAAGCCGCGCACAGGGAGAAGGCGAGCGGCCAAACCAAAGCTCTTGAGCCAGTGCCTGTAGACGCCCGGCGGCGGAAGAAAGTACGCATGTGATACCCCGTTTTCTTCTCTGTCGTCTTCGTCCGGCGGCATGGCCGCCGGACGTCAGTAGCTTCCGCGCGACAGGCAGACGGCGGGTACCGTCCGGCCTACGATGATGAGGTCGTTAATCAGCGACCAGTTCTGTACATAGTGAGAATCGAGCGCGACGCGCGACGCATAGGAGACGTCGTTGCGGCCGCTGACCTGCCAAAGACCGGTGAGACCGGGACGGCTTTGCAGATAGAACTGGGCGGCAACCTCGTAGAGTTCCAGCTCCTCTTCGACGACGGGACGCGGGCCGACGACGCTCATCTCACCGCGGACGATGTTGATGAGTTGCGGCAACTCGTCGAGACTGAGTTTGCGGAGCACGCTGCCGACGACGGTTACCCGCGGATCGTCCTGCAGCTTTCGGCTGGTGCGCCATTCCTCGTAGGCGGCCGGATTGTTTCGCAGATACTCCTGCAAGATCCGGTCCGCATCCTCCCGCATGGTGCGGAACTTCAGGCAGTAGAAGCTTCGGCCATTATGCCCCACACGGCGATGGCCGTAGAAGACCCGGCCACCGTCTGAGAATTTGACGAGAGCCGCAATCAGAAGAAAAAGAGGGCTGAAAAGCAGCAAAGCCGCCAAGGCGGCGGAGACGTCGAAAACCCTCTTGGATACCCCCCAACCGGCGGAGTGCCGGCCTCAAGCGTGTGCAACAACGGCGAACTGGCCGATCGAGTCGCGTACTTCATAGAGATGACTCCATTTACGTTGGCGATTGGTCGGTCCCTGGGGACGCGGCCCTTATCCAAGACGGAGTGTGTGGTCAGATTTTGTCTTGCGTCGCCACCGACACCCGGAAATGGTTCCCTTCGAACCCCGCGCCCTCTGCGCCGGTCACGCGCCGCTCAACCGATTACTGGTGGCCTCAACTAGAGGGATCGTGTCGGCACGGCCGGTCACGAGATGATCCAAACATTAATACTTTGTAACATTATATTAACTCAGAAATTCCGAAATCTACGGCCTACGGTATACAGGTTCCGGCACCCAGCATTCTCCCGCCCGCATCCGGGACACAGGAAAACGGTCCCCCAAGAAGAATATTTTTGCGGCGCATCATTATGTTGCGCCGCACATTTTTCAATTCGCATTTTCTAAATTTGTAACAAAACGTGATTGCAGCGTCGCTGTTTTCACGTCCTAGTAGCGCAACTCCCAGCGTCACCCATACGATTTCCTGCAACCGAAGCGGGCTTCACGCGTTCATTCGAGAGAATGCGACGCCACTCTGTGGCGAATCTGGGGCGCACCGGAGAACGTGCATTCCTGCCTCTACTTCGTAACACAACCGAAAGGACGTTACCCTATGCTGCCGAAGAGGGAAGAATTCCCGGATTTCCAAGGACATGCACGTTGAAACGACGAGCAATGATCAATATATTTGTTTGAGCCTTGAGAGGAGAAGGCAGTCCGGCGATGAATACTACGTCACTCGACTCGGATATGAGGTGACCAAGATGTATGGACCTCGTGTCATGATGAGCATGGTCGCTGTCCTGATCGTCTTTGGTCTGGTCACCTACGGCCTGACCGGCTCCGTCACCACCACCCTCGTACAGACGGCAGTGAGCGCGGTACTGCTGCAGGTTGGATATTTTCTGGCGGTCCTTTTTATGGTCGCGAAGGCAGCACGGCAGCGCAAATCCGACTTAGAGACGCCCGCCACGGACGACAAGGCGAAGAGTGCGCGCGTGTCGCGCCTCAACAATCCCGACCCTTCCAAGCTCTGAGCTTCTACTTAGATCGGCGGTCATCTCGCAATCACCGCATGCCCTGTTTGCGTCATGATCGTTCGCCACTCTCCGGCCGAGCCTTTCGAGCGCTCACCTCGCCCGTTAACCGGTACAGGAGTGTCGCATGCCTCAGATACAGGCCATCTGCGTCGTCATCGCGGCCAGGAATGCATCGGCAACGATAGGAAGAGCGGTCGCATCCGCCCTGGCGGAACCCGAGACCGCCGAGGTCGTCGTCATCGACGACGGCTCCACCGACACCACATCGGCGGCCGCCAAGGCTGTGGACGACGACAGCGGCCGGCTTCGCATCCTGCGCTTCGAGAAGAACCGCGGCCCCGCCGCCGCACGCAATGCGGCGATCGCCTGCTCGTCCTCCCCGTTCATCGCCATTCTCGACGCTGACGACTTTTTCGTTCCGGGGAGATTCGGCAGGCTCCTCGCCGACAATGAATGGGATTTCGTTGCCGACAACATCGCGTTCATCGAGGAGTCGCGCGTCACGGGCGCACCTCCGGCGATACCGGAATTTCATCCGCAACCGCGCCTCATCGATCTAGAGAGTTTCGTCGAAGGCAATATTTCGCGACGTGGGGTACGCCGCGGGGAAATCGGCTTTCTGAAACCGGTGATGCGCCGCGCCTTCCTCGAGTCCAACGAGCTGAGGTACCGCGAGGACTTGCGCCTGGGCGAGGATTACGAGCTCTATGTCCGCGCGCTCGCAAAGGGAGCTCGCTATCGTCTGATTCACGCTTGCGGTTACTGTGCCGTGGTGCGGAGCGACTCGCTGAGCGGACGCCACCGCACCGAGGATCTCCGCCGTCTCTACGAAGCCGACCGCGCCATCCTTGCCGACAGCTCCCTCTCCGAGGCAACCGTTGCGGTGCTTCGTCGGCATGAGCGGCACATCCGGGCAAAATATGAGCTTCGCCATTTCCTCGACCTCAAGAACGGTAGCGGCCCGCTCGCTGCAATCCGCTACGCGCTTGCCCGCCCGGCAGCCCTTGCCGCCATTGGAAGCGGCATTCTCGCGGACAAGACGGAACGCTTCCGGCGGCCGGTCCGCACTGGCGCGACGGCACATCTCGACTCGCCGGGCCTGCGCTACCTGCTCTCCGCCGTTCCCGTTTCCGCTCAGAGATAGTCCCGGCGCACCCGCTCGAGTTCGGCCGCGAACCGTTCCTTGCGTTCGCTCAGGAGTGCGTCGCTGCTCATTTGTGGCGTCGCCCGGCTCGCCTGCCAGAGGGCAAGAGTGGAGGGAGCGGCGAGCGCATGCTTGGCCGCCATGCGCAGCGAGGTCTGGCGGGGTTCGCGATCGAGAACGGCGACATCACCGAGATCGGAGCGGCGGACTTCACTTCCGGCCGGAACATTCTCCCTGAAATCGACCCCCCAGAACCTGGCGCCCTTGGCGATCGCCTCGGCGCGACTGGAGACGGGCACCTGGCGCGGGTGGTAGGAAACGCCGAGCGTGGAAGCCCAGTCCCGCCACTTGAAACTGTTGATGCTGCGGGACGTCGTGACCGCCACCCAGGGAATCCGAAATGCATCGGCAAGGATCGCCCCGTGCATGGATTCTGCGACCACCATCTCGGATTCCGCAATCGTGCGGATCACGTCCTTCGCCTCCCCCCGCGGATCGATGTAGTTGAGCCCCACCGTCTCGCAGATCGCCGGCCACAGGCCGGCGACGGCCGACTCCCAATGGGGCACGAAGCTCTTACGATATTTCTTTTCGGTGTCGCTAAACTCCGGCATGTCGGCGACCATGACCGCGGGATCGACGATGCCTTTTTCGGGAGGCAGACCCGCAGCTTCGGCGGTGAGCGGTCCCCGCACACAGCGGATGTCCCACTCGTCCTTGTCGGACATGTCCGGCAAGGTTCCGTAGCCGAAGCCGCTGCCGATCACGAGCTTGCGCATGCCTGATGGAAGAAGCGCACGATCGAGAACGGTACCGACGCCGACGAGCAGGACATCAGGGTGAACATCCCGAAAGCCCGGCAGCAGGTTATCCCAAAGCCACAGATTGAGGTCGTCACCGAAATTGCCGTGCTGTGATTGCCAGTAAAAGGGCTGCATCTGGTCCTCCTGGTTGCCACACGGGCCGCGAGAAAGCGGTCCCGCCGGACGGCAGAAAACGTATTGAAATCAGTTGGCGGATGACTGGCGCACGAGTTTCCCGACCGCCAGATGCATGACGCTCTGCAGGATGGCGGGATCGCGCCAGAACCACCGTGCGAGCAGGCTGACCTGCGGGACTTTGCGTCGCTTGACGAGGCGGGCCTGACTCCAGAGGGCCTGCCTTCGCGCCGTCTGCTTATAGCCGCGGATGGAGGCGACTTCGTCCGGGCGTCCCTGGAAGCGGCCTTCGAGCGTGTCGAGCGCCACCCAGGTGTTGAACTGTTGCTTGAGGAACTGCGGCGAGTCGTTATCAATGCTATGGAAGATGTTGACGCCCTCACCACGGACCGCACCGGCGGCATCGCAGAGGACCGTCCGGCGGGCGGCAAGCACGCAATCGCAGAAGAAGAGGACGTCTTCCGCGGCGAGACGTAGCTCGGCCTCGAAGCGCGACGTCTCGAAGAGCGGCCGCCCCAGAACCATGCAGGACAAGTGCAGGAAGCTCCAGTTCTTCAGCATGACACGCGACAGTTCCGGAAGCTCGATCATCAGAGGATCGTCCGAAAGGCGCACCGCCCGTTCGCTCCGCTCGAGCTCTGCCATGCCGAAGTGATAATAGAAGGCGTCGCTGCCGGTAATCGAGGCGAAATAGCAGTCCGCACCGAACTGCGTCATCGCTACAAAGGCGTTTTGCAGGTGATCGGGCGTCCACAAATCGTCGGAATCAAGAAAGGCGACAAAGTCGGTGTCTCCCGGCACATGTTCGAGGCCGGTGTTACGCGCCCCACCCGGTCCGGCATTCGGTTGACGAATGACCATGATCCGGTCGCGCGCTTCGGCGGGAAGCGGAGCAAGCTCGTCATCGACCGGATAGGGCGACTGGTCATCGACAACGATGACATGGAAATCGCGGTAGGTCTGGGCAAGAACAGAACCGAGCGCACGCCTGAGAATGCCCGGCTCCTTCTGGTAGTACGGAATGATAACTGAAAACTTCGCCATCTTTTTGCCCCTGCAGTTTACCTAAAAGAGGTTGCCTGGCCTCCTCCAGACAGGTTGCGGCTCTCGCCCGGCGCTTACGTCTTTGTCGTCGTCGTTCCCTGGTTCGCCTACAAAGGATGTCGTCATGCCCCCAGCAGTGAACGCCAAATCGGTGACCCGTAACGTCGGCTGGAGCGTCCTATCCAAGACAGGGACATTCGGGCTTAAGTTTGTCACCGTGCCGATTTTGGCCCGCATCCTGACGCCGGACGAGTTCGGCGCCGTCGCCGTGGCGCTCGCCGCTGTTCAGTTCCTCGCGATGATCGGCGGGGCCGGCTTCGCCTCCGCGCTGATACTCCAGGAAGACGAGGATGCGGTGACGGTACACTCCGTCTTCTGGACGAATCTCGCGATTTCGGCGCTGCTGGCATTCGTCATCTACATTTACGCGGAACCCATTGCCGGCATGCTGGGAGCCACGGAGGCCGCCTACCTCCTGCGCACGATGTGTCTGCTGATTCCGCTGCAACTCGGCGGCGACGTCGCCTATGCCCTGCTTGCCCGGCGCATGCAGTTCTCCAAGGATGCACTGTGGAGCATGATCTCGGAGTCGCTCGGTGCGGCCATCGCGCTGGTACTTGCGCTCGCAGGCGTCGGCGTGTGGGCGCTCGTCGCACAACTCTTCTCCTCCGCCCTCATCCGTATCTGGGGTCTCTACGCCGTCTCGCGCTACCGCCCGGGATTCGCCTTCAGCATTCGCCGCGTGTTGGCACTCACCCGTTTCAGTCTCGGGATGATGGGCTCCGAGGTCGCCAATTTCGTTACGTTCCAGTCGCCGATGGTGGTGATCTCCCGACACCTCGGCTTGGCGGATGCGGGTGCATATTCCGCTGCCAACCGTTTCTCGAGCATTCCGAATCAGGTGGTGTTGTCCGCGGTCATGGGCGTTTTGTTCCCGGCATTCAGCTCGATGATGCATGATCGCGAACGGCGATCACAGGCGCTGATGCTGAGCACACAGGTGACGACCGTGCTGCTCGCTCCGATGATGTTCGGTCTCTGGGCGGTCGCAGAGCCTGCCATGCGCGTGCTGTTCGGTGAGCAGTGGGCCTATGCCTGGCCCGTGCTCGGCCTGCTTGCCATATCCAAGGGCATTCTTACGCCCTGCAGCACCTTCATTCCCTATCTGAAGGGCATCGGCCGTGGCGGCGTGCTCTTCTGGTGGGCTCTCCTGCGTGCGGCCGTCACCACCGCTGCCGTCGCGGCCGGTGCTCTGCGGGGATCGCTGGTTGAAGCCATGATCGCGCTCTGCATCGTCAACGCAATCGTCCTTGCCGGCTACTCGTGGATCGTCTTCAGGGCCGACGACAAGCCGTTCCGGCGCGGCTTCCTCCAGGCGAGCCGACCCATGTTCACCTCGATCGTCATGGCGGTCGCAGTGCGGGCGCTTCTCGACAGCTATGGATACCTCATCCCCAATCCCGCGCTGCAGATGGTGGCCGGTATCCTTGCAGGTGGCATGATTTACGCCGTTCTCATCCTGCTCACCGAACGGCCGCTGCTGCGGACGCTCATGGCGCTTACCCGCAAATCCACTCCCCCTGCAACGGCAGTGGCGGCAATCGCGGAATAGGATCGGCGATGCGTGCCTCAATTGGGGCAAGATCTGTGCAGGTTGGCCTCCTCCGCTGAGTCAGCAATAGCCTGCCAGCCTTCCGACGGGAAAAAATCCGACCGCCGTTAGCGGTATTCTCGCACGACACACAACCATATCGTTGATCATCGTAATTGCCTGCAATCCTGCGTATTTTGACAAAATGCAAGCATCGGAAACTATTACCTGCGAGACGTTCGTACCCGTACTTTTGTGCGCCGCAGCATGTCCGGCAGCGTTTTCTCGCTGCACTGCCATATTTTCTACCTCTTCACGGCCCTAGCTTAGGGATGCGGGCTCAAGTCTGCTCTGGTTGAAACGGCTGCTTTAGGGGGAGCGGCCCAATAGGGGTGACTGCCATCGTGAACGTCGACGCGAACGTCTCATCGCGGATCAATATGATGCGTCTTCTGCTGATTGCAGGGATCGTCTTTGTCCACATACCCTACGATCCGCAAAGAAGTCCCTATCTCGGGAACTATGGCACCGTGGACTGGCTGCGAGTCTATCTCGGAGACAGCCTCTTCCGCATCGGTGTTCCGTGCCTCAGCGCGATCTCCGGCTACCTGCTTTTCCGCCGCGGACTTACCCAGTTCGACTACCGCAGGGTCCTCGGCAGCAAGGCGGTGACGGTCCTGCTTCCTTTCATGATCTGGAACAGTGCCTTCCTGGTCCTCGTCTACGCGGCACAGAGGAACGGCGTTGCCGTCGGCTACCTCCCGGACGTCGCGGGAGCTCCCTCGCACGACCTGGCAAGCCTCGCCTTTGCCGTGCAGGACTGGCCGATCAACCTGCCGCTCTATTTCCTGCGTGACCTTCTGCTGTGCATTGCGCTCTCTCCACTTCTCGGACAGCTCGTCATGCGCTTTCCGCATGTCACCCTGGCCTTGTTCCTGGCCTATGCCGTGCTGCCGCTCCCGAACCTGATATTCCTGAAGAAATCGATCCTGTTCGGTTTCAGCCTCGGCATCTACGCCTCTCTTCACCAGGTCGACGTCAAGCGTCTCGACGAACATGCCATGCCCATTACGATTGTCGTCGGCTTGGCGTCGCTGCTGTTGGCGGCAGGACTCTACGCAACCGGGCCTGAATATCCGGTGTGGCTGGAAATGCTGCGCAGCCTCACGGCAATTGCCGGCATTCTCGGGGCCTGGTCGCTGTCGAGCCTTCTCGTCGGTACCCGTTTCGGCAACCGGCTCGCCTCCGGCGGCGGTCTCAGCTTCTGGATCTTCTGCGGCCACTATCCGCTCCTGATCCTGCTGTGGATGGCCTGGAACCGAACGGGCTCGGCTTCCTATCCGCTCTTCTATCTCACGGCGCCGGTGCTGACCCTGGTGTTCCTGATAACAACGCATGGTCTCGCGAAACGTACGACTCCCGGACTTCACGCCGTCCTCACCGGCAATCGGACAGGGAACAGCCGCGGGCGACGCTATCCGCAGACCGAGGCCGTCGCCTCCCGCTCCGAATACTCGTCGTAAGCAAAGGTGACAGACGATGACATCTCTCCTCAAGACAGAATGCCACCGCCTTGCAATCATCAGCCTGCTGGCGGTGGCGCCGACCGCCGCCGCTGCTCAGGAAGGTGTAACCGGGACGTCTTTCGTTGAAACCTTTGACAAGCTCGACACCTCGTTCTGGTTTGTGTCGGACGGCTGGAACAACGGTCCGCATCAGAACTGCACCTGGTCGAAATCGCAGGTGTCCGTGGCGGGCGGCCTCCTGACACTGACCTTCGACCAGCAGAAGACAGGTGACCGCGACTATGTGTGCGGCGAGATCCAGACTCGCAAGCGGTACGGCTACGGCACGTACGAAATCCGGATGAAGGCCGCGACCGGCTCCGGCCTGAACTCCGCCTTCTTCAGCTATATCGGTCCGGCCGACAAGAAGCCGCACGACGAAATCGACTTCGAAGTGCTCGGCAGGGACACGTCGAAGGTCCAGGTCAACCAGTACGTCTCGCGCAAGGGCGGCAACGAAGCTCTCGTCGACGTGCCCGGCGGCGCCGACACAGGCTTCAACGACTATGCCTTCGTCTGGGAGAAGGACCGGTTGCGCTTCTTCGTCAACGGCGAAATGGCCCACGAGGTCACCGATCCGACAAAGCTGCCGGTCAACGCGCAAAAGATTTTCATCAGCCTTTGGGGCACGGACACGCTCAAGGACTGGATGGGCAACTTCGCCTTCTCCAGCCCGACGCGGATGCAGATCGAACAGGTCGCGTTCACGGCCGCAGGCGACAAGTGCCAGTTCGAGGGCTCTCTCGTCTGCAAGCTGAAGTGAACCGCCCCTGTCCTGGAGAACGGATGCAATGACGCTTCACGTGCTTTACCTCGTCCACGATCTCGCCGATCCCGCCGTTCGTCGCCGGGTGCTGATGCTGTCGGCCGGAGGCGCGCGGATAACGCTTGCCGGCTTCCGCCGCGGCGACAACGCACTGGCTGCGGTGGAGGGTCTGCGTCCGATCGAACTCGGCGTCACTGCCGACGGCCGTTTCGCACAACGTCTGGGCGCAGTCGGCAAGGCCTGTCTCAACATCAGCAGCAGGCTCCGCGGCGTCGCCAGGCCGGACGTCATCATCGCACGCAATCTCGAAATGCTCGCAGTCGCCAACCGGGCGGTCACGGCCTTCGGTGGCCGCGTTCCGATCGTGTACGAGAGCCTCGACATCCATCGTCTCCTGCTCCGCGGCGACTTCGTCGGTCGGATGTTGCGCGGTGCGGAAGCGCGTCTCGGGCAAAAAGCAAAGCTTCTGATCACCAGCTCCCCTGCGTTCGTCGAAAACTACTTCCGCCCGCTTTCCGGGCTCGATCTCCCTGTTCTCCTCTTGCAAAACCAGGTTCTGGCGCTCGGGAACGAAGCAGACGCACTGCCGCCGGCGCGTAAACGCAGGAAGGGCGATCCGTGGCGAATCGGCTGGTTCGGAGCGCTACGGTGCAGCCGTTCGCTGGCGATGCTCTCTGCATTGTCGCGCGCCATGGGCGGCCGGGTCGAGATCGTCCTGCGTGGTCGGCCTGCCCGATCGGAATTGAGAGGCTTCGACGGCGTCATCGCGGCGGAGCCGTTCATGACCTTCGGAGGTTCTTACCGCAACCCGGAAGATCTCCAGGCGATCTATGCCGACGTGGATTTCGTCTGGACGATCGATTTCTTCGAGGAGGGCCAGAACTCGAGCTGGCTGCTGCCGAACCGCCTCTACGAAGGTTGTCGCCACGGCGCTGTCCCGATCGCGGTGGCCGGCACGGAAACAGCTCGTTTCCTCGATGACCGGAAAATCGGGTTCGTGCTTCCCGATGCCGACGGGTCCGGCCTGCAGGCGTTGTTCGAAGGCATGAACGAAGAGAGCTATCGGCATGCCTGCTATGCCGTCGCGAAGCAGCATCCTTCTCTATGGACCATCAAGCAATCGGACTGCGAGGCCCTTGTCCGGCGGCTCGCAACGCTTTCGACGAATACAGAAGGCGCTGCAGCCGTGGCAGTGGCCCACTCCCATACCTATCGCGATCAAGGAGGACTATCATGACGGCTGAACAGCTGAAGTCGGTGCGGTGCCTCATTGTCATACCCTGCCTAAACGAGGCCGGACACATCGAAACGGTCATCGGCAACCTGCACAAGGCGCTCGCAGACCTCGACGCCCGGATCATCGTTGCCGACGGCGGCAGCACAGACGGAACCCGCGACATCGTACAACGGATCGAACGCGGGAATCCCAAGGTCACGCTGCTCGCCAATCCGAAGAGGATCCAGAGCGCTGGAGTCAATGTCGCGGTCGCGACCTACGGCCTTGATTGCGACTATCTGATCCGCATCGACGCCCATGGCGGCTATCCGGAAGACTACTGCCAGACGCTGGTGGCCGATGCACTCGCCACGGGCGCGGATTCCGTCGTCGTCGGCATGCGGACCGTTGGGTTCGGGCTGTTCCAGAAGGCGGCGGCGCTTGCCCAGAACTCGCGTCTCGGCAACGGCGGTTCGCGTCACCGCATCGGTGCCGCCAGCCATTGGACCGATCACGGCCACCACGCGCTGATGAAAATCGCAGTTTTTCGGAAGATGGGCGGCTACGACGAGGCGTTCAACCACAATGAGGATGCCGAGCTCGACTACCGGCTGAACCAGGCGGGATACTGTATCTGGATGACCGACAAGACCAGCATGGTCTACTATCCGCGAACCAATCCCGTCTCTCTCTACCAGCAGTATTTCGGCTATGGCCGTGGCCGTGCTCGCAACTTCCTGAAGCATCGCTCGTGGCCGAGCATCCGCCAGATGATTCCGCTGTCGGTCGTTCCCGTGACCATCGGTGCAGCACTCGCCGTCTTCAACGCCGCCGCGGTCGTCCCGTTCGCGCTTTGGGCGGCAGCCTGCCTCGGCTACGGCGCCTGGCTGGCGATCGGAGAGCGCAACCCGCACGGACCGCTCGCCGCCGTTTCCGCGATGGTCATGCATTTCGCGTGGTCCGCCGGTTTCTGGCGCGAGGTGATCGCGACCGGCAATCGCGTGCCGACCCGGGCGACGGGTGGGGAGATGTCGCGATGAGTCAACGTCAGACGGCAGATGCAGTACCGGCAACGCGGATCGACATCGGCGTCTGTACCTTCCGGCGGCAGACCCTCGAAAGGACGCTGCTGTCGCTCGCAGTCATCGAGATCCCGGAAGGGGTTACCCTTCGCGTGATCGTGGCCGACAATGACGTGGAACCGAGCGCAGAACCGCTCGTCGAACGGACAAGACGGCGGCTGCCATACGACATTTCCTATGTTCATTGTCCCGCCGGCAACATCTCGATCGCGCGCAACGCTTGCCTCGACGAGGCGACCGGCGACTACCTCGCCTTCATCGACGACGACGAAACGGCGTCCGAATACTGGATTTCCAGCCTGCTCGCGACCGCGCGGGCGACCGGTGCCGATGCGGTTCTCGGCCCCGTCGCGGCGCGTTACGAGGAGCAGGCTCCGAGCTGGATGCGGCGTGGGGACTTTCACTCGACCCGGCCCGTCTGGGTCGGCGGCGAAATCCGCACCGGCTATACCTGCAATGTCCTGCTGCGGCTCGGATCACCGGTCGTCGCGGGGCGCCGCTTCAATCTCGCGCTCGGCAAGAGCGGCGGGGAGGACACCGCGTATTTCACGCAGATGAACAGGGCCGGCGGCAAGATCGCCTTCGCTCCCGAGGCGCTGGTGTCCGAACCCGTTCCGGAACAGAGGGCGCGGTTCGGCTGGCTTGCTGCCCGGCGCTATCGCATGGGCCAGACCCACGGCCGCCTGCTGGCGGAGGGCACGTCGGCTACCGCACGACCGATCCAGATCGTGCTGGCCGCCGCGAAGTCCGGCTATTGCGCAACGGCGGGACTGCTCCTCGCGCCCTTCGCCGTGCCGCGGAACCGATATCTCCTGCGGGCCATTATGCATGCTGGCGTCGTCACCGGTCTGGGGGGGCCCGCATCATTCATCAATACGGAAAGGTGGAGGCGAGCATCCCATGATTGAGCCGACGTGTGACGTCACCGTCGTGATTGCCGCCTTTAACGCCGAGTCGACGATCGAGCGCGCGATAGTGAGTGCGCTGATGCAGGATGATGTCAGCGTCGAGGTCATCGTCGTCGACGACTGCTCGCGCGACACGACCCGTGAAACCGTCCTGGCGATCGACGATCCCCGTGTGCGGCTGATCGCGCACGAGCGCAACAAGGGACCGGGCGGCGCGCGCAATACGGCGTTCGACGCCGCGTCGGGCCGGTGGCTCGCCGTTCTCGACGCCGACGACACGATCTACAGCGACCGCCTTTCCCGTCTTGTCCACCAAGCGGAGGAGACGGGCGCCGACGTGATCGTCGACAATCTCGACATCGTCTCGCCGCAAGGCGTGCGCCGTACCATGTTCGCCGAGGCCGACCTCTCCCGCCGTCCGTGGATGACGCTCGAGGCCTTCATCTCGTCAAATGTGCTCTTCCGGTCGACCTACAACTACGGCTACATGAAACCCGTCTTCAGCCGCAGCTTTCTCGACGGACACGGGCTGCGCTTCGATGAGAGCCTCAGGATCGGGGAAGACTACATCCTGCTCGCATCGGCCCTCGCCGCCGGCGGCCGGTGCACTGTCTGCCCTCGTGTCGGCTATGCCTATCATCTCACGGACGGTTCGATATCGAGCGTTCTCAAGCGCCATCACGTCGAAGCCATGCTGGCAGCCGACGCAGCCTTCGTTCAGTCCTTTCCACTCGACACGGCCGCCCTCAGGGCGCAGCGCCGGCGCAGACGCAGTCTGGAGCAGGCCCGCTCTTTCCTCGTCTTGGTCGACCACTTCAAACAAAGAGCCGTCGCACCGGCCCTGGTCACCGCGCTTCGCGACCCGCTGGCGCTCAGGCACCTGAGAATGCCGATTGCCGCGCGGCTGCGGCGACTGATCGGCCCGCAGGCTTCGACGATGCGAAAAGATCCAACCCGGGCAACAGGCCCACACACTAGCAAAGGATAGTGCAATGGACCCAGTGAAGACCGTCAGGAAAGCCGTGATTCCCGTTGCCGGCAACGGAACCCGCTTTCTACCCGCCACCAAGGCTATGCCGAAGGAAATGCTGACTATCGTCGACCGTCCTGTCGTCCAGTATGCCGTCGACGAGGCGCGCGAGGCCGGCATCGAGCAGATCATCTTCGTCACCGGCCGCAACAAGCAGGCGATCGAGGACCATTTCGATGATGCGCCGGAGCTGATCTCTTCGCTCACCCGGTCGGGCAAGACGGCGCAGGTCTCCGAACTCGCCGACATGTTGCCGGCCGCAGGTTCGGTAAGCTTCACGCGCCAGCAGGCGCCGCTCGGTCTCGGCCATGCGGTCTGGTGTGCGCGCGAACTCGTCGGCGACGAACCCTTCGCGCTGCTGTTGCCCGATATGATCTCCTACGGCGTCCGCGGCTGCCTGGCGGGCCTGATGGATCTCTACCACGCGGCGGGTGGCAATGTCGTCGGCGTCGAGCAGTGCGCGCCGGAAGATACGTCGAAATACGGAATCGTCGGCAAGGGAACGGGCGTGCCTCACGGCTTTACCGTGACCGAGATGGTCGAGAAGCCTCAGCCGAGTGCTGCCCCTTCGAACTATTATCTGAACGGCCGATACATCCTTCAGCCGGACGTCTTCGACATTCTCGCCCATCAAAGGCGAGGTGCCGGCAACGAGATCCAGCTGACCGACGCGATGGTGACCTTGTCGGAAAGCCAGCCGTTCTACGCCCACCCCTACGAGGGACGCACCTTCGACTGCGGCTGCAAGCACGGCTTCATCGAGGCCAATGTGGCCTTTGCGCTCGCACGCGATGACATCAGCGGGCTGGTGTTCGACTCGGTCCGCGACATGGTCCTGTCTCACGAAGGCCGTATCCGGGCAGCATAGTGACAGCCCACCGGCGCCCCGCCGGCGAAAGACGAGAGCGGTCCGGAGAAAATCCGGGCCGCCCATTCGACACCAGATGAAGGCGCAGCCATGCACCAGCGAACCATTCCCCTGAACGGCGTTTTGCCCCGCGAGAAGGACGATTCCGACTCCTTCATTGACCTCGACCGGCTGCTGGCGGCGATCCTTCGCCGGGCGGGCATCATCACGCTGACTGCCGCGATCTTCGCCGTTCTCGGCGTCGCCTATCTCGTCTTCACGACACCTGTCTACACGTCGATGACGCAGATTCTCCTCGACGAGAATCTCTCAAGATTTGCGCAAGAAGAGCAGACGCCGGTGCAGGGCAAGCAGCAGGCGGACACACAAATCTCGAGCGCGGTGGAAATCCTGAAGTCGAACAAGCTCGCCCTGAGAGTGGTCGATGAGCTCGGCCTCGCCAACAACGAGACCGTTCTCAATCCACCGAAATCGCTGCCGTCGGTCGTCAAAACGTGGCTGCGCGGCTCCGTCGGCCTCTTCAGCGCAGCGACGGCCGACGATCCCGCGATCGGCGACGCCCGGCAGAAGGCGGCCGCCCTTCTTCAACAGGGGGTCACCGTCGAACGCGTCGGTCGCAGTTCCGTTGTTGCACTCTCCTACCGATCGCCGGACCCGCAACTCGCCGCCCGTGTCGCCAAGGGGTACAGTAACGCCTATCTCGCCGACCAGCTCAACGCCAATTTCGAAGCGGCCGAGCGCGCATCAGTCTGGCTTCAGGAGCGTCTCGACAGCCTGAGGGAGCGCGCACAGGCAGCCTCTCTCGAGGCCGAGCGCTACAAGGCGGAGAACGGACTCACGTCGGCACGTGGAGAGCTGATGTCGGAACAGCAACTTTCCGACCTCAATAGCCAGCTCATCATCGCCCAGGCCGACGCGGCGCGCGCATCCGCACGTTACAACCAATTCAAGGCGATCATCGATCAAGGGCGCGACAACGCAGTCAAGAACGCGACGGCCGCTTCGGACGGCTCGGACAATGCCGTGATCCAGGACCTTCGCACACGCTATCTGTCGATAGAGCGGCGGGAGAAGGATATCACCGCGAGTTTCGGCGCGGACCATCCGCAGGCCGTGGCCCTCAAGGCGGAGAAAGACGACGTCGCCCAGCAGATCTTTCAGGAGATGCAGCGACTGACCGAACGCTATCGCAATGAGTTCGAGGTCACGCAGTCGCGTGAACAGTCCCTTCGCAAGAGCATAGAGGGTGTGACGGGCAAGAATTCCGAAGCTAACCAGTCGATGGTGCGGCTCAGGGAACTGGAGCAGCGCGCCACCGCGCTCAAGTCGCTCTACCAGTCCTATCTCGACCGCTACGAACAGGCTTCGCAGCAGCAATCCTTCCCCATCGCAGAGGCACGCGTGATTTCCGAACCGGGCGTTCCGGTCTCGCCCTCGAGTCCGAAGAAGACATTGGTTCTGGCGCTTTCGGCCGTCCTCGGCCTTATGGCAGGCGGCGCGCTCGCCTTCGTCCAGGAAATGCAAGAACGATACTTCCGGCTGGAAAGTGACGTCCGGTCGGCACTTGGACAAACCTCTCTGGGTTATCTGCCGCTGGTTGGCGCCACGCCGGAAAAGCCCCTGCATCGCTTGCGTGCGGCGCTCGGCCGCCGAAGGGGTCATCCCGCGCCGCCACCGGCCCAGATGTCGCTCGAACGCATGACACGCATCGTGCTGGACACGCCGCGGTCGGCTTTCGCGGAGACGTTGAGGAACGCCAAGCTCGCGACGGACATCGTGCTGCAGGGCCGTCCGAGCCGGGTCATCGGGATCGTCTCGGCCATGCCCGGAGAAGGCAAGACGACGGTTGCCGCCAACTTTGCCGCATTGCTCGCGGCGTCGGGCAAGAAGACACTTCTCATCGACGCGGATCTGCGCAATCCCAAGCTCAGCCGGATGCTGAAGCCGGTTCCGAAAGCGGGCCTGGTGGAAGCCGTTCTCGGCGACATCACATGGACCAATGCAGTCAGGGTCGACCAGCAGTCGAAGCTCGCCGTTCTTCCGGTCGCCCCGCGCCCGAACGGCGACATCCATCCCCACACGAACGAACTGCTCGCGTCTCCGGGGATGGCGAGCATCCTGGAAAACGCGCGCCAAATCTTCGACTACGTCATCGTCGACCTGGCTCCGATCGGGCCGGTGGTCGATGCGAAAGCCTTCTCCGCCCATGCCGACGGCTTCATCTATGTCGTCGAGTGGGGCAAGACGCCGATCCGTCTTGTTACCGATCTGCTGACTGCCGAGCCGCACATAGCTGCAAAGGTTCTCGGCGTGCTGCTTAACAAGACTGACATGACGCAACTCGCCAAATATAGCGATTTCGGCGGCCAGGAAAAATTCCGCCGGAACTACGACAAGTATTACTGATCACAGAGGCCACAGCCTCCGCCGTACTGAAGCACATACTCGGCGGAGGCTGTATGGCGTCCGGGGCTCAGCGGTAGCGATCCGAACGCCCGACGCTTTCGTAGAGGAAACCGTGTTCGGCGACATGTGCCGGCGAATAGATGTTGCGCAGGTCGACGAGAACCGGTTCGTTCATCAGGCCCTTTAACCTCGGGAAGTCGAGCGAACGGAACTCGTCCCATTCCGTGATGATCACCAAGGCGTCGGCACCCCGCGCCACGGCTTCGGCATCGTCCCGGTAATCGATCTCGGGCATCAGCTCGCGCGCCGCCTCCATGCCCTCCGGATCATAGGCCTGCAACAGGGCGCCCTTGTCGAGCAAAGCCTGGACGATCGAAAGCGCCGGGGATTCGCGCACGTCGTCGGTATCGGGCTTGAAAGTCAGCCCGAGAATGCCGATCGTCTTGCCCCGAACGTCACCGCCGATCGCCCGTTCGACCTTGCGTGCCATGGCGCGCTTGCGGGTTTCGTTGATGCCGACGATCGTCTCGATAAGGCGGATCGGCCTGCTATGATCCTGTGCAGTCTTCACGAGCGCCAGCGTATCCTTTGGAAAACACGAGCCGCCGTATCCGGGGCCGGCGTTCAGGAACTTCCGGCCGATGCGGCTGTCGAGGCCCATTCCGAGCGATACATCCTGCACGTTCGCCCCAACCTCCTCGCAGAGATCGGCAATTTCGTTAATGTAGGCGAGCTTCAGCGCAAGGAACGCATTCGCGGCGTATTTAGTGAGTTCGGCCGTACGGCGCGAAGTGAAGACCACGGGATGCTTTTCGGAATCGAGCGGAGCGTAGACCTCTGCCATGACCGCCTTCGCGCGATCATCATTCGATCCGACGACGACTCGGTCCGGCGCCATGAAATCGGCGATGGCCGCTCCTTCCCGCAGGAATTCCGGATTGGAAACGACGGCGACATCGGCATCAGGATTGGCTTCACCGATGATCCGCTCAAGCTGGTCGCCGGTACCGACCGGAACCGTGGACTTGGTGACGAGGACCGTGAATCCGCGCAGCGCCTCGGCCACTTCGCGCGTCGCGGAATAGACATAACTCAGGTCCGCATGGCCGTCGCTCTTGCGCGATGGCGTGCCGACGGCGATGAAAACCACATCTGCATCGGCGACCGGGCCGGCGAGGTCCATCGTGAAGTGCAGTCGTCCGGCTAAGACGTTGCGGGCAATCATCTCCTCCAGCCCAGGTTCGTAGATCGGAACGTCGCCGTTGTTCAACCGAGCGATCTTCGACGCCGCCTTGTCGATGCAGACCACGTCGTGCCCGAACTCCGACAGGCATACTCCAGAAACCAGACCGACATAGCCGGTACCAATGATCGCTATCCGCAAGATGTACTCCACTCGCAAGAACCATCCGGACGCCGCAGCACGCAACATCCCCAAGGACGCAGCACTGCTAACCGGGTCCCGATCGCAACAACGCCCGGGGAAACGGAACGGTTTCTGGATTAGCGCAATCGGACGGGAAAACCAAGCATTAGCGCGGGAGTATAAGCCTTCCGAGCTAGCACGGGCAGGCAGGTCCGTATGCCCTTACAACCATCGGGATTCGAAGGGAAAAATCGCCGGCTGAAACCCGCCGCGCGACACACACGCCCTAAGCCCAATTCGCTAGATCCCGGCGGGACTGAGACCTCCGACCGTCCCCGCGAATAACATCCGGCGCGAAGCTCCACCTCGTTGACGTTTACGTCAATGTCAGATAGACGTGTTCTGTCTTGAACAGCGAGAGCAAAAGCATAAGCTCGCGGTTGGGCAACGAGGAGGAAATACACGCCGCCCGCGAGGGTGAAGCGTGAGACAGACGACCGGGAGGACAGCATGTCGGACGTATCAACCCGCCGCAGCGGCCACGCAGCGGAGAAGATTTGGCTCGCCTCCTACCCCGAATGCGTACCGGCGGAAATTGCGCCGCTCGAGCACGCTTCGCTCGGCGCCCTCTTCGAAAGCAGCTGCGCCAAATACGCCGATCGCCTCGCCTTCTCGAGCATGGGGCGCGGCATGACCTTCCGCGAGCTGGAAGCTCAGTCTCGCAAGATCGGCGCCTGGCTCCAGGCCCAAGGACTGGCAAAGGGCGACCGCGTTGCCGTGATGACGCCCAACATCCTGCAGAACCCGGTAACGGTCTACGGCATCCTTCGAGCCGGCTTCGTCGTCGTCAACGTCAACCCGCTCTACACACCGCGCGAACTCGAACATCAGCTCAAGGACTCCGGTGCCAAGGCGATCTTCGTGCTGGAAAACTTCGCCCATACGGTGGAGCAGGTCCTGCCACACCTGCCACTAAAGCATGTTGTGGTCGCGACCATGGGCGACATGCTCGGACTCAAGGGCCATATCGTCAATTTCGTCGTCCGCAAGGTCAAGAAACTGGTTCCGGCCTGGTCAATCCCGGGCCACAGAAGCTTCCGGCAGGTTCTTGCGGAGGGCGCTCGCCAGAAACTGAAATCAGTGGATGTGAAGGGTAGCGACGTCGCCTTCCTGCAATATACCGGCGGCACGACCGGCGTTTCGAAAGGCGCTACGCTCACGCATGCGAACCTGCTCTCCAACAAGGAGCAGATCATGGTATGGCTGGAGGCGATCTTCGCGATCAAGCCGCGGCCGGAGGTCATGACCTTCATCTGCGCACTGCCGCTCTACCATATTTTTGCGCTGACGGTGAATTCGCTGATGGGAATCGCGATAGGCGGCCACAACGTGCTGATCGCCAATCCGCGCGACATTCCGGCCTTCGTGAAGGAATTGCAGCAATACAAGGCACATGTCTTTCCGGGCCTCAACACGCTGTTCAACGCGCTGATGAACAACCCGGATTTCCAGAAGCTCGACTTTTCCTCGCTGTTACTTGTGCTCGGCGGCGGCATGGCCGTCCAGCGCCCGGTCGCGGAGCGTTGGCTCCAGATGACGGGCTGCCCGATCAGCGAAGGCTACGGTCTCTCGGAAACCTCTCCGGTGGCGACGGTCAACCGGCTCGATTCCAGAGAGTTCTCGGGCATGATCGGCCTGCCGCTTCCCTCTACAGAAATCGAGATCCGCGACGAGGACGGAAGAACGCTGCCGGTCGGCGACGTCGGCGAAATCTGTATTCGTGGTCCGCAGGTCATGGCGGGATACTGGCAACGGCCGGAGGAAACGGCAACGGTGATGACCGACGACGGCTTCTTCCGCTCCGGCGACATGGGACTTATGGACGAACGTGGATATGTGAAGATCGTTGACCGCAAGAAGGACATGATCCTGGTCTCAGGTTTTAATGTCTATCCGAACGAGATCGAAGAAGTGGCGGCCATGCATCCGGGCGTTCTGGAATGCGCCGCGATCGGCGTCCCGGACCAGCATTCCGGCGAGGCCGTCAAGGTCTTCGTGGTCAAGAAGGACCCTGACCTCACGGAGGAGGCACTGAAGGCGCATTTCACGGCGAACCTCACCAATTACAAGCGCCCGCGCTATATCGAATTCCGCAGTGAATTGCCGAAGTCGAATGTCGGCAAGATCCTGCGCCGGGAGTTGCGGCCGAGCGCCTGACCTCACCATCCTGTCAACAGTGGCGCAGCCGGCTCGCGACTGTGCTGCATCGGTCTCACTCGCTTCCAGAATCTCGCCGGCCGGCGCCGGTGCGCATGAACTCGCCTTGATCGCACATGGGCGTCGCACTAGTGTCCTGCTTCCGAAAAGCCGAAGGACACTTGCGGCTCCGTGATTCCGGCGTGGGTTCGGATTTGCAGGTTGGCCTCGCACCTGCTCGGATGAGCAACGCGAACCTCGAATCCGCCACGCCCGTTTCGGACCCGTGTCCCGCCATCGAGGGGAGATACATGCAGGCGATCATCGACAAGCTGTCCAGCACCGCAACTGCCACGAGGGCGGAGGACATCCGGGCTGCCTTTGCCGCGGACGCGAACCGCTTCTCCCGATTCAGCACGAACCTCGACGACCTGTTGATGGATTATTCCAAGTGCGCCGTGAACGACGAGATCATGGCCCTTCTGGAGGAGCTTGCGGCCACAGCCGGCGTTGCCGAGAAACGAGACGCGATGTTCGCCGGCGAGAAGATCAATTTCACGGAGGGCCGCGCGGTGCTGCACACAGCGTTGCGCAACCGCTCGAACACGCCCGTATTCGTCGACGGCAAGGACGTGATGCCCGACGTCAACTCCGTTCTGGATGCCATGGGGCGGTTTGCGGAAGACCTGCGCAGCGGCCGCATCACGGGCGCGACCGGACGCAAGATCACAGACGTCGTCAATATCGGGATCGGTGGGTCTGATCTCGGCCCCGCTATGGCAACGCTGGCGCTCGCGCCCTACCATGACGGGCCTCGCCTGCATTTTGTTTCCAATGTCGACGGCGCGCACATCGCCGACACATTGAAGACACTTGCGGCCGAAACCACCCTTTTCATCGTCGCGTCCAAGACCTTCACGACGATCGAGACCATGACGAACGCGCGGACTGCACGCAGCTTCGTCGCCGGCGCACTCGGCGAGGCGGCAGTCGGGCACCACTTCACCGCCGTTTCGACGGCCTTCGACGAAGTTGCAGCCTTCGGCATCCCGGAGGACCGCGTTTTCGGCTTCTGGGATTGGGTGGGCGGCCGCTATTCCGTGTGGTCGGCCATTGGCCTGTCGCTTATGATTGCAATTGGGCGCGAAGACTTCGGCCGATTCCTTGACGGCGCCCATGCGATGGACAACCACTTCCGCGCGGCACCGGTGCGCGAGAACCTGCCTATGCTGCTCGGCCTCATCGGCTTCTACAACCGCAATGTGCTCGGCCATGCCTCTCGCGCGATCTTGCCGTATGACCAGCGGCTCTCCCGCTTTGCCGCCTATCTCCAGCAACTCGACATGGAATCGAACGGCAAGAGCGTGACAGTCGACGGCAAGCCGGTCGCCGGCAATTCGGGTCCGATCGTTTGGGGTGAACCTGGCACCAACGGCCAGCATGCCTTCTACCAGTTGCTCCATCAGGGAACGACCGTCGTGCCGGCCGAATTCATGATCGCCGCCAACGGTTTCGAACCGGAACTGCGTCACCAGCATCAACTGCTAATCGCCAACTGTCTGGCCCAGTCCGAGGCGTTGATGAAGGGCCGCACGCTCGCGGAGGCGAAGGCGCAGCTGAAAGCCAAGGGCGTGAGCGACGCCGCAGCCGAGCGCATTGCTCCACACCGGGTCTTTTCCGGCAACCGTCCCTCGATCACCTTCGTCTACGACCGGCTCACCCCGTTCGCGCTCGGCCGGCTGATCGCTCTTTACGAACACCGCGTCTTCGTCGAAGGCGTTCTCTTCCGCATCAACTCCTTCGACCAGTGGGGCGTGGAGCTCGGCAAGGAACTCGCCACCGCGCTTTTGCCGGTCGTCGAGGGCAAGACGACACCTTCCGGCCACGACAGTTCGACGGTCGGGCTGATCGCGAGCCTGCTGTCACGCGTCGGATGACCTATCGCGGGAGCCGTCTGTGGCGGCCTGCCGCGTCAGCTATTGTGCTGCATAGCCACCGTCGACGAGGTGGTAGCTGCCGGTGATAAAGGATGCCCGATCGGAGAGCAGGAAGAGGGTGAGGTTTGCGACCTCCTCCGAGGTACCGAGCCGTCCGATCGGGTGGAGCCCGACCAGCCCGCTAATGCTCTCCTCATCCAGGCTGCTCTCCACCAGTGGCGTACGAATGTAGCCCGGGCCGACCGCGTTAACGCGCACGCCGCTCGCCGAATAGGCAATCGCAGCGGATTTCGTCATGCCGACCAATGCATGCTTGGCTGCCACATAGGCGGGCGCGTTGGCGATGGCATTGGTCCCGAGGATCGATGACATGTTGACGATGGAGCCTTTTGCCTGCCGCAACATGACTTCAATTTCGTACTTCATGCAGTAGAAGACAGAGTTCTGGTTCACGGCGATGACGTGCTGCCATTCGTCGATCTCGTATTCGGCAATCGGCTTCAACGGACCGCCGATGCCGGCATTGTTGACCGCACAATCCAGCCCGCCGTAAGTCTCGGCAGCGAACTCGACCATCGCCTTAACTGCTTGGGGATCGCTGACGTCGACCTGTCGGGCGCTTGCCGTTCCGCCGGCGGCGAGGATCGTATCCACGACTGCCTGCGCACCCGCCAGATTCATATCGGCGACGACAACACGAGCGCCCTCCTCCGCCAACTGACGGGCGCAGGCCGCACCGATACCCGAACCGCCACCTGTGACGAGGGCAACTTTCCCCGCGAATTCCTTTGTCATGACTTCACCTTCTTTCGACCGACCCCGAAACGACTGCAGCAACAGAATGTTGGTGCAGATGAAGGTACGAACAAGTCACGCCGACATCAATCACGGATTCCTAATGTCGAACATCCTAAGGTGTCGCCTGTTCGAGAGTTTGAACGAACAACGGTCGAAGGAGATTAAATCCCGATCTCATGAGCGAAGGGAGGATTTGCACCCGCCCTCGACACAGTGACCGCCGCTGCCTTTGCCCCAAGTGCGAGCGCAGCTTCGACGGCCTTCTCGTCGATCGAAGCGACCTTCTCCTTGGTCAGCAGTTCCTGCATCTTCAAGGAGGCGAGAATGCCGGCGTCGAACGTGTCGCCGGCACCGACGGTGTCCACCACGGTCACGCGCTCGCTCGGCACGGACACCTTGAATCGGCGAGTATATCCTGTCGCGCCTTCGGCTCCGCGGGTGATGACGACGAGCTTGGCGCCGAGATCGAGCCAGTGGCCGGCAAGTTCGTCATGACCGCCCGAAAGTCCGAACCATTCGAGATCTTCGTCGGAGAACTTAATGATATCGGCCATGGCCGCCATGCGGTTGAGGCGTGCGGCATGGGCCGCCTTGTCCTTGATGAAGCCCGGACGGATGTTAGGATCGAGCGAGATGACGCGGGTCGCGTGTTCGCGCGCCATCAGGGCCTCGTAGGTCGACCCGCAGGGCTCGGGGATCAGGCTGATCGCGCCGAAATGCAAGGCCTCGCAATCGGCACCGAGGGAAGGCAGGTCGCTTTCGGTGATCATCCGGCCGGCGGTGTTCTCGTCGTAGAAGGCGTAGGTCGCCTGCCCGTTGACGAGCTTGACGAAGGCGATGGTGGTGGGTCTCGGCAATGTGGCGCAGTAAGAGAAATCGACATTGCTCGACTTCAGCGTCTCACGCAGGATGTCGCCCATCATGTCATCGGAGAGGCCGGTGAAGAAACCGGTCGGAATGCCGAGCCGCCCGAGCGCAATCGCGGTGTTGAAGATCGCGCCGCCGGCATAGGGAGCGAAGCCCTTCTCGCCGAGCGTGGTTTCGCGCGGAAGCATGTCGATGAGCGCTTCGCCGCAACACAGTATCATACAAGCCTCCCGCTCGCCCTTGACGTTTCAATCGATTTAAAGCAATCCGCCCTGGATTGCCAGCCCCTCGTCAGGAAAGAGAGGCGACGCCGCCATTGCGCGCCGACCAGGCGAGCGGCGCATCGAGGAAGGCTTCGACCTCGGCAAGTGTGTTTTCGTCGAAGAGCTTCTGCGCACGCGCGACCGCAAGGACCTCGCGCCAGGTGGCAATGTAATGCAAGGTGACGTTGCCGTTGACGAAACGCTCCTTCGCCTCGGGGAATATCCCGTAGAAGAAGAGTGCGATCCCGTGATCGACGACACCACCGGCTGCGCGCACGGCATCGATGAACTTGAACATGCTGCCGCCGGCAGTCGTCAGGTCCTCGATCACCAGCACCCGCGCGCCTTCGGGCATGTGGCCCTCGATCTGGGCATTGCGGCCGTGGCCCTTGGGCTGCTTGCGCACGTAGATCATCGGCAGGCCCAGACGGTCGGCGAGAAGCGCAGCAAAGGGAATGCCTGCCGTCTCGCCGCCGGCGATGCAGTCGAACTGCTCGAAGCCGGCATTGCGCAGGACGGTCGCGGCGGCGAAATCCATCACCGCCGAACGGATGCGCGGATAGGAGAGCAGTTTGCGGCAGTCGATATAGACCGGGCTCATCATACCCGACGAGAGCTTGTAAGGCTTGTCGGCGGAAAAATGCACCGCCTTGATCTCCCACAGCATCTTCGCAACGAGTTCCGCCGTTACGGCAGGATCGGAAAACGACGTCGGCATCATGGGCGGTCCCTCTTGCTTCCTGATTGCATTGCAACGGCAATAGCAGCAAGCCGCCGCGCTTTCCAGCGGCAGATATCAGGCAAAAGAGGGTGTTCGCCGGAACGCGCCGGCGAAGCGGTGCCTCTGCACTCAAGCGACAGGCGGTGCGCCGAACCGGTTTGCCGTCGGCTGGCTCGGCTGCACGTTGAAATAGACGAGCACGATCCAGCCGATGACCGGGACCAGCGCAAGGAGCATGAACCAGCCGGACTTGTCGATGTCGTGGAGCCGACGTGCACCGACGGCGAGGCTCGGAAGGAGCAGTGCGAGCGCGGCCAGCGTGTCGAGCAGCCCGATGCCGATAACCGCTTGGTCGAGCAGCGAGGCCACGAAATTCACGATCACGGTGAAGAGCACGAACCACCAGAATTCTGCGCGCGACGCACGGCCGGTGAAGTCCTTGTATTTCGACAGGACGGTGGAAACGGATTCCTGAAACGTCATTTTTATCCCCCGCAAATACTTGCTGGAGGAATTGGCTAGGCGACTTTTCGAGCGCCGGCAACGCGGAACTGATGTCCACCGCACAAACACCCAGGAATGGTCGGCGGGAGGAGCGTTACTCGACGTCCCAATAGATCGGAAACATCGGATCGAAAACGGTAACCGAACCGGCACCCGTCTCGATCTTCTTCGGAAATTCCACCGACGTCTCGCGCTTGACCAGGGTGATCCGCGTCTCGTTCGGCTGCAGACCGTACCAGGCCGGACCGTTCAGCGACACGAAGGCTTCCAGCTTGTCGATGGCACCCTCCTCCTCAAACACGTGAGCAAGGCAGCTCATGGTGTTCGGCGCACAATAAATGCCGGCGCAGCCGCAGGCGCACTCCTTTGCTGCATCGACGTGCGGGGCGGAATCCGTGCCGAGGAAGAAGCGCGCATCGCCGGATATCGCCGCCGCCCGCAACGCCAGGCGATGGCTCTCGCGCTTGGCGACGGGCAGGCAATAGTAATGTGGACGAATGCCGCCGACGAGAATCGCGTTGCGGTTGATGATCAGGTGGTGCGTCGTGATGGAACCGGCAAGATTGGCGTCCGAGGCGCGGATGTAGTCGACGCCGTCCGAGGTCGTCACGTGCTCCATCGTCACTTTCAGTTCCGGCAGTCGCTGGCGCAGGGGATCGAGCACCGTTTCGATGAAAACAGCCTCGCGATCGAAGATGTCGACTTCCGGCGCGGTGACTTCGCCGTGGACGCAAAGCGGCAGGCCGATCTTCGCCATGCGCTCCAGGACGGGCATCACCTTTTCGAGATTACGCACGCCGCTCGCAGAATTGGTGGTAGCCCCGGCGGGATAGAGCTTCACTGCCGTGATCAGCCCGCTGCGTTTGCCCTCTTCCACGTCATCGGGATCAGTCTCTTCCGTCAGGTAGAGGGTCATCAGCGGCTCGAAGCTGTGGCCATCCGGAAGCGCGTCCAGAATACGGCTACGGTAATCACGGGCATCGGCCGTCGTGACGACCGGCGGCACAAGGTTCGGCATGACGATCGCACGGGCAAAATGCCGGCTCGTATCGGCAATCACGCCGCGGAGCATGGCGCCGTCTCGCAGGTGAAGATGCCAGTCGTCGGGGCGGCGGATGGTAAGCGATTGCATGGCGAGCCTCCGGCAAATGTATATGGGCCGTCGATAGCACGACCAGCCCACCGGTCAATCCCGCATTTCGCCCGTCAGAAGCCGGAGGCGGAAGCGATAGCCGAAAGCGCCTGCTCCTCACGATCCTGTTGCATGATCTCGTAGATTTTCGGGAGCGCGCGCTCGAAAGCCGCCACACATTCAGGGTCGAACTGCGAACCGGCGCGACCACGGATGTGTTCAACGGTTCGATCGAAGGACCAGGCGGACTTGTAGGGGCGCTCGGTGGTGAGCGCATCGAAATTGTCGGCGATGCAGACGATCCGGCCGGCGAGAGGTATCGCATCACCCGCGAGGCGGTTCGGATAACCCTGTCCGTCCCAGCGCTCATGATGGCTGACGGCAATTTCCGAGGCGAGTTGCAGCAAGGACGATTGCGATTGCGCAAGGATGCTTCCGCCGATCTGGGCATGCGCCTGCATCTGTCGATACTCCGCCTCCGTGAGACGGCCCTGCTTCAGCAGCAAGGTATCCGGCATGGCGGCCTTTCCAACGTCGTGCATCGGGGCAGCGAGGCGGATGTCGTTGCACATCTCTTGCGGCAGCCCGAGCTCGACGGCGATCGCCTCGGAATAGGCAGCAACTCGAGCAGTGTGGCGGGAGGTATGGGGATCCTTGTATTCTGCGGCCAGCGTCAGCCGGTGAATGATTTCCTGTTCGCGCTGGCGCAGCTCGGTAACCGCCCGGTCGACCTCGCGGCGGAGCCATTCTGCCTGGTCTGCCAACTGCTTGCGTGCGCGAGAAAGGCTCACGATGTTCTGTACGCGGGCCTGGAATTCGACCGGGTTCACTGGCTTCGTCAAAAAGTCGATCGCCCCGGCATTCAAGGCGGCCATGCGGGTCGTCATGTCGGTGTCGGCAGTGATGAAAATCACCGGAATGTTGGCGTACTTCTCGAACCGGACGATCTCGGTGTAGAGCTCAACGCCGTTATAGACGGGCATCTGGTAATCGATGATGGCGACGTCGAAATCGAGATCCGGCAGTGCCGATAGCACCGCATCAGGGCCAGCGAAGGGGACAGCCTCGCACTGGTCGAGTTTCGCGACGAGCTTCGTCAGGAGCTTCAGATTTGTATTGTTGTCGTCCACCAGCAGAATGCGCATCGTCGCCTCCTTGGCCATCAGGCCACAAGCTTGAATCTCAGGTTTTCCAGTTCGTCGGTCAGCCGGTCCACATCGCTGAGCTTCGGCTCTGACTTGCGCAACGCGCTCGCCCGTCCGGCAATATCGTTGAGGCCGACGTTGATTGCGGCGCCCTTGATCGTGTGGAGAACGCGGTCGACATCATCCGGGCTTCCCTCGCGAACGGCCTGGCGCAGTTCCAGCACAAGGCTTGCGGCATCGTCGAAGAAGGACACGATCAGCTCCTGGAAAACGTCCTCGCCGAGCGCCTCGACCAGTTCCGATTGCCGTTCACCGTCGAGACCGTCGATGGGGAGCGGCGCCAGCATAGGGATGTCGACTGCCTCCAAATCCGGCAGGCCCATGTCATACGGGTCCGGCTTGGCATGATCGTCGATCTTTGTCTGCGAAAGTCTCGTCAGCACGCTGCGCAGCCTTTTCATGGTAATTGGCTTGGCTTCGAACCCCACCATCCCGGCTTCGACACAGTGCCGCCGGTCGTCGTCCGAGGCGTTTGCCGTCATGGCGACGATGGGGGTCGCTCCGTTCAGGCTGCCCGCGACAATCCGGCGGGTTGCCTCGATGCCGTCCATCACGGGCATCTGCATGTCCATGAAGATGAGGTCGAATGTCTCGTTTTCGCAAAGACGCACCGCCTCGGCCCCATCGTTGGCGACAGTGACGTCCTGGCAGAGCCGTTCCAGGAAACGCCGAGCCACCTGCTGGTTGACCCGGTTGTCTTCGACCAGAAGGATACGCTTGCAAGGCAGACCCGCCGCCGCGTCCTGACCGGCCGCGTGGTTCGCCACCTCGTCCCGGTCCACCGCGATGACTGCAATCTCGAACCAGAAGATGCTTCCGACCCCGACCGTGCTGCTCATGCCGAGTTCACCGCCGAGCTTCTCGACGATCTGCTTGCAGATGGTGAGGCCGAGACCCGTGCCGCCATATCTGCGGCTGATGCTGGCATCCACCTGCGAGAACGGCTGGAAGAGCTTTTCAAGGCCGGCCTCGTCAATGCCGATGCCGGTGTCCTCGACCTCGAAACGCAGCATCAGCTTGCCGGCGCGATAGAACTCCCGGACCCGAAGCGTGACCGTGCCCTTGCTGGTGAACTTAACGGCATTGCTCAGGAGGTTTAGCAGCACCTGACGCAGTCGCGTCGGATCCGTCCGGACATAATGGGCATCGAGCGCATCGGGTATGTCCAGAACAACGGCATTGCCGTGCTCGGCTGCTCGGCCGCGAATGATGTTCGTAGTCGTTTCCGCCAGCGCCGAAATGTCGACGGCGCGCTCTTCGAGCTCGAGCTTGCCGTGCTCGATCTTGGCGTAGTCGAGGATCTCGTTGATGACTTCGAGCAACGCCTCGCCCGACGAGCGGATCGTCTTGACGCTCGAAAGAGCATCCTCCGGAAGCTCTGAGTATTCGAGCAGTTCCGCCATGCCGAGGATGGCGTTGAGCGGCGTGCGGATTTCGTGGCCCATGGTGGCCATGAATTGCGACTTCGCCCGGTTGCCTGCGTCCGCCGCTTCATAAGCTTCAGTGAGCTGCCGCGTGACGACCTTCAGCTCCCGTCCCGTCTGGCGGACGGCGCCCAGTTGCCGGCGTAACGTGACCACAAGGAAAATGACGGAAGCGAGCAACAGGATAAGCATTGCGGCGGCGCTGCGCCCCAGATCGAGCACGGCGGCGCGGCTTATTTCGCGCTGGACGCTCTGCTCGGCATGCACGCGCGCCGGCAACTGCTCGACCTGACGTTCGAGGTCAGAAAGCGCTCGCTCGAGATCGGCGAGATGCTCGGCGGCGTCAGGGCCAGTGCCGAGTTGCGAAAGGACCTGCTCCGCGGCGGCCAAACCGGAGACCACCAACTGATAAAGAGTCGCCGTCGCGGTGTCGCGGGTGATGGATGGCTCGGTCCACGTCCGAGCGAGCTGGTCCAGTGCATCAAGGCGAACGCCGATCTCGTCCACGCGGACAGCTGCTGATACGCCGTTCCTCACCTCCGTCACGTCTTGCGCCAGGGCACGCAGATCGCGATCAAACTGGACGACAGACCAGAGAGCATCCTCGCGCGCATCGTTATAGAGCAACTGGAAATGACGGGAGATGTCGACGAACAGCCCGACCAGTACGACGAGCAGGATGGCCGAAAGAACCTGGAGAATGGCCGCCGTGTCGGTGACCTTCCGCAAAGTCCGCCTGCCGACGCTCGCCAGGTCTCCCATACCGACCTCAACCAGCCGCTGCTGGAGTGGAACGGAGTCCCAGATGGGAGACAAGGAGATTGCGGAACGCCACCGCCTCCACCGGTTTCGTCAGGAATGCCGTCACGCCGGCCTCATGAGCCGCATCCTGCAGTTTCGGCTCCTGATCGGCCGTCACCATGACGATCGGCACGCCGTCGTAGCGCTCCATCATCCTGATTTTGCGGACAACCTCGAGACCGGTCATGCCGGGCAGGATCTGATCGACGATCAACATGGAGAAGAAGGTGTTATGGCAAAGGGTCAGCGCCCGTGCGGCATCGCTCTCCACGACGATTTCCTCGTCAGTGACCTTCTTGGCCAGATGTTTCAGGATCATCGCGTTGGTCGCGTTATCTTCGACGATCAAGATGGGCATGGTTTTCTCTGACACCCTTTTTCTTCTGTGCTGCGGCCGGTTCCGTCCGCCGGATCGCGCTGGGCGATACGGCTATGCGGAAGACCTCCGCGAATACCCGGTTGGTATCAGTCGCGAACTGAAATTGCCTGAAGCAAATTCTTCGAATTTTACGGTTTGCGGCACCGAGGGCGACAAGGAGAACCAGCCGTCACGCGGGACCGCCTTGACGCATGGCCCGGAGGCCGGCGGATGCAGTGTCGGCGCTGGAAACCGGGTCAGAGATTGGTGATCACGAGATCGGCGGGGCGGCTCTGCCTGAGCACGCGGCGACCGTTCGGAAGATCGTTTTCGCCGACCTTCGCCGCGATCTCGGCAGGTGTGAGGCCATAGCCGCGCCAGCGACCGGTGAGGCGTTCGGCGAGCACCTCTTCGGGGACATCAAGAAGGATGGAAAGGTCGAAGAGCCCGGCGAGCCCAGACCACGGCGCCTCGTCGAGCAGCAGGTAGTTGCCCTCCGCGACGACGATGCGGTGGGCGGGCGATATCACGCGCGCGGAGGCGATGGCGATTTCGCGGTCGCGATCGAAGATCGGCACGAGCACCTCGCCGCCGGCGCGAATGGCGCGGACGATATCGATGAAGCCGCGAACGTCGAAGGTCTCCGGCGCCCCCTTGCGGTGCAGTAGCCCCTTTTCTCGAAGAACTGCATTATCCATGTGGAAGCCGTCCATCGGCAACACGACAGCCGTTTCTCCGCGCTCGGCGAGTGTTCCGGCGAGCGTCTCCGCGATCGTCGACTTACCCGCGCCCGGCGGCCCGGCAATGGCGACCAGGAAACGGGCATGTCCTGCCGCCCGTCTCTTGATCTCGTCTGCAACCTCCGCCAGGCTCGGCGTCATGCAGCCATTTCCGCGTCAGGCGCCGGGCGTGCGCCGGTCATGAAGGCGACCGCATCCGCCATCGAATAATCGCCGGGCTTGATGACGCAGAGGCGCCGCCCGAGCCGATGGATGTGGATGCGGTCCGCGACCTCGAACACGTGCGGCATGTTGTGCGAGATGAGCACGATCGGCAGGCCGCGGGAGCGGACTTCCAGAATGAGCTCCAGCACGCGGCGGGATTCCTTGACCCCGAGGGCGGCTGTCGGCTCGTCCATGATGACGACCTTCGACCCGAAAGCGGCAGCACGGGCCACGGCGACGCCCTGACGCTGGCCGCCGGACAGCGTTTCCACCGCCTGGTTGATGTTCTGGATCGTCATCAATCCCAGTTCCGTGAGCTTGTCGCGGGCGACCTTTTCCATGCGCTTGTGGTCGAGCATGCGGAAGACGGACCCGAGCGGACCCGGCCGGCGGATTTCGCGACCGAGGAACATGTTGTCGGCAATCGAAAGTGCCGGCGAAAGCGCGAGGTTCTGATAGACGGTTTCGATGCCGGCATCCCGCGCCTCCATCGGCGAGGAAAAGTGCACCGGCTTGCCTTCGAGCCGAATTTCGCCCTCGTCCGGGCGAACGGCGCCAGAGATCGCCTTGATTAGCGAAGACTTACCGGCGCCATTGTCGCCGATGACCGCAAGAATTTCGCCCGGATAGAGGTCGAAATCGGCGTTGTCGAGGGCGGTGACGCGACCGTATCGCTTGACGAGGCCGCGGGCGGTGAGAATGGCTTCCTGTGACATCAGCTTGCTACCTTTCTGATCCACTGGTCGACGGCAACCGCCGAGATTATGAGAACGCCGGTCAGGAAGACCTTCCACTGCGGATCAGCGCCGAGCATGTTGAGGCCCATCGATACGACACCGACGATCATCGCCCCGATGAGCGTGCCGAGAATGGAGCCGCGTCCGCCGAAGAGCGAGATGCCGCCGATCACTGCCGCCGTCACGGCCTGAAGGTTGTAGTCAGTCACAGCCGCAGAGGGGGAAATCGAACCGTTGCGGCCAATCGAGACCCAGGCGGCGACAGCAGCGATCACTCCCGCCAGGGAATAGGCACCGAGAAGGACCCTGTCGGTCCGGATGCCGGACAGCTTCGCCGCCTCCGGATCGTCGCCTACGGCGTAAAGATGCCGGCCCCAGGCGGTATGATTGAGGGCATACCATAAGATGAGGACCAGGATTACCATTGTCACCACGCCGATCGTGAAGACGGCGGAACCGATCTTGAAGCTGTTTCCGAAGAAGTGCAGGAACGGTGCGTTCGCCGCGACGTCGGTTTCCCGAATGGTCTCATTGGCGGAGTAGATGAAGTTCGTCGACATGACGATGTACCAGGTGCCGAGCGTGACGATGAACGGCGGCAGCTTCACCTTGGCGACGAGGAAGCCGTTCAGCAGACCGCACAATCCGCCCGCGACGAGGCCGGCGAGGATCGCAACCGGCGACGGCAGTCCGTAGGTGACCGCAAAGTTGCCCATGATGACCGCAGAGATGACCATGACGACCCCGATCGACAAATCGATGCCCGCCGTCAGGATGACAATCGTCTGCCCGGCCGCGAGGATGCCGACGATGGCGATCTGCTGGAGAATGAGGGTCAGCGTATAGCTCGAGAAAAACTTTCCGCCGATCGTGACGCCGAAGATGATGATGGCCGATACGAGCACGATGAACGGCACGGCCGCCGGCGTCGAGTGCAGGAAGTGCTGTACCTTCCGAAGTAAGGACCTGTCCTCGAACGCGGCGATCGATTGGTCGCTCTTGTCGAGAACCTTTTCGAATTCCTGGATACTTGCCATGTGAACCCTCCCGTAGGGACCCGGCGCATATTGCTTTCCGGTTTGAAAAAGGGCGGCCGAGACCGCCCTTCAGTTTATTGTCGACCTAAAGGATCAGGGCATCAACCCCAGCACTTGTTCAGGCCTTCCTTGGTGTCGATGGACGGAACACCTTCGGCCGGCTTGTCGGTGACGAGCGCAACACCAGTGTCGAAGAAGTCCTTGCCTTCGGTCGGCTGCGGCTTCGTGCCGTCCTTGGCAAACTTGGCGATGGCTTCGATACCGAGCGACGCCATCAGCAGCGGATACTGCTGGGAGGTCGCACCGATCTGGCCTTCGGCAACCGCCTTGACGCCCGGGCAACCGCCGTCGACCGAGACGATCAGGACGTCGTTTTCCTTGCCGACAGCCTTGAGCGCCTGGTAGGCGCCGACGGCAGCCGGTTCGTTGATCGTGTGGATGACGTTGATTTCGGAGTCCTTCTGGAGAAGGTTCTCCATGGCGGTACGGCCGCCTTCTTCGTTGCCGTTCGTCACGTCGTGGCCGACGATGCGCGCATCATCTTCGTCACCGATCTTGTTCGGATCCTTGGGATCAATGCCGAAGCCGATCATGAAGCCCTGGTCGCGCAGGACGTCGACCGTCGGCTGGGACGGCGTCAGGTCGAGGAAGCCGACCTTGGCATCCTTGGCCTTGTCGCCGAGGGTCGCCGCAGCCCACTGGCCGATGAGCTTGCCGGCGAGAAGGTTGTCGGTCGCAAACGTGGCGTCGGCGGCATCGAGAGGTTCGAGCGGCGTGTCGAGAGCAATCACGAGAAGACCGGCGTCACGTGCCTTCTTTACCGCCGGAACGATGCCCTTGGTGTCGGATGCGGTGAGCAGGATGCCCTTCGCGCCGTCCGCGATGCAGGACTCGATTGCTGCGACCTGGCTTTCGGAATCACCGTCGACCTTGCCGGCATAAGCCTTGAGTGTAACGCCCAGTTCCTTGGCCTTGGCGGTCGCGCCTTCCTTCATCTTGACGAAGAAGGGGTTGGTGTCGGTCTTGGTGATGAGGCACGCAGAGACGTCTTCGGCGCGTGCCGGTGCCGCGAAGACGACGCCGAGGGCCAGAGCCGACACGGCGGTTGCGAGCAGAGTTTTCTTCATTTCTTCCTCCCGAAATTATTCAGCGGCCGTTTGCGGCCACGCGACATACGAATGGGTCCGGACGCGATCTCCGCGACCGATGGTGGCTCGAAGGGTCAGTGCAACTTCCTCCGACGCCATTAAGAACACCGGCTGACGGCTCTGTCAATAAATAAATCCAATTGAATTATTAATTGGATGTGACATGCTGGGGCAAATGGTGCATGAAGCGGGAAGCACTCGGTCGGAAAGGAGGAGCGGCCAATGTCATCTACCGAACATCCGGCCCCCAAGTCCGACCTTCCACAGTTTGTGAGCGCGGGCGGCGGCGCAAACCAGGTACGCGTACGGGCTTACAACGAACGGCTCGTGCTCTCGCTCGTTCGGCGTCAAGGCGGCATTTCGAAGGCCGACATCGCGCGCCAAACCGGCCTTTCGGCACAGACCGTTTCCGTCATCATGCGGGCGCTCGAAAAGGACGAACTGCTGATCCGCGGCAAGCCCATCCGGGGAAAGGTGGGGCAACCTTCCGTGCCGATGTTCCTCAACCCCGACGCTGTCTTCTCCTTCGGCGTCAAGATAGGCCGCCGCAGCGCGGACCTGATCCTGATGGACTTCGTTGGAAAGATCAGGCTGCAGCTCCATCGCACCTATCGCTATCCGGAACCGCGGGAGATACTCGCCTTCATCGCCGGAGGCATCGCCGAACTCGAAGGTCGCATGTCCGTCGAACAGAAGGCGAATGTGGCCGGCGTCGGCATAGCGGCTCCGTTCGAACTCTGGAACTGGGCTGACGAAGTCGGTGCCCCGCAAGGTGCCATGGACGCATGGCGCGATTTCGACCTGCAGGCAGAGGTCGCCGCGCAAGTCCCCTATCCGGTCTTCCTGCAGAACGACGCGACGAGCGCCTGTGGTGCCGAACTGGTTTTCGGCCTCGGCTCCCGCTATCCGGATTTCGTCTACTTCTACGTCGGATCATTCATCGGCGGTGGAATCGTCCTGAATTCCACCGTCTTCGTCGGGCGAACGGGAACGGCGGGCGCAATCGGCCCCCTCCCGGTCCGCAACAAGCAAGGGGAAACGAGGCAGCTGCTGGAAATCGCCTCGATCTTCGTGCTGGAAAATCTCCTGCACGAACGTGGCATCGATCCGCAGCCCCTGTGGTATGCCGCATCCGATTGGATCGACTTCGGCGAACCTCTGGAGATATGGATTCGCGACAGCGCCGACGCCATCGCTCAAGCCACGGTCGCTGCTTCCTCGATCATCGACTTTTCCGCGGCGGTGATAGACGGTGGCTTTCCCGATTGGGTGCGCCACCGTCTGGTCGCCGCCGTCAACGAATCTTTCGAGCGCCTCGATCTCCAGGGCATTCAGGTGCCGGAGATCGTCGAGGGCGTCGTCGGAAGCCAGGCGCGCGCTATCGGCGGTGCAAGTCTGCCGATCTTCGCGCGCTATCTCACAGACCAGACAGTGCTATTCAAGGAAATCGAACATGCTGAAGGGACTTGATCCTCTTCTCGGACCCGACCTGCTCGCCACCCTCCGAGCCATGGGTCACGGCGACGAGATCGCCATCGTCGATGGCAACTATCCCGGCGTCGAACACGCCCGCCGCCTCATCCGTCTCGACGGGCACGGGCTGGTGCCGGTGCTCAACGCGGTCCTCAGCGTGTTGCCGATCGACGATTTCGTCCCGGAAGCGATCTTCCGGTCGACGGTCGGTCCGGATCGCGACCGGCTCGACCCAGTGCATAACGAGATCCTCGATTGCTGCAGCCGGCATGAGCCGCAACGGAGCGTGACGCCGCTCGTTGGAAGCACCTTCTATGATCGGGTCCGCGCAGCCCACGCGATCGTTCAGACAGGCGAGCCACGCCTCTACGCCAACGTGATCCTGCGCAAGGGTGTAATCTATCCCTAAGACAGCCAAGCGGCGGTCGCCCGGACCGCCGCACGCCGCTTATGCACGCGGCTTGCCGATCTCCCCGGCAGACGGCCCCCAGACATCTGTGAGCGCAAAACCCTCAGCGAACGGATCGAACGGATCGAGCGCAACCTGCGTCATGCCGAAGGTGAAGCCTCGTCCGGTGATCGTCGGGATGATGGCCGGCCTTCCCGCGACTTCCGTCACCGCCGACAGTCCGACCTCGAATTCCGATCCGATAATCGACCGCGACTTGAAGACGTCGCCGACCTTCGCCTTGCCGCGGGCATGAAGCGTCGCGAGGTTTGCTGAATTTCCGGTGCCGCACGGCGAACGGTCGACCCGGCCGGGCCACATGGTCGTGCAGGTGCGGATCGCACCGTCCGGATCGATATCGCGGAACATGACGTAAGCGACGCCCGAAATCGCCGGGATCTCCGGGTGCGTCACCGGAATGGTACGATTGATCAACTCCTTCAGGATCATACCGGCCTCGACCAGTGTGCGGGCGTTCGACTTGTCGATCGTCGTGCCGATCTGCCGGACATCCACCAGTGCGTAGAAGATCCCGCCGTAGCAGAGGTCGAGTGTGATGCGCCCCCATTGCTCCGTGTCAATCCCGACATCGAGCTCATGTACGAAGGACGGCACCATAGTGAGCTTCACCTTCTCGCAGCGCCCGTCGCGGCAGGTGGCGGTGGCGCGGACCAGGCCGGCAGCCGTCTCGAGGGTGACGACCGTCTCCGGTTCCTTCATCTCGACGATGCCCGATTCCAGCAGTGCCGTCGTCGTGCAGATCGAGTTCGAACCGGAACTCGCATGCGCCTGGTCCGGCTGAAGAATGACGAAGCCGGCATCGGCGTCGGGATGCTTTGCCGGCAGCAAGAGGTTGACCGAACCGATCGGTGCACCGCGAGGCTCCAGCACGAGGAAGCGACGGAGTTCCTCGCCCTTGGGATCGGTGTTCAGCCAGTGCAACTGCTCGGCGACCGTCTCGCCGGGAATTTTTGGCACTCCGCCGATTGCCAGTCTGCCGATCTCTCCCTCGCAATGGACATCCAGCAACTGGATCGTACGCTTCCATCTCATCGTCTATGCTCCAATCAGGCGTGGCAGTTCATTGTCAAAAGCGGGTGATGCTGAAGGGCGTCATGTCGACCGGCGGCCGCGCGCTGGTCATCATATCGGCGATGAGCCTCGCCGTCGTCGCCGAATAGGTCAAGCCGAGATGACCGTGTCCCGTCGCGTACCAGACGCCGGGCACCCGCGACGACGCCGAGATGATCGGCAGGGTATCGGGGAAGGCAGGGCGATGCCCCATCCATTCGCTCGCCTCCTCCGCCTTCAGGCCCGGAAGCGCCCGCTGGGCGTGACGAACGAGAACGCGGGCGCGGCGATAGTCGGGCGCGGCATCGAGCCCGGCGAGCTCCACGTTGCCACCGACGCGGATGCCGCCCGCAGTCGGCGTCACCATGAACGCCCGCTCCGGCCAGATGATCGAATGGCGCATGGAAATGCCAGGAGCCATGATCTGCGTATGATAACCGCGCTCGGTCTCGAGCGGGATCGGCTCGCCGAGCCGAGCGGCAAGAAAGCGGGTCCGGGCGCCGGCCGCGAGGACGACGTCGGAGGCGAAGAGCCGCGTCCCGCCGGCGAAAACGATGTCCGCACCGCCGCCATGCCGATTCACGCGTTCGACCTCACCGGAGACAAAGACGCCGCCGGCTTGCCTGAAGGCTTCGACGAGCTTCAACACGAGCTGATACGGGTCGCGGATCGAGCGATTCGCCGGCAGCAGAACGGCCTTGGCGATGTGCGGCGCCAGTGAGGGTTCGAGATCGCTAATCGACTTGCCGGTCAGCACCTGATGAGCAAAACCGTAATTCTCCATGAGCGCGATGTGGTCGCGGTCGGCGGCAAACTCCGCCTCGGTCTCGTAGATGGCGAGACAGCCCTCGTCGGTCAGCATGTCCCGGGCGCCGATCGCGTCGAGCATCGGCGTCAGATCGTCGAGGACGCGCACGCAGAGGCTGGCCCCGGCCGCTTCGATCTCGGCGACACGCGAGGGGCGCCCGGCAAGGAGGAAGCGGAGGAACCACGGCGTCATCTTCGGTGCGTAGGACGGACGCAACCACACCGGCCCTTCGGGATCGAGGAGCCAGCGCGGAATCTTCTTCCATGTGGCGGGACGCGACACCGCCATGAACTCTGACACCGCGATGCTGGCCATGTTGCCGAAGGATGCGCCGAGCCCCGGCTGATCCCGATCAACCAGCGTCACCTGGCGGCCACGCTTCTGAAGCTCGAATGCGATCGCTGCGCCGACTACGCCGGCTCCGACAACAACGGTGGTCTTGCTCATGCCGTTCAATCCCCTCGCCCCGAATGCCCTGGCTTACATTTCGCGCCAGCCCTCACGATGTGATATATCAGTTTAGGGAAAATGCCACTGGTTTTCTCATCGCGCGATCCGTCACCATGCGAGCTCACCGCGCAGCGGAGCAGGAACGTGGAGCATTGCGCAACCGTGATGATCGGGAGGACTTGTGCGGAGACAGCCTACTTTGCGGCGGTAGCACCCAGCGAATTGCCGACCGAGCCGATCGTGCCTTCGGCACTCTGCCCGAAGAGGATGAGCTGGCGCCCGTAGCTTCGGCGCGTGCGCGGATCGAAGATCGAAATCGGCGCGCTGATGACGGCGCCGGCGGCCTGCCCGACGGTACTGGTGGCACCCACGGTCACTGCGGCGATCCCCTCACCGAGCCCCACCTGCGAGTCGGTGATGGTCTGCCCAGCGACGAGCCTCTGACCGATCAGACGCACCACTTCCGGGCTTTCCGCAAACTTGCCGTGGTTCAGCTGATCCTCCGCCTTGAGTTCGGTGAGATCGATCACCGTGATTCCGGCGCTCTCCAGTTCCGATCGGTAGGGTTCCTTGCTCGGGTCGATGCGCCCAAGCCGTTCGACATTGCCGGAGAGGTGCTTGGAAAGTGTCAGCGCCCGATCATCGCGCGAGACGAAGAGCGTAAAATGCGGTGCGTCCTTCTGCAACGCGCGGAACTGTTGCGCGAAGACGTCAACATCGAGGTCCGGCGCGGCGAGAATGACGTTGTTGATCTTCGGATGGACGCGGCCGTTGCGGATCGCCATCTGGCGAAGCGCCTCGACTGCAAGCCATGTGCCCATGGAGTGCGCCATGACGGTCACGTCCGCTACGTCGGGATGACTGGCGATACGTGTGAGCATATCCTCGAGCGCATCACGAGAATAGTTGGTGCTTTCCCGGTCGTAGGCATAGTCGAAGATGTTGCCGCGTGACGGCCAGGTAAACACGACCGGCACCACCTCGGCGCCGGAATCGTGAACGATCTGCGCGAAACGGTAGACGGAATCCTCGTAGAGATTGTTGAAGCCGTGGACGAACACAAGTACGCGGCGGCTTGTGACCTTATGCTTGCGTAGCCATGCCTTGGCCTCCGCATCTGAATCGAGCGGGTCGACCGCGGCGGTCGCGAATTCCCGCGAGGGGTCCGGCGGCAGGCGTTTCGGCCACTGAACCTGCCCGACCTTGCGGTTCTTCTCGGGTGGGATGGAGATCGTGACGGCGTCCATCATCAGGCCGCTTCCCCGTTCGCCCGTGAACAGGATCGCCTTGTCGTCAGACGGCGCGCGGGTGGTCGCAGCGATGAGATCCACACGGCTTGCGCCATCAGCCTTCGCATCCACGGGCTCCATGACGCCGATCGGCCGACCGGCACAGCCGGCAGTGACGAGACAAGCGGCGAGCAAGCCGATGAATCCGGAACGAATCCGCGCGCTCCAATGAGCCGCTGGAGGGGAAATTCCACCTTCCGCCAATTTCGTTCTGATCAATACGCGGTCCCTTTAAGAGCGTTCAAAGGCCCTTAGGGGTACCGCGGATCGCAGGGCGATGCCAGTGGCTTGTTGCCGCGGAGCCTGCTGCCGGATCCGTCAGACGCCCTGCGCCGCCTGGGAATTGGCCCAGTCGACGATCTGCCGTGCGGACATCGCACCCGAGACCCGCGCGATCTCTCGCCCATCCCGATAGAGCAGCATCGTGGGAATGCCCCTTATGCCGAGCCGTCCGGCAACTTCCGGATGGTCTTCGGAGTTGAGTTTCATCAGGCGCATCGAAGGTTCAAGAACCTTTGCCGCCTCGGCGAAGTGGGGCGCCATCATCTTGCAGGGGCCGCACCAGGGCGCCCAGATGTCGACGAGAACCGGCACTTCGCTGCGGGCGATCTGCTTCTCGAACATCCCGGGATCCGCCTCCACCGGATGCCCTTCGAAAAGCGCCTCCTTGCAGGCGCCGCAGCGTGCCTCGGCGGCCGGACGTCCTGCCTTCATGCGATTGACGGCGCCACAATGCGGACAAACGATTTGCCGATCTTTTTCCATGTTATATGTCTCCTTCGAGGCGCCCCATTCCTGCAGAAGCGCCTCCGATAGTTGACATTATATTCACAATGACGTAGATACGCAAGAATGAAGCTTAACCCTGAATCCATGCAAAACGCTGCAGACGACGCTAGCGAGCTCCTGAAGGCGCTCGCCAACCGGCACCGGCTTCTTATTCTCTGTCAGTTGATCGACGGCGAACGCTCGGTCGGCCAGCTCGCCGAATTTCTCGGGATCCGGGATTCAACGGTATCGCAGCATCTGGCACTCCTTCGCCGCGACCGCATCATTAGCGGTCGTCGCGACGGGCAGACGATCTGGTACCGGATCGAGAGCGAGCCCGCACGCAACGTTATCGGCGCGCTCTACAACACCTACTGCTCGGTCTGAATTTCCTCACCGCCGACGATACCTTCAGGCGGAGCGCATGGTGCCGCGCTCACGCAAGGCGACGTGCCAGGAAAATGCCTCTTCGAGGATATGCGGCGTATGACCGCCGCGCCGGCTGGCCCGAACGTAGTAGTCCCGCAGCGCGTCGCGATAGTCCGGATGAACGCAGTTGGCGATGATAACCTGTGCGCGTTCCCGCGGCGCAAGACCACGCAGATCTGCAAGACCCACCTCGGTCACCAGGATGTCGACGTCGTGCTCTGTGTGATCGACATGGCTTACCATCGGTACCACGCTTGAGATGGCGCCGCTCTTGGCGATCGACTTGGTGACGAAGATCGACATGTAGCCGTTTCGCGCGAAATCGCCCGAACCGCCGATGCCGTTCATCATATGCGTTCCGCCGACATGGGTGGAATTGACGTTGCCATAGATGTCGAATTCGAGGGCGGTGTTGATGCAGATAAGGCCGAGGCGCCGGATGACCTCCGGATGATTGCTGATCTCCTGCGGTCGCAGGATCAGGTGATGCTTGTACTCGACGAGCCGCGGCAGGACCTTGCGATACATCTCGGCAGAAAGCGTGATCGACGATCCCGAGGCGAAGCCGAGCTTACCGGCATCGAACAGTTCGAACGTCGAATCCTGCAGAACCTCTGAATACATCTTCAGGTCATGGAAGGGAGAATCGATGAAGCCGTGCAGTACTGCGTTGGCGATCGTCCCGATCCCCGCCTGCAACGGCTGCAGCTCATAGCCCATCCGCCCCTGCTTCACCTCGTTCAACAGGAAGTCCGTCAGATTGCCGGCGATCGCACGGGTGTCATCGTCCGGCGGCAGGATGGTGGCCGAGCTGTCGTGCTTCTCCGAGACCACGATCGCGACGATCTTTTCCGGCGGAACCGGAATGAATGGCAGTCCGACGCGGCTTTCCGGTGTCACGACAGGGATCGGCATGCGGGCGGGCCGGCGGGTCGGTATGTAGATGTCGTGCAATCCCTCAAGCGTCGCTGGCTGCGACAGATTGATCTCGACAATCACCTTATCGGCCAGGATCGCGAAGCTCGCCGAATTTCCGACCGAGGTCGTCGGCACGATGCCGCCCTGCTCGGTGATCGCCACAGCCTCGACGACCGCGATGTCGACGGGCGGGATCTGATTCGTCCGCAGTTGCTCGACTGTTTCGGAGAGGTGCTGATCGATGAACATGACTTCGCCGGCATTGATCGCCTTGCGCAGGCCCGGGTCCGACTGGAACGGTATGCGCCGGGCGAGCACATGCGCTTCGGCGAGTGTCTTGTCGAGATCGTTTCCGAGCGAGGCGCCGGTCATCAGCGTGATCTTCAACGGGTCCCTTCGCGCCCGTTCGGCGAGAGCAAGCGGCACGGCCTTGGCTTCGCCGGCACGGGTAAACCCGCTCATGCCAACCGTCATGCCATCCTTGATGAGGGCTGCCGCTTGGTCGGCGGTGACGACCCGATCGAGCAAGGGCCTGTGTCGAATCCGTTCACGCAGCATGATCTTTCCTCGTCCAGATAAGAGACGGGTGGTCTCGTCCCATTGGTTCCGGTTGGCTTAAAGGTGGGGACATCGCCGTTGCAATCATTCTTCAGTCGCATCCGATGCGGACCTGATATGCGCAAGACGCATAACAGGTCCGCATCGCCCCGGGATGTCGATGAATGACTCTTGTATTTTCGAAGAGAAAGGAATCGGAATACCGATGGTTCCCGCGGGACGGTTTCGACCGGAGCAGCCGATGAACAGCAATGCACAGGACAGGCCCTACTGGACGATAGACGGCAGCGAACTGACCAATGCGCTGGGCTCCGGTGCAGGCGGCCTCACCGCATCCGAGGCGGCCCAGAGGCTTGTGCGGCTCGGGGCGAACTCGATTGAGGAAAGTACCCGCGTCGGCGCCATCCGGCTGCTGATGCGCCAGTTCGAAAGTCCGCTCGTTCTGATCCTCGTCTTCGCCGCGGTCGTTTCGATGCTGCTGCAACAGTGGGTTGATGCAGCCATCGTCGTCACTATCGTGCTCGGCAGTTCCCTCCTCGGCTTCTACCAGGAGAACCGGGCCTCGCAGGCCGTCGAGGCGCTGAAACGCCGGCTTGCACTCACTTGCCGCGTCGTGCGCGACGACACAGAAAAAATAGTGCCTGTCTCGTCTGTAGTTCCGGGCGACATCGTCCTGCTCTCCGCCGGCAACCTGGTTCCAGCAGATGGGCTCGTGCTCGAGGCAGCCGACTTCCTGGTCAGCGAAGCCGCGATGACGGGCGAATCCTTCCCGGTCGAAAAACGACCCGGAAAGATTGCCGCCGACGCACCGATTTCCGCCCGATCCAACGCCGTCTTCCTCGGCGCCTCGGTGCGCAGCGGAACCGCAAGGGTGCTTGCGGTCAAAACCGGCAGGCAGAGCGAGTTCGGCGCCATCGCCGCAAGACTTCGCGGGCGACCCGCAGAAACGGATTTCGCCCGCGGCGTGCGTCGGTTCGGTTACCTGCTGATCCGCGTCATGGTGCTGATCGTACTCTTCGTGCTGACGGTCAATCTGCTGCTGGACCGTCCGGTTGCGGAGTCATTGCTCTTCGCTGTCGCACTTGCCGTCGGGCTTTCGCCGGAACTCCTGCCGGCGATCATTACCGTGACCCTTTCCGCCGGCGCCAAAGGGATGAGCGAACGTGGCGTCATCGTCCGCCGTCTCGAGGGGATCGAGAACCTCGGCAGCATGGATATCTTCTGCACCGACAAGACGGGCACGCTGACGGAAGGAACGGTGGTGCTGCATGAGGCCATCGACGCCGATGGTCGCCGTTCCGACGAGGTTCTGCAGTTCGCGTTTCTGAACGCCTCCTTCGAGACGGGAATCGAAAACCCGATCGATGCCGCGATCATCGGGAAAGGCGAGACGGCGAACCTGACGACCGCCGGATATTCGAAGATCGACGAGATCCCTTACGATTTCACCCGCCGGCTGCTGACCATCGTCGTTGAAAGCGCGGAGCATTCTTCGCAGCGCCGGATCGTTACCAAAGGCGCTTTCGACAACGTGCTCGCCGCCTGTACCTCCGTCTCGCGGAGTGGAGCGACGATCCCGCTCGACGAGGCTCTGCGGGAGGAACTGGCAAGATTTCCCGAGAGCCGGGGCGCCGAAGGCTACCGCGTGCTGGCGATCGCCACCCGCGAGACGGACGTGAAAGCAGACTACACCCGCGACGACGAAGCCGGGATGACGCTGCAAGGCTTCCTGGTCTTCGAGGACCCGCCAAAGGCCGAGGCGAAGAAGACGATCTCGGATCTCGCCGCGCTCGGCATCCGCATAAAGGTCATCAGCGGCGACAACCGCTTCGTCACCGCTCACGTCGCGCAAGTCGTCGGTCTGAATCCGGCCGGGATTCTTACGGGCGACGAGATCGCGAAACTGAACGACGAAGCTCTGTGGAACATGGCGGCCCGCACCGACCTTTTCGTGGAGGTCGACCCCCAGCAGAAGGAAAGGATCATCCGCGCCCTCCAACGTACGGGTCACTCCGTCGGATATCTCGGCGACGGGATCAACGACGCGCCGGCGCTTCACGTCGCCGACGTCGGCATCTCGGTGGAGCAGGCAGTGGACGTTGCCCGCGAAAGCGCCGACATCATCCTTCTCAACCGCGATCTCGACGTGCTGCGTTCCGGCATCGAGGAGGGCCGGCGAACCTTTGCCAACACGCTGAAGTACATCTCGATCACGACGAGCGCCAATTTCGGCAACATGGTCAGCATGGCGCTCGCCACGCCGCTGCTGCCATACCTGCCGCTCTCGGCCAAGCAGATCCTGCTCAACAACTTCCTTTCCGACATGCCGTCGATCGCGATTTCGAGCGACAATGCCGATCCGGAACAGATCGCAACGCCGCAGCGGTGGAGCATCCGCGACATCCAGCGTTTCATGGTGGTCTTCGGGCTGATCAGTTCCTGTTTCGACATGCTGACCTTCGCCACCCTGCTCTTCGTCTTTCACGCCAACGAGGCGACCTTCCAGACTTCGTGGTTCATGATCTCGCTGCTGACCGAGCTCGGTGTGGTACTGGTGTTGCGCACCCGCAAGCCCGCCTGGCGAAGCAGACCGAGTTCGTTGCTTCTCTGGTCGACGATCGCCGTCTCCGGCGCGACGCTCACCATCCCCTATCTCGGAACACTGACCGGGGTATTTGACTTCGTGCCGCTGTCGGCGACGCAAATGGGCGCGGCGATCCTCATCATCGCCGCCTATCTCGCAGCGACAGAGATCGTGAAGCAGCGTGTGTTCCGTCCGCAGCCGAGGCGCGGCGATCGCCGCGACGTGGGAACAACTGCTCAGAACCGCCGTTAGTCACAGATGAGGTTTCTCGCTGTGGTCATAACTGGGCTTGCGGTGATCGCGCCCGCGGCACATGCTTTCGTCCTGCCCAACAAGATCAGGCTGCCGAAGGCGGAATACTTTACTGTCCAGCAAATCTATAACGGCTGGTGGATCATCGGCCTTCTGCTGCCGATTGCGTTTCTCGCCAACGGCGCGAACGCCATATGGCTGAGAAACGACAGGGTGTCGTTGATTCTGTCGGTCGCGGCTGCCGCCTTGATCCTCGCCAATCTCGCAATTTTCGCGCTTTTTACCCAGCCGGCGAACGCTGTCACCCAGAACTGGACCGTTCAGCCGGAGAACTGGGAAGCTCTGCGCATCCAGTGGGAATACTCACATGCGGCCAACGCAGTAATTACGTTCCTCGCCTTTTGCTGCGCCGCGCTCGCATGCGTAAGGTGATATCCCTTGGCACCTAGGCAAGGACGCATTCGGAAGGATTGGCGCCGCGGCTGACGCAAACAGCTCACGGACCGAGAACTTGCCGCGGCTTTATTCAAATTGTGGAGGGGAAATGGCGCACCCGAAGAGATTCGAACTCCTGACCCCCAGATTCGTAGTCTGGTGCTCTATCCAGCTGAGCTACGGGTGCGTGCCGTGCCGGCGTGTCACCGGCTGCGTGGCGATCCTCTAAAGCGTGGCGCGGAGGATTGCAAGCGAATTTCCAAAAAAATCCGTCATTTTCGTACGCCCGACCCTCCATCCCGTTGTTTTTCAATAACATATCGGCTCACGCGCGGGCGCGCCAGTCGTCAAGGGCCACCGGGCGGTCGGGAATTTCAATCCTGAAAAGCGTGCCGGCTCCCGGCTTTTCGACAAGCGCGATGGTACCTCCGTGCGCCAGCACGAGTTCCCGCGCGATTGCCAGACCAAGCCCTGTTCCGCCCGATCGCGCCGCGCCGCGAAAGGCGGCAAAAAGATTCTCTCGTGCCTTGCGCGGCATACCGGGGCCGGTATCGTCTATGGTGATAGAAACCACACTTCCGACCCGCTGCGCCGTAAGCGTCAGCCGGCGAACCGCGTCGGGATCGCCTATTCCATAGCCCGTCAGCGCTTGAATCGCGTTGCGGCAGAGATTGTGGATCACCCGGAACAACTGCTCGCTATCGGCGTCCACCTCGATGTCGGCAGCCACCATGTCGATGAACTCGATGTCGCTTTCGGGGTCGATGGCAAGGATGTCCCGCACCTCCTGGCACAGGGCGGCAAGCTGAATCCGGCGCCGGCGCGGCTCGGCCTCAGCCGCCTGGCCGTAAGCCAGGACTTCTCTCGTATAGCCGACAGCCCGATCGATCGTCCGAAGGAGTTTCGGAGCGAAACTCTTGACCATGGGGTCGTCCACGTCAGCGAGCCGGTCCGACATGAGTTGCGCGGAGGCCAGAATGTTGCGCATGTCGTGGTTGATCTTGGAAACGGCCAGGCCGAGATCGACGAGGTTCTTCTGCTGCTTGAGGGTCCTGTGCAACTGCTCCTGCATCATCGACAGGTGCCGCGAGGCGACCGCCAGCTCGTCGCTGCCCTTGTCCGGCAGCAGGATTCGCGCGGGGTCTTCGGGGTCTGCGGTGAATTCCCGCATGCTGCACGTGAGACGCCGGACCGGGCGGATCATCATCCGGTTGATGGCGAGATAGATGAGTACGCCTGTAATCACCGAGATGATCAGGGAGACCGTGACAAGATACCTCGCGAAGGAGAGCATCGCCTTGTGCAGACTCGCCTCGGAGAGGACGACCTCGATTTCCATGTCGCTTTCGCCGACGGGTCCATAAACGCGCAGGATGCGGTCGCCGCCGAAGAACAGCGTGTAGAAGGCATCGCTGACGGAGCGGAGCGGATCGACATTGGCCAAGTCGAACTGGGCGTCGACCTTCGGCGGCATGTTGTCGACGACGAGGAGACGCGAGGTTCCGTCCTTGCGCAAAACGATGGCCTTGGTGCCCGTCGCCATCAACGCCTCATCCTGCAGCGCCCGCGGCAACTTAATGGGCTGCAGTCCGTCGATTACCACGCTGGCCGCAGCCGCGGTCCGCAACCGATCCTCCAGCCAGCGCAAGCGCATCGTTGCAATCGAAGGCGCGAAGATCAACACCTCAGCAAGCAATACGAAGACGATCGTGAGCCAGAGGAGTTTGCCGGACAACCCCTGAAAGAAGCCGGGAACGATGGCGGGCTTCGGGCCCCCCTCGTCAGGTCTCATCCGCACTTCGTCTGGCATCGGCGTCTCCTTGCCGCTGATCTGACCGCGGGTAGAAAGCCCCGGAGGGCATACATAGGATAGACCGGAAGGAAGAAAAAGATAAGCGACGCGAAAACGCGAGCGTGGCTATCGCGGGGATTTCCGCACGGAAAGGCCGCGAGCACTGCCCGCGGCCAGAAAGTTCGTTACTCTGCGGTCCCGGAGGCGATCAGAATTCTTCCCAATCGGCGTCCTGGGCAACGGCCACCGCACCGCCACCGAACGCGCGGGCGACACTTCCCTGCATTTGCCGTGCCGGCGAGGCGACGGGCTTGCGCGGAGCGCTGGATGTAGCCGCCTGCACGCGAACCGGTGCCGGCACATGCAAGGGCGGGTTGGGAGCCGCATTCCCCCTTGCGGCGTCTGCGAGACGGAAGTGCGCGACGAGGGCGGCAAGGCCATCGGCCTCCTCCGAGAGCTTGTGGGTCGCTGCCGACGTTTCCTCGACCATTGCGGCATTCTGCTGAGTAACCTGATCCATCTGGTTGATGGCGGTGTTGACTTCCTGCAGGCCGGTGGACTGCTCCTTCGCTGCTGTCGCGATCGAATGGATATGGTCGTTGATCTTGAGCACCCGGCTTTCAATCTCCGAGAGAGCCTCGCCGGTCTTCTGTACCAGCTTGACCCCGCCGGACACTTCCTCGCCTGACTTGGTGATCAGCGCCTTGATGTCCTTGGCGGCGTTGGCCGAACGCTGCGCAAGCTCACGCACTTCCTGGGCCACGACCGCAAAGCCCTTACCCGCCTCACCGGCACGAGCCGCCTCGACGCCCGCGTTGAGCGCCAGCAGGTTCGTCTGGAAGGCAATCTCGTCGATCACGTTGATGATCTGGGAGATCTCGCGCGATGCCTGTTCGATGCGCCCCATCGCGTCGACCGCTTCGCCGACAACCATCGCCGACTGCGCGGCGCTGCGGGTTGCTTCCGTAACCATCGAGCTCGCCTCCTGGGCTCTCTCACTCGACCCACGGACGACAACGGTGATTTCGTCGAGTGCCGCGGAGGTTTCCTCGAGAGCGGCTGCCTGCTGTTCCGTACGCTTGGCGAGATCGTTGGTAGCCGACATGAGCTCGTCGGCGTTGCCGTCGATGAGGTCGGTCTTGCCGCGAATGTCGATCATCATCTGCCGCAGTCGGTCGACGGTGGCGTTGACGTTCACCTGCAACTCCGCGAAGGCACCACGGAAATCGCCATGCATGCTCTGTGTCAGGTCGCCAGCCGACAGGCTCGCCACCACGCGGCGCGTCTCCGCCACACCGGCATCGACGGCCGTCAGAAGCGCGTTGATGTTGGCCGCGAAGCGATCGAGGTTGGGATCATCGTAGCGCTTTTCGATCCGCCGGCCGAAATCGCCATCGGCCGCAGCGGCCACAACGACCGACATACTGGACTGCAGGTCATCACTCTTCGCGCGCATGGCCGCTTCCTGCGCGTTGAGGCGCTGGACGGCGACGCCGTTCTGTTTGAAGATCTCGACCGCGGCCGCCATTTCTCCGATCTCGTCGGCACGGCCGGCATACGGGATATCGACACCGAAATCGCCGTCGGAGATCTTCTTCATTGCACTGGTGACGTTGCGGATCGGTCGGCTGAGCTGGTTGACAGCGATGTACATTCCGAAACCGGCGCCACCGGCAACAGCCACGAAGGTGACGCCCGTGATCAGCATCAGCATCAGGGTCTGGAACGACTTGAGAGACGCCGTGATCTCCTGAAGCTCGGCCTTGTCCTGCTCGACCACGGCGTCGATATCGGCCTGGAACGCTTTCCGGTTGGCGCGATTGGCCTCGTTGTTGCCCTGTTCGTTGGCGGCCTTCGGATCGACTTCGGTGCCGAGACGCGCTGTCTCGGTTCGGAACGCCCGGAATTCTGACGCCTTCCCGACCATAGAGTCGAAGGTCGTCTGCTGCCCGGCCGGCACGAGCGGCTTCCAGGCGGCAATTACGCCATCGATCTCGTCGAGATTCTTGATGAGCCCTTTGGCAAAGGAACCGGCTTTCTCGGTCGTCGGTGCAGCGTAGATACCACGCGCTTCCATGACGACGGCCGTCACCATTCTGTTCATGTGTTCGCCAAGGTAGACCCGCTCCGAAACCGTGCGCAACGCGTCGGCTCTGCCGGCATACTGAGCAGTCACGTAAATTCCGATTACGCCGATGACGACCGCTGCGAACCCGAGCATGCCCACGAGGGAATAAATCTTGCCGCCAATTTTCACGAATATAGCTCCTCTTCAAAATTCTCGGGGCAGCAAACCCGTCAAATTATGGGGATTTTATACACGCGAAATTAAGGAAGTCTTTCGCGGCCATGCTGCAGTGCGAAGGCGAAATACTTCGTCCGGACAGTAGCGAAAAGGGCATATTTCTACTTGAGGTATAGACACTCTATGCGCGCACGTTTTCGAGTGGTGTCAACTCACTACATCCGCCCGCAGATGCAACTGTATCCATCCCGTCGTAACGCCCCCACGGGCCGTTCGACACAGGCCTGCGCGTCTGTGCAGCCGATTGACTCTCGAGGTCATCGCCCGTATAAGCCGCCCGCACGCCCGGAGACACATGCCCGCTCACGCGGCAGGCCGGCCGTGCGAAACTCCAACGCTCTTGCAGAAATGCAAACCCAAGAAGGGCCGCACACCGCGGTATTAAATAAATGAAGCGTACCTACCAACCTTCCAAGCTTGTTCGCAAGCGTCGCCACGGTTTCCGTGCGCGTATGGCCACCAACGGCGGCCGCAAGGTTCTCGCCGCACGCCGCTCTCGCGGTCGCAAGCGTCTTTCGGCTTAAGGCCGGACGTGCCCGATCCCAGGAAACGGGCGAATGACGTCTGATGAACCTATCAAAACTGTCGGGCGGCTGAAGAGCCGGCCGCAGTTTCTTGCTGTCCGCGAAGGCGAGAAACGCCGCGGCGGCCTCTTTCTCCTCGAAGTGCTCAATCGCAAGGAGCCCGAGGGCGAGCCGAGAGTCGGCTTCACAGTCACCAAGAAACATGGCAATGCCGTCGAGCGCAACCGCATGCGCCGCCGCCTCAAGGAGGCTGTGCGCGTGAAGGCGGGGTTTGCAATGCAGCCGGGACATGACTATGTGGTTGTCGCCCGGCGGGACGTACTGTCGGTGTCCTTTGAAACGCTCACGGAAGAACTGGCCGAACGGATCGAAGCCAGGCCGAAACACAAGCGGTCTTCCCAGACCCGTTCCAGGAAAGTGTGATGGAAAACAAACGCAATTACTTCATCGCGATTGCCCTGTCCGTGCTGATCGTGCTCGCCTGGCAATTCTTTTATATGAATCCGAAGATCGAGGCGCAGCGTCAGGAGCAGGCACGCATCGCCGAGCAGGCGAAGACCGCGCCGGCGGCCAGCGAAAGCCCGGCGGCGAAGCCATCGGCCGAGGCTCAGGTTTCCGGTGCCCTGCCGGCCTCCGGCCAGGCCGCAGCGACTGCTACCCGCGAAGAAGCCATCGCCAAGACAGCTCGCGTCGCGATTGACACACCTGCACTTTCCGGCTCGATCAATCTGACCGGCGCGCGTTTCGACGACCTTAAGCTCAAGGGATACCGCGAAACCGTCGATCCGCAGAGCCCGATCATCACTCTCTTCAGCCCGTCCGACACGAAAGACGGCTACTTCGCCGAGCTCGGCTATGTTGCAGGCGAAGGCGCCGGCGCGGCGCCCGGGCCGTCGACCGTCTGGACGCTGGCGGAAGGTGAGAAACTGACCCAGACGACGCCAGTCACGCTCTCGTTCACCAACGACGCGGGTCTGACCTTCACCCGCAAGATCTCCGTCGACAAGCACTACATGCTGACCGTCGAAGACGCGATCAAGAACGGCGGCGCAACAGCTGCCTCGGTTGCCCCCTACGGCCGCATCACCCGTTACAACAAGCCAACGACGCCTTCTGTCTACGTGCTGCACGAGGGTTTCCTCGGTGTGATCGGCGCCAATGGCAGTCTCGTCGAGAAGAAGTACGGCGACGTTGAAAAGGAAAGCGTCACGAACGACAAGGCGACCGGCGGCTGGATCGGTATCACTGACAAGTACTGGGCAGCGGCCCTCGTCCCGCCGCAGTCGATCGCATACGATTCTCGCTTCTCGCACTTTGCCGATGGTCAGCCGCGTTATCAGGCCGACTTCAAGAATGACGCAGTCACCGTAGCCCCGGGGCAGGAAACCAGTCTCAAGACGCTTGTTTTCGCCGGTGCCAAGGAGGTGCGGGTGGTCAACGGTTATGCGCTCGACGACTCCTGGTTCGGAACGCTCTTCTCCAGCCTGCGCGGCGGCGAATCCGCCGACGTACAGAGCTATCACGTCCCCCGGTTCGACCTCCTGATCGACTGGGGCTGGTTCTGGTTCTTCACCAAGCCGATGTTCCAGCTGATGGACTTCTTCTTCCGTCTGGTCGGGAATTTCGGTGTCGCGATCCTGCTGACGACGATCGTGGTGAAGCTTCTCTTCTTCCCGCTCGCCAGCAAGCAGTATGCCTCCATGGCCAACATGAAGCGCATGCAGCCGAAGATGGAAGAGCTGAAGGCCAAGTTCGGCGATGACCGGATGGGCCTGCAGCAGGCGACGATGGAGCTCTACAAGACGGAAAAGATCAATCCGGTAGCCGGCTGCTGGCCGGTACTGCTGCAGATCCCGGTCTTCTTCGCACTCTACAAGGTCATCTACGTCACGATCGAGATGCGGCACGCGCCTTTCTTCGGCTGGATTCAAGACCTGTCGGCTCCCGATCCGACGACCTTCGTCAACCTCTTCGGGCTTCTGCCGTTCGACGCGCCGACGTTCCTGCATCTCGGCATCTGGCCGATCATCATGGGCATCACGATGTTCTTGCAAATGCGCATGAACCCGACGCCGCCCGATCCGACCCAGGCCATGCTGTTCAACTGGATGCCGCTTGTCTTCACCTTCATGCTCGGGAGCTTCCCCGCCGGATTGGTGATCTACTGGGCCTGGAACAACACGTTGTCGATCCTTCAGCAGTCGATCATCATGAAGCGTCACGGCGTGAAGATCGAACTCTTCAACAATCTGAAATCCTTGTTCCGGCGAAAACCACAGCCGAGCAAGTAAGACGTCAAAGAACTCCGGGGGTTTCCTCCGGAGTTTTTTCGTAGATGCATCCGAGATCAACATGAGCCTCAATACGCTTTCCCCGGATACTGCCGTCAACGATATCCGCAAGGAGCGCGTGGGAGCGTTCCTTGTGTTCGGATCAGCATTCTTCTGGAGCTTCGGCGGCGCCATAGCGCGCTTTCTCGATGTCACTGACAGCTGGACGATCGTCTTCTGGCGCAACTTCTTTGCTGCAGTCTTCCTGATTGTCTTCATGCTGCTGCGAGATGGACCGCGGGGCACCGTCGCCCTTTACCGGAACATGGGCTGGCCGGGGTTCGTGGTCGCATGCACCTTCGCCACCGCGACCACCTGCTTCATCATCGCGATCAGCTACACCACCGTCGCCAACGTCGTTCTCCTGCAGGCGGGTGTACCGCTCTTCGCCGCGCTGATGAGCCGGATATTCTTCGGCGAGCGGATCACCACGCTGACCTGGAGCGCAATTGCGGCCGTAATCGCCGGCGTCGCCATCATGGTTTCGGGTTCCTTCACCGGTTCCGTTTCGCCGATCGGCGACGCGCTGGCCCTGACGATTGCCGTCGTCTTTGCCGCGACGACCGTGATTACCCGCCGCTACACCGCCGTGCGCATGACGCCAGCCGCGTCTCTCGGGGCGCTGATCGCCTGTGCGATCTCGATGACGCAGGCGGGCACACTGTTCGTCCCCCTAGACCAGTTCGCACTGCTCTTCGTGTTCGGAACTCTCAACCTCGGTCTCGGCATGGCGCTTTTCGTAACCGGAGCACGGATGATCCCCTCCGCGCTCGCTGCCCTGCTCGGCACCGGCGAAACGATGCTCGCGCCGGTCTGGGTTGCGGTCATTCACGGCGAGATTCCGAGCGAGCGCGCCATCTGGGGCGGGCTGGTCATCCTCGCCGCGCTCATCACCTATCTCGGTGCTGAATTCCGCAGGCAACAGGCCGGCGCACACTAATCCAAGTCACCCTTTCTTCTTGACATCCCACGTCAAAACCCGGAAGCCAGTCCGCTACGAAGGAAGGACGAAGACGGAAGCCATGGCCGAAAACACCGCGACGAACGAAAAGCCGCTCTTCGGCCATCCGTGGATCTTCATTCGCGGCGTCCCGTCGATGAAATTCCTGCCGCCGGAAGGTCCGCTGGAAATTGCCTTCGCGGGACGCTCGAACGTCGGAAAGTCATCGCTGATCAACGCGTTGGTCGGGCAGAAGGGGTTGGCTCGGACGTCGAACACACCCGGCCGCACCCAGGAACTCAACTACTTCGTTCCGGACGGCTATAGCGGCGAGGCGGGTGATTTGCCGCCGATGGCGCTCGTCGACATGCCCGGCTACGGCTACGCCCAGGCGCCGAAGGAACAGGTCGACGCCTGGACCAAGCTCGTCTTTGACTATCTCCGTGGCCGCTCGACGCTGAAGCGTGTCTACGTGCTGATCGACGCCCGGCACGGCATCAAGAAGAACGACGACGAGGTCCTTGATCTCCTGGACAAGGCCGCAGTCTCCTACCAGATCGTCCTTACCAAGATCGACAAGATCAAGCAGGCGGGCGTGCCGCGCCTGATCGCCGAGACCGTGGAGAAAATCCGTAAACGGCCGGCTGCTTATCCGGAAGTGCTGGCGACGTCGTCGGAAAAGGGAAGCGGCCTCGACGACTTGCGGTCGGCGATCCTCACGACCATCGGCAGCCGCGGCTGAGACGGCAGACGACACCATCACCGTCAAGGCCGGCTGTGAATGACGCCTTTTGCGACCACGGGACCGGTCATCTTGCCGGTGAGAGAGCCGCCATATGGTTCCATGCTCACCGCCAGCACAGCCTTTTCAACGAGCCGATCGCGGAGTTCTACCGGCACGAGAAGATCGCCGCGACCGTCCGCCGGCAAGACACCGAGCGAAGCCGCCCCATCCCCGCCCTCCAGTAGCCAGAGTTCCAGCGATTTCGGCGCGGCGTCCCTGCTTGTTGCGGGCGACAGCCTGATTTTCCCGGTTGCGCGATCGTAGCGCGCCGACAGATCCAGAGCTGAGTTGGACAACGTCATTTCTGCAAGCAGAGTGTCGTCGGCCGACCGAAACGGCCACAGCCCCGCACTTGCCGCAACAAACGCGGCGAATGCTGCGAAACCTGCCAACGCCAGCGAACGCCACAAGCTCAGAGAATTCCAGAGGCTCTCGGCGAAGCCCGAAAACGAAAGGTCCGCGGCAACGCTCGCAGGTCCTTCGAAACGCGGAAGAACGACGGGCGAGCGCCTTCTTTCCGCGCCATAGCCCTCGTCGATACGTGAGAGATTCCGCTCCCAGCGGCGCACCATCGCCGCAAACGGCCGGTCGTGGCGCAGGCGCTCCTCGACTCTGGCGCGTTCGTCTGCACCAAGCACGCCGAGGACGTACTCGCCGGCGAGAACCTCGTCGCGGGACCGGTCTCCCTTACTCTGATCGGGCGTTGTCATCGATCCATCGGCTCTCGGGTTCGCATATCGTACGGCACGAGCCGCGTGCCGCATCCCATGCGGCCGCAGGCGACACACACATGGCCGCAAGCACAACCTTGCACGTCGCAGAATCCGATTCTTCAGCATGGCTGTCAATCGGTTTACCGCCTTGCGCAGCGGCAGCATATCGGTAGGTGTCGGCACGACTGCCGGCTCCAAGTTTTTTGTTCGATTATTCCCTCGGGCCCGAACTTGCGCTAAAAGGCCGCGATCCAACAAAAAGGATGTCCCATGACCGCCTCCGACAGCGAAATCCAGGCACGCCTCCTCGCCCAGGCCCTGCCCTTCATGCAGCGCTACGAAAACAAGACGATCGTCGTGAAATACGGCGGCCACGCGATGGGAAACTCCGAGCTCGGACGGGCATTTGCCGAAGACATCGCGCTCTTGAAGCAGTCGGGAGTCAACCCGATCGTGGTCCATGGCGGAGGACCACAGATCGGCGCGATGCTGAACAAGATGGGTATCGAATCGCGGTTCGAAGGCGGACTGCGCGTCACCGACCAGAAGACCGTCGAGATCGTCGAAATGGTGTTGGCAGGCTCGATCAACAAGGAGATCGTCGCCCTCATCAACCAGACCGGTGAATGGGCCATCGGTCTCTGCGGCAAGGATGGCAACATGGTCTTCGCGGAAAAGGCGAAGAAGACGGTTACCGATCCGGACTCCAACATCGAGCGCGTTCTCGACCTCGGCTTCGTCGGAGAAGTGGTCGAGGTCGATCGGACGCTGCTCGACCTGCTTGCCAAATCGGAGATGATCCCGGTCATTGCGCCGGTGGCGCCCGGCCGCGATGGTCACACGTACAACATCAACGCCGACACGTTTGCAGGAGCCATTGCCGGTGCGCTCCGCGCCACCCGCCTGCTTTTCCTCACCGATGTGCCGGGCGTGCTCAACGGAAACGGCGAGCTTATCAAGGAACTGTCGGTCGCCGAAGCGCGCGCGCTGATCAAGGATGGAACCATCTCCGGCGGCATGATCCCGAAGGTCGAGACCTGCATCGACGCTATCAATGCCGGCGTTCAGGGGGTCGTCATCCTGAATGGCAAGACGGCCCACTCCGTGCTGCTCGAAATCTTCACCGAAGGTGGTGCGGGAACGCTGATCGTTCCCTGATCCCTGGACCTATTGGGCCCCGCCGAGCGCGAAGAGACCGACCGGCCGCATCTGTCCCTCATGGCGCAGGAGCCACTTCTTGCGCCATAGCCCGCCGCCATAGCCTGTCAGGGAACCGTCGGCGCCGATGCAGCGGTGGCAGGGAATGACGATTGCGATCGGGTTGGCTCCGTTCGCCTTTCCGACCGCGCGTACCGTTTCCATGCCGCCGACGACCCGGGCAATGTCCCCATAGGAGCAGGTTTCGCCGAGCGGCACCTTGAGAAGCTCGGCCCATACGTTCTTTTCGAATTCCGAACCTTCCGGCGCAAGCGGCGTGCTGAACGAGGCCGCCTTCCCGGAAAAGTATTCCTGGAGTTCCGTGCGGATCTGGTCGATCAGCCGATTGCGCCCGCAAACCACCGGCCGACGTGACCGCCTCTCTAGGGAGGAGAGCGTCTTTTCTCGGCCCGCCGCGTCCCGAAATTCGAGAAAGCACAGATGGGTGTCGTCCGCGGCCGCGACCATGTCGCCAAGCGGCGTCTCGTACCATTCGGCAAAAAGCGGTTCCGTAGCGAGCATTGATCCGTCCCGGGTTGCCTATCCAATGTAGGAACGGCGAAAACGGCTGACAACCCGAAACCGGCGGAGGTACTTCAGCCGAGGACGAGGATCAGCACGCCGAGGACGACGAACAGGCAGCCGGCGAATTCGAGGGCGGTGATCCGCTCCCGGAAGATGAACACCGACGAGGCGAAGGTGAACAACATCTCGATCTGCGCCAGCGCCTTGACCACGGCGACCTGCTGAAGCGTCATCGCAGTGAACCAGCCGAAGGAGGCGGTCGCACCGACGAAACCGACCAGAAGTGCCACTGGCGCTGCCTTCCCGACACGACGCAGTTCCTCCCGATCGCGCAAGGCCATCCAGAAGAACATGGCGAATGCCTGCATGAGGATGACGATCACCAGCGTATAGCCCGCCTGCATCATCGAGTCAGGCGCCGGAAGGCTGGGCGCGAGCGACAAAGACGCGGCGCGATAAGCTATGCCGGAAACGCCGAAGAAGAGACCGGAAAGAAGTCCTACCAAGGCAGTCCGGCTGACGACCGCACGCAGGAGCGTTCGTGCGGCAAGTTCCGTACGCGCGACGGAAATCAGCACGACACCGACCACGGAGACGGCGATCGCGATCATCACCGATCCTGAGATCCGCTCGCCGAAGAAAACGAGTGCGAGCAATGCAGCCTGCGCGGGCTCCGTGCGCGAATAGGCGGTCCCGACGGCAAAATTGCGAAAGGAAAACAGGTGCACGAGCAGGAAGGTCGCGGCAATCTGCGCGAAGGCCCCGACGACCGCCCAGAACCAGAATCCGCCGTTCGAGACCGGCAGCGGCCGCCCAAGACCGAAGTGCAGGATGCCAAGATAGACAAGCGCGAAAGGTACGCCGAAGCCGAAGCGCACGAAGGTCGCCCCGGTCGTGCCCATTCGCCCCTTGAGGTGTTTCTGCAATGCGGATCGCACATTCTGAAGGAATGCGCTGGTGATTGTGATGGCAGCCCAGAATTCCATGGCGACCGCGTTAGCACGGGGCATGCAAGGTCGCCATATCCCCGGAGGGAAAAGCGGTACGCCGACATTTATTTTTGCGGTGATCCGTGTCACAGCTAAACATATGACCACACCCCCCACACATCCCGACACGGCCGACTTCGCGCATGTGCGTGACTGGGTCTTCGACCTCGACAACACCCTCTATCCGCACCACGTCAACCTGTTTGCGCAGATCGACCGCAACATGACCGCCTATGTCGCGGAACTGCTGCAACTCGAACCGGACGCCGCAAGAGTGCTGCAGAAGCAGTACTATCGCGATCATGGAACGACACTTGCCGGATTGATGCTGCATCACGGTGTCGATCCCAACGAGTTCCTCGAACGAGCCCATGCGATCGACTATTCGGCTATCCTGCCAGATCCTACGCTCGGAACCGCCATCAAGGCGCTTCCCGGCCGCAAGTTCATATTCACCAACGGAACGGTAAAGCACGCCGAGGCAGCGGCTCGCGCGCTCGGCATCCTCGATAACTTCGACGACATCTTCGACATCGTTGCAGCCGACTACATCCCGAAACCTGCCGGCAACACCTACGACAAGTTTGCCACCTTAAATCGCGTCGACACCAGACGCGCGGCGATGTTCGAAGACCTGCCGCGCAATCTCGCGGTTCCCCGCGCGCTCGGCATGAAGACCGTTCTCCTCGTTCCACGCAATCTCGGGTCGACCATGCTGGAAACGTGGGAGATGGCCGAAAATGCCGAAGAGCCGGACTGCATAGACTACGTGACCGATGATCTTGCCGGCTTCCTCCGAACTATAATTGGCACAAGCAACTGATCTTTTTCGCATATTACCAAAAATTCATGCAGCCTTACCGAAGTTTAAGTGGGATGGCGCCGCTCGAAACCGTAGCTTTCCTTAATCAAAAGATGCTGAAAGGAATGCTCATGAACAGGAAAACACTCACGCTCACCGCCCTCGCTGCCACGCTTGTCGTCGGCACATCGGCGGCGGCTTTCGCCCGCCAGCAGATGGGGGAAGCACGCGGTCCGGAAGTCCGTTTCGTCCACATGCTGCAACAGTTCGACGAGAACAAGGACGGCAAGATCTCCAAGGACGAAGCCAAGACAGGCCGGGAGAGGCTGTTCGGAGAAATCGATACCGACAAGGACGGCGCCTTGACCCCGGGCGAACTGCGAGCCCACCGTGAAGCCATGCGGGCAAACGCACCTGCCGGCAAAGGCGCAGGCATGGGCATGGAACAGCAGGACGCAAGCGGCCGCCAGATGGGCATGATGGGCTGGAAGAAGCATCATGGCGAACGCGCCGCCATGGCTGAAGACGGACAGCGCCAAGGGATGGGTCATGGCGGGCGCTTCGGCGGCATGCGGATGGCCGACGCCGACGAGAATGGCCAGATCAGCCGTGAAGAGGTATCCGTAGCGAGCGACAAGTTCTTCACCCGTATGGACCGCAATGGAGACGGCGTACTCTCCGCCGACGACATGCCGAAGCGCGGCTCCTTCTGACCCGGCGGATATCCGCCGCCTGAGAGAACAATGGCCCACGGCAATGCCGTGGGCCATTTGCGTCAATGTTCGTAGTGATCGGCAATGACCTTCCAGGCCTGCTCCGCCGTTTCCACGAAATTCAGCAATTCCACGTCCTCCGGGGCAATCGTGCCGAATTCCGCCAGCGCATCGAAATCGATGATCCTTCGCCAAAAGGCCTCACCGAACAGGATGAGGGGGATCGGCGCCATGCGTTTGGTCTGGATCAGGGTCACCGCCTCGAAGAATTCATCCATGGTCCCGAAGCCGCCGGGAAAGATGGCGATCGCCTTGGCGCGCATCAGGAAGTGCATCTTCCGGATCGCAAAATAGTGGAAGTTGAAGCTGAGTTCCGGTGTGACGAAAGCGTTTGGCGCCTGCTCGTGCGGCAGGACGATATTGAGGCCGATCGAAGGGGCACCGGCCTCCGCCGCCCCGCGATTGCCCGCTTCCATGACACCGGGGCCTCCTCCCGTCATCACGACATATTCCTGATGGTCGTGTTTTGCCGAGTATTCGCCGCAGAGGCGGGCGAACTTACGGGCTTCTTCATAGAAGACGGACGCCGCCTCCAGATTGGCACGCTGTGTCTCGTTGCGCGCGGCCCACGCGCTTGCCCCGGGGGCCGGAATACGGGCGCCACCAAACATGACGATCGTCGACCTGATGCCACGCTCGGCGAGATTCATCTCGACTTTCAGCAGCTCGAGCTGCAGGCGAACGGGCCGGAGTTCGTCGCGGCAGAGGAAATCGTCATCGATGTAGGCGAGGCGATAGGACGGGGATTCCGACTGCGGTGTCCGCGGGATACCGGCGGCGACCTTGCGGTCGGTCGTGCTGTCTTTCAGCGGATCCCAGATGCCACCACTACGCTGTCTCGGACCATTTTCTTGCTTCGCCATGTTCACTGCCTTTCTCTGCCGGAAACGACCGCGGAGGTCGCCGGCGGCTGTTTTCAACCCCCAGCGAATGCGCTACAGCAGAACGCAGTTTCCGATCGCGAATCCGGAAATTTCCGGGGTTATACGATAGACAACGAAGTTTAAGGAATTCAGATGACCGCCATGGATGTCAGACAGCTCGAGAGCATCGTCGAAGCCGCCTTCGAAAACCGTGACACGGTAAACACATCCACGCGCGGCGAGGTTCGCGACGCGGTGGAAACCGCTCTCAATCTGCTCGACGGCGGCAAGCTGCGGGTCGCCTCGCGCGGCGAAGACGGCACCTGGACGGTTCATCAGTGGCTCAAGAAGGCCGTTCTCCTCTCCTTCCGGCTCAATCCCATGGAGATTGTCGCCGGCGGTCCCGGCGCGTCGACCTGGTGGGACAAGGTTCCGTCCAAGTTCGACGGCTGGAGCGCCAACGAATTCGAGCGTGCGGGTTTCCGCGCCGTTCCGAATGCCGTCGTTCGCCGTTCCGCATACATCGCCCCCGGTGCAGTCCTGATGCCGTCCTTCGTCAATCTCGGTGCCCATGTCGGTGAAAACACGATGGTCGACACCTGGGCGACGGTCGGCTCGTGCGCACAAATCGGAAAGAACGTCCATCTCTCGGGCGGCGTCGGCATCGGCGGCGTGCTCGAACCGATGCAGGCCGGTCCCACGATCATCGAGGACAACTGCTTCATCGGCGCACGCTCCGAGGTCGTCGAAGGCTGTATCGTCCGCGAAGGCTCGGTGCTCGGCATGGGCGTCTTCATCGGCAAGTCGACCAAGATCGTCGAGCGCGCGACGGGCGAAGTCACCTATGGTGAAGTCCCGCCCTATTCCGTTGTCGTTGCCGGTGCCCTGCCCTCCGCCAACGTCATGGGGAACGGCCAGCCGGCTCCGAGCCTCTATTGCGCGGTCATCGTAAAGCGCGTCGACGCCAAGACACGGTCCAAGACCGGCATCAACGAACTTCTTAGGGACTGACGTGCAGGACACCGTTCGCACGCCTGGCCTCGGATGGCTGTTCTTCAGTCCGTCCGGTCGTGCCGGGCGGCAGGTCTTCGTCCTTTCGTGGCTGTTCTGGATGATGGTCAACGGCTACACGACCGCGAAGCTGGTTCTGCACCAGGACGACGAAAGTGTTCTGCCGTTCTGGAGCTTCCTCTTCTTCGGAGTCTTTGTAACCTCGGTAGTCTCCGGGCTCATGCTGGGCGTCAAGCGCCTGCACGACATGGGTTTCACCGGTCTTCTGGCCGTCGTCCTCTTCGTGCCGGTGATCTCGGTCGTCGTGCTGCTCTGGATGTGCGCCTGGCCCTCCGAGAAGGGGCCGAACACCTATGGTCCGGCGACCGACCGGCCCCAGAAATGACACATCTCCCATCATGGTGACAGCTGGGGGACGATCAGCTACACCTTGCAAACTCCTCCTGCGGCATGCCGCCGCCCAGACCGGCTTCCATCCTCGACGTTCAGAACCATGACCGCCACAAATCCCGTTGAAAATCTGCAGGCTCTCATCCGTTGTCCATCCGTCACGCCTGCCGAAGGCGGTGCGCTGACTGCGCTCCAAGCCATGCTGGAGCCGATGGGCTTTGTCGTCTCGCGCGTGACGGCGTCCGAAGAAAATACTCCCGACATCGAGAACCTCTATGCACGGCTGGGCACGAAGGGCCCACATCTGATGTTCGCCGGCCATACCGACGTGGTGCCGGTTGGTGACGAGGCAGCCTGGAGCCATCCGCCGTTTGCGGCCGAGATCGCCGAGGACATGCTTTACGGCCGCGGTGCGGTCGACATGAAGGGCGGGATCGCCTGCTTCGTCGCGGCGCTCGCCCGCAGCATTGAAGAGAAAGGCGCGCCCAAGGGCTCGATCTCCCTGCTGATCACCGGCGACGAAGAAGGTCCGGCAATCAACGGGACCATCAAGCTTCTCAAGTGGGCGGCCGACGAGGGCGAACGGTGGGATGCCTGTCTCGTCGGCGAGCCGACCAACCCTGATCTGCTTGGCGATATGATCAAGATCGGCCGCCGCGGATCCCTGTCCGGCACGATCACCGTCCACGGTGTGCAGGGACATGCCGCCTATCCGCACCTCGCAGACAATCCCGTTCGCGGCATAATCCGTCTCGCCGAAGCATTGATGAACCCGCCCTTCGACCACGGCACGGACAACTTCCAGCCGTCGATCCTCGAAGTAACGACGATCGACGTCGGCAATCCGGCGACCAACGTCATTCCGGCGAAGGCGACCGCGCGCTTCAACATACGCTTCAACGACATCTGGACGGCCGAAACGCTGCAGACGGAAATCATCCGGCGCCTCGACGCTGCCGCGGCAGAAACGACGCTGAGGCCCGCGCGCCAGCCTCTCAAATACGAGGTTGTCTGGTCGGAACGTCCCAGCCACGTCTTCCTCACCCGCAACGAAGCCCTCATCTCGTCGCTTTCCGGCGCCGTCGAGCACGTGACGGGGCGGACGCCGCAGCTTTCGACGACGGGCGGAACCTCGGATGCCCGTTACATAAAGGATTACTGCCCGGTCGTTGAATTCGGGCTGGTCGGCCAGACCATGCATATGGTGGACGAGCGAGTGGCCGTCGACGATCTCGAAACACTCACCCGGATTTACCAGACCTTCATCGAGCAGTGGTTTGCGAATGCCGACGCTTAAGGAAGTCAAGCTCTACCTGACCGGTCTCTGGCTGCTCTTCCAGCGAGACACGAAAGGCTTCAGTTTTCTCGACCTCACGGATCGCGGCGCGCTGCGCTCCTTCTGGGCGATGGCCTGGGCCGCTCCGGCCATCCTCGTTTCCTGGCTTTGGTGGCGGGCCGCCTACCTCGCCGTGATGCCGCTCGGAACGGAGACCGGCCCCGTCTTCTTCTTCCGTCTGGCCCTGGTGGAGGTGGCAAACTGGCTGATGCCGGTCATCCTCGCCGGCCTTCTCGCCTGGGCACTTGGGATCGGCCCGCGCTTCGCCGCGATCGTCACGGTCACCAACTGGCTCGCGCTCCCCGTCTCCTACGCCTATGCCGCGTTGATCGTGCTGATGGTAGTGCTGCCCGCCCTGAAAGGTCTTCTGACGATCCTCTGGCTGGTACTCTTGCTGACGCTGGTGTTCGCACTCTTTCGCGTGCTGCGCATGGTGCTCGGCGATCACACCTTGACGGTCGCAACGATGACCATGGTCCTCCTAGTCCCGACGATGCTGTTCTCCGAAGTGCTGGAACGCTATCTCGGGGTTTTCCCCGGATAGGCGGCGTGCGCGACCTGACCGGCCTCAAAGGCCATCGGGGTAGTCGACTTTCAAGAAGTAAAGCCCCTCCGGCGGCGCCACCGGCCCGCAGGCGGCGCGGTCGCGTGCCTCCAGCGCTGCCCGGACGTCGGCCGGGGACATCTTGCCTTCGCCGGCGAGCTTCAGCGTTCCGGCAAAGGAACGGATCTGGTTGTGAAGGAAGCTCTGAGCCGAGGCGCGGATCTCGATCAAGTCGCCGGCACGCGTCACATCGAGTCGATCGAGCGTCCGCACCGGGCTCGCGGCCTGACAATGGGCGGAGCGGAAGGTGGTGAAGTCGTGGTGGCCGACAAGTTGCTGCGCAGCCTCATGCATGCGCTCGTGATCGAGCGGCTTCGGCACCCACCACGCGCGCTCCAGTTCCACCGCCAGCGGCGCCGGGCGGCTGATGATACGGTAGAGATAATGCCGCTTCACGGCGGAGAAGCGAGCGTCGAAGCTCTCGTCCGCGTCCAGCACATCAAGGATGGCGACCCGCTCTCCGGCAAGGCCGAGGTGGGCATTGAGAGCATTGCGCAGCTTGTAGGGCGCCCAGGAGCGGGAAAGGTCCGCATGGATGACTTGTCCGAGGGCATGCACACCCGAATCGGTTCGGCCGGCGCCACGGATCGACACCGTCTCGCCGGTCAGGGAGAGAATGGCATTTTCCAATGCCTGCTGGACCGAATGCCCGTTCTCCTGCCGCTGCCATCCGACGTAATGGGTGCCGTCGTATTCGACGGTCATGCGAAAGCGCGGCATCAGGCGAGAACCATGCCACGCGGGATCGGAGTGCCGCGCAGGAATTCGGTCGTTGCAAGCGGCTTGCCGCCTGCACGCTGCAATCGTGTGAGCCGCACCGCGCCTTTGCCGCAGGCGACCGTGAGGTGGTCATCCAGCACTTCACCAGGCCTACCCTGCCCTTCGGCGAGGGTCGAGCCGAGCACCTTCACCCGTTCGGGCTTGCCGTTGATCTCCACCTCGAACCAGGCGCCGGGAAACGGTGCCAGTCCGCGAATGTGGTTGTGCACCTCATGGGCATCGCGGGAAAAGCCGATGCGTGTCTCGCCCTTGTCGATCTTAGCCGCGTAAAGCACGCCTTCGGAGGCTTGCGGCGCAAGCGGCAGATCACCTGCCTCGAGTTTCGCCATCGCCTCGGCCATCGCTTCTGCGCCGATCCGGCTCAACCAGTCGTGCAACTCGCCCGCCGTCATGTCGTGTGCGATCTCGACCTTGCGCGTCAGCGCGACGGGCCCGGTATCGAGACCCTTGTCCATCTTCATGACCATTATGCCGCTTTCGCGGTCGCCGGCCATGATTGCACGCTGGATCGGAGCCGCCCCGCGCCAGCGTGGCAGAAGCGACGCATGGCCGTTGTAGGCGCCGAGCCGGGTGCCGCCGAGGACCTCCTCCGGCAGCAGTAGCCCATAGGCGACCACGACCGCAACGTCGGCATCAAGCGCGCAAAAGGCCGCACGCTCCGCCGGCTCCTTGAAATTGACCGGCGTGAACACGGGAATGCCGAGCTTTTCCGCTGCCTGATGGACCGGCGACTTCTGCAGATCGAGACCTCGCCGACCGCCGGGACGCGGGGGCTGGGTATAGACGGCGACGATCTCGTGACCGGCCTCGGCAAGCGAGACAAGCGTCGGAACGGAGAATTCCGGCGTCCCCATGAAGATGATGCGAAGTGCCATGGTTATCATCGCCTCCGGCTATCGAGTGGGCTTGGTTCAGGCCCTGCCGCTTCTGCAAGCGTCGGCGCTAGATCGCCTTGCCCCTCGCCGCCTTGGTGAACTTCTTGATGACCATTTCGCGCTTCAAGCGCGAAATGTGGTCGATGAACAGGACGCCGTTCAGGTGATCGATCTCATGCTGAAGACAGGTCGCGAGCAAGCCTTCGGCTTCGGTCGTCTTCTCCTTGCCGTCGCGGTCGATGGATCGCACTGTCACCTTCGCCGGGCGCTCCACCTCGGCGTAGTAGTCCGGTATCGAGAGGCACCCTTCTTCATAAGCCGAGCGTTCGTCGGAGGACGTCAGTATCTCGGGATTGATGAAGACCAGCGGCTGCTTCTCTTCGTCCTCGCGAGACACGTCGATGACCAGCAGCCGGCGCGCCACGCCAACCTGGATGGCTGCAAGCCCGATGCCGGGCGCATCGTACATGGTTTCGAGCATGTCGTCGGCAAGCTTGAGGATATCGGAATCCACCCGTTCGACGGGCTTGGAAACCTCACGCAGCAGGGGATCGGGAAGAATAATGAGGGGCTTTATCGTCATGGGCCTCCCATATCGCATCTGTCGCGCCGATGGAATCGAAAAACGCGAGGGAAAACCCTCGCGTTCTCTGGATCTGCGCCAGACCGAAAATCAGGCAGCGAGGCCGCGTACCTGCCGACGTGGGGCGGAGGATGACTGGGAGACTTCGACGCTGTCCGTGTTGATACGACCGAGCAAATCGACGAGCCCGGCAACCTCGTTGCGCAATCGCCGCGTCTCGGCCGATGTCTGCTCCACCATTGTCGAGTTTTCCTGGGTCAGGCCATCCATGCTGCGGGTCGCCTGGTTTATCCCGCTCAGTCCGGAGGCCTGGTCCTTGGCGGCAGTCGCGATCTCTCCGACGAAGGTATTGATGGCATCGATCCGTCCGATGATGTCAGCCAGAGCCGTACCGGTGTTGGAAACGAGTTCGACGCCTTCGTTCACCTGCTGCGAGCTCTGGGAGATGAGCCGCTTGATTTCCTTGGCCGCGTCGGCGCTGCGCTGTGCCAACTGGCGAACTTCCTGGGCGACGACCGCGAAGCCCTTGCCGGCCTCGCCCGCACGGGCCGCCTCGACGCCGGCGTTGAGCGCCAAGAGATTCGTCTGGAAGGCGATTTCGTCGATGACCCCGATGATCTTCGAGATTTCGGCCGACGACTTCTCGATCTCCGCCATAGCCGACACCGCCTGGTTCACCACCTCGCCGGAGGTCCGGGCCTGTTGCTGCGTCTCCTTCACGACGGACGCGGCCCGTTCGGCATTGGAAGCGGTCTGACTGACGCTCACGGAAAGCTGCTGCAAGGCAGTCGAGCTTTCCTGAACGCCGGCCGCCTGCTTGGAGGTGCGCAGGGCCAGCTCGTCGGAGGTACGGGCAATCGTCTCTGTTCCGGTGAGGATTTCCTCCGAAGAGCGACGGATGAGCTGGAAGGATTCGTTGAGACGAGCCACGGCCTCATTGTAGTCCGTCGCCATCTGCTTGAAGTCATCCGGCAGGTCATCCGACATACGAGCTTTGAAGTCGCCGTGCGCCAGCGCTTCGAGGCCGCGGCGCAAGTGCTGCATGGCGATCTGCTGATTGGCCTCGGAGCGCTCGCGCTCTTCCTGAAGCTGCAGGCGCTTCTCTTCGAGCGCATCGAGATACACGGAGATCGAGTAGTCCATGTCCAGCATGGAGGCTTTGATCAGGGCGCTCAGCTTGTCGGCAAGAGCGGTCGCGTGATGCTTGCCGAAGGGGAACGGCCAATGCTTTTTCAGTACGCCCGCTACCAGTTCGCCGATGAGCATCGAATAGCCGCCGATATACCATCGCGGCTCAAGGCCGACCCGGGCATGGGCCTTGCCGATCGCGGTGACGCCCCTGACGTATTCCTGCGTGAAGGTTCCGTTCGAAACACGGTCCCAGTGACCGACCTGGGCCTTCTTCGCGGCCGCCATGTGCGAACCGTCACGGAAGAACCGGGCAAGATGCGGCGTAGCCGCGACCTTGGCGTAGAACTTGTCGAGCGCGCCGCCCAGAATCTCGGAAAGAGTCGGCCGCAGCGAGTGAAGCGTGCGACAGGTCTTCTCGTCGAGCTCGATGAAATCAAGGCGCTGCTTCAGGCTGTCGTCACCACTCTCTTGCATGTTGCCTCGCAATGGCTCAGGCGCCATGACGCCTGCCGGTCGGTGAAAGAAATGTGGCCGAAGACTTTGCCTAAAATGCTAAACGGAGAATGAATGACAGGCGCGAAATGTGATCAACGGCAAACCTGATGGTGCACCATACAATCGGCCTCACCTCTTGCTTGCGGGATCGCCTGACCGGATTGTCGGCGACCCGATCTTCGTTCTCGTTTTGATCTGTCATCGATGGCCGAATCTGCTAGATTGATCGCCATGAACACTACACCTTCCGCAGCCGGCGCGCCGGTCTTCATGATCGGCGACTTCGCCGTCTCATCCACCATGCTCGTCCTCGGTCTTGCAGCACTCATTCTCGCGGGGCTGATACTCTGGGCCGTCACCGTGATGCGAAGCGGCCGAATGCGGCTTCGCATGGAAATGGAAGCATCCCAAAGAGAGGCTGCAGCCGAAGCGCGGATGGCCGAACTGCTGCGCGCCCAGGCGGAGATGCAGGGGCGCCTTGCGGCCATGGCCGATGTCTTCGGCACCAAACAGTCGGAGTTCAACCAAGCGATCAATCAGCGCCTCGACGGCATGTCGCACCGGATCGGGGCGACGATCAGCGAGCAGACGAAGACCACACACGAGAACCTGCGCCGGCTGCAGGAGCGCCTCGCGGTCATCGACGCGGCCCAGAACAACATCCAGTCGCTCGCGAAGGATGTCGTCGGACTGCAGGCCATTCTCTCGAATAAGCAGACACGCGGAGCCTTCGGGCAGTCGAGGATGGAAACGATCGTCGCCGACGGACTACCGATCGGCGCCTATGCATTTCAATCCACACTTTCCAACGGATCGCGACCGGATTGCACGATCCGTATGCCGAACGACTCTCCGCCGTTGGTCGTCGACGCGAAGTTTCCGCTGGAGGCGTGGAGCGCGATACGCGACGCCGAGACGGCGGATGCCAAGAAGACTGCCGGTCAGCAGTTTCGCCGCGACATGGAGGTGCATCTGCGGGACATCGCGGAAAAGTACCTCATTCCCGGCGAGACCCAGGACATGGCCTTTCTGTTCGTTCCCTCGGAATCGATCTTCGCGGAGATCCACGAGAACTTCGAAGGTATCGTCCAGAGAGCACATCGCATGCGCGTGGTGATCGTCTCGCCGTCACTGCTGATGCTGTCGATCCAGGTGATCCAGGCCGTATTGAAGGATCAGCGGATGCGCGAACAAGCGCACCTCATCCAGGGGGAGGTCATCCACCTGATGGAAGATCTCGCCCGGTTGGACGACCGGACACGCAAACTACAGAGCCATTTTCTCGCCGCCCAGAAGGATGTCGACATGATCCTCACGTCGGCCGACAAGCTGACCAAGCGGGGCGCAAAGATCGAAGCGCTCGAATTCCAGTCCGGCAACGGCGATGAAGGCGGAACGGCGCGCGCCGTCGAGAGCAAGACGGGGCTTCTCAAGCTTCGGGTCGTTGACGAGGACTAGCCCACGGGCCAAACTCGCCTCCAAAACACGTAACGGACGGAAACACCTCGATGATCACCGTATTCGGTTCCATCAACATGGACCTCATTGCCACGACGACGCGGCTCCCGAAGCCCGGAGAAACGGTTGGTGGCAAGGATTTCTCAACGGCGGCGGGCGGCAAGGGCGCAAATCAGGCGCTCGCTGCGACGCGCGCCGGCGCCCATGTGCGCATGGTGGGTGCGGTCGGCAGTGACGCATTCGCCGCACCGGCGCTGGAACTCCTCAAACAGGCGGGAACCGAGCTTTCGGCAGTTCACAAGACGTCAGCGCCGACAGGCACCGCGCTCATTCTGGTCGGTGATGACGGAGAGAACATGATTGCCGTCGTTCCCGGCGCAAACGGTACGATCAGCAAATCGGACGCACAGGCCGCGGTCGATGCCATGGCACAGGACGACATTCTCATGCTGCAGCTGGAGATACCGGCCGGGGCCGTGGAGGAAGCCCTCTCGCGTGCGCGGGACCGCGGGATCACGACGATCATCAATATCGCGCCCTTGACGGCGGAGGCGGCTCGCCTCGGTCGGATGGCAAACATCGTGGTTGCCAACGAGACAGAGTTCGAACGCCTCGCTGCGCGGGACGGCATGGGAGCGGACGAGCGCGAAAAGGCGCTGCTGCGCCTGCACGAGGAAACCGGGCAGACCCTCGTCGTCACGCTCGGGGCGGATGGCGTGATCGCCGTCGATCAGGGCCAACTGGTCAGGGTCAACGGACTGAAGATCGTGCCAGTCGATACGGTCGGCGCGGGCGACACCTTTTGCGGTTATTTCGCCGCGGGACTGGATCAGGGTCTCTCCTTCACGGATGCGCTTCGTCGAGCGGCGGTCGCCGGTTCGCTTGCCTGCCTGAAGCCGGGGGCGCAGCCTTCGATCCCGATGTCCGACGAGGTTGCCGCCAGGCTCTGATACCTCTCGTCGCATCTCTCTTTCACCGCACCGATGGTTGTATCGGCACGCGTTGCCGCTCGAAGGTCGGAAATGCGCCGCAAATTCAATATGCATTAAGCTTTCCATTCTTATTCTCGCACTGCTTTCTCCGGCGCCGTGGCTGCATGGAGTGAAAACACCGCTCCATGAAGGAGCATCCCCTCCCTGTGACCAATTCAACGCGCCGGCCCGCCGGCGCGCGGGTTCGAGGCCGTCATGTTAAAACTGATTTCCAAATCCATTGCTTTCAAGCTACAGCTCGTCACCGGCATCGCCATCGCACTGGTGCTTGCCCTCTCCAACCTGGTTCTCATTTCGCAGACCCGTGATCGCGTCCAGTCGCTGACGATGGATCAGGCAAAGAGCCAGGCGAATGCGATCGCGAACGAAGTCGCCGGCGATATCGGTGAACTCGCAAGCGCCGCCCGCTCGATGGCGGGTGTGCTCGCGCGCGGACATGAGGCACAGTCCTTCGATCGCAAGGGCGCCATCAATCTCCTGAAGGCCAATGTCGAACAGAATGCGTTCGCCTTCGGCAGCTGGTTCTGCGAAGTCGCGCAAGCTTTCGACGGACGCAAGGAAGATACGGTCAAGAATCTCGAACTCGGCGGCAATGACAACGGAGTCTTCACGCCGTACTGGTCAAAGACGCAGGACGGCGGCATTCAGTTTTCCACTTTCAACAACGACTATACGCAGGAGTGGTACGCACTCGCCGCCAAGAGCGGCAAGGGTGCCATCACCGCCCCGTATCTGGCGGAGGGGACCGAGGTCCCCACGACCATGAGTTCGATTGCCTATCCGGTGGTCTCCGGCGGCAAGATGATCGGTGTGACCGGTGTCGACATCTCCCTCGGTTCTCTCTCCGAAAAACTGCAAGCCCTCAAGCCTTTCGAGACCGGACGGGTCATGCTCGTCGGGCATACCGGCCAGTGGCTCGTGGCGCCCTCGGCCGATCTGTTGATGAAGCCCTATGAAGGTGAAGGCGGGAACAAGCTCAAGGCGGCGCTATCTTCCGGGAAACCCGAGACGTTGCTCAACGTCGCTGCCGCCGGAACCGAACCTTTCGACCGCCTGATCTATCCCTTTGCCGTTCCGGGCGTGAACACCACCTGGGCGGTCATCGTCGACATTCCTCAAAGTGCAATCAGCGCACCCGTCGAAGCACAGACCGTCATGATGATCATCGGCGGCCTTGTAGTTCTCGCTGCGGTGATGACCGCACTCTACCTTGCCGCACGCGCCTATGTTCAGAAGCCGCTGCACGCCATCGTCGCGGACGTCGATCGTCTCGGCGCAGGCAACTACGAGACAATGGTCGAGGGACAGAACCGTACCGACGAGCTGGGGCTCGTTGCCAAGGCGCTCGAAGGCTTCCGGCATCGGCTTTCCGAGGGACAGGTGCTCGAGGGCGAGGCAGCGCGGCAGCGGCGGGCGGCAGAAGACGAGCGTAACCGCTCCGAAGCGGAACGTGAGGAAAGCGCCGCCCTCCAGCAGAAGGTGGTCACCGTGCTCGGCACCGGTCTGTCGGAGCTTTCGAACGGCAATCTCGGTTATCGCATCCAGGCCGACTTCCCTGGCGAATACGCCGCGCTGAAGGCCGACTTCAACGCCGCCGTCACCAGCCTCGAAAACGCGATCAACGCCGTCAACGTGAGCGTCGGATCCATCAACAACGGCAGCTCGGAGATCAGCGACAGCGCGGACAACCTGTCGCGGCGTACCGAGCAGCAGGCGGCAAGTCTCGAAGAGACGGCTGCCGCGCTCAACCAGCTTACCGAGCAGGTGAACTCCAGCGCGGACAACGCCGCAATCGCAGCACGGACCGTGCAGCTCGCCTGCCAGGACGCCGAGCGCTCCGGCGAAGTCGTCCAGCGGGCGGTTACCTCCATGCACGGTATCGAGCAGTCCTCCGGCGAAATCTCCCGGATTATCGGGGTCATCGACGAGATCGCCTTCCAGACCAATTTGCTGGCACTCAACGCCGGTGTAGAGGCTGCACGCGCCGGAGAAGCCGGCAAGGGCTTCGCGGTCGTGGCGCAGGAGGTGCGGGAACTCGCCCAGCGCTCGGCCAACGCGGCAAAGGAGATCAAGACGCTGATCACGGCCTCGGGGGCCCAGGTCAAGGACGGTGTCGCCCTTGTCGGCGAGGCCGGCGATACGCTGCACAAGATCGCCGAGCAGGTCATGCAGATCAATACGATCATCGCCGAGATCTCCTCATCGGCGACGGAGCAGGCCTCCGGCCTCAAGGAGATCAATACCGCCGTCCACCAGATGGACCAGGTCACCCAACAGAATGCGGCGATGGTCGAAGAAACGACAGCGGCAAGCATGACCTTGAAGACCGAGGCGCAGAACTTGCGCGCCTTGGTAACGCGCTTCCGCACCTCCGGAACTGCGCGGGAAACAGTCGCACCAGCCGCATATCAACCAGCCGTAGCGCGCGAGCCGGCTCGCGTCACAAGGCCGGCGGTCCGTGGCGCCACCGCGGCAGTCGCGGTCCAGGAGAGCTGGGAGGAGTTCTGAACGTTGACGGAAACGTCACATGAAACGACGAGGCCGCGGGTTCTATCCGCGGCCTTTTCGCTTTCAGAGCCGTGCAAGGCGTTCCGTCAAAAGATCGAAGAAACCGTCTGAATCCACGTGGCGCATCACCCGGGCATTCGGTGTGCGCCCCGAGACACGCCACCAGTCGACCACTGTCATGCCCATCGTGAGTTCCGAATTTGTCTCGATCTCGACATTACAGTTGCGCCCGGTAAAAAGTTCGGGCTTCAACAGGTAGGCGATCACCGTCGGGTCATGCAGCGGGCCGCCATCCGAGCCGTACTTCTCGACGTCGAAGCGTTCGAAGAATTCGAGCCAGTCGACCATGACCTTGGCCGGACGACTGCCGATGGCTGCGATCCTGGCCACCCGTGCCTTCGTCGTCATCAACTGGTGCGTGACGTCGAGCGGCATCATCACGATCGGGATGCCGGAGCGGAAAACAACGTCGGCGGCCTGTGGGTCAACAAAGATGTTGAATTCGGCGGCCGGGGTGATGTTGCCTCCTTCGGAGAAGCCCCCACCCATCATCACGAGTTCTCGGACACGGGGCGCGATATCCGGCGCCTTGCGCAGAGCCATGCCGATATTCGTCAACGGACCAAGGGTACAAAGAGTGACTGTTCCCTCCTCCTCGCGACGCAGTGTCTCGATGATGAAATCGACCGCGTGCTGTGGGCGAACGGCCATCGTCGGTTCGTCGAGCGCGGCTCCGTCCAAGCCGGTCTTGCCATGGACGTGCTCGGCGGTCACCAGCGGTCGCTCGAGCGGCTTTTCGGCACCTTCATAGACGCCGATGTCGGAACGGCCCGCCAATTCGCAGACGATGCGAGCATTGCGGCTCGTCAGGCTGAGCGGCACGTTGCCGGCGACCGCACATATCCCGAGCACCTCGATCTCCTCGGGGCTGCCAAACGCCAGCATGAGGGCAGCGGCGTCGTCCTGGCCCGGATCTGTATCGATGATGATTTTTCTGCGCGCGGTCATCCGTCGGTCACCTCTGCTCGTCGTCGTTTTGGGTGATGGGCGCGCCGGCAGGGCTTGTCAAGCGCGGAGGCGCTTGCGAGCGATGCGACCTCATCCCATATGGAGGGTGGCGTTGCAGGCCCGCGCCGCCCGAAGGCCGACGCCGAGATGAGGACGACGAATGAGCCGCATGAAACCGGTCGCAACCCCGTTACTGCTGGGATTCGAGTCGAATGACTCGATCCTTGCCCAGATCGCCCGCACAAATGACGGGTATCCGCCTTATGACATCGAGCGTTTGCGCAAGACCGGCGGCAATCCGGATCGGCTGCGAATCACGCTCGCCGTGGCCGGCTTCTCCGAGAGCGAACTTGAGATCTCATTGCAGGCGAACCGGCTGGTCGTGCGGGGAAGGCAAGCCGACCGTGTAGATGGCGACCTCCTGTTCCGGGGCATCGCCGCCCGCCAGTTTCAACGGGTTTTCCTGCTGGCAGAAGGAATGGATGTCCTTGGTGCGACACTGAAAAATGGACTTTTGTCGATAGACCTCGTGCGGCCGGAACCGGCGCAAGTGGTGAAGAAAATTAACATTTCAACGGCACAATGAGGTCAACGGCCTGATGAGCCGTTGCTCCCTAATTGGTGGAGGATCGGAATGTTACTGAAAGAAGCAACCGCACGACTGACGCAATCCGAACTGGCGCATCTTGGCACAGGCGAAGTCGGCTATATCCGGAAAATGCGCTTCGAGGAGATCTCGCATTGCTTTCCCGAGGCTCCCGAGGTCGATCCCAGACTCGATCTCTGGGCGTTATTCGGCGCTGACGGCACCCCGATTCTTCTCACAGACAACCGGTCCAGCACTTTCTACAAGGCCGCAGAAGACGAGCTTCAGACCGTCAGCCTGCACTGACAGTCATACTTTGCGGAAGGTGAGATAGGCCGAGCCTCGGCCCTCACGCCGGGCCTTTGCTTCGTAGCGCGTGCCCGGCCATCCGGCAAACGGCGTCTTCCAGTCCACTGCGTTTCTCGCTGTCCATTCGAACCCGCCGTGGTCGTGGCAGTGGATGAGCGTCCAGTTCACATAAGTATCGATATCCGAGGCGAAGCAGAAAAGCCCGCCGGGCTTCAGCACACGGTGAAAGCGCGCCAGATTGGCCTGCGATACAAACCGCCGCTTCCAGTGTTTCTTCTTGGGCCACGGATCGGGATAGAGAAGATCGATCTGGTCCAGGCAGGCATCAGGGAGCCAGTCGAGAAGCGCGGTTGCATCGTCGTCATAAAGACGAATGTTGCGGAGCCCTCTGGCTTCCACCTCAGCCAACAGTTTCGCCATCGAATTGACGAAGGGTTCGACGCCGATGAAGCCGGTGGACGGCGTTTCGGTCGCGCGATGTACAAGGTGCTCTCCACCGCCGAAGCCGATCTCCAGTCGCAGCCTCTCGACTGGGACGGGAAAGAGCTCTTCAAGTCTCTCGGGCGGCGGTGCAGAAAGATCGACCCGCAGCGCGGGGAGCAAGTTGCTCATGCGTTCGAGCTGTTGCTCCCGAAGGGGTTTTCCCTTTCGACGACCGAAGAATGCTTCGGTCGCCCTGCTGCGGCGTTCGGAGGAGGTCATCGGCAGTATCAGGCTTTCACGGCGTCCTTGAGCGGCTTCACCAGATCAAGACGTTCCCAGGAGAAGGAGCCATCACGGCCCGGCTTGCGCCCGAAGTGACCATAGGCAGCCGTTTTTGCATAGATCGGCTTGTTGAGGTCGAGGTGCCGGCGGATGCCCGACGGCGAAAGGTCCATAACCTTGCGGATCGCCGCCTCGACCTGTTCCTCGCTGACCTTTCCGGTACCGTGAAGGTCGACATAGACAGACAGGGGCTGGGCGATGCCGATCGCATAGGAAAGCTGGATCGTGCAACGGTCGGCGAGGCCGGCGGCCACGACGTTCTTTGCGAGATAGCGCGCGGCATAGGCAGCGGAGCGATCAACCTTGGTCGTGTCCTTGCCGGAGAAGGCACCGCCGCCATGAGGGGCAGCTCCGCCGTAGGTATCGACGATGATCTTGCGGCCGGTGAGGCCTGCGTCGCCGTCCGGGCCGCCGATGACGAACTTGCCGGTCGGGTTTACGTACCAGTTGCAGTCGTCGGCGATCTTGAGGTCGCCAACCGCTTCGCGGATATAGGGCTCCACGACCGAGCGCACCTTGGTGGAGTCCCAGCTCTCGTCGAGGTGCTGCGTCGACAGCACGATAGAGACGATCTCGGAGGGTTTACCGTCGACGTAGCGAACGGTGACCTGGCTCTTGGCATCGGGACCGAGCTTGGCCGCCTCGCCCTCGCCCTTCTTGCGGGCAGCGGCGAGCAGTTGCAGGATGCGGTGGGAATAATAGATCGGCGCCGGCATGAGGTCCGGGGTCTCGCGGCAGGCATAGCCGAACATGATGCCCTGGTCGCCAGCACCCTCGCTGTTTGCGTGGTCGGCCGCCTTGTCGACGCCCTGCGCAATATGGGCGGACTGGAAGTGCAGGAGGACGTCGATCTTCACCGTCTTCCAGTGGAAGCCGTCCTGCTCGTAGCCGATATCGCGGATCGCCTTGCGGGCCGCGGACTTGAATTTCGAGGGATTGATGACTTCGTTGCCGTTCTTGTCCTTCTTCATAAGGCTCGGCGGCAGCCGGACCTCGCCGGCAATGACGACACGATTGGTGGTCGCAAGGGTTTCGCAAGCGATGCGCACTCCCCAGGGATCCACGCCAGTCTTCGCCGCTTCCCGGTACACCAAGTCAACGATTTCATCGGAAATTCGGTCGCAGACCTTGTCCGGGTGACCTTCGGAAACGGATTCACTCGTGAAAAGATAATTAGCGCGCATGCGGGATTCCCCTCAAAGAACAAGCCGCATTCTTGTTATTCAGTTCGCAACCGAAAAACAAGCGCACAACGACATAAATATATCTTTATATGTGTGCGAGAGGTCGCCGCCGATATAAAAAAAGGCGGCCCCGAAAGGCCGCCTCCCATCGCCCCCAAAGACGAGTGAGTTTATTCGCCGTCAGCTTCGGCAGCCAGCGCCTTGACGAGGTCGACGATCTTGCGGCGAACCTTCGGGTCGGCAATCTTCACGAAAGCACGATTGAGCTGCAGCCCCTCCGACGAGGAGAGAAAATCGACGACGTAGTTGGAGCTCGACGCTTCGGCCATGCCGGCGGCGGCATTCCCCTGTTCACCCGGTGCATCCTCGAAGAAGAAGGAAACCGGCACGTTCAGGATGCTCGAAATATTCTGCAGACGGCTGGCACCGACGCGGTTCGTGCCCTTCTCGTATTTCTGGATCTGCTGGAAGGTGATGCCGAGGCTCTCGCCCAGCTTTTCCTGGCTCATCCCAAGCATGGTTCTGCGAAGACGAATCCGGCTTCCGACGTGAATGTCTATCGGATTGGGCTTCTTCTTATTCTCGATCATGATGTGATCCTGACAAAAGTTGGCAAAGGACCGACAACCCGGTTTGCTTGCAGGGGACCATAACGAGGCGTTGTAAGGCCAACAGACGGAACTCGAAGCATACGTACAGATTGGTGGTTTCTTCCACTATGCATTTTTAGGGGTTTTTGGTCAATTCTTCCCAAAAATAAAACCCATGCGTGAAAAGACCGCACCTATGACGACAGCTGCCCATATCACCCAGAAGTTGCGCTCTCGGAAGTTGTTTCCCAATTTGGGGCTCGATTCAACATTTAGGGTTGCATCTTCAACGCCCTGCGCGTCGAGTGAAAGACCAGAAAAAGTCCGCCCACGATCATCGATAACGGCCGAAATTCCGTTGTTGGCGCTGCGGATCAATGGCAATCCGTTCTCGACAGCTCGCACCCGAGCCTGCTGGAAGTGCTGGTACGGACCGGGTGTGTGTCCAAACCAGGCATCATTGGTAACGTTGAGAATGGCGCCAGCCTCCGCCCAGTTGCCCGTCATCTCCGCGGGGAAAATGACTTCGTAGCAGATCAGCGGGTAGAGCTTCAGGCCGCCCGGCAGCGTAAGCATCGTCCGGTCGGCTGCCGCGGAAAACCCGCCGGGCAGGCTGATGAGATTGTCGAACCCAATCCGCCTAAGGACGTCCTCAAACGGCACATATTCACCGAAGGGAGTCAGGTGGACCTTGTCGGACGCGGCGACGATCTGACCCTTGTCGTCGATGACGTAGATGGAGTTGTAGTAGCGAGGTGGACGACCGGCCCCTTGCGTCTCGGACCGGACCGTGCCCGTGACGAGGACCTGCCCTTCTTGCAGCATGTCGGCGATGCTCGTGAGGGCGTCCGGATTTTCAGTTAGGATGAAGGGAATGGAAGTTTCGGGCCAGACGATCACGTCCGGGCGCTCGCCCCCCTCTGCGACGGGCAGGGAGGAGAGCTCCAAATGCTTTCTGAAGATGGCTTCGCGATCGTCATTCGCAAGCTTCTTCGCCTGGTCGATCGCAGGCTGGACGAGCCGCACGGTCAGCTGCTTGCCGTCGACCGCCTCCGGCACCGCCAACCGATAGGCTCCGAAGCCGAGATGAAGCAGGAACAAGATCGCGGCGATTGCGAGTCCCGGCAACGCTCCCCTGCGGGTGCCAAGCAAGGCGGGCGAGGAAAAGACGAGAACCGCGAGTGTCGTCACACCGAAGAGGCCGATGACATGCACAGACTGCATCATCAGCGGGATCGGCATGGCACCGTAGCCGATCGCGTTCCAGGGAAAACCGGTCGCCACGTAACTGCGCAACCATTCGGCGATGCCGAAGCCGGCGGCCAGGGCCAGGATCCTTCCGAATCCGTCGGACCAGAGAAGCCGTGCGACGAAGGTCGCCAGACCGTAGAAGACGGCAAGCACCGCGGGCAAGCCAACGACCGCGAGCGGCAGCGCCCAGGCAAATTCATCAGCCTCGAGGAGCAGCGCGTGACCAAGCCACCAGAGACCGGCGACGAAATAGCCAAAGCCGAAGAACCACCCGACAAGGAAGGAGGACCGCAGGCCGAGGGATGTGCCGTTCGCCGAATGACCGGCTGTCCCGTCGAGGAGCCACACGAGCAGGGTAAACGCGACAAAGAGAGCAGCAAGGAAGCCGTAGGGCGGCAGCGCGAGCGCTCCAAGCGCACCGGCGAACATCGCCAGCGCCGCCCTTTTCATTCCCCAAAACAGCATGATCCTGCCCGCCAGCCGCTCCATGCGTTTTCCTTTCCCCTGTCACGAATCAACCCGCCGCAGTCTCCCAAAAATCGGCGGGTTTGTCGCGCAGGGGGCGGAACAGGCGGCCTTTAGCGGGCCGGGTCAGACTGGACCGGCTGGGTCAGAGACTCCGGACCGATAGATGACGGCGTCTGGATCTCGGACGCAAGGCCGAGGCCAGCGGCAGCATGCTGTGGCCGCCGTTTGCGCGTGACGCGCACGCGTTTGACGCGGCGCGGATCGGCATCAAGGATGTGGAAGGTGAAGCCCTCAAGTATCTCGACGACCTCGCCCAGAGCGGGGATGCGCCCGAGAGCGTAAAAGATCAGACCGCCCAGGGTATCGATATCCTCACTTTGCTCCCGGACGTCGAAATCAGGGCCGATGACGCTGGCGATCTCTTCGAGTTCGACCCGGGCATCAGCCACGAAGACATCCTCGGAGAGACGAACAACCTTAACGTCATCCTCGTCGTCGTGCTCGTCTTCGATGTCTCCGACCACCATTTCGACGATGTCTTCGTGGGATACGAGACCATCCGTGCCACCGTATTCATCGATAACGAGAGCCATTTGCGTGCGTGCAGCCCGCATGCGGTTCAGGAGATCGGAGGCGAGCATGGACGGCGGCACGAAGAGAACGGGCCGCACGATTCCTGCGTCGGCCACGGACTTGGAAAGATCAACGGAGCCAAGATCGAGCGCAGCACGCTCCTCGCCGTTCTTCGCCTGTTTGGTGACGTGAGAAAGGAGATCGCGGATGTGGATCATACCGCGTGGGTCGTCGAGAGTCTCGTGATAGACTGGCATGCGCGAGCGTCCCGATTCCTCGAAGATCGCCATCAATTCGCCGAGCGTCGTACTCTGATCAACGGCTTCGACATCGACGCGCGGGATCATCACGTCCTCGACACGCACCTCGCGGAAACGCAGGATGTTGTGGAGCATCGCCCGCTCTTCGGGCGAGAACGCCTCGTTCGTACCGGAGTCCGCCAGAAGCGCGTCGGTCAGATCTTCCCGCAGGTTCGTTGCGTGCAGTGGCCGGAGAATGCGGGCCGCGCGCGCCCAGAAGGACGTCGGCGCCCTGCCCGTACTCTCAGGCTTTATAGGACTCCCACCCTCATCGGAGGAGCTATCGCCGTCTGTCGTCTCGACGGCCGTTCTTGCTGTAAAATCGCTCATCATTCCATACTGTCAAATAGGGACTTGCCCCGCATAGGGATCAGATAGGCCAAGTGAGGCCAAAATGCGAGTCTCAAGCCCTTCCATGACCTCGGCTTCGCTCGCATCCATGTGATCGTAACCGAACAGATGCAGGAAACCATGCACCAGAAGGTGGGTGAGGTGCTCCTCGAAAGTCTTCGAAAGTTCATCCGCCTCGCGCGCCACGGTCTGCCTGGCGATCACAATATCTCCAAGCATCGGCCCCGGCATACCCCGGGAACAAGGGGGAATGCCGGAAAAGATAGGACGTTGGTCGGCTTGTCCTGGCTCCGCCATTCCGCATTGATCTCGCGGATCGCCGCATCGTCGGTGAAGACCAGCGACACTTCCGGAGCCATATCCGGGAAAGGCTGCCCCTCACTGCCAGCAAGATAGTCAGCCGCGGCACCGAGGACCCTCTCACAGACAGCCTGCAACGCAGGCTCCGGCGGCCATCCATCGTCCTCAATGGAAATCTGTATGTCGAGTTTCTGCATCTTTTTCCAGTTGCGCTCGCGTCGTCTTTCCGAAGCTCGCTTGAGCATGCCGGCCGCAATGCCGTCGCGAGCTTCAAGGATCGCCAGACTAGCGGTCGGTTTGCTCACTTTCGTCCTGGACCGCGTACTGCGCGTCATAGGCCTGCACGATCCGGCCCACCAGCGGATGCCGGACGACGTCGACGTCCTTGAAACGAATAATCGAGATCCCCTCGACGCTCCGCAGGATCTGCAGGGCCTCGACGAGACCCGACTTCACGCCGCGCGGCAGGTCGACCTGGCTCGGATCGCCCGTGACAATCATCCGGGCGTTTTCGCCGAGACGCGTCAGGAACATCTTCATCTGCATCGAGGTCGTATTCTGGGCCTCGTCGAGAATGACGGCCGCATTCGACAGCGTGCGACCACGCATGAAGGCGAGCGGCGCAATCTCGATGACGCCGGCGGTGATTGCCCGCTCGACCTTGTCGCCGGGGATCATGTCGTAAAGCGCATCGTAAAGCGGCCGCAGATAGGGATCTACCTTCTCCTTCATGTCACCCGGCAGAAAGCCCAGCCGCTCCCCTGCTTCGACCGCCGGGCGCGAGAGAATGATCCGATCGACGAGACCACGCTCCAGAAGCTGCGCCGCGTGGGCAACTGCGAGATAGGTCTTGCCGGTGCCGGCGGGACCGACGCCGAAAACCAGTTCCGAGCGTTCGAGCGCCCGCATATAGGCATCCTGCGTCGGCGTGCGCGCCGCGATCGTCTTCTTGCGCGTGGCGATCTGCGACATCGTGAGTTTCGCCTTGCGCTCAAGCGTCGGCAGCGTCAGTTGGTCGTCAGTGGCAACCGCCATCCGGATGGCTCCTTCGACGTCGGAGCTCTCGACACTTCCGCCACTCTGGAGCCGCGCATAGAGGAAATCCAGCGCACGGCGTGCCTGATTGGTCGCCTGCACGTCACCGGAAATCGCGACGGAGTTGCCGCGGGCTCTGGCGTCGATATGCAATCGTTCCTCGAGAAGCTTCAGATTCTGGTCGAATTGCCCGAAGAGTTCGCTGGCGAAGCGGTTGTTCTCGAACGTCAAGATGAAATGATTGGCGTCGGTCGCAGCAGCCAGTGAGTGGCGCGAGGGTGAGGAAACCATTTCCTGTTCGTTCAAGCGGGTCAGACTCCCTTGAGGATGAGTATCGAGCCCTCACTCTAACTCTATGCCACCTCGGCAAACAAGCTGTTCGGGCCGGTTCCGGTGATTCGTACCTTTATAGTGTCACCGATCTCCACGTCTTTTGCATCAACATTCACCGACTGCAACCACGGCGACCTGCCGATGAGTTGTCCGGGGAGCCGCCCCGGCTTTTCAAGCAGAAGGTCGATCGTCTTGCCGACGCAGGATCGGGCGAACGCATGCTGCTGGCTGAGCAGCAATTCCTGCAGTCGCGCGAGCCGTTCTGCCTTTACCTCGTCTGGTACGTGGTCCGGCATGTCGGCTCCCGGCGTGCCCGGTCGCGACGAGTATTTGAAGGAGAACGCCTGAGCATATCCGACGGTTTCCACGAGCCGTAGGGTCGCCTGGAAATCCTCCTCGGTCTCGCCCGGAAAGCCGACGATGAAATCCCCAGAAAGGGCGATGTCCGGACGCGCGGCGCGGATACGTTCGACGAGGGCAATGTAGTCCGCGGCCTTGTGACGTCGGTTCATCGCCTTCAGTATCCGGTCCGATCCGGACTGCACCGGCAGGTGCAGATAAGGCATCAGCATGTCGAGGTCACGATGCGCCTCGATCAGACGGTCATCCATATCGCGCGGATGGCTGGTCGTATACCGCAGGCGCTTAAGTCCCGTAATTTCGGAAAGCCGGTAGAGAAGGTCGCCCAGCCCCTGACCCTCGCCATGCCAGGCATTGACGTTCTGCCCGAGCAGCGTGAGCTCCCGTACACCGGCTGAAACGAGCCTTTCGGCCTCACGAACTATCTGCTCCATCGGGCGAGAGATCTCGGACCCGCGCGTATAGGGTACGACACAGAACGTGCAGAACTTGTCGCACCCCTCCTGGACGGTCAGAAAAGCGGTGACGTTACGCCTTGCCAACACGGCCTTCGACTGGTCCGGCAGATGCTCGAACTTGTCCTCCACCGCATATTCGGTATCGACGACAGATCTGCCCGTGCGCGCACGCTTCAGCGCCTCCGGAAGACGATGATAGGTCTGCGGGCCGATCACCACGTCAACGGACGGCGCGCGTCGAATGATCTCCTCACCTTCGGCCTGCGCGACGCAACCGGTGACGCCGATCATGAACTCGCGACCTTCCGCCTGCCTCTCGTTCTTCATGTCGCGGAGACGGCCGAGCGCCGAATAGACCTTCTCGGCGGCCTTCTCGCGGATATGGCAGGTGTTGAGGAGAACGAGATCGGCCTCCTGCATGTCTTCGGTCGCCACATAGCCTTCACCCACCAGCGCCTCGGACATACGGCCGGAATCGTAGACGTTCATCTGGCAGCCGTAGGTCTTGATGAAGACCTTGCGGGACTGGCCGGGCTCACCGGGTTTCGTTTCGGTTGACACTATGCTGTCCTGGTTCATGGCCGCTATTTAGTGGCTTTCGATGCCTGTTGAAACCCTAAAATGCGCTCAGACGGGATACCGACCGCGAAGGTGGTCGAGCAGCATCGTTCGGATACGGTCCTCGATAACCGCACTCAGCTGCTTGCGCTTGTCGCCCTCGCGATACTCGGCGGTTTCGCCGAAACTTACGTCCACGTCCAGCGCCCCGGCCTTGAGCACGCCGATCAGATGCGGCAACAGCGGAACGTCTCCGGGCCAGCCCGCGAGCGGACGATGGAAACGCCCCATTGGCAGGCCGTAGACACGCGTGTAGGCGATGGCGACGGGCTGCACGTAAACGACGCCGTGCGGAGCGAGCGGAAGGGCGGCCGCGGCGGCGCCGAACAGCGAACTCTTGACCTCGAGTAGCCGGTTTCCGTCGGAGGTCGTGCCCTCGGGAAAGAGCACGACGATCTCGCCGTCGGCCATGCGTTCGGCGATCTCGTTGACCTGGTCGCCGGTACGGCGCTTTTCTTCCCGCACGACGAAGATGCTTTTCTGCAACCGCGCGAGCAGACCGAAAACCGGCCAGGTCTTCACTTCATTCTTGGCAATGAAAACGACATCAGCCACGGCACCGAGCACGAGGATGTCTTTCCACGACGCGTGGTTCGCTGCGATCAACAAAGGCCGGCGGATGTCGGGCCGGCCGTGGATATGGATGCGGATGCCGAGCATACGGCAGGCGATACGATGCCACAGACGCGGCAGCCGACGACGGATCCTCCAGTCAAACGCGAGACCCGCCACTTGCACCGGTGCGAGCAGAAGAGTCGAGGCCACGATCACGAAGAGGAGGAAACCTATTCGCAGCACGGTGATCAATGACGCTTCTCCTGAAGCCGCACCATCGCGTCAGTTGTCGTCCTTCTTGAGCGGTACGCCATAAAGTTCGAGGCGATGATCGACGAGACGGAAACCGTATTCACGCGCGATTCGTTCCTGAAGCGCCTCGATTTCGGGAGAATGGAACTCGATCACCCTGCCAGTCTTGAGATCGATCAGGTGATCGTGATGCTCTTCGGGAACCGTCTCATAGCGGGAGCGGCCATCGCGGAAATCATGACGCGCAATGATGCCCGCGTCCTCGAACAGCTTCACCGTACGATAGACAGTCGAGATCGAGATGCGCGAGTCCACAGCGGAGGAACGCCGGTAGAGCTCCTCGACATCCGGGTGATCGTCAGACTCTTCGAGAATCCGGGCGATGACACGCCGCTGCTCTGTCATGCGCATGCCGCGCTCAACACAAAGATCTTGAAGCGATTTGACGGGTTCGCTCATGGCAGCATGCAAGTCCGGCGTTCAACGGTAATGCAAGGCAACTATCGGAGATCACGCCGCATGACAAGCGCGGAGGACCGGCGACCTTGCTCATCGGCGTAATAGGCCGGCCGCTCGCCTGCCTTCTGAAAGCCGAGCTTGTTGTAAAGTCCGAGCGCGGCAGCATTGCCGTCGTCCACCTCAAGGAACATCGTCTCGCCGCCGCGGGCACGCGCTTCCCGGATTGCCGCCTGCATCAGACGCCAGCCGAGACCGTGGCGGCCAAGCTTCTCATTGACCGCGATCGTCAGGATTTCCGCCTCTCCCGCAGTCTCGCGCGCCAGCACGAAGCCCGCAAGCGGCGGCTTGAAGATCAGCGTATTCGTCTGCCACGTCACGAAGCCGAACGTATGCGGCTGCAGAAGCAGGCTCAGAAATTCGCCGTCTCCCCAAGGTCGAGCGAAGCGCTGGCCGTGAAGCACGGAAACCGCGGCACAATGCTCGCGTGTCATCTCGACGATTTCGAATTCGGGTTTGCGAGTAAAATAGGCTTCGCGCATCAGGTCGTCACACTCGTGCAATTGCAAATCCGGCCTGCGGCTTGGCGTCCGGCCCTCGGAGATAGAGCGGTTTCGGCTTCCCTACCGGATCGCCTGCCGCCCCCAACTCGGCAACGATCGCGATCGGGAAATGGTCGGGCTGGGCCTCGGCGTCGTCGCCCGTCAACAGGGGGGCGGCCGAGCCTGTCACCCGCGCGCCAAGTTTGCCGACGAGATCCCGCGCATCTTCGATGCTCCCGATGACCGCCTGACCGATGGCTCGCATTTCTTCGAAGGGCTGGAGGTAGACTTCGCCGCGCTTGGCATCGATCGCCACGACAACGGGCGCATCGCCCGTCTTTGCCGCCGCAAGCACAGCGAGCGTCGATACGCCGACGGCCGGAATTCCGAGTGCAAGCGCCAGTCCCCGGGCAGCGGCGACGCCGACACGGATACCGGTGAAGGATCCCGGACCGACGGTCACGGCGACGCGCTCGACGGCCTCAAGGGGAAGGCCCGCTTCGGAAAGCGCCGTATCGATCTTTTCCATGAGCTTTTCAGCGTGCCCGCGACCGATCGTTTCAGTCGCCGCACCGAGCACGGCCGCCTTGTCGCTATCGTAGACGGCGGCCGAACAATCCACGCCCGCCGTGTCGATTGCCAGAACGATCATGCATCACCCCCAAACGCCGCGCGGCGTCAGACCGCTTCGACTTCCTGGACTTCGGGATGAAGTGCCTGAGGAGGTTCTGCACGCCATGCTTCAGCGTCGCGGTCGAGGACGGGCACCCGGAGCATGCCCCCTTCATGTTCAGGTACACCTTGCCGTCCTTGAAGCCGCGGAACGTAATGTCGCCGCCATCCTGGGCGACCGCCGGGCGAACCCGCGTTTCGAGAAGTTCCTTGATCGTCGCGACAATGGTTTCGTCGCCCGCATCAAAGAACTCCTCGCCATCCGTCTCGGTGCCGCCCATAGCAGACGCCGCCATGACCTTCGCACCGCTCATGAAGTGCTCCATGATCGTGCCGAGGATCGCCGGTTTCAGATGCTGCCACTCCGGGCCGTCCTTGGTGACGGTGATGAAATCGTAGCCGAAGAAGACACCGGTCACACCGGGGATATCGAAGAGACGGACGGCAAGCGGCGAAACCTCCGCGCTTTCGGCATCGCGGAATTCGGCCGTACCCGTCTCCATGACGACCTTGCCGGGAAGGAACTTCAGTGTCGCCGGGTTCGGCGTGGCTTCGGTCTGGATGAACATTGCTTCCTCCTAACGGTCAGCGACCGCCATCGAGTTTTAGAATTCTTCAAAATGAAATAGGGCCATTCGCCTTCCTCTTCAAGCACGAATGGTACTGCCGCAGTTTATCCCGGGCTCAGCAGAGGGCGTCGATTTCCTCATCACTGAGAGAATCCGGAAGAACGGTCACCGGAATCGGAAAAGCGGCGCCGCGACCGGCGATCATCGAGACCAGAGGTCCCGGCCCTTCCTTGGTCGAGCCGGCGGCGAGGACGAGGATTGCGATGTCTCGGTCCTCCTCGATGACGGCATTGATCTGCGCAGCGGGGCTTCCCTCGCGAATGACGATTTCCGGCTCCGTTCCGATGGTTTCCCGTACGGCCTGAGCGGCCTTGGCTGTCGTCGCCTCGGCCTCTTCGCGCGCCTCCGCCCGCATGATTTCCTCGACGCCGAGCCATTGCTGGAAATCGCCTTCGGGAATGATGTAGAGCAGAACGAGACCGCCGTTCGAATTCTTCGCACGACGGCCAGCATAACGGAGCGCCCGATAGCACTCAGGCGTATTGTCGATGACGGCCAGAAATTTTCGCCGGTGCCCCTCAAGACCTGACAGGCGCTTCGAAACCATGTCCATCCCCGCTACCGGACTGTGTTGATCCGTCCGCGGACAGGTTCCGGCCGACCTGCCCGGCTGTTCGAGACCTTACTGCACGAAACCGATAATGTCGCGGACTTCCTTCATCGTCTTTTCAGCCCGTGCGCCCGCGCGTGCACCGCCGTCGCGCAGGACGCTGTCGATGTAGGCGGGATCATCCATAAGGCGGCGCATTTCCCCGTTGACCGGAGCGAGAACTTCGACGGCAAGATCGACGAGGGCCGGCTTGAAGACCGAGAACTGCTGGCCGCCGAAATCCTTCAGGACGTCCGCCTTCGAGCGGTCGGAAAGCGCTGCGAAGATACCGACCAGATTGTCGGCTTCCGGCCGACCCTTCAGCCCCTCGACTTCGCTCGGCAGCGCGTCGGGATCCGTCTTGGCCTTGCGGATCTTCTTGGAAATGGTCTCGGCGTCGTCCAGCAGGTTGATGCGCGAGAGGTCGGAAGGATCCGACTTCGACATCTTCTTGGTGCCGTCCTTGAGGCTCATGACGCGCGGCGCCGGACCCTCGATCATCGGCTCCACCATCGGGAAATAGGCATGGACCGGCTCGTCGCCCACCAGGATGTCAGTCCCGAGGCCGGCCGCACGAATCTTCTGCATGAAGTCCATGTTGAACTTCATGGCGATGTCGCGGGTCAGCTCGAGATGCTGCTTCTGATCGTCGCCGACGGGAACATGGGTCGCGCGATAGACGAGGATGTCGGCGGCCATCAGGCTCGGATAGGCGAGCAGTCCGAGGGAAGCGTTTTCACGGTCCTTCCCTGCCTTGTCCTTGAACTGCGTCATCCTGTTCATCCAGCCGATGCGCGCGACGCAGTTGAATATCCAGGCGAGTTCGGCGTGCTGGGGAACCTGCGACTGGTTGAAGACGATGTGCTGCTTGGGATCGATGCCGGCGGCGATGAAGGCCGCGGTAATCGAGCGGATCTGGCCCGGCAGGTCGTCATGGACGAGCTGGGCGGTGATCGCATGCAGGTCAACGACGCAGTAGATGCAGTCATGGCTTTCCTGAAGCGCGACGAACTTGCGGATCGCGCCCAGGTAGTTGCCGAGATGAAGATTGCCGGTCGGCTGAACACCGGAGAAAACCAGCTGCTTGAATTCGCCCATAATCGTCCTCACAGGCTTGTGGAGGGCCCGGCCTCGCTATTGAAACTCGCTCGCGCTTATGCACGCGGCCCGAGAGACAATCAAGGGGCCGGCTCGATCAGGTCCCAGCGATTTCCGTAGAGGTCCGCGAAGACGGCAACTGTCCCATAGACCTCGCGTCGAGGCTCTTCGAGGAACTGGACGCCATTCGCAAGAAAGGTCGCGCGGTCGCGTGCGAAGTCGTCGGTTTCCAGGAAGAACCCGACCCGGCCGCCTGTCTGGTTTCCAATCGCCTGCGTCTGTGCTTCGCCGTCGGCCCGGGCGAGCAGCAGGGCGGCACCGGCCGCTCCTTTCGGCGCGACAACGAGCCAGCGCTTGTCCCCCTCCAAACTGCTGTCGGCAAGGCACTCGAAGCCGAGGACATCACAGTAGAAGGCTTTGGCGCGGTCGTAATCATCGACCACCAGTGCGACAGTAGCGAGGCGACGCCGGGGCGCTGAGCGGGTCATTGCTCGCCATCCGAAGATAGGCTTTCGGGCGATTCGGCGGAACTACGGGCGCCGCGCTGAAGATTGCGCCGTATCATGCCGAGATCGGCCCCGCCGATGGCGAAGGCGAGGCCGAAATAGACGACCATAGCAACTGCAATCAGCGCTCCGAGCGCCGCAACCTGAGTCAGAAGCGGCGTCTCGGGCTGTAGCCAGCCGCTCCAGCGATCGGAGAGATAAACGAGCACGCCGGCCATTGCCGCCGAGGCGACGATGAGCCGCGCCGCGCGTTTCGCGAGCGCCCATTCCCAGACGAGATCGCCGCGGCGAAGAAGCGTCGTAAACAGGAGGCACGTGTTGACCCAGCCGGCGGCGGCTTCGGCCGTGGCGATCCCCCGCTCGGCGATGAAGGGGAAGAGAGAGATGGCAAGCGCGGAATTGATGACGACCGAAACGCCGGTAAACCGCATGGGCGTCCGGGTATCCTCCCGCGCGTAGAAACCCGGCTGTAGTGCCTTGATCAGGACGAAACCCGGAAGCCCGAGGCCGTAGATCGCGAGAATCGAAGCGACGAGTGCTGTATTCTGTTCGGTGAAGGCACCACGCTCATAGAGCACCCGGATGATCTCGTCGGAGAGAACCCAGAGCGCGGCGGCCGCGGGAAGGGTGAGGAACAGCACGAATTCGATCGACCGGTTCTGGATATAGGTCGCCTCCTTCGCGTGGCCGGCCTTCAGTGCCCTGGCGAGCTCGGGAAGCAGGACGACGCCGACCGCCACGCCGACCACGCCGAGCGGAAGCTGGTAGATGCGGTCGGCATACTGGAGGGCGGCGATGGCGCCTTCCTTTCCAGAGGCGATCGCTTGGCCGATGATCTGGTTGATCTGGGTGATGCCGCCCGTCACCGCCGCCGGAATGGCGAGCACCAGAAGCCGCTTCACGTTGGGGGTAAATCGCGGAAACCTCAACCCGATGGAAATCCCGGCATGGCGCACGCCGCCGTAGACGACTGCCAACTGCAGGACACCAGCGGCGAGCACCGACCAGGAGAGATACCATGCGGTCAGAGCAGGCTCCGCGCCCGTATAGAGGGCATAGAACAGCGCGCCGATCATCACGACGTTGAGGAAGATCGGAGCAACCGCCGCCGCGAAGAAGTGATGGAGAGAATTCAACATGCCGCTCATCATCGCCGTCAGCGACATCGACATGAGATAGGGAAACATCACCGCCGCGAGCCTGACGGTGATCGACAGCTTCTCCGGATCGTCGGCAAACCCCGGCGCGATGATCCACGAGACGAGAAGCGGCATGGCCAGCTCCATCCCGATCGTGAGCAACATCAGGACGGTGAACAGGACACCGAAGACTTCCTCGGAGAAGCGCTTGGCGCCCTCGACGCCATGCGCCTCAATCTCCTTGGCGAAGAGCGGTACGAAGGCTGCGTTGAAGGCCCCTTCGGCGAAAAGCCTGCGGAAGAGGTTCGGAAAGCGGAAAGCGGCATAGAAGACGTCGGCCATCGGCCCGGTGCCGAGCGCCGCCGCCATCAGTGTCTCGCGTGCGAAGCCAAAGGTACGGCTGCCCAGCGTCGCGCCGCCGACGGTGGCAAACTTCTTGACGAGCCCCATACTCAGGCCCTGACCTTCTTCTGTGCGACCGTGCCTTTCTGCGGTTGCGGCGCGATGATGCCGGACGGCATGTTGTCGCGGAACTCGTCCGCTTGGCCGGCCATCACCGTCTTCAGACGCGCAACGATGCTCGCCTGCCGGTTCTCGTTGGTGACCTTCTGGCCGATGAGGTCGGTGACGTAAAAGGTATCGATCACCTTTTCCCCAAAGGTGGTGATACGCGCCGACTGGATATCGAGCGAGAGATCGGAGAGTACCGCCGTCACGTCGGCGAGCAGACCGATGCGATCGAGGCATTCGACCTCGATAACGGTGAATTTGTTCGACAGGGTATTCGAGATCGTCACATGCGGCTGAACGGGGAAGGTCTTGTTGCCCTTCTTGCCCTTGCTGCGGGTGGCTATGACCTCCGGCAGCCGTTTGCGTCCGGAGAGAACGTCCTCGATCATCTTGCCGATCGTCGCCGCCCGCCGCATTTCGTCCTCGTCGATCGGGAATTCACGGTTAACCAGGATGGTGTCCAGAGCGCGGCCGTCGGAAGTCGTATAGATCTGCGCATCGGCGATATTCGCCCCTGCCGCAGCACAGGCTCCCGCGATCACCGAGAGAAGGCGCGGATGGTCGGGAGCGAGCACCGTGATTTCCGTAATCGCATGGAAGGAATGGGTCCGGACCATGGTCGCGAGCCCCTTGCCTGCAATGTCCGCCTCCCGGATGAAATGGGCGTGTCGCACCTGATCCTCCAGCGGCACGGTGAGCAGATACGGCTCGTAGTGCAGCTTGGTGTACATCGCGCGGTCCTTGTCGCTCCAGTCGCCAAGCGCCTTGCTGAGCTGCTCGGCGGCGTACTTGGCGCGATCCTTGCGCGACACCTCCGAAAAGCCACCGGACAGCAGCAGTTCGGTTTCGTAGTAGAGGGTTCGCAGCAGTTGACCCTTCCAGCCATTCCAGACGCCGGGTCCGACGGCCCGAATGTCGCAGACCGTGAGGATCAGCAGCATTTTGAGACGGTCGAGTGATTGCACCTTCTCGGCGAAGTCGCTGATCGTCTTGCGATCATGCATATCCCGGGTCTGCGCAACCATCGACATGGTGAGGTGCTCATCGATGAGCCAGGCTACGAGCTCCGTCTGCTTAGGGCTGAGGCCGAGGCGCGGGCAAAGCTTGCGCGCGACCCGTGCACCGGCGACGGAATGATCCTCCTGTCGCCCCTTGGCGATGTCGTGGAGGAGGACAGCAACGTAGAGCGAGTCCCGATCCTCAACACCGGGCATCAGAGTTGCGGCGAGTGGATGGATGTCTTCAGCCTTCCCTTCGTCGATCTCCGACAGGACTTCGACGGACCGGATCAGGTGTTCATCGACGGTATAGTGATGATACATGTTGAACTGCATCATCGAGACGATCTTGCCGAACTCCGGAATGAAGCGTCCGAGCACACCCGACTCGTTCATCCGCCGCAGGATCTGCCCGGGCTGGCGGCGTGACGTCAACATCGAGAGGAACAGCCGGTTCGCCTCCTCGTTCTCGCGGAAATCGTTGTCGATCAGCGACAGCGAGCGTGTCACGATCTTCAGTGCATCGGGATGGAACTCGAGCCCGTTGATATCCGCCACGTGGAAGAAGCGCATGATCGAAATAGAGTCACGCTTGAAAACGTCCTTATCCGCCAGCGCGATCCGGCCCCTGTCCTCGATGAACTCTATAGTACCGGGTATCTTGCGGGGGCGATTGGCGAAACGACCGAGCATCGCCGTCAACACGGGCGCAGCCTTCGCCTGCTGCTCCTCGAGCGTCGCACAGAATATGCGGGTCAGGTCGCCGACATCCTTGGCGACCAGGAAATAGTGTTTCATGAATCGCTCGACGGCGGAAAGGCCCGGTCGCGGCTGGTAGCCGAGGCTGCGGGCGATTTCCGGCTGCAGGTCGAAGGAGAGACGCTCCTCCGGCTTTCCGGTCAGGAAATGCATGTGGCAGCGCACGGCCCAGAGGAAGTCATCGGCCTTCTGGAAAAGCCGCAGTTCTTGCTTCGAAAGAACGCCGAGCTTGACGAGTTCGCCGGCGTCCCGGACGTGATACTTGTACTTGGCGATCCAGAAGAGCGTCTGCAGGTCGCGCAGACCGCCTTTGCCTTCCTTGACGTTCGGTTCGACGAGGTAGCGGCTGTCACCTGATTTGCGGTGCCGCTCATCGCGTTCGGCGAGCTTGGCTGCGATGAATTCCGGAGCCGTGTCGCGGGTCACGTCGTGATCGAAGCGCTGGTGCAGATCCCGCGCCAGGTCTTCCCGCCCGCAGACGAAGCGTGTCTCAAGGATCGCTGTGCGGATCGTCATGTCCGTCTTCGACAGACGAATGCACTCCTCGATCGTGCGGGTCGCATGCCCGACCTTGAAGCCCATGTCCCAGAGCAGATAGAGCACGAATTCGACCGCCTTGTGCATGTCGGGCGTGAATTTCGCCGGCAGCACGAAAAGCAGGTCGATATCCGATCCCGGCGCAAGCGTACCACGTCCGTAACCGCCGACGGCCGAGACCGCAATCTTCGTCGCATCGCGATATATCTGAGTTGCTGCGCAGTCGAAGATGATAGTGATGATCCGGTCCTGCAGCCAGGAGAGCCGCTGTGCGCAGCGGATACCGCTGCCATCGGCAAAGAGCTGCGCCTTCACTCTTTCGCGCCCTTGAGCACTCGCGGCCCGCAGGATCGGCAGGAGTGCCGAGCGCATCTCCAGCAGTTTCCCGCTATTGGCGCGAACCACCTTCCCGCATTCTTCAGTGAGGGCGGCGACATCGAGGATTTCGCTGAGGTCGAGATCGGACGTGGTCATGTCAGTCGTCAGGCTTTCCCCGGCAGGTCCGCCGTAAGGCTTTCCGGCAATAGATGGTGAGCTGGGCGCAACAGCGCTATAGCGCTTTTCCGCCACCCTTCACAGGCAAATCTAACGTTCAAGACTTGCCAAGTTGTTTCTTGAGTTCGTAGAGCGCATCAAGCGCGGCACGCGGCGTCATATCGTCGAGGTCGAGCGTCCGCAGCGCGTCCTCTACCTTCGAAGGTCCTGATTTCTGGGCTGTTTCCCGCCGCACCGCCACCTGGAACAACGGCAAATCGTCGATGAGCTGACTCGCTGGATTCTTGCGGTCGGCATCCTCGAGGCGGGAGAGCACGTCGCGGGCCCGCGCCACGACAGACGCCGGCAGGCCGGCAAGCCGTGCGACCTGGATACCGTAGGAGCGGTCGGCCGCTCCGGGCCCCACCTCATGCAGGAAAATGACGTCACCGTCCCATTCCTTGACGCGCATGGTGACGTTCGAGAGCCTGTCGAGTTTTTCGGAAAGCGCCGTCAACTCATGGAAATGCGTGGCGAACAGTGCCCGGCAACGGTTGACCTCATGCAGATGCTCGACGGCCGCCCAGGCGATCGAAAGTCCGTCGAAGGTCGCCGTTCCGCGCCCGATTTCATCGAGGATCACAAGCGAGCGGTCGCCGGCCTGGTTGAGGATCGCCGCCGTCTCGACCATCTCGACCATGAAGGTCGAGCGCCCGCGCGCAAGATCGTCCGAGGCGCCGACGCGGGAGAACAGACGGTCGACGACGCCGATATGTGCTGAACCCGCGGGCACGAACGAGCCCATCTGCGCCATGATGGCGATCAGCGCGTTCTGACGCAGGAATGTCGACTTACCGCCCATGTTCGGGCCGGTGAGCAGCCAGATCGCACCGTTGGAACCACTGCCGCTCGGCGACAGATCGCAGTTGTTGGCGATGAACGGACTGAGCGCCTGCCGCCTCAACGCCTGCTCGACGACCGGATGGCGGCCCGCCGTGATCGCGAACATGCGGCTGTCGTCAACGGTCGGGCGGCAGTAACCCTGCTCCTCGGCCAGCGCTGCAAGCCCCGCCGCTACATCGAGCACCGCAAGTGCCCGCGCCGCAGCCTTGATCGGTTCGGCGGCTGCGACGACCCCCGCCGTCATGCGATCGAAGGCCTGCAGCTCGATTTCCAGGGCCTGGCCGGCGGCATTGGCGATCCGGCTTTCGAGATCGGCGAGTTCGGTCGTGGTGAAGCGCATGGCACTCGCCATCGTCTGCCGGTGAATGAAGCGTGACCGTGCCGCGTCGCTGTCGGTCATGGCGCCCGCATTGCCGGCGGAGACCTCGATGAAGTAGCCGAGCACGTTGTTGTGCTTGATCTTCAGCGACCTGATTCCGGTCTCCTCGGCGTACTGGAGCTGCAACCCGGCGATCACCCTCCGCGACTGGTCGCGCAAGGCCCGAACCTCGTCGAGCTCGGCAATTGCTCCTTCGCGCAGGAAGCCGCCGTCGCGTTTCAGCAGCGGCAGGTCGTCGGAAAGCATTGCCGCAAGCAAGTCTTCCAGCGGCGCCGGTAGAAGAACGAGGCTCTCGTAGGCGCCTTCGAGCTCCGCCGGCAGGTCCTGTTTCGAAAGGAGGCCTGCAACGTCACGAGCAACTGCAAGGCCATGACGGACTGCACCCAAATCACGCGGGCCGCCGCGATCAAGCGCCAGTCGGGAGAGCGCCCGAGGCATGTCCGGCACGCGCTTCAGAGCATCGCGCAGGCGGTCAGCAAGGGTGGCCTCGGCGAGCAGAAAAGCGATGGAATCCTGCCGCTCGGCAATCTGCTGAGGATCGGTGAGCGGAGACATCAGCCGCTCGGCGAGCAGACGGGCACCGCCGCCGGTGACGGTCCGGTCGATCGCCTTCAGCAGAGAACCGTTGCGGTCCCCTGAAAGCGTCTTCACGAGTTCCAGGTTGGCGCGCGTTGCAGGATCGATGAAGAGCGTCGACGCGGCACTCTGGCGCTCTGGCAATCCGAGTGGCGGACGCTCTGCAATCTGCGTCTTCTCGACGTAGGCGACGGCGGCGGCCGCCGCCGCCAGCTCGGCCCGTGTAAAGGAACCGAACCCATCAAGCGTGCCGACGCCGAAGAAGCGCGCCAACCGGTTCTCTGCGGTCGCACTGTCGAAGAGCACTGCCGGCTGCGGCACCGCCACCCGACCGAGCACGTCGAAAACGGGCTTGAGCTCGGGATCGAAAAAGATGCTGTCGGGTACGATCAGTTCGCGCGGCTCGATCCGGAGGATGTCGGCGAGCAGACGCGCCTCCTCCGTTTCTGCGAGCTGGAAAACACCGGTCGAAATGTCGATCCAGGCCAAGGCCAGTTGCGGCGAGGCGCCACCCCGGATGCGGGAAAGCGCCATCAGATAATTCGATTCGGATGGCGAGAGCAGCTTCTCTTCAGTCAGCGTGCCCGGCGTGACGAGCCGGACGACGTCGCGACGGACGACCGACTTCGATCCGCGCTTCTTCGCTTCGGCCGGATCTTCGACCTGTTCGCAGACGGCGACGCGAAAGCCGAGAGAGATCAGTTTTTGCAGGTAGTCATCCGCGGCATGCACCGGCACGCCACACATGGGAATCTCCTGCCCCATGTGCTGGCCGCGCTTCGTCAGCGTGATTCCGAGCGCGCGCGAGGCGTCGACGGCATCCTCGAAGAAGAGCTCGTAGAAATCGCCCATGCGGTAGAAAAGCAGCGAATCGGGATTGTTCGCCTTGATCTCGATATACTGCTCCATCATCGGCGTTGCCGATGCACGGCTCTCCTCCGAGACAAGCTCGGCAGCATTCAGGACCTCGGTCGAGGGGGCTCTGTTGATTGTCACGGGCGAACGGTTTTCTTCGAAAAAGAGACGTGCAACAGTAACGGCCTCCGCTCTGCAAAGACAATAACAAAGGTCGGCCGGAACAACGGTCGCCCACAGCTAGGTTCGAGGGAACATGCCTGCATCAGACAAGGCCGACCGCATCAGGACATCCGTCACCGAACAGGAAGCGCTCGATTTCCACGCCCAGGGCCGACCGGGCAAGCTCGAAATCGCACCGACGAAGCCGATGGCGACGCAACGAGATCTCTCGCTTGCCTATTCACCGGGCGTTGCGGTTCCAGTCAAGGCGATCGCCGCCGACCCGGGAACGGCTTACGATTACACGACTCGCGGCAACATGGTGGCCGTCATCACCAACGGCACGGCAATCCTCGGCCTCGGCAATCTCGGCGCGCTCGCGGCCAAGCCGGTGATGGAAGGCAAGTCCGTCCTCTTCAAGCGGTTCGCCGATGTCGATTCCATCGACCTCGAAGTCGACACCGAGAACGTCGACGAATTCATTAATAGCGTCCGCTACCTCGGGCCTTCCTTCGGCGGTATCAACCTCGAGGACATCAAGGCGCCGGACTGCTTCATCATCGAGCAGCGCCTGCGCGAGCTCATGGACATTCCGGTCTTCCACGACGACCAGCATGGCACGGCGATCATCGCCGCAGCCGGGTTGATCAATGCGCTCGAACTCACCGGACGCGATTTCAAGAACACGCGGCTCGTCTGCAACGGCGCGGGCGCGGCGGCGATCGCCTGCATCGAGCTCATCAAGGCCATGGGCTTCAATCCGGAGAACGTCACGCTTTGCGACACCAAGGGCGTGATCTACCAAGGCCGGCCGGAAGGCATGAACCAGTGGAAATCGGCCCATGCCGTAAAGACCGACCGGCGCACGCTCGCCGAAGCGATGGAAGGCGCCGACGTCGTATTGGGGCTCTCCCAGAAGGGCGCGTTTACGGCCGACATGATCCGCTCGATGGCCGCGAACCCGATCATCTTTGCGATGGCCAATCCGGATCCGGAAATTACGCCGGAAGAAGTCGCCGATATCCGCAGCGACGCGATCATGGCCACCGGCCGGTCGGACTACCCGAACCAGGTCAACAACGTGCTCGGCTTCCCCTATATCTTCCGCGGTGCGCTCGACGTCCGCGCCTCCTCGATCAACGACGCCATGAAGATCGCCGCGGTGCGGTCGCTCGCCGCGTTGGCACGGGAAGACGTTCCCGACGATGTGGCAGCCGCCTATCAGGGGACCCGTCCGCGCTTCGGCGCCGAGTACATCATCCCGGTCCCTTTCGATCCGCGACTGATCTCGGCCATACCGGTCGCCGTCGCCAAGGCTGCGATGGAGACCGGCGTCGCGCGCAAGCCGATCACCGATCTCGACGCCTATGCGCGAGAGCTTTCGGCGCGTCGCGACCCGATCGCCGCAACGACGCAGCACCTCTACGAGCGGGTGCGTAACCATCCGAAGCGCGTCGTCTTTGCCGAGGGCGAGGAAGAACAGGTGATGCGCGCCGCAATCGCCTTCGCCAACCAGGGGCTCGGCACGGCGATCCTCGTCGGTCGCGACGATCCCCTCAAGGCCACCGCTGCCCGGGCTGGCATCGACCTCGACCGTCCGGGAATCGAAGTGGTCAACGCGCGTCTTTCGACCCGCGTCGAGGCTTACACCGAGTATCTCTACTCGCGACTGCAGCGCAAAGGCTACCTGCTGCGCGACTGCCAGCGTCTCATAAACACCGACCGCAACCACTTCTCCGCCTGCATGGTGACGCTCGGCGACGCCGATGCCATGGTGACCGGCACAACCCGCAACTATTCGACGGCGCTCGAGGATGTCCGCCGCTGTATCGACCCGCAGCCGGGCCACCGCGTGATCGGCGTGTCGCTCGCGCTGACCCGTGGACGGACGGTGCTCGTCGCCGATACCGCCGTTCACGACATGCCGACCGCCGAAGAGCTCGCCGACATCGCGGAGGAGGCGGCCGGCTTCGCCCGCAGTTTCGGCTACGAGCCTCGGGTGGCGCTGCTTGCCTATTCAACCTTCGGACATCCGACCGGCGAACGTTCCGAACGGCTGCGCGAGGCAGTGAAGATCCTCGACACGCGCCGGGTCGACTTCGAGTATGACGGCGAGATGGGAGCGGATGTGGCGCTCAATGCGCACCGCATGGAACAGTATCCCTTCTGCCGCCTCTCGGGCACCGCGAACGTGCTGGTGATGCCGGCCATCCACTCCGCTTCAATCTCCACGAAAATGCTGCAGGAGCTCGGCGGCTCCACCGTCATGGGGCCAATTCTGGTCGGCCTCGGGAAGTCGGTGCAGATCGCCTCGATGGGGGCGAAGGACACGGACATCGTCAACATGGCGGCGATCGCAGCCTACAATGCCGTCGCCTGATCGGGCGGGGCCGGTATGTGCGACCGGATCGATCGTTCAAAAGTCGATTCGAGCGCCCGCATGTCGGCGGCCAGTTCCTCCCGGAGCCAGGCCTTGAAGGCTTCGACGGCCGGATTGCGTCGGGTGGTTTGGGCGGTCACGAAATAGTGGCCGTCGCCGGTCGGCGCCCACGGCCCGAAGGGAATGACGAGCTGGCCCGTCTGTACGGCGTGGGAAGCGAGCGTCTGCCAGGCAAGCATCACGCCCTGTCCGGCAATCGTCGCGTCCAGGCAGAGCGATGCCTCGTTGAAGACGTGCCGGGTGGCGAGTGTACGGCCGCCGAGACCGGCCGACTCCAGCCATACATCCCAGCCGAACAATGCGTGTCCATCGATGACGGCCGGCAACGTCAGAATATCGGCGGGTTCCTTGAGGTCACGGGCGAGTGCCGGTGAGCATACCGGGAAGACGCGTTGCGCCAGAATGAGCTCGGAGCGCACGCCCGGCCAGTGCCCCTTGCCAACCCGGATGCAGAGGTCGATGTCGGAGGTAGAAGGGTCGACGAGCCGGGTCGTTGCGTCCATCCTCAGATTGATTTCCGGATGACGGGCGGAAAACCCGCCCAAGCGGTGCACAAGCCAGCGCGCCGCAAAGACGGGAGCGACCGAGATCGTCAGCAGCTTGTCGTCATGCCTTCGCGCTGCCGCGACGGCGCCTGACAGCAGGCTGAAGGCTTCGGTGAGTCGCGGCAGGATATCGGCCGACGCCTTGGTCGGGGCGAGGCCCTTCGGCGTGCGTTCGAAGAGTTGCCGACCGAGTTGCCGTTCGGCCTTGATGACCTGTTGGCTCACGGCGCCGACCGAGACGCCAAGCTCATCGGCTGCTCCTTGCAGGGATCCGAGCCGACCAACCGCCTCCAACGCCCTCAGACCGTTGAGATGAATGAGATTCAGGTTCCTCATATAGATTTTCTATAGCAGAAGGCGCCAAATCTCAATTGAAGCTTCTCCAGACAAGGAGCAGTATCCTCGTACACACACCAGAATTCCAGCGTCGATTGCCCTCGTTGGCGTCGTTCAGCCAGAGGGTAGCGAATTCCGGAGGCGATCCAATGTTCAAGTTTTTCTGGAGAAAGAGCGCTTCGCTGCGCTCCGACGAGACCCCTTATCCGCGGGATCCGCTAAGCCATCCCGTCATAGCTTCGATGAGCCAGCGGCAAATCGCGGATCTGCCTTTCGAGCCTTACGCTTTCGCCAACGCCGGTCCGGTATCCGATGCGACGATCGCCGGATCGCCGAGAAAACCCGGCCCCCTCCGGCACGTCAGCTTGCGAACCGCCCCGCATCGGTTCCGTAATAATTGAGGTAGCGGTCCGAGATGCGAGAGATCGGCAGAACGATCAAGACGTCGGTCGTGTTGAAGGCATGGTCGACGACGGCACCAGAGCCGAACATCGCACCAAGTCGCAGATAGCCCTTGATCAACGGCGGCATCGAGGAGACAGCTTTGCGGGCATTGATCGCCTCGACCGGCATCAGATCCATTTCACGATAGAGTTCCGGGCGTGCTTTGACAGCCCATTCGCCTTCGGCAACGGCGTGATTATGCAGGAAGGAAAGCGCAAGCGCATGCTCCTCCGGATACACGCCGGGAAACGAGGCGCAACCGATCATGGCGTCCCCGCGATGGCGCAAGGCGTAAGCCCAGGCACCGTGCCAGAGCAGTTCCATGGTGCGCTTGTTGCGATATTCCGGCAGTACACAGGAGCGGCCGAGCTCGATGAAACGCTTGCCGGGATGACTGGCGATCAGCCGGTCGATCGAAAACTCGGACGCCGAATAGAAGCCGCCATGGGCTTCGGCAACCTCCTGCCGCAGCAGCCGGTAGGTGCCGACGATCTGTTCTTCCGGGTCGCCCTCGATGGAACGATCGACCACGACAAGATGATCGCAGAGCGCATCCCAGCCATCGACGTCGCGTTTGCGTCTGGCTCCTTCCGGAGCGACCTGCGCGTGCATCTCCTCGACAAAGACCTTATAGCGAATGGACTGTGCCGCATCGATCTCGGAGTCGCTGCGCGTGAGGCGGGTTTCGAGCGTACCGATCCTGCCGAGCAGATCATTCGGCGCCGTCGTTGCGGCATTGACTGCGTTCGCACCGTCGGCCGCGGTCGTGATGTCGAGAAGTTGAGTGTTCATGGCGAGTCGTCCGGAACCGCTTCGTTTCAGGGTCATAAACCACGCCTATGCGACAGGAAGGTGACACGGTCTGTCACAGGCGCCACGCTAACATCTTTGTCCGACTGTCGCAATTCGACAAAGTCGGCGTCGCGCCTGATCGATTAGTCCTCTACCCCTTCCTCGCCCGGGTTACCGTGAACTCGTCGAGAATGATGAAAGCCGCACCGACGGTAATCAGGCTATCGGCCAGATTGAACACGGCAAACGACCATGTCTGGGTGTAGAACAGAACATAGTCGATTACGTGCCCGTAGACGAAGCGGTCGATGATGTTGCCGATCGCTCCGGCAATGATCATCACGAAGCCCAGATGGGCGAAGTGGTGGACAGGACTCGTCCGCCTCCAGAGCCAGAACACGAATGCGACGATGGCGATTCGCAGTCCGACTATGAACCAGCCGTGGGCGTCGGAAAGCATCGAGAAGGCCACGCCGAGATTGTGGGTTCGGTAAAGCGCCAGCATCGGCATGACAGGCACCGGCTGCTGCAACGGCAGCGATGTCTCAACGAGATATTTGATCGCCTGATCGAGAAGAAGAGCGAGCACGATGAAACAAATCGCCGGGAGCGGACGTGCGAAGATTGCCGGATGTCTCGTCATTTCGCATCGCCAAGCGTCAGAAGGTGGCGGCGCGCTTCGAACAGCATCACGCCCGTCGCAACAGCGAGATTGAGCGAGTCGGCACGACCGGCCTGTGGGATGCGCGCCAGCGCATCGGCCTCGCGTGCAAGTTCGTCCGGAAGTCCGGACTGCTCGTTGCCCATCAGAACGACGACCGGCTTACGCTTATAGTCGATCGTCCGATAGTCGACAGCACCGGCAAGATGGGTCGCGACGACCTGTCCCCCGCACTTCGCCTTCCAGCGAACGAACTCTTCGACCGAGGTCTTGACCAGCGGCATCGCAAACAGTGAGCCCATGGTGGCCCGCACGGTCTCGAGCGAGAAGGGATCGGTGCAGTCGCCGATCAGGATGACACCGGAAGCGCCGGCCGCATCGGCCGTGCGGATGATGGTTCCGAGATTGCCGGGATCGCGCACGCGATCGAGCGCCACCCAGGTTTCGTTCTTGCCGAGATGCACGTCCTTCAGCGCCCTGAACCGCTGCTCGAAGACGCCCGCTACCATTTGCGGGTTGTCACGACGTGTGATGGCCGACATCACCTTATCGTTTACCTCGAGCACCAGACCGCCTGCCGCGACGGCGCGTGCGGCAACCTTTTCGACCAACGGCTTGCCTCGGCCGGCTTTGGAATAAACGAGGACTTTGATGGTCCAGCCGAGATCAAGCGCGTCGATCACGAGCTTCAGCCCCTCGGCCATGAAGCTCCTCGTCTCGTCCCGCGTCTTTTTGAGGGACAGCGCCTTGATATCCTTGACGATCGGGTTCGAAAGGCTCGTCACCTCCTTGACCTGGCCAACCCGGCGCGGGCCTTGTTCGCGAAGATCGTCGTTCATTTCGGCACCCACCGGCTGAAGAGTGATGTTGAAAGCGCCCGGCCGGGCGTCTTGCCGTCGAGTCCGGCCTCCCGGATCACCAGTTCGCCGGATTCCACGATCCCGCCCTTGCCGCGCATGGTCTCGCGCATCAGTTCGTGGATGGAATAGAAGCTAGCCCGGATCGAATAGGCCGTCAGCACGAGGCCGAGTGCCTTCGGAGCCAGGATTTCCCGGCAAATGTCGAGCATGGCCGGTAGATGATCGAAGAGCTGCCAGACCTCGCCGTTGGGGCCTCGGCCGAATTTCGGCGGATCAGTGAGGATGATGTCATAGCGACTGCCTCGACGCTCTTCGCGCTGAATGAACTTCATCGCGTCGTCGCAGATCCACCGAATCGGTGCCCTTTCGAGTCGGCTCAAAGCCTGGTTCTCGCGCGCCCAGCCGATCGCCTTCTTCGACGCGTCGACGTGGGTGACCTCGGCCCCGGCAGCGGCGGCGACGAGCGAGGCGACGCCCGTGTAGCCGAAGAGATTCAGCACCTTCAGCGGCCGGCCATGACCTTCGATGCGTTCCTTCATCCAGCTCCAGTGTGCGATCTGCTCGGGGAAGACCCCGACGTGGCGGAAGGCAGTGAAGCGGCCGAGAAAATCGACACCGAGAAGCGAAAGCGGCCAGGTCTCGCCAAGCGCCTCGCGGGTGAAGCGCCAGCGCCCCATGCCGTCCTCGTCGGTGTCCCCGGTGAAAACTGCATCCGCCTTGTCCCAGACGTGAGACGGCAGCGCTTTCGGCCATAGAGCCTGCGCTTCGGGACGTATGATGCGATAAGGACCGTATTGCTCCAGCTTCAAGCCGTCGCCGCTGTCGATCAGATGGAAATCTCCGGCACCGAGACTCTCGAGGATGAGCGGAACGTGCTCGGCCGGGCGTTCGCCGGCCCGGATCTGCAGTATACGAGTGGGCTCGTCTGCCTGTGCCGGCGGCTTCTCGGGCATAGATTTCGCAGCCTGTCGGCGGGTGTGCTCACGGCTCTTGCCGGAGCCGGGCTTCGTGACAGCCGCGGCGGGCGATTTCCCGTCTCTCGGTCCCTTGCCGCCCAATCCCGCCGGCTTGCCGCGGGCCGGCCGGCGCTCTTTGTTCTTCACGCCTTGGTCCTGTCTTTGTCGATCGTCCAGTGATCGCGAGCCCATAGCACCACAGCGGCTTACGCGAAAGCGCTTTCGGCTCGTTAAGGACTTTCGACGGCGAGCCTATTTGGATTGCAACTGCGGCAGATCGCGGCCCGCGATCTGCTCCGCCCGCGCCTTGTGCCTTTCGGCCTCCACCTGCCATTGCTGGGCAGAGCGCGACTCGGTGCGGGCGCGCTTGCGATACTTGCGCTGAGAAAGCCACACCACAGCACCACCGATCACAATTCCCAACATGACCGCGAGGAACAGGAAAACGAAGAACGGCGCAGTCAGCGACAGCACTGCATCCTCCGGCCGGAAAGGATTGAGCGCGAGCGTCACGCTCTGGCGATTGGCAACGGACAGCACGACAAGCACGATGCCGAGCGGTACAAGCACAATCAGATTGACGATCTTCTTTACCATCGCTCACTCTCCTCGGCAGACGTATTCCAATAACGCCCGGCGCGGTTCGCTTGCGCTCAGGCTGACGGGGCCGCTCAATCCCCGTCCTGGTCGCCCATCCCGGGATTGAGGCGTTCGCGCAATTCCTTGCCGGTCTTGAAGAACGGCACCCACTTCTCCTCCACGAAAACCGATTCTCCGGTCCGAGGATTGCGCCCCGAGCGAGACGGGCGATTCTTGACCGAGAAGGCGCCGAAGCCGCGAAGCTCGACGCGGTTACCGGCAGCCAGCGCATCGGTGATCTCGTCTAGGACAGCATTGACGATGTTCTCGACGTCACGGTGATAAAGATGCGGATTTCGCGCCGCGACGATCTGCACCAATTCCGACTTGATCACGCTCGCCCCCTGAGATTGTGGTTTCCTGCAATAGAGGAGCCAAGGTGCCAAACTAAAAAAGCACCGTCAAGAAACAACTTAGCCGAAACTCCGCAACGTGCCCGGCGAGCACGGAAGTCGTCCGTCAGGGGTGGCGTGGACTTGCATTCGCGCCAACAATTTCCATATTGGCATGCGATCTTATTAATGCGATGTGTCGTGTCGGTTGCGGCAGGCTGCGGGCGGGGCCATTCCCGCTCGATATTATTCTGGAACAGGCCTGATTCATGTTGAACAGGGTAGATGAGAGTGCCGCGACTGCCGGCCTTCAGCCGGACGTGCGCGCCTACCAGAGGGCGGTGGCGCATTCTGCACGCGTGCGCCACCTCAAGGTTCTGCTCCCGGTGGCTGCCTTCGTCATATCTCTCGCCTTCGTCGCAGTGTCGGTGATCCGGGCCTATCTCCCGGAAAACGTGAAAATGGAATCTGCGCGGATCGAGAATGGCAAGGTCGTGATGGAGAAGCCCGCCATTTCGGGGCGCAACTCGGATGGCATCAGCTATTCCATGCGCGCCGAACGCGCTCTTCAGGATATCAGGAACCCGAACATCATCACTCTCGAGACAATCGCAGCGGCGGTTCCGATCGATGACAAGACCATCGCCCGCGTCATCGCTGAAAGCGGTGTCTTCGACCGCTCCACCGACCGACTGGACATGACGGCGCCCTTCACGATCAAGCTCAGCACGGGCATCGAGGCTGCATTCAAGTCTGCTCACCTGGACATCAAGGGCGGCAGCATGGAGACCAAGGACCCTGTCGCCATCACCGCAAAGGAAGCGTCGATTGTTGCGCAGTCGCTCAAGATGACAGATAAGGGGCGAGTAATCACCTTCGCGGGAAAAGTTCGGGTCAACATCGAACCGTCCGCTATCCGTAAAGCGGACAACTGAGAGCCGGTCCAGTCATGAAAGACAAACGTCAGAATTCGGTTTTGGTGGCTGGGCTGCTGGTTGCCTTCGGCATGTCTGTTGCTGGGTCGGCACCGGCTCTGGCACAGGCGACGAAAAGCAACCTCGACGGCCTGAAACTTTCCAACGACAAGCCGATCCAGATCGAAAGTGACGAACTGCAAATCCGCGAGCAGGAGAAGGTTGCGCTCTTCAACGGCAATGTGAAGGTCGTACAGGGCACCACGGTCCTGCAGTCAGGCAACATGACGGTTCATTATCGTGGCGACAGCACCTCGGTGACCAGCGGCAACGCCGACATTCAGAAGATAGACGTCACCAACAAGGTCTTCCTTTCCTCCGGCACCCAGCAGGCCACCGCCGAACGCGGCTATTTCGACATGGACCGCCAGGTATTCGTGCTCGAAGGTGACCGGGTGGTTCTGTCGGAAGGCCAGAACGTCTTCGTCGGCTGCAAACTGACGGTTCAGATGAATACCGGCGAAGCAAAACTCGACAGCTGCGGCGGCCGGGTGCAGATCCAGCTCGACCCGAAATCCCAGAAGAAGTAACCGGACCGGTCGGCACGTGAAGATTCCTTTTGCCTCAACACTGTCCGGCGCGCTACGGGCGCGGCAGCCGAGCCCCGACGAGGCGCGCCTCGACAAGACGCGCTATCAGGGGACATTGATCGCCCATGGCCTGACAAAGAGCTACAACACCCGTCGCGTCGTCAACGGGGTGTCGCTGGTCGTGCGCCGGGGGGAAGCCGTCGGGCTGCTCGGCCCCAACGGCGCCGGCAAGACGACCTGCTTCTACATGATCACGGGTCTGGTGCCCGTCGACGCAGGCACGATCGCCATCGACGGCAACGAGGTGACGGCGATGCCGATGTACCGGCGAGCGCGCCTCGGCGTCGGCTACCTGCCGCAGGAAGCGTCGATTTTCAGAGGCCTGAGTGTCGAAGACAACATCCGGGCTGTCCTCGAGGTTCATGAACCGAACCGCGACAAGCGGGAAGCCAAACTCGATGAACTGCTCTATGAGTTCCACATCGAGAAGTTGCGCAAATCTGCTGCCGTCGCCTTGTCCGGCGGCGAGCGGCGTCGCCTGGAAATCGCCCGCGCCCTTGCGACCGACCCGACGTTCATGCTGCTCGACGAGCCCTTCGCGGGCGTCGACCCGATTTCGGTGTCGGACATTCAAAACCTCGTGCGCCACCTGACGGCGCGCGGGATCGGCGTATTGATCACCGATCACAACGTGCGCGAGACGCTCGGTCTGATCGACCGAGCCTACATCATCCACGCCGGCGAGGTCCTGACCCACGGACGTGCCAATGACATCGTCAACAATCCCGATGTCCGGCGACTTTATCTCGGCGACAAGTTCAGTCTCTGAGGCCGACACCTCCACGAGACGATTCCCCCATCGTCCGGCTTGACCAAACCAGATAAAAAAGCAATTTTTGGGCCAGTTGAAGTTTCTCCGCGACGTTTGACGGTCTGAGCGGGTGAATTTCGGGGGAGTTTCGCGTTCATCATGGCTTTGTCGGCCAATCTACATCTACGCCAGAGCCAAACCCTGGTCATGACGCCTCAGCTGATGCAGTCCATCCAGCTGCTGCAAATGAACCACCTCGAACTCGTCCAGTTCATCGCCCAGGAGGTCGAAAAGAACCCACTCCTCGATTTCGCTTCGGAAGACGGCGACAACGGGTCGGAAAGCCCGCGGGGCGAGGAGGCACTTGCCGCGCAGGAAACGACGGCCGGCGCAGGCGCAGGCGCAGGCGCGCCGGAAAGCGACTGGTACGAAAACGCCAAGGGCTCTGCACTCGAAGAAAGCCTTGACTCCAATTTCGACAGCGCATTTGTCGACGAAGGCGTCTCGGCCCGTGCCGACGCGCCTGAGCTTTTGGGGCAGTGGAAGTCGATGCCGGGCGCCGGGACGGACCCCGGCGAAGGATACGACCTGGACGACTTCGTCGCCGGCCAGGTAACCTTACGCGATCATCTGAGCCAACAGATTCCCTTCGCCTTTCCCGACGCGGCCGATCGGATGATCGCGTTCGCCCTCACGGACCAGCTCGACGAAGCGGGCTATCTGCGCGCCGATCTTCAGGAGGTTGCGGAACGCTTCGGGGGGCGCCCAAGCGTTTGGAACATGTGATCGGGATTTTGCAGACCCTCGATCCTCCCGGCATATTTGCCCGTTCATTGAGCGAATGCCTCGCAATTCAGCTGAAACAACGTGACCGCTTCGATCCCGCGATGGCGACGCTGATCGACAATCTCGAGCTTCTCGCCAAGCGTGACTTCGCGAGCCTGAAAAAGCTCTGCGGAGTCGACGAAGAAGATCTGATCGACATGCTTTCGGAGATCCGCGGCCTGAATCCGAAGCCGGCAAGTGGGTTCGAGACGAATTTGAGCGAGGCAGTCGTCCCCGACATTGTCGTCCGTCCGGCATCTGATGGCGGCTGGGCGGTGGAACTCAACCCTGATGTCCTTCCACGAGTTCTCGTCAACCAGAGCTACTATACCCGGGTGACAAAAGGCCGCGACACGAACAACGCAGATCAGGCCTTCCTTGCCGAGTGCCTGCAGAATGCCAGCTGGCTTACCCGCAGCCTCGACCAACGCGCCCGCACCATTCTCAAGGTCGCCAGCGAGATCGTCCGTCAGCAGGATGCGTTTCTGCGCCACGGGGTCGATCATCTCCGTCCGCTCAACCTGCGTACGGTGGCGGATGCGATCAAGATGCATGAATCCACGGTCAGCCGCGTCACCTCCAACAAGTACATGCTGACCCCGCGCGGCCTTTTCGAGCTGAAATACTTCTTCACCGTTTCCATAGCTTCGGCCGAGGGCGGCGACAGTCATTCGGCAGAAGCGGTACGGAACAGGATCCGCACACTGATCACGCAGGAGAGCCCGGAAGCGATCCTCTCGGATGACGACATCGTCAGTGCGCTGAAGGATGGCGGCATCGACCTTGCGCGGCGTACGGTGGCCAAGTACCGGGAGGCGATGAACATTCCCTCGTCGGTACAACGGAGGCGCGAGAAACGCGCAATGGCGAAGGTGTCCACAGGCTGAGCGCACCGTCTGCCGTTTGTTAAGAATCGGTTAGCAGGCCGTTGACTCTCGTCCAAAGCTTGTCTAGAAGCCCGCCCCGACTGGCAAAGGAGACGACCCCGAGTTATCCCCAACCTCCGTCCAGCGACAGCCCGAGCGGGCGACATTGCTGTGTGAAGAGCTTGGATGCAGACGGCGGTTGACGTAAACTGATACCCGCAAATCACAATAAGAAGGGAAACTCCATGAGTGTGCGCGTATCCGGCAAACATATGGAAATCGGTGAAGCCTTCCGGCAACGGATTGAAGAACGGATCACGGAGACGGTAACCAAATATTTCGACGGCGGGTATTCCGGCCAGATCACGGTAACGAAATCGGCGGCCGCAGCCGCACCTTTCGTCGCCGACTGCCTGCTCCACCTCGACTCCGGCGTCAACCTGCACGCCACCGGCTCCGCAAATGACCCGCTGATTTCCTTCGACATTGCCACCGACCGCATTGACAAGCGGCTGCGCCGATACAAGCGGAAGCTCAAGGATCGCCATCCGAACAACGGTGCCGGCACGCCCGTCGAGGTCGCCTATACCGTGATGGATGCCGTATCCGACGAGCATGAGGAGCTTCCCGAGGATTACGCACCCACGATCGTGGCGGAAAGCACAAAGCAACTGCGGACCATGTCGGTTGCGAGTGCAGTCATGGCCCTCGACATGACGGACGAACCTGTACTCTTGTTCCGCAACCCCGGCAGCGACCAGATCAACATCGTCTACCGTCGCAACGACGGTAATATCGGATGGATCGACTCCGCCAACATCAAAGGCTGAGCCAAACCGGAAACGGCGGTCCACGCCGTTTCCTTCCCCTTTGATTCGGCGGCATGAAGGATTTTGAAATGGCCTTGGCAGATTTGCTGCAACAAGACGCAGTCGTTCCCGCCCTGAGGGTAAACTCAAAGAAGCAGCTGCTTCAGGAGCTCGCCGCGAAAGCCTCAAAACTCACGAACATCCCCGAACGGGAAATCTTCGACGTCATCCTGCAGCGGGAACGCCTCGGCTCCACCGGTGTCGGTAACGGCATCGCGATCCCGCATGGAAAGCTGAACAGCATCAAGAACATCACCGGCGTTTTCGCGCGGCTGGAGACGCCTGTCGACTTCGAAGCGCTTGATGACCAGCCTGTCGACCTCGTGTTCCTGTTGCTGGCCCCGGAAGGCGCAGGTGCGGACCATTTGAAGGCGCTCTCGAGGATCGCGCGCGTCCTGCGCGACCAGGACCTGGTCGCTAAGCTCCGCGCGACCGAATCCGCCTCTGCAATTTACGCTTTCCTGAACGAGGAACAGGCGAACGCAGCCTGACGTCCACCCACAAAAAAGGGCGCCGCGCTTCCGCTGACGCCCATCTTTTCGGCAAAGATAGAAGAAGAATCAGGCGTCCTTTTCGCCAGCCGATGCGGCATTGGCCTCCGGCTGGGCTTCCGTCTTCTGCCCACCCTTCGCAACGCCGACCATGGCCGGGCGAAGAACGCGATCGCCGATCGTAAAGCCCGCCTGCACCACCTGTACCACCGTGTTGTTCGGAACCTCGGCGTTGGGAATTTCAAACATGGCCTGGTGGAAGTTCGGATCGAACTTCTGGCCCTGCGGCTCGATCTTGCGGACACCGTGCCGTTCGAGCGTCGAGAGCATGCCGCGTTCCGTCATCTCCACACCTTCGATGAGCGCAGCCAGGCCGGCGTCGGCGGACGCGCGTGCTTCCTCCGAGACGGCCTCCAGAGCCCTGCGCAGGTTGTCCGAAACCGCCAGCATGTCCCGGGCGAAACCCGTCACCGCATAGGACTTGGCATCCTTCACGTCACGCTCGGTGCGGCGACGCAAGTTGTCCATCTCGGCCGCAAGACGCAGGAAGCGATCACGCAATTCTGCATTCTCTGCCTTCAGTGTCTCGAGAGGATCGACTTCCGCCTTCGTTGCTTCGGCTTCCCCGTTCCGCTGCTCGTCGATCTGGCTTTCAGCGACGGTGGCGTCAGGTCCGTTTTTCTTGGTTTCGTCGGTCATGACGTTCTCCGATTGAATGTCGTTTGGAATTCGTGCCCGATATCAGGGTTTGAGGTCGAAAAATCAAGGCTCCGGTGCGATATCGCCACCGAACCGTGATTGTCTCATAAGCGAGCCTAACGATTGGAGCGCGAGAGCCGTGCCATCAGCTGCGCGGTGTAGTCGACCATGGGAACGATGCGGGAGTAGTTGAGGCGCGTCGGGCCAATGACGCCGACGGCGCCGACGATCCGCTCGTCGCTGTCGCGGTAAGGCGCCACGATCAGCGAGGAGCCGGACAGCGAGAAAAGCTTGTTTTCCGAGCCGATGAATATCCGGACGCCGGGGCCGCTCTCCGCGAGATTAAGGATTTCGATCAGACTTTCCTTGCGTTCCAGATCATCGAAAAGGAGACGCAGCCGGTCGATATCCTCGGCGCCCGCGACCCCTTCGAGCAAATTGGCCCGGCCGCGGACGATAAGCCGTGTCGGCTTTTCGGCCTCCGCCCCACCGGACCAAACCGCAAGACCACGCTCGACCAGGTCCTGGGAAAGTGCATCGAGCTCACCGGCGACCTGTTCCTTCAACGTGACGAGCTGGCCTCGCAGTTCGGGGAGCGTCTGACCGGCAAGATTGGCATTGATGAAGTTGGCTGCTTCGGTCAGTTGCGATGCCGTCACGCCGGCCGGCAGATCAATGATGCGATTTTCGACCTGATTGTGTTCGCCGACCAGCACCGCCAGCGCCTTCGTGGGCTCCAGCCGGATGAATTCGACGTGCCTCAGGATCTGGTCACTCTTGGCGGCGATCACCAGTCCCGCCCCGCGGGACAAGCCCGAAAGCATGCGACTCGCGTCGGTCAGCAAGTTTTCCAGCGGCTGATCCGCATCCTGCGGGCGGATCTGCCGTTCAATGCTCTTGCGTTCACTCTCCGACAGATTGCCGACCTGCATGAATGCGTCGACGAAGAAACGCAGGCCTTGTTGTGTCGGCATCCGGCCGGCGCTGATATGCGGCGCGTATATGAGCCCGAGATCCTCGAGATCGCTCATGACGTTGCGCACGGAAGCGGGAGACAGAGACATAGGTAGGAGACGCGACAGGTTGCGCGAACCGAGCGGTTCTCCCGATTCGAGATAGCTTTCGACGATGCGCCGGAAAATCTCACGCGAACGGTCGTCCAGCGCGGAAGATATCTCTTTGACCGGAGTATTCGCCATGACGGTTACGATGCAAACCCTGTTCGAACAATGCTCTAGGCGAATATAGTCACTTGCAGGCCGATCACAAACGGGAAAATCCCTACCCTGCGAGAGGCGAAAGGCCGGTTTTTCTTTGCAAATCGCGACGCTCAACCGTAGAAGGCCATAGAAAGTTTCAAGGAGAAGCCAATGCGGCCGTCAGGCAGAAAAACCGACCAGATGCGCAAGATTTCGTTCGAGCGCAATTTCTCGAAGCATGCGGAAGGTTCCTGTCTCGTGAAGTTCGGGGACACTCACGTGCTCTGCACGGCGAGCCTCGAGGACAAGACGCCGCCGTGGCTGCGCAACAGCGGCAAGGGCTGGGTCACGGCCGAATACGGCATGCTGCCGCGGGCCACCGGAGAGCGCATGAAGCGGGAGGCCGCCGCCGGCAAGCAGGGCGGACGAACCCAGGAAATCCAGCGCTTGATCGGCCGCTCGCTTCGCGCCGTCGTTGACCTGGAAGCGCTTGGTGAACGCCAGATCACCATCGACTGTGACGTCATCCAGGCGGACGGCGGCACCCGCACCGCCTCCATCACCGGCGGCTGGATCGCGCTGCACGACTGCCTGAAATGGATGGAAGCACGCAACATGGTCAAGGTCGACAGGGTGCTCAAGGACCATGTCGCAGCGATCTCCTGTGGTGTCTTCGCAACGCAGCCGGTCATCGACCTCGATTATCTCGAAGACTCGGCTGCCGAAACCGACGCCAATTTCGTCATGACCGGAAGCGGCGCGATCGTGGAAATTCAGGGCACGGCGGAAGGCACCCCCTTCACCGAGGACGAGTTCCTGACGCTGATGCGGCTTGCGCGCGACGGCATCGGGGAACTGGTGACCCTGCAGAAGCAGGCGATCCTCTGATTGCTGCCGCAAGGCACGGGAGCAGACTATGTCCACCGAGCTCGAAGGTATTCTGGAAACGGCGCTCTACGTCTCCGACCTCGAGGCGGCCGAGGATTTCTACGGCCGCGTGCTCGGGCTGGACGTCGTGATCCGGCAAGAAGGACGGCACGTCTTTTTTCGGTGCGGCGCAGGCATCCTGCTGATCTTCGATCCTTCGGCGACTGCGCATCCAGCGCCGGCCGATGCCCTTCCCGTACCGCCGCACGGCGCGACCGGTCCGGGGCACGCTTGCTTCCGGGTCCCGCGTGAGAAGATGGATACCGTCATTGCCCGGCTCCGGGCGGGTGGCGTAGCGATCGAGGCCGACTTCCACTGGCCGAACGGCGCCCGGTCGATCTATTTCCGCGATCCGGCCGGCAACAGCCTGGAATGTGCGGAGCCTCGTCTCTGGAATCTCGAATAGGACCAGCCGCATGCGCAAACTCGACACCAAAACCATCGTCGTTGCCAGTCACAACGCCGGCAAGATCGCCGAGATTGCCGATCTCATCGGCCCACTCGGGTTCTCCGCGAAATCGGCGGCCGACCTCAAGTTCGAAGAGCCGGATGAGACCGGGACCACCTTCGAGGAAAACGCAGCCATCAAGGCGCTCGCTTCGGCTAAGGCCTCCGGTATGCCGGCCCTTTCCGACGATTCCGGTCTGGTGATCGACGCCCTCGACGGGGCTCCCGGCGTCTACACGGCGAACTGGGCGGAACGCGAAGACGGCACTCGCGATTTCCAGATGGCGATGGAGAAGGTCGAAAAGGCGCTGCAGGACCGCGACGCAACCGTACCGGAAAGGCGGACGGCTCGTTTCGTCAGCGTGCTCTGCCTCGCCTGGCCCGACGGCCACACTGAGACGTTCCGCGGCGAGGTCGAAGGGACCGTCGTCTGGCCGCCGCGCGGCACATCCGGTTTCGGCTACGATCCGGTCTTCCAGCCGGTCGGGCACGACAGGACTTTCGGCGAGATGACGGCACAGGAAAAACACGGCTGGAAGCCCGGACAGGCAAATGCTCTGTCCCATCGCGCCCGCGCCTTCAAGCTCTTCGTCGAAACCTGCCTGGAGGCCTGACGCCGGTATGTCGGACGCCACACCGTTCCTTCTTCCCGATACGGGTGAACCCGGCTTCGGTGTCTATGTCCACTGGCCGTTCTGCGCGGCGAAGTGCCCTTACTGCGACTTCAACAGCCATGTACGCCACCAGCCCGTGGACCAGCCGCGCTTCGTCGCGGCCTTCCTGCGGGAAATGGAGACCATGCGCCGTCTCAGCGGCCCGAAGACCGTCACCAGCATCTTCCTCGGCGGCGGCACACCGTCCCTCATGGAGCCGGAGACCGTTTCGGCAATCCTCGAGGGGATCGCTCGTCATTGGCATGTGCCCGATGGTATCGAGATCACAATGGAGGCGAATCCTTCGAGCGTGGAGGCGACGCGGTTCCGCGGTTATCGGGCGGCCGGCGTCAACCGCGTCTCTCTCGGCGTCCAGGCGTTCAACGACACGGATCTGAGATTTCTCGGACGGCTGCACGATGTGGCCGACGCGCTAAAGGCGATCAAGCTCGCCCGCGAGATTTTCCCGCGGATGTCCTTCGACCTGATCTACGCCCGTCCCGGCCAGACCGTCGAGGCCTGGGAACCGGAGTTGCGGCAAGCGATCTCCTATGCCGTCGACCATCTGTCCCTCTACCAGCTGACGATCGAGGAAGGCACACCCTTCTTCGGCCTGCACAAGGCCGGCAAACTCATAGTGCCGGACGGCGATCTTTCCGCCGATCTCTATGAGGCGACGCAGGAAATAACGGCCGATGCGGGCCTGCCGGCGTACGAAGTCTCGAACCACGCCCGGCCGGGCGCGGAAAGCCGCCACAACCTCACCTACTGGCGCTACGGCGACTATGCGGGGATCGGTCCCGGCGCCCATGGCCGCCTGTCGCGTGGACGAGAGAAACTCGCGACAGCAACCGAGCGCAACCCCGAAGGCTGGCTTGCAGCCGTCGAGCGCGACGGCCACGGAATGGTAGATCAGGAGGTCCTCGGTACTGACGAGCAGGCCGACGAACTGCTGCTGATGGGGCTTCGCCTTCGGGAAGGCGTCGACCTCGCCCGCTGGCAGCAGCTTTCGGGCCGCGACCCGGACCCGGCGCGCGAACAGATTTTACTGGAACATGGCTTCATCGAACGGCTCGGCAATTCGAGGCTACGTTGCACCCCGAAAGGGATGCTCATTCTTGATGCGGTCGTTGCCGATCTCGCCTGCTGAATTGAAACTTCAAACTCGCGGAGCGCGGGTCGCCAGCCGACGCCAGAACCTGCCGTCGATTGCGAGAAGGCCGAGCCCGATCGCCAGCATTCCGACGAAATGCCGCGGGGCGAGGCGCTCGCCGAGCACCAGCGCACTCAGGAGGATCGCGCTCGGCGGGATGAGGATTGTGACCAGCATGATATTCGTCGCGCCTGCCGTCGCAAGGATCCGGAAGAAGAGAATGTAGGCGAGCGCCGTCGAGAGAACGGCAAGGCCCAACAGCGCGATCCAGGTCTCTGGTCCCGGGAGCGGCAGGGCGAAGGGGCGATCAACGAAGAGCGCCATCGGCAACAGCAGCAGGGACGAGGCCGTGACCTGGCCGGCCGCGGGCAGGAGTGGCGGCAATCCCATGCGGCGGAAGCGGCGGCCGTAAACGCTGGCAAAGGCGTAACTCAGGGCGGCACCGAGAACTGCGAGCTCACCCCAGGCATCACCACCGACCTGTCCGAGCACCGACGGCCCGATCATAATCACCACGCCGGCGAGCCCGATCAATAGTCCCGCCACGCGGTTTGCCGTCAGCTTCTCGTCTTCGGTCAACACATGCGCAACGACGACCCCGAAGAGCGGCGTCGTCGCGTTGAGGATCGCCGCGAGCCCGCTTGCGATGTGGGTCTGCCCCCAGACGATCAGCGTGAAGGGAATGGCGTTGTTCAAAAGCCCCATGCCGAAAAAGGAAAGCCAGACTTCGCGGCTCTTCGGGACGGCCATCCCCGACAGCCGGATAATGATCCAGAGCGTGATCGCTGCCAGCAACACCCGAGCCGTGACGATGGTGAGCGGCGGCCAGACCTTGACCAGAATGCCGTTGAAGAGAAAGGATCCGCCCCAGAGCAGGGAGAGCCCGAGAAGCATCAGCCATTCCGCCGCCGCCATTTCTCTATGCGCCATAGCAATCTCTCCTTTTCCGAAAAGATCGCAAATTCCGGCGAAGCCCACCACCCGATTTCAGCCGCTGGCGAAACACGAATCCGGCGAGCAGGAAACAAGGCACGAAAGGCTCAGCCTCGACGCCGGTTCATGCCGGCCTTGCGACGACGTGAAGCCATTCCGTCGGCACGCCGTCGTAGCCGCCGCCTTCCGCGCTTTCGATAACCGGTTCGGCAAACCCTTGCGCCTTGTATTGTCGCGTGAGCCACTCCGGCGTCGGCCGGTTGTAATAACGGCCGAACTGGTCGTAGCCTTCGCCCTGCCCTGCCTTGAAGCTTGCATAGAATAGTCCCGCCGGACGCAGGGCACGGCGGATCTTTCCAAGTACCGGCGGCAGCTCCGCCAACGGCACGTGCAAGAGACAGGCATTAGCCCAGACGCCGTCATAGAGACCGGTCTCATCGAGTTCGGAGAAGCGCATCACCCGCACCGGACGGCGAAGCCGTATTTCGGCCTGCTGCGCCATACCCGCCGAACCGTCGGTCGGCACAACGTCGAACCCTCGCGCCAGCATCACGGCGCTGTCGTCACCGGCACCACAGCCGAGCTCAAGAATACGCGCGCCAGATACCAGTCCGCCCAGAAACGCATCAAGCCTGATATGCGGTACAGATCGCGAACGCCCTGCATAGGCATCTGCATTCGCTTCGTAGAAGTCTAGCGACGGATCATCGTGCATCATACCACCGATCGTCGGTCCATAAAGCAAAAGGCCGGCGTTTCCGCCGGCCCTGCATCATGCGTTGTTCTCGCTGATCAACCGCTTGAGAAGCTCGATCTCGTGACTGAGCTTGGTGTCTGCGCCGATCAATTCCTCGATTTTCCGGACCGCATGCAGCACCGTGGTGTGATCACGTCCGCCGAAGCGACGGCCGATCTCGGGGAATGAGCGCGGCGTCAGCGTCTTCGACAGATACATGGCGATCTGCCGGGGCTTGACGATCATCCGCGTACGGCGGTTCGAGACCAGTTCCTGGCGCGAGACGTTGTAATGGCGGGCGACTACCCGCTGGATGTCCTCGATGCGAACGCGCTTCTGCTCTCCGGCTCCGACGAGATGGGCGAGCAGTTCGTCCACGCGGTCGACCGACAGGTTCGGCTCGAACGAACGGCGGAAGATGAGCTGATTGAAGGCGCCTTCGAGATCACGGCCGCTGCTTGCGACGCTGCGCGCCACATGAGCGAGGATTTCCACCGGAATGTCGAGCGAACCATCGTCCTTCTGCGCAGCGTCGAGCCGCTTCTTGAGCATGGAGAAGCGCATCTCGAAATCGGGCGCTTCCATTTCGATCGCAACGCCGCCCTGCAGGCGCGAGCGGACCCGCGGGTCGAGCGACTCCAGTTCCCAAGGTGCACGATCGGCTGCCACGACGACCTGCTTGGCGCTATCGAGCAAGGTGTTGAGGAGATGGCAGAACTCATGCTGGATCATCTTGCCCTGCAGGAACTGCATATCGTCGATAATCAGCAGGTCGATGTTGCGCAGCGAGTCCTTCAGCGTCAACGCATCGTTGTCGCGGATGGCAGTCGCGAAGCGCCACATGAAGTATTCCGCCGTCAGATAAACGACGCGCGGCGCACGGGGGCTCTGGATCGCGGCATTGGCAACGGCCTGCAGCAGATGGGTCTTGCCGAGACCGACCGAGGAATGAATAAAGAGGGGATTGAAGCGAACGGCACCGGCGCCGGCTTCAGCAATGGTCTTGGCCGCTGCGAGCGCGACACGGTTCGAAGCGCCTTCGATGAAGCCGTCGAAGGTAAAACGAGAGTCCAGCGGCGAACCGAACAACGGCCCGGGCTGCGCCGAGCGGTGCGCAGCACCCTGATGCGCCGCAACCTGCCCGATTTGCTGGGGTGCGGAAGGCTTACGAACGGTCGACGACGGCACGGCTTCGGAAACCGGCTTGTGCCGTTCGTCCGACACCGGCGGGCGCACGCTGCGGCTTGCACTGCGCACCACGATCTCCACCTTGAGAATACCCGCATCTTCCTGCTGAATGATGTTGGTGATCAGGTCCAGATAGCGGTTGTTGATCCAGGACTTGAGAAAGGTCGTCGGAACCGACAGACGCAGAACGCTCTTTGAAGAGGAATGTAGTTTCAGGCGACCGAACCAGCTCGCGTAGACATCCGGCCCGACCTGAGCCTTCAGCCTGGCGCTGAAGCGCTCGAACAACACATCATGCGCTGCCACAGACGAGTCCTCCGCCGCTTCAGAACGAACAATACCCGTCGTTTCCTGTGCACGGTCCCCGTCAACCGCTGCACCGGCCGTCAGTGAATTAATTTGCATTTTGCCGCCTTCCAAAAATTACCTTTGCTGGACAGTGCAATTTTCCCGCCCAGCTGCCTTTGACTGCCCGTGGTGCCTCTCGCAAGAAAGCAGCACGCCTCACGAAAAACGAGGCCGGATCCCATGCCAAGCGGATCAGGCGCCCTGTCGTGACGGCCCAAGGCCAGTCCCCCTTTTCATTCCTCAATTCGCCGATCGCCCACCCTCGAAACGGACATTCGGCCGCGCCTTCGCCTACCCCCTACTACTTTCGCCAGCCCCTGAAACTGTGCGCAAACTCACCCCGTCACAATCCGAGCGGATTGCGATGAAAGGCTAAACACTGGATGAAAAAACGGGATCAGAACCATCCCGCTACGAAAGCCACCAGGACATTTCAACACCTGACCAGCAGTTGCAGATCGTCCCCGAGGTCAACTCCGTGTCTCTCGTTGGGAGCCATTTAGGCAGGATCAAAAGCCAAGATCAACAGTGAATTTTACCCAAAATTAAGTTCGAACCATTGACTCCCGACTCGATTTTTGCCCGCCACAATTAGGGGAAAAAGAATCGCTGTTGAATCAAGGGGATTCAAAAACGACGGTCCGCGACCACCCCCCGCGACAAAAAAAATAAAAATTCGCTTGACTCGAAACTGGTGTCGCCTGCCGTTAAGTGAAGAGGAAGCGCTCCATGGCACCTCCGCTACTTCATTGTTTTTGAATGTTTTTTCTTGTCACCGTAGTGACATGCGGTTGTCAATATGACGGACCGGTGACAACGATATGAAAGAAAACACGAAAAGCCCGGCTGGGCAGCCGAGCTTGACGAAAAGTGGCGATTTTGTGTCTTAAATTAGACGGCCAGTGCCTTAACACGCAGGGCAAGACGCGAAATCTTGCGCGATGCGGTATTGGCATGGAGGACACCCTTGGTCGCCGCACGATGCAGCTCGGGCTGGGCGGCCTTGAGAGCTTCACGCGCTACCGCGACATCGCCGGTAGCGATGGCCTCTTCGACCTTACGAATGAAACCACGAACCCGCGAACGGCGAGCCTTGTTGACTGCAGTACGGCGAGCGATCTTGCGGGTCGCCTTCTTCGCCGAAGTGGTATTGGCCATGGATGCCTCTCTTCGAATTCTAACCAAACTCCGCCATCGCCGCATCGGGTCCTTGCGACCTACGCTTTCAGCAATTCGGGAGCAATCGCGGAAAAGCCAGAAGCTTTCCTAACTGTGGGCGGGCATATAGCGGGAAAGCGGAGCGGCGTCAACGCGCAATTTCGCCAAGACCACCCGGAACCGCCCGCTTTTGCCCTCAACGGTTCCTGAACGCCGCCTTGCGCTTTTCCGCGAAGGCCGCCATGCCCTCCTTCTGATCTTCCGTCGCGAAAAGAGAATGGAAAAGACGCCGTTCGAAACGCAGGCCCTCGGCCAGCGTCAGCTCGAAGGCGCGATTGACGCTTTCCTTCGCCATCAGCACGGCAGGCGCGGAAAAGGCCGCGATCTTTTCAGCTGCGGCGATTGCTTCGTCCAGCAACCGTTCCGGCTCGACGACGCGCGCCACGAGCCCCGAGCGTTCGGCCTCGGCAGCATCCATCATGCGGCCCGTCAGGCAGAGATCCATGGCCTTCGCCTTGCCGACCGCCCGGGTCAGACGCTGCGAACCGCCCATGCCGGGTATGACGCCGAGCGTGATCTCGGGCTGGCCGAACTTCGCAGTAGACGACGCGATGATGAAGTCGCACATCATCGCAAGCTCGCAACCACCACCGAGCGCGAAGCCGGAGACTGCAGCGATCATCGGCTTGCGAAAGCCCGCAACATCTTCCCACCCGCTGATGAAATCGCCGAGATAGGCGTCGACAAAGTCGAGAGACTGCATTTCCTTGATGTCGGCGCCGGCCGCGAAGGCCTTCTCCGAGCCGGTGAGAACGACCGCCCCGATGTCGCCGTTCTTCTGGAGGCCGGCAAGTAGATCGCGCAACTCGGCCATCACAGTCGAATTGAGCGCATTGAGCGCCTGCGGCCGGTTGAGCGTGACGATCGCCACGCGACCGCGAACCTCCACGAGCAGCGTCTCATAAGTCATTCAAATCTCTCCCTTGGTCATTTCTGGCAACGGCTGCAATAGAATGTCGAGCGGCCGGACTGCACGATGCGCGCCACGGTACCGTTGCATTCGGGGTTCGCGCAAGCATGACCTTCGCGGTCATAGACACGGAAGGTATGCTGAAAATAGCCTAGAGTGCCGTCCGTGCGGATATGATCGCGCAGCGAAGAGCCGCCTGCGGCGATCGCGTCGGCGATGACGGTGCGGATCGCCTCCACGAGCCGGACGAGCTCCTTCTTCGGCTTGCCGGTCGGCGTTACCATCGTCCCCGCCGGCTTCCTCGGCGAAAGCCCGGCGCGCCAGAGCGCCTCACAGACATAGATGTTGCCGAGGCCGGCGATATTGCTCTGGTCGAGCAGCGCCGCCTTGAGCGGCTGGCTGCGCCCGGCAAAACGGACCGCAAGACCTTCTGCGTCGAGAGTGTTGCCGACCGGCTCGGGTCCGAGCTGACGAAACGCCGGATAGTTGTCGAGATCGACGCGCGGCAAGATGTCCATGAAGCCGAAACGCCGCGGGTCATTATATATGACGCGTATGGCACCTTCCGCTCCTTCGAGATGAAACACGACATGGTCGTGTTTCTCGTCCTTGGAACGGGTGTGGTGAAAGGCACCCGGCAGTTCGCTCTCACTCTCCTGCTCGACCCTGAAAGAGCCGGACATACCGAGGTGGGCGACAACTGTTTCGCCGCTGTCGAGGTCGATCAGCAGGTATTTCGCCCGGCGACCAAGACCTACGATCCGCGTTCCCGAAACTCGCTCGGCAAAGCCCGGAGGAAACGGAAAGCGAAGATCGGCCCGGCGCAATTCCAGGCGCCCGATGCGCGCGCCCTCCATTGCTGGCGCGAGCCCTCTTCTGACCGTCTCTACCTCTGGCAATTCCGGCATTGCTGGCCCATCTTTCTGTTTCAACCACGCTTCTTGTGGTCTATAGACCAGCGCGAAGGTGTCGCAGCCGGTACCGGCGAGACAGATAGCGTGCCTTGGACGATTTCGCTATGGTCACCCGGCCATAAAGGACAATGGAGCGAGCACATGGCTGAAACCCGCACGACCGCCGAAGGCGGCATGGCGACATCGTATGGCTTCCGCGATGTGCAGGAGGGCGAAAAGCAGGGCCTCGTCAACGACGTCTTCCACAAGGTCGCCAAGCGCTACGACATCATGAACGACGTCATGTCCGCAGGCCTCCACCGGGTCTGGAAGAACGCCATGGTGGCAGCGCTCAACCCGCGGAAGGATCCGGGCTACAAGGTGCTGGATGTCGCCGGCGGCACCGGAGACATCGCCTTCCGCATCATAGAGGCCTCCGACCGTCTCGCGCATGCAACCGTGCTCGACATCAACGGGTCGATGCTCGCCGTCGGCGCCGAACGCGCCGCAAAGAAGGAGCTCTCGGACAATGTCACCTTTGTTGAGGCGAACGCCGAAGAACTGCCCTTCGAAGACAACAGTTTCGACGCCTATACCATCGCTTTCGGCATCCGGAACGTGCCGCATATCGACGTCGCGCTGAAAGAAGCCCACCGCGTGCTGAAACGCGGCGGGCGTCTGCTCGTGTTGGAGTTCTCCGCAGTCGACATGCCGCTGCTCGACCGGTTCTATGACGAATGGTCGTTCAAAGCGATCCCGCATTTCGGGCGGATGATCACGGGTGACGCCGAGCCCTACCAGTATCTGGTGGAATCGATCCGCAAGTTCCCCAACCAGCGCGATTTCGCCGCAATGATCTCGAAGGCCGGCTTCTCGCGCGTCACCTTCACCAACTACACCGGTGGCATCGCCGCACTGCACTCCGGCTGGAAGCTCTGACCGATGAGGGCATTGTCCATGAAGTCCCTCCTCGAGAGAGCCATCGAGGCTGAAAACGCACGATGAGCACGATCGGCGCATATTTCCGCCTTGCACGGGTCGGCTGGGTTCTGGTGCGCGAGGGCGTGATCTCCGCGCTGCCCTCCGAGGGTCTGCCGCCGATGGTCGTCTTCGCCCAGTCGGCCGCGGGGCTCTTTGCCCGCAAGCGCGCGATGCGTGAACGGCGCTCGGATCGCCTATCGAAGGCGGTGGCCCGCCTCGGCCCGTCCTACGTGAAGATCGGCCAGTTCCTCGCGACCCGTCCTGACGTCGTCGGCGCCGAGATCGCGGAAGACCTTTCCGGCCTCCAGGACCGCATGGAGTTCTTCCCGACCGAAGCTGCCAAGCTCTCCATCCGCGAGTCGCTCGGCCGTCCCGTCGGCGAACTCTACACCTCCTTCGACGAACCGATCGCTGCGGCCTCGATTGCCCAGGTCCACCGCGGTGAGGTCGAAACTGGACAGGGCCGCAGGAAAGTCGCGATCAAGGTGATCCGACCGGGCGTCCGCCGGCGCTTCGCAGCCGACCTCGAGGCGATGTATATCGTCTCGCGCCTGCAGGAGCGCTTCCTTCCGCATATGCGACGGTTGAAACCGGTGGAAGTGACGCGCACGCTCGAGCAGACGACCAAGGTCGAGATGGACCTACGGCTGGAGGCCGCTGCCCTGTCCGAGCTCGCCGAAAATACGAAGAGCGATCCGGGTTTTCGAGTCCCTGCCGTCGACTGGGAACGAACGGGGCGTGACGTCGTCACGATGGAATGGATTGACGGCATCAAGATGTCGGACGTCGAGGCACTCAGGGCTGCGGGCTATGATCTCAACGCGCTGGCCGACACGCTGATCCAATCCTTCCTGCGCCATACGCTGCGCGACGGCTTCTTCCACGCCGACATGCACCCCGGTAACCTCTTCGTCGACGAAAGCGGCATGATCGTCGCCGTCGACCTGGGGATCGCCGGTCGGCTCGGCAAGAAAGAACGACGTTTTCTGGCGGAGATCCTTTACGGCTTCATCACCCGCGACTACCTGCGAGTCGCGGAGGTGCACTTTGAGGCCGGCTATGTTCCCTCCCACCACAACGTCGCGAGTTTCGCCCAAGCGATCCGTGCCATCGGAGAGCCGATCCACGGTCAGCCGGCCGAGACAATTTCGATGGGACGGCTGCTGACGCTGCTCTTCGAGGTGACCGAACTCTTCGACATGGCGACCCGTCCCGAACTTGTGATGCTGCAGAAGACGATGGTGGTGGTCGAGGGTGTGGCGCGTATGCTCAATCCGCAGTTCAACATGTGGAAGGCATCCGAGCCGGTCGTCTCCAGCTGGATTCGCGACAATCTCGGCCCGAAGAGGATCGTCACCGACCTGAAGGACGGATTGCACGCGGCCGTTCGGCTCGCCGAAGCGATCCCCGAGATCGCGGTGAAGACCGAGAAATTCCATGCCGAACTGATGACGATGAGCGAGAACGGCCTGCGCCTCGACCGGGAGACCACGGATGCGATCGGGCGCTCCGAGGCGCGCCATGGCCGGCTTGGCCGACTGGCGCTCTGGGTCATCGCCGCCTCACTCGTCTACATCGCCGTTCAGGTCAGCTGATCCGACGCCATGATCAGCGGCAGGCGGGTGCACGAAAATCGATTTCGATTTGCCGAGCCTTGCGCTAGGTTCGCGCAAACCAGCGACCGGACCATCAGATGAGCTTATCCGCTAAACGCATCCTGCTTGTCATTTCCGGCGGCATCGCCGCCTACAAGAGCCTCGACCTCATCCGGCGACTGCGCGAGCGGGGCGCGACGGTCCGGCCGATCATGACGCGCGCAGCGCAGGAATTCGTCACCCCGCTCGCGGTCGGCGCACTCTCCGCCAGCCACGTCTACACCGATCTCTTCTCCCGGGAAGACGAGCAGGATGTCGGCCATATCCGTCTTTCGCGGGAGTGCGACCTCATCGTCGTGGCCCCCGCCACCGCCGATCTGATGGCGAAGGTGGCAAACGGCCTTGCCGACGACCTTGCCTCTGCGGTGTTACTTGCGCGCTCGCGCCCCGTGCTGATGGCTCCGGCCATGAATCCCATGATGTGGGCGAATCCGGCGACACGCCGTAACGTTACGCTCCTGAAGGAGGATGGCGTAACTTTCGTCGGTCCTACGGAAGGCGAAATGGCGGAGGCCGGCGAACGGGGGCTCGGTCGCATGGCCGAGCCGCTCGATATCGTTGCGGCAGTGGAAGCCCTTCTGGACACCGGCCCGAAACCGCTTGCCGGCCGAACGGCCATCGTGACGTCGGGGCCGACGCATGAACCGATCGACCCGGTGCGTTACATCGCCAACCGCTCTTCGGGGCGACAAGGCCACGCGATTGCTGCCGCGCTCGCAAAGCTCGGAGCAGACGTCACCCTCGTTTCCGGACCCGTCGCCATCCCGGATCCCGCCGGCGTCGCGACTCTTCATGTGGAGCGGGCGGAGGAGATGCGGGATGCCGTCATCTCCCGTCTGCCGACCGATATCGCGGTCATGGTGGCCGCCGTTGCCGACTGGCGCGTGGCAGCATCCGCCGGTCAGAAGATCAAGAAGAGGCCGGGCGAAGCTCCTGCTCCGCTGCAGCTCACCGAGAACCCCGATATTCTCAAAACTGTAGGACACCACGAGAAGCGACCGGCGATCGTGGTCGGCTTCGCGGCGGAAACCCAGGACATCGAGCGGAACGGTCGCACTAAACTTAAAAAGAAGGGCGCCGACCTGATCGTGGCCAACGACGTCTCTCCGGAAACCGGAATCATGGGCGGCACGCGCAATCGGGTGAAACTGATCAGTACGACCGGCGTCGAGGAGTGGCCGGAGCTCGACAAGGATGCCGTTGCCGAGCGTCTGGCAAACTGGATCGCCGAGCGCCTGAACCAGGGAGCAGTCCGATGACCCTCTTCGAACGCGCAGACTTCGACGCCTTCGTCACCGGATTGGCTGGCGTGACCCTCGTGGACCAATGGGAGTCCCGCGTTGCCAAGGTCGGAGACAAGGTATTCGCGGTCCTCAATGACGATGGCGCCAAGATCGCGTTCAAGGTCAGCGAGGAGAGTTTCGAAATCCTGACCGCCCTCGATGGCGTCGGTCAGGCACCTTATTTCGCCAAGCGCAAATGGGTCGCCGTCGCGCCGGTCGCGCCGCTGTCGGACGATGAACTGCGCCACTACTTAAGGCGCTCCTACGATCTGATCGCTGCCGGTCTCACGAAGAAGCTCCGGACAGAACTCGGCATTCCGGTCTAAAGACGAGCGTGGTCAGCTCGCCATCGCCGGCTTCATCACAGCCGCGCCATCCACCGACGGCTGGAAGCGGGTGACCTCGATCCCCTTTCCGAAAGTGTCACTGCACTGCCGGCCGGAATCTCCATCCAGGCGTCGGTGTCGTCGTTGAGCGGCTCTGAAACGAGGCAGTACCCGCCCTCCCCCATCGGTGCGGCGAACAGGGTCGGCGCGTAGGCGTCGGTCGCATAGCGCACTGCGTAAAGCGTGTGCCCATCGGAAAAGGCCGCAGTAAACCGCACCTTTACGCTGCCGGTCAGATTGATGCTCAGTTGTTCGACAAAGCCTATTGCCTCGGCCATGGCGGCGAGAGGTCGCTCGCGCATGCCGAACTGCAGGGCGAGCAGGAACAGGAGTTCGGAGTCGGTCGTGCCGACGCGCGCATTGAAGTGTTCGTCGTCCAGCATCGATTCCATCGACCGACGCAAACGGTCGAAGTGGTCAATCTGGCCGTTGTGCATGAAGGACCAGGTGTCGCAGACGAAGGGATGGCAATTGTCCCGACGTGTGGAACCATGCGTCGCCGCACGAACATGCGCCAGAAAGAGCCGTGAACGGATCTGCCGTGCCATGCTCTTGAGATTGCAGTCCGACCAGGCCGGCAGAACATCGCGGAAGCGTCCGGGCTCCGGACGATCCCCATACCAGGCAATGCCGAAACCGTCTGCATTGGTCGCCGTCTTCGCGCGGGTCGCGCAGTGGGACTGCTCGATTAGGGAATGCGCAGGAGAGGTGACGAGCTCTTCAAGATAGATCGGTTGACCGCGATAGGCTGCCCAGCGACACATGCTGCAATAGACTCCGGATGCGTTCCGCCAATGGCGGCAAGGAATTAACTATTTTTGCCTGAATTGGATAACGAAAGCTAAATAGCCCATTCGCGGCCGAATTTTGACTGGCCGGCGCGATCACATTTTGCGCCGGAGGATTGCGTTCTGTGAACAGTGCGTTCCGGGGAACGGCCTTCGCCACCCGTCGTATTTCCCTATATTGGGGGCAACTGAAATTCCGCTCGGAAGGAGCAATCCAATGTCCATTCGACCTGTGAAACATGAAAGTCGCGCCACCCCTACAATGGAAGGGGCCGGCGTCAAACTGCATCGCGTCTTCGGCTTCGGCGATCCGTCGATGACCGATCCCTTCCTGATGATGGATGATTTCCGCAACGACAATCCGTCGGATTACATCCGCGGCTTTCCGTGGCACCCCCATCGCGGCATCGAGACCATCACCTACGTGCTTGCGGGCACCGTCGAGCACGGTGACAGCCTCGGCAATCAGGGCCTGCTCGGTGCCGGTGACGTACAGTGGATGACGGCGGGAAGCGGCATCATGCACCAGGAGATGCCGAAAGGTGATTTCGCTGGCAGGATGCACGGTTTCCAACTCTGGGCGAACCTGCCGTCGTCGCTGAAGATGACGGCACCGCGCTACCAGGACATCAAGAGCGCGGACATTCCCGTGATCGTCGACGATGATGGCACCGCAGTCCGCGTCATCACCGGAGACTTCTGGGGCAAGATGGGTCCGGTCGACGGTATTGCCGCCGAGCCCGTCTATCTCGACATCTCGGTTCCGCCGGGCAAGCGGAAGAGCTTCCCGGTCGATACCTATCGGTCCGCATTCGCCTACATCTTCGCCGGCTCCGGTACCTTCCGCGATGCCTCCAAGCCTTTCGGCGTAAAGGTAGAGAAAGAGTACCAGGGCCAGGAACTCAACATCCGGGATCTTTCCGGCAACCGCACGCTCGTTGTGTTCGATACCGGCGACGAGGTCACGGTACAGGCCGGCGAGGAGGGTATCCGGTTCCTGCTCGTCACCGGCAAGCCGATCCGGGAGCCGGTCGCCTGGCACGGACCGATCGTCATGAACACCCGCGAGGAACTGATGCAGGCGATGCGTGACCTGCAGAACGGCACCTTCATCAAGGCCGATCACTAGGTGCAGCAATGGACGGCGCCGGGCTCCACGTCCGGCGCCGTCGGATACCGCGTTCGACACTGCGGCGATCCGCCCTAGGTTCCATGGAAGAACCCGAAGGAGGCGCGCCGATGCATATAGACGGGCAATGTCATTGCGGCTACGTCCGCTACGAGGCTGACATCGACCCCACCCAGGTCTCGATCTGCCACTGCACCGACTGCCAATCGCTGACAGCCAGTGCCTACCGTGTCACGGTCGCCGCGACCCGCGACCGTTTCACCCTTCGCGGCAACGCGCCGAAAGCCTACACAAAGATCGGCGACAGTGGTGCGGTCAGTGTGCAATACTTCTGCCCGAAATGCGGCTCGCCGATCTATCGCGCCAGCGGCGATGCAAGCGATGCCCGGATCGGCATTCGCATCGGCACGATCCGCCAGCGCCGGAAGCTGATGCCGAGCCGACAGTTCTGGCTGCGTTCTGCGTTGCCGTTTGTCCATGACATCCGTGCCCTGCCCGGAAAGGACGGCGACTGAATGCAAGGGACAAACTCGCTGACAGGAGAAGACCGCAATGAAGGAGTTTCCGCTTGCCAAGGTCTACCAACTCATCGAGCCCGGCCCGGTCGTCCTCCTGACGACCTCGGAAAACGAACACCCGAACGTCATGGCCATGTCCTGGCACATGATGGTGGAATTTACTCCGCCGATGATCGCGTGCATTGTTAGCGGGGCGGACCACAGCTTTCACGCGCTCCAGCAAACCGGCGAATGCGTCATCGCCATCCCGACGGTCGAGCTTGCCGAGAAGGTGGTCGCAGTCGGGAATTGCTCCGGCCGGGATACCGACAAGTTCGCGACGATCGGCCTGACGCCGCTGCCCGCCGAGGAAGTGCGTGCGCCTCTCATCGGCGATTGCTTCGCGAATCTCGAATGCCGCGTGGTCGATCAGGGTTTCGTGCCACGCTACAATCTCTTCGTGCTGGAGGTGGTGAAGGCCTGGTATGATCCCGCCCAAGCGGCACCGCGAACCATTCATCATCGCGGCTACGGCACATTCGCCATCGACGGCGAGGAGATCACGCTCGACTCGCAGATGCCCTGACAGTCTGGCCTGTTACGCTGCGCCTTCGCTTTTCCAGAGCGCATGAAAGTGGTGCACAGGCCCATGCCCGGAACCCACGCTCAAGGCATCCGCGGCATCGATCGCTCCCGCGACATAGGTCTTGGCCACCACGACGGCTTTCTCCGGCGATGCTCCCTTGGCAAGCCCGGCAGCGATCGCGCTCGACAGCGTGCAGCCGGTGCCATGCGTGTTGCGGGTCGCAACGCGCGGTGCCTCGAACCAGGTGAGGCCCGCCGCAGAGGCGAGCACATCCGGGCTGTCGTTTCCGGGAAGATGCCCGCCCTTGACCAACGCCATGTTCGCGCCAAGCCCCACGAGTCGCAGCGCCTGACCGGCCATCTCGTCGCGATCGCGGGCCTCGGGCTCACCGAGAAGAGCTGCCGCCTCCGGCAGGTTCGGCGTGACGACTGTGGCGAGCGACAGGAGCCGTGTTTTCAGGACCATCACCGCGTCATCCGTCAGTAGTGGCGCGCCACCCTTGGCGATCATCACTGGATCGAGAACGACAGGCACATCGGCATGACGCGCGAGCACGTCGGCGACGGCTCCTGCAATCGCCGCATTGGCGATCATGCCGATTTTCACGGCGCCCGCCCTTATGTCGGCGAAGACGGCCCGGATCTGCTCGGCAACGAAATCCGGCGGCACGACGTGTATGCCGGTCACGCCTCGCGTGTTCTGTGCCGTGAGGGCGGTTGCCACCGCCATACCGTACACGCCCAGTGCCGAAAACGTCTTGAGATCGGCCTGGATGCCGGCACCGCCTGAGGGATCGGAACCGGCAATGGAAAGGGCGTTGGCGATCACCGGTGCCCGCGGTGTATTGTCTGCGTTCTGAAGATCACTCATCATCAGCCTTTCCCTACGGAAAGGTCGCGGGACTGGGTACCAGCGGCCCTCAACCCGAAACGACTCCCTCCGCCAGCATGATCTGGTTCAGGTTCAAAGGGTTCTTCTCAGCCCGACCTTCCGGTGGACGCCCCCGTCTCACCATCCTGTCGCACAGATCGCCGCGGCTGTCACGCAGGCTGTCGCAGGACGGTTGCCGGTGGAAGACGAAGCTGGCACTCTGCATGATGCTGACAGAGTCCACCTAGGCAGCACATCGGAGCCGTCGTGCGCATGAGTAAGGGCCGATTCCACATTACGAACACTGCGCTCTTCGGCGTGACCGCAGTGACTGCCGACACGCGACACAGCTTTCCGCGCCACACCCACGACGCCTTCGGGGTCGGGATCATTCGCCGGGGTGCACAGAAGTCCCTGAGTGGGCGTGGTGTGGTGGAGGCGGGTCCGGGCGACATCATCACCGTCAATCCCGGAGAAGTGCACGACGGTACGCCGATCGGTGATCACGGTCGTTTCTGGCAGATGCTCTACCTCCTGCCCGAGACGATAGCGGCCGCGGCGCTGGAGATCACCGAGGGCGGCAGGGGGACGTTCGAGTTCGAACATCCGGTCATCCAAGACGTCCGTCTCGCGGGGCGCTTTCGACAGTTCTTCGCCGCCGTGACGGCAGACGACGGGGCGCTCCTTGAGAGCGAGGCAGGACTTCTGGCGCTCATCGCCTCCGTGTTGCAGCCGAGCGCGACGGCGGCCGCGACGAGAAGTGCCGGTATCCGGCGCGCTGCGAAACGGCTCGATGACGACCCTGCACGTCCGACCACCCTCACCGATCTTGCGCAGGAAGCCGGCCTCAGCAAGTTTCAGCTGCTGCGGGCATTCGTACGGCAGACCGGTTTCACGCCGCACGCCTACCAGATCCAGAGGCGGATCGACTTGGCTCGGCGCATGATCGACGCGGGCTCTCCACTTGCGGAGGCGGCAGCGACAAGCGGCTTCGCCGATCAGAGTCACATGACTCGCGCCTTCGTCCAGCGATACGGGGTCACGCCCGGCGCCTATGCCGCGGCCGTCCACTGAGAGCCAGCTGCAATTCCGTTCAAGACCCGCCGCCGCTTTCCGGTGTCTGCTTCGCTCTCCAGCCCAAAAGAGGAGAGCCGCTATGACCCCAGAATACCTCCTGACGTCGCTGATTATCATCCTTCTGCCCGGCACCGGTGTCATCTACACGATCGCCTATGCTCTCGGCGCCGGCTGGCGGGCAAGCGTGATCGCCGCCTTCGGCTGCACGCTCGGCATCATCCCCCATGTTGCGGCGAGCGTAACCGGCCTTGCGGCACTCCTTCACGCGAGCGCCCTCGCGTTCCAGGCCGTCAAGTATCTCGGCGTCGCCTATCTGCTCTTCATGGCATGGGGCATATGGCGGGACGAGGGTGTGCTTCAGGTCACCTCGACCCGTGCAGCCTCCGGCGCAGGCAAGATCATTACCGACGGCCTGCTCCTCAACATCCTCAATCCGAAGCTGTCACTTTTCTTTCTCGCCTTCCTGCCACAGTTCGTCCCCGCGAACGCACCGAACGCATCCCTGCACATGCTGGTGCTGGCCAGCGTCTTCATGGGACTGACCTTCGTGGTCTTCATGGGCTACGGAGTCTTCGCCGCGGCCACGCGGCGCCACGTCATCAGTCGGCCTCGGCTGCAGCTGTGGCTGCGCCGATCGTTTTCCGGTGCTTTCGCGGTCCTCGGGTTACGTCTGGCGCTCGCCGACCGATAGGAAACTCACGCCGCCTTGGCGACGTGATATTCCTTGATGGCGACCATCTTGATGGCAGGATATCGCTCAGCCTCGTAGCGAAGCGAAAAAGCGTCCTGCGCCATGAACACCGGATCGCCGTCGAGGTCGCGGCACATATTGCCCCGCTGCTGGGTCATGAACTTTTCGAGTTCGCCCGGCTGATCGGCCGAAATCCAGCGGCAAACGGAGAAACGCGGCATGTCGAAGGAAACCGGCAGGCCGTATTCCGCCGAAAGTCGCTCCTTGAGGACGTCGAGCTGCAGCGCGCCGACGACGCCGACGATCGCCGGCGAGCCGTCTTCCGGCTGGAAGAGCTGCACAACACCCTCTTCCGCCATCTGCTGGAGAGCCTCCTTCAGCTTCTTCGCCTTCATCGCGTCCTCGAGCCGTACGCGGCGGAGGATTTCCGGCGAGAAGTTCGGCACGCCCTGGAAGACCAGAGATTCCCCTTCGGTCAGCGTGTCGCCGATCCGTAGCGTGCCGTGGTTCGGAATGCCGACGACATCGCCTGCATAGGCGGTGTCGGCGAGCTGCCGCTGGGAGGCGAAGAAGAACTGGGGCGCGGTGAGACCCATCTGCTTGCCGGTGCGCGACAGCCGCGCCTTCATCCCGCGCTCAAGCTTGCCCGAGCAGATGCGGGCAAAGGCGATGCGGTCGCGATGGTTCGGATCCATGTTGGCCTGAATCTTGAAGACGAAGGCCGTCATCCGATCTTCGGCGGCGTGTACCGTACGGATGTCAGCCACCTGGTCGCGCGGCGGCGGTGCGAACGCGCCGAGCGCGTTGATGAGATCGCGCACACCGAAATTGCGCAGCGCCGAGCCGAAGAAGACCGGCGTCAGGTGGCCTTCGAGAAAGGCCTTGCGGTCGAACGGCCGGCAGGCCTCCTGGGCAAGCGCGAGCTCTTCGATGAAGGTCTGACGTTCGTTTTCCGGCAGGTGCTCGGCAATGCTCTGCGGACCGTTGACCTTCAAGGGCTCGACCTGGGTGTCGGAACCGCGGAAGGTATTGTCCGCCAGATTGTAGGAGCCGCAGAAGGTCTTCGAGCGGCCGACCGGCCAGGTGACCGGTGCGGTGTCGAGAGCGAGCTTCTCCTCCACCTCATCGAGGATTTCGAAGGGATCGCGGCTTTCACGGTCCATCTTGTTGACGAACGTGATGATCGGAATGTCGCGCATGCGGCAGACTTCGAAGAGCTTCAGCGTTCGCGGCTCGATACCCTTGGCGGCATCGATCACCATCACCGCGGCGTCCACTGCCGTCAGCGTGCGATACGTGTCGTCGGCGAAGTCTTCGTGACCGGGTGTATCGAGGATGTTGAAGACCTTGCCGTCGTATTCAAAGGTCATCACCGAGGTGACGACCGAGATGCCGCGCTCGCGCTCGATCTTCATCCAGTCGGAACGCGTCTGGATGCGGTCCTTCTTCGCCTTCACCTCGCCAGCGAGCTGGATCGCCCCGCCGAACAGCAGCAGCTTTTCGGTGAGCGTTGTCTTACCCGCGTCCGGGTGCGCAATAATCGCGAAGGTGCGGCGGCGGGATACCGCCTCTGCAAGTGTTTCAGCCATGAATGTGAATCCTGTGAATTGCCGCGTATCTAGCGATTAAAGGCCGGCATTGCAATTGACCTCGGGAGATCGCGCGCAAAGTAATGGAGGCATGAACATCCACAACGACATTCGGCCGATCCTCAAGCTTCTCCGCCTAGTCCACGGAGAGGGCATTCCACTGCCCTGCTACGAGACGGCGGGGGCCGCCGGCATGGACTTGCGCGCGGCCGTGACCGAGGGCGCGCCTATGACGCTCGTGCCCGGCCAGCGGGCGCTGGTGCCGACCGGCTTCATCATGGAAATCCCCGAAGGCTTCGAGGCGCAGATACGTCCACGGTCGGGGCTTGCCTTCAAGCACGGCGTCACTTGCCTCAACACGCCGGGTACCATCGATAGCGACTATCGCGGTGAGGTGAAGGTGCTTCTCGTCAATCTCGGCGACGAGGCTTTCGAGATCGCCCGTGGCATGCGAATCGCCCAGATGGTGATTGCACCGGTCACTCAGGCGCTCGTCACCGAAGTCGCGGAGACCTCCACGACCACGCGCGGTGCAGGCGGTTTCGGCTCGACCGGCGTCTAGACGACCGGCGGCAGACGGCGCTTGACGGTCGTGGACTTGATCATGGCCGTGTTCGTCTGGGCACGTTCCGCGATCCGGTCAAGTATACGATCGAGATCGGTCATGCTGCGCAGGGCCATGCGGCAGATGAAGCAGTCGTCACCCGTCACCTTGTCGGCTTCGGTGATTTCCGGCGTCTCCTGGATCAGCTTTTCGACCACGTGCAGCATGCCCGGCAGCGGCCGGACACGGACAATCGCCTGCAGGGGGTAGCCGAGCGCTTCCAGTTCCACATCCGCGCCGTACCCGATCAGCACGCCACGCTCTTCGAGCCGTCGCAGCCGTTCCGAGCAAGCTGGCGAGGAAAGCCCTGCGCGAGCAGCTAGCTCCTTGAGCGGAAGACGCGCATCTCCGACAAGCGCTTCAACAATCTTCCGGTCGACGAGATCGAGAGGCTGAATAAAATTCACGTTCATGGGGTATTCACCTAACTTTGTTCCGAGTTTCAGGTAATTCACCTCATTCTGGTGAAGCAATTATGCCGCTTCCTTTGCTAGGCTGCAACCATCCCAAGGAGGTTGCCATGTCACCCATAATCAAGAGCGGAATTCTCGATATGACCGTCGCCATGGTGCTGTCCGGCACGATCGGCTGGTTTGTCCTGCAGTCCGGGCAATCGCCCGCAAACGTCGTCTTCCTGAGATGCCTGATCGGCGCCCCGGTTCTGGCATTGCTCGCATATCGCGCCGGCGTCCTCGCCGTTGTTCGCGGACGCACTCTGTTTCTGGCGATGATCGGTGGTGTCGCACTCGTTCTCAACTGGCTCGCCCTCTTCTCCGCCTATCCGCTCGCATCCATCTCGGCAGCGACGATCATCTACAACGTTCAGCCATTCATGCTTGTCGGTCTCGGCGTGCTCTTCCTCGGCGAAAAGGTCTCCACCAACAAGCTCGTCTGGCTGGGGCTTGCCTTTGCCGGTATGCTGGCGATGACCCTTTCGGGACCGGCGACGGAAGAGAACGCGCAGGGCAGCTATCTGCTGGGCATCCTGCTCGCGGTCGCCGCGGCCTTCTGCTACGCCGTGGCGGCCTTCGTAACGAAATCGCTCAAGGGCACCTCCCCCTATCTGATCGCACTGATCCAGGTCGGCACAGGCGTGGTCCTGCTGGCACCACTTGCCGACTGGCACGACCTTCCCACCGCACCGCAAAACTGGGCGATGGTGGCAGCCCTCGGCATCGTTCACACCGGGATCATGTATGCGTTCCTCTATTCGGCAATCCAGAAGCTGCCGGTGGTGCTGACCGGCACGCTGTCCTTCCTCTATCCCGTCGTGGCGGTGATCGTGGACATGTATGCCTTCGGACATGTACTGACGCCCGTGCAAGCGCTCGGCGGGGCAGCAATCCTCTTCGCGGCCATCGCGACCACGCTTAATCTGGCGCCGAAAGCGCTTCTCCTGCCGAAGAGAAAGGCGCCGCAACGATGATAACCTGCTATCTCCGCTACGTGATCGATCCGTACAAGGCGAAGGAATTCGAGCACTACGCGCGGCTCTGGATACCACTGGTGAACCGGCTCGGCGGCACGCACCACGGCTACTTCCTGCCACACGAGGGCGCAAACAACATCGCGCTGGCGCTGTTCAGCTTTCCGTCGCTGGCCGACTACGAGAGGTACCGACAGAAGATGGCCGACGACGCGGAATGCCAGTCGGCTTTCGCCTATGCGGAGGAGACCCGTTGCATCCTCAGTTATGAGCGGAGCTTCATGCGGCCGATATTCTGACCTTCAGCGTTGGGCTTCCATTGCCATCCGCACTGCAAGCCCCGCGAGAACCGTTCCCATCAGCCACCGCTGCACGACCACCCACAAGGGCCTCCCGGCGAGAAAGAGCGCGATTGCGCCTGCGCTGACCGCGATCATGGCATTGACGGTGACACTGATCGTGATCTGGGTGAAACCGAGAACCACCGACTGAACAAACACGCTGCCGGCGGACGGATCGATGAACTGCGGCAGCAGCGACAGGTACAACACCGCAACTTTCGGGTTGAGCAGGCTCGTGACGAAACCCATCGTGAACAGGCGCCGGGGCGAGTCCTTCGGCAGTTCGCGGACCTGGAAGGGCGAGCGCCCGCCCGGTCGCAATGCCTGCCACGCCAGCCAGGCGAGATAGGCGGCCCCAGCAAGCCGCAGTGCATCATAAGCATAAGGTACCGCAAGCACCAGTACGGTGATGCCGAGGGCAGCCGACAGCATATAGACGACGAAGCCGAGGGCCACGCCACCAAGCGAGACCAGGCCCGCCGCGGATCCCTGGCAGATCGACCGCGACACGAGGTAGATCATGTTCGGCCCTGGGGTCAGCACCATTCCGAGGCAGATGAGGCCGAAGGCGAGAAGCGAGGCGGTGGACGGCATGACGGGTCTCTTGATTGAAGGGCTCCAGAAGTGGAAAGCAGAAGGCAACGGGACCGGCAACAACGATCGTGTCACCATTGCAAGTTTGGCGTCTCTGGGTTAGCCGTCACGCATTCGTCCATCGATCGCGGACCCCGTCATGACCTTTACTACGCTGCTTGCCTATGCCGGTGCACTTTTCATCGCTGCAGCCATTCCCGGTCCCGGGATGACGGCGATCGTGGCGCGAGCCCTCGGCTCAGGTTTCCGACCAACCTTCTTCATGGGGCTGGGACTGATCCTCGGCGATCTCTGCTACCTGACCGCGGTTGTCCTCGGGCTCTCCTATCTCGCCCAGACGTTCGTGACACCCTTCCTCGTCATCAAATATGCCGGCGCCGTCTATCTCGGCTACATTGCCTACAAGCTCTGGACGGCCGGCCTGCTGCCGCAGGAAGTTCAGGCGCGCAAGGGCGGCGGCCTTGGCTCTTCCTTCCTCTCCGGCCTCTTCGTCACGCTCGGCAATCCGAAGACCATGCTTTTCTACGTCGCCCTTGTGCCGACGCTGATCCCGCTCGAGGCGATTGGGCCGACGGACTATGCCGCGCTCGCCGGAATCACCTTCGTTGTTCTGATAGCCGTGCTCATCCCCTACATCGTGCTCGCTGCTCGGGCGCGAACGCTGCTCAAGCAGCCTTCTGCGCTCAAACTCCTGAACCGCATGGCCGGCAGCATTCTGGCGAGCACCGCCGCCTATATCGCCGTTCGAGCCGCCTGAAATAAATATTTGGGACCTCCGCCCGACAGGCGTGTTTTTTCTCCCCGGACGGCCTGCCGTAGGTAAAGGGTTCTAGCCGGGTACGGACTTTGATCCTATTGTGCGCTCACAACGACCAGTCTTGAGGGAGAGCACTATGTCCGACACGAAGAAACCCGGCCGCGGCCGTGTTTACAGCTCCATTCTCGAAACCATCGGCGACACGCCGATCGTCCGGCTCGACAAGCTGGCGAAGGAAAAGGGCGTAAAGGCGAACCTGCTCGCCAAGCTCGAATTCTTTAATCCCCTCGCCTCGGTCAAGGATCGCATCGGTCTCGCCATGATCGAGTCGCTCGAACAACAGGGCAAGATCACTCCCGGCAAGACGGTGCTGGTCGAACCCACCTCCGGTAACACCGGCATTGCGCTTGCCTTTGCAGCCGCCGCCAAAGGTTACCGGCTGATCCTCACCATGCCGGAAACCATGTCGATCGAGCGCCGCAAGATGCTGGCACTGCTCGGTGCCGAACTGGTGCTGACCGAGGGACCGAAAGGCATGAAGGGGGCAATCGCCAAGGCAGAGGAACTCGTTTCCGAGCTGCCCGACGCCGTCATCCCGCAGCAGTTCGAAAATCCGGCCAATCCTGAGATTCACCGCAAGACGACAGCCGAGGAGGTCTGGAACGACACCGCCGGTGCCGTCGACATCTTCGTCTCGGGCATCGGGACGGGCGGCACCATTACCGGCGTCGGCCAGGTGCTGAAGGCCCGCAAGCCGTCGGTGAAAGTCGTTGCGGTCGAGCCTACCGACAGCCCAGTGCTTTCCGGCGGAAATCCCGGGCCCCACAAGATCCAGGGAATCGGTGCGGGCTTCGCCCCGAAAGTCCTCGACACGACGGTCTACGACGAGGTCGTCACCGTCACGAACGATGAGGCATTCGAGAACGCACGGCTGACCGCTCGCCTCGAAGGCGTTCCGGTCGGCATCTCCTCCGGCGCGGCGCTCGCGGCAGCAATCAAGATCGGCCAACGCGAGGAAAACGCCGGAAAGACGATCGTCGTCGTGATCCCCTCCTTTGCTGAGCGCTATCTCTCGACGGCACTGTTCGAGGGGCTCGGAGGCTGAGGGAAGCGCTGTCACCAGTCATCTGCCACCGATCTCGGTCTCCCTTCGTGCGGCCGAGATTTTGACTGTCTACGCCACCGCCGACAACCGCTCGGAAGGTATGCGATAGGAGATTGCCTCGGCGACGTGGATTCGGCCCAGCCGATCGGCACCGTCGAGATCAGCGAGCGTGCGAGCGACCTTCAGAACCCGATGATAACCGCGAGCCGAGAAGCGGAACTTCTCGGCCGCGTCACGCAGGAGTTGCAACCCGGAAGGGTCCGGCTCGGCGAGGACTTCGATCAAGGCCGTGGAACAGCCGGCATTCGTTGCGACTCCTGGTATTCCGGCTGCTGCGAAACGCTCTCGCTGCCAGTCCCGTGCCCGTCGGACGCGTCGGGCGACCTCGACACTCGGCTCGGCTGCCATCGGACGGATGAGATCGGTTGCAGCAACCGCCGGAACGTCGATCCGGATATCGATCCGGTCCATTAGCGGACCTGAAATGCGCCCCTGATACTCGGTGAGGCAGCGCGGCCCCCTTGCGCAGGTGTGTCCGGGCTCACCCGCCAGTCCGCAGCGGCAGGGATTCATGGCTGCAATCAGCTGGAAATCGGCGGGATAGGTGACCCTATGGTTGGCGCGGGCGATCACACACTCGCCCGTTTCGAGCGGCTGCCGTAGCGCATCGAGCACTTGCGGTGCAAACTCCGGCAGTTCATCGAGAAAAAGAACGCCCTTGTGGGCGAGCGAGGCCTCGCCCGGCTTTGCCCGCAACCCGCCGCCGACGAGGGCCGCCATCGTCGCGGAATGGTGGGGCGTGCGAAACGGTCGGCGGTCCGAGAGCTTGCCGCCGGACAATTGCCCGGCGATCGAGTGGATCATCGAGACTTCGAGAAGCTCGGGCGCCGAGAGTGCGGGCAGGATCGACGGCAGACGCGAGGCGAGCATGGACTTTCCGGAACCGGGAGGACCGACCATCAGGAGATTATGCTACATTATTCCGATATTGTGTGATATCGGGTTCAGATCATGACGAAAGCATATTCCTACATCCGCTTCTCGACCCCGGAACAAGCGCAAGGGGATTCATTGCGCCGCCAGACTGCCAAGGCAGAAGCCTGGGCGCAGCAGCACAACCTTGTCCTCGACAACTCCCTTCGGGATCTAGGGGTTAGTGCGTTCCATGGGACAAACAGAACGACCGGAGCGCTCAAGTCTTTCCTGGAAATGGTCGAGGACGGTAGGATACAACGCGGCTCTTACCTGATCGTTGAAAGCCTGGATCGCCTGTCCCGTGAAACGGTAATCGATGCCGCAACACGGCTCTTCGCTCTCATCCAAGCGGGCATCATCGTTGTGACGTTAAGCGACGGTCAGGAGTATTCATCCGAACGGCTGCGTCAGGACTGGACTCCTCTCATCATCTCCCTTGCCGTCATGGCTCGTGCTCATGACGAGAGCCGCATCAAGTCCGAGCGCGTCGGCGAAGCATGGCAACAAAAGAAGGAGAAGGCCCGGAAGGAAGGAAAGCCTCTCACGCCGAGATGCCCGGAATGGCTTGAGGTGCGCGACGGCACATTCGTAGAGCGCCCCGAAAGGGTCGCCATCGTCAGACGGGTATTTCAAGAGACGATCGATGGGTTCGGACGACGGGAAGTGGTGCGCCGGCTGAACTCGGAAGGCGTTCCGACGTTTCGCGGCGGCAAGGGATGGCACACGTCCAGCATCGCCAAGATCATCCAGAGCCGCGCCGTTCTCGGAGAGTACCAGCCTCACACTGGCACCCATCGCAACCGCAACCGGAAGCCGGATGGAGACCCTATCCCGAACTATTACCCGCCTATCATCGACAACGGCATCTTCTTACGCGCACAGGGTGCCACGCAGGGACGACGGCAGAATGCAGCCGGGCGTAAGGGCATGTCCGGTTCCCATCTGTTCCAAGGACTTGCTCAGTGCGCTCATTGCGCTGGCCCGATGCACATCATCAACAAGGGCAAGCCTCCGAAAGGCGGCATCTATCTTGCCTGCTCTACCAACATCCGCAACGCAGGTTGCGATAACAACCGTCGTTGGCGGATCGACATGCTCGAACCGCTCCTGCTCGCGGCGATCGACATGCTAGATCAGACTGCCTTCTCCGGTCAGGACAATGACCTCAAACAACTCCGGGCACAGACCGAGGCACTTAGAACCCAGATTGCCGATTTCGAAAAGCGTCAACGCACCCTCATAGAGCTGGTTGAATTTGGCGACGAAACAGCGACCGCCCGCTCACTGGAACTCGCCAAGCATATAAAGCGGAGCCGGAAGGAACTGAAAGCTGCGGAGGATCAAATTGCGAAGAACGCCGCAGAACCGGACCTCGCCGCCCGTGTGGCAGCGGCAGCGACTATTTCCCGGCAACTTAACGAGACCCCCGATATCGAAGAGCGCCGCGAACTCCGGACTCGCCTGCGGGAGATCATACGCGGCATTGTCGAGCGAATCGAGTGCCATCAGAGATTCGGCGCTACCGCCGTTTTCATTCCAAGAGACGAGTTCCACATCAACAACAGGCGAAGCGAATACAACTTCACTTTTATGACGCGGGAGGGCATCCCCCGAATACTCCTGGACCAGAATGTTCCGGACGACATCATCGACGAGTGGGTTGGACCATGGCCATTCTGAATGCCTCGCCGGGGGCAGTCGATCCCAGTCCCCGCCGTTCCGACGGCGCTAATGCTGGACTTCCTGCGGCTGCCCTCTATCCGGTCACCGGCATGCGCGAATTCCCGCCGTCCCGCTGTCAGCGGCGCTATGCTGACGGCTCCGATATGCTCTTCTCTGTTGTCCGGCACGGGTAGCCTCGCTCTCTTCCACGACGATTTTTTCCTGCCCTTCGGGGCGGGCCACGTGTCCCGCCCCGATCCGCAACGCGGACCGGGGAAAAAATAGTCGTGGAACCTTCTCGCTCAGTGACAGCAGAAGGGGCGGCTGTTCTTGACCTTCGGTCACCGCCATGCCCCGTTTGGGCAAGGCGGGCGAAAGCCTATGCCGCCCCTCCCGCCGTCAACCCCTACCTAGCCGCCGTTAAGACTTCGATCGCCATCCGATCGATGACCCCGGAAATCATTTCCGGAAGCCTGGGCTCGACTCCCGAAATCCGCTATAAATCTAATGTTGTCAACAAGTTAGGAGAATTTCGGTGAAGACGAAAAAGACCCTGATCCGAGGCCTCGCGATTGACGTTCTAGTCGTCGAGACGACGCAGACGGATGCTGCGGACACGCTCTTCTATCGCGCCGAAATCTATGTTCGAGAGAAGCGGTCTGGCACCGAGAAGCTTGTCCGCCGGACACGTATCCCCGGCACCGCGAAAGAACTGGCTCAGGTCGTCCAGCAGCGTGGCGTTCGTGCTCTGGAAACTTTTTCGCGGACTGCCTGAAATATTTTTCCAAGGACTCGCCAAGGACTCATTTTGCCCTCGCGAGGATTCGATGCCCTTCGAGTCCTTTCCGGCAAGGATTCAAGACCGTTGCGAAGTCAGACCGGACACGCCTCAAGGATATGAAATTCCTCGATTATTCCGAAGAAATTCGCCACGCTCTCCAGCGCCGTGAATGATCGACAGACAGAAAAGGAGACCTCATGTCACATACTACAAACTGCCTCATCGCCCACCACATCGTTGCCGAGTTCAAAGTGCTCAAAGAGACCTACGATCGTTACCTCGACCGGATGGATGAGCTCGTATGCTTGCTTGATGAGGATAGTGAGATTCGCAAAATGGCTGGCTTTCTTGCCGATGGTACCGACGACGTGACGCAGTACGTCCTCAACGGCAAGCACGTTGTCAGTGGCATCGAGGCAATGCTGAAGAAGGAGGAGGCGTGATGCAGGCTCCTCGACTTCTGGGCTGGGAGCGCGACGACACCGTTGCCGACGATACTCACAGCACATGGACGAACCTCCTCATCGTCGGTGACGGCGAGGAGGACACTTACGACATGTTGGTGCTCGGCGAGCCGGGGCGTACCGGACCGACGCACTACAGCGTCACAGGCACCCGCGACAGGACCGGCGTGACCTTTGCAGAGGGGCACGCGTCATCTTGGGACGAGGCCTGCCGCCTCAGCATTATCCAAGCCCGGCGGGCATCAATCAGGCCTGTTGAGTAGCGAAAGGCGACCGCCAGATACATTCTCGATTCCGAGTGGGTACAGACACCACGCAGAGCGCCGGAAGCGCTGTATGCACCCTTAAAATCGATCAGAAAGTGGACAATGGGGTCGAAAGGCCCTGTTTCCATATTATCACGTCACGACGATGGTCACGACCGCCGTCACCGCCGTGCCGATCGAATCCGTCGCCGACACCCAGACTTCGTAGCTTCCCGCCACCAGCGCCCGCCCGTCGATCCGGCCCGTCTTGACATCGAAGGATACGCCAAGAGGCAGCCTGCCGGAATATGAGTACGACAGGCTGCCAGATGCCCCTGAGACCACCGGACGCAGATCGAGCGCCGCGCCTGCCGCCACGGATGCCTGACCAGTCATCGACAACGCAAAGCCCGCCGAAGTCTCCGGCGGCAGCGGTGTCGTCGGCTCTTCCGGGGGAACCGCGACGGGGACGGCGATCGCACCCGTCGTTGACGACCGCAGCACATACGTGCCGGCTGACGCGTCGACGTTCCAGAGAGCCGCGAACGCGGCAAGAATGATAACAGCCGTCCTCATACGTCGCCCTCCTCGAGTTCGCACGCCGGATAGCGCGAGAGAGTCTCGCTGTCGCACGGCGGGCAGACCTCCGGCAGACCGACGAGCCCGTTCACCCCGGCGCAGGCCTCCAGTGTCTGGATTGACAGCGGATTCCAAATCTGTTCGCCGCCGCGCCGGACGCGCCACGTGCCCGGCGGCACAGATTTCAGGAAGCCGGACTCCACGAGCCCGCCGAGGACTGCACTGTCATCGCCGAGAGACGACACCCGCCCGCCATCCGTCTCGTAGAGATCGAGCGCCGCCGCTATCTGCTGCTGTTGCCCCACGACCGCGACAAGCTCGGATCGGAGCCGTGCTCGCTCGTAGACCGCGCCGCCATACCAGACCCCAGCGACTGACAGCACGCCGAGGATGATGCCCGCGATCACGCCGATGACCAAATTATACATGTCTACTCCTCCTCCTCGAAAACGTCGTCGTCATCGTCGCCCCAGCCGGACCAGTCGAAACCCGCTAGATCGCGATCAGCGATCAGGTCCGCCGCCTCCAAGACCAAGGACGCGCAGCCGTCCGTGTCCGGGTGGTCGCTCTCAAGCTCGCGAGCAAGCTCCCGATCGATCTCCATGACTCTCTCCCGCGCGGATGCGGGCAGGCCCACCCGATTGAGGAAGCCGGCGAGGCTTGGACTGGTGATTTCGTCGGTCATGGGTTCGGTCCTTTCTTGTCGTCTGGATCATCATCAGGGGCTTCCGGTTCTGGTGGTTCGACCTGCTGCCGCTCCGCCTCCCACATCTGCGCAGCCGCCAGCATGGACCCTATAACCTCATCGTCAGACGCACCGGGCCGAGCGGCCATCCGGAGTCGCCACAGGTCGCCCGATTCGATGGAGTCGCGCAGCCACTCGACCACAGCGGGCGGAACCCGAGCTTCCAGAAGCTCGCGGGCCTGATCAGACTTGCGTGGACGCGACAGGTCCTTCACGAGCCGCCTGAAGGACGGCGGCGGGCGCATGCGAGCGCTGGCACAGCTCATCGGCTCCAGGCCGCGCTCCATCATATACGCGGTTGGACCGCGATCCTCGTCGATCGACGAGGTAGGCTGTCGGGCGGGACGGAAGGGAAGCGAGAAAGCCGGCATCGGTATGGGTGGCATCATCGCGAGCGCTCCCGACAGCAGAGCAAGCAGTTGGAGCAAGACCTTGCCTGCCAGATCGCCGCCCCGGCGTTGCCGCTGGCGTTCGGCGAGATCGCGGCGAAGCCGATCGGCGCATGTCCGGCGACGGCGTTGCTTCTCATTCATCAGCGGCCTCGACAGCCCCCGGGCGAACTTTCTCGCGCCACCGCTTCGACATCGCCAGAAGTTCCCGCGTGCGATGCCATTCCCGCGCAGCCTGGGCGATCTGATCCGCAGACCAGCATTCCTCGCAGGCATCTCTCAGTACGCCTTCCGCCATCCAGACGGCACTCTGATAGATGTATTCAATACGCTCATTGACTGCCGACACGCCCGATCCTCCGTTGCCGATGCACCCTTACAGGATGTGGGCAGGCCGGGACCGGCGCAAATTCGGCGCGGGCGCCACTACTCCGAGATCAAGGATTCGACGTCGAATCCTGACGTGTCCGAACCCATCCGGCATCGCCGAACGCGCTGTACGGCCTCCGCAGGCGCTCGATTTTTGGGCAAATCGCGATTTTTGGGAGGATTCTGGCTTCCGGAACGAGGAAGGGAGGCCGAAGCCGCGAATGACGAAATAACAATCGCCAGCCCCTCACGGACTTCAACAGGGTAGTTTCCCCCTGTCGATGCGCCATCTTCGTTAACCTGTTTTAACCATGTTCGGGTTGCGGGGTTGCCGCTCTCCGGCTCATGACGATGCCCTTTCTTTCTTTCGATTTTCAGCGGCAAGTCATGACGAGTATAAAGACGAATCTTTCCGCCATGTCGGCGCTCCAGACCCTGCGGATGATCTCCAGCGGACTGCAGAAGACACAGAACGAGGTTTCCACCGGCCTCCGTGTGGCGACAGCATCGGACAATGCCGCCTATTGGTCGATCTCCACCACCATGCGTTCGGACAACATGGCGCTGGCCGCAGTGGCTGACGCGATCGGTCTCGGAGCAGCCAAGGTCGATGTTGCTTATGCTGGAATGAGCGCCGTCATCGACGTGCTCGCCGAGTTCAAAGCCAAGCTCGTGGCCGCGACCGAGGATGGAGTCGACAGGGCGAAAATCCAGACCGAGCTGGAGCAGATCAAGGAGCAGGTCGTCGGCATCTCGAAGTCCGCGAGCTTCAGTGGTCAGAACTGGCTGGACACCGACATAGCAGACATCAAGGACAGCGCGCTCAACAGGTCCTCGGTGGTATCTTCGTTCGTGCGGGATGATGCCGGCAGCGTTGCCGTCACGACGATGGACGTTGATCTCTCGAAGATCGCCTTATTCAACACCACCGGGTACGGCCTACTGCAGACGGATGTTCCTGTCGTGGCAACGCCTCCTTCTGATCCGACATCCACCCCCGCCAGCTATCACATCCAGGAATACTTCTATTTCGACGGACCAATCACGCTGTCATCATCTGACAGCATAAGTTTCGATCTCGTGGTCCATCCGGGTGGCTCTGCACCGGATGCCATCTTGCCGACGACGATCACCCAGTCGGATGTCAACGCGGCACTCGGAATTTCGACAGGCACGATATCAGGCGGTGACGAGATGAGGGCGGTTCTCAACCATGTTTGGAGCGGGAATGGCGTTGGCGTTAGTGCGGGAGCGTACGGACAAACGCAGCCTGATGGCAGTACGCTTTGGCACACGTTCGTCATTCATGCCAGCCAGGTCACCGACCAGCCTGATTCGGATATCGAGATAACGAACCTCACTTCGACGCTTCCGGGCGGCGCGGCGGGCGGGTTGGACAGTGCTTCCTGGTACACGGCGAGAAGTGCTTTTCCGGGCGGCTCGACAGGTGGGACTCCAGGCACCGACGTAGAGTTGCGGATGAATTTTCTCGATATCGACGTGACGAACGGCGTTGGCGACCAGCTTGCCGCAATCGAGGTAATGCTGAGCCGAACGACCTCTGCTGCGGCCACCCTCGGTTCACTGAAAATGCGCATCGACATGCAGGCGGACTTCACCCAGACGATGATGGCCAGCATCGACAAGGGCATCGGCCGTCTTGTCGATGCTGACATGAATGAGGCATCGACCCGATTAAAGGCAATCCAGACGCAGCAGCAGCTCGCCATTCAGAGCCTTCAAATTGCCAACTCCGCGCCGCAGAACCTTCTCAACCTGTTCAGGTGATTGCGCCAGATACGCCAGCCATCAATCAAGGGGCGTTCTGACCTTCCCTTCGTGTGCCTGACGCTCAACCTGCGTGGCAACGAGTTTTGCCACCAGATGCACCAGGTTCTTCGCCTCAAATCGGCTCTTCAACTTATCTATCCGATGCTCGATCGTCCTTGGCGACAAATGAAGGATTTCAGCAATTTCCTTCGTGGTCTGCCCTTCGATAAGGAGCTGGATGATGTTGTCATCCGTGATGTCGGTCTTCGCTTCCCGCATCGGAGAGATGAAGAAGCGCCCTTCGACCAGACTGATGCACCAGCCCGGCTTCCCACCGCATTTCTGCGGTATGATAAGGCGCTCGTAACCGATGCGGACACCGAGGAGCTTCGTCCTCACGAGGTCAAGCGCGGGGCGCTTCACCTCCAGAGTCCGCAAATAGGCGGAGATGATCGCATCATCAATGAAGCGGCGATCGAGATCGCGCAGCGCGGCATCGGGAAATTGCTGCTTCATCTGGTTCAGCAGGTAGCTCCTGAATCCAAAGTCCTTCACCCGCCGAAATCGCCAGTCATAAGGATCATCGGCTACCGTCGTAACGACGGAGAGCGCCATTTTGATATTCAGCCGCCCGATCACTATCGAATAGAGGTCTTCTGGGGCAGTCGTTGCATCAGACTGCAACCATATATCGATAAGCTCTTGTGAGATCGCGTTGAATGCACTCATCTGTCTATGTCTGAAAAGAATGCCCCGAAAATCGTCACGCGGTGTAACCCGGAATGCCGCCGCAGACCTTTGTGATACCGCGCTTCAAGGTGCGCGGGTGGACATGGAGCCGGGAGGCCACGTCCTCCCAAGGCTCGCCGCCGCCGATTTCTTTGTATGCCGCAAGGCATTGTTCATCGGTTAAAGAACGCTTCCGGCCATGTTGCTGGCCGCGTGCGCGCGCAGCGGCTATGCCCGCGACCGTTCGCTCTCGGATGATCGACCGCTCGAATTCGGCCATTGCCGCCAGAACATGGAAGACCATCCGGCCACCGGCCGATTCCGTATCGATGTTTTCCATCACCGAACGGAACCCGATCTGCCTCTTCTGGAGCCTGGTGATGATCTGGACGAGATGGCCGACCGAACGCCCCAGGCGATCCAGCCTCCAGACCACCAGCACGTCGCCTCTGCGCAGTGTTCTCAATACGCCGGAAAGGCCGCATCGCTTGCTCTGGCCTCCAGAAACGCCGTGGTCCTCGAATATCCGATCGCAGCCCGCCGCTTGGAGAGCATCCCTCTGTAGTCCGAGATGCTGATCGATCGTTGAAACTCGCGCATATCCAATCCTTGCCACCCACGAATCCTTCCCTGCGATTCGCATTTCTGAACGCTTGCTTGACAGAAAGGAAGGTTTTCGCAGGCCAGACATTCGGAAACGCGACGCTTCCATTCTCGTAACGATGGCAAAGGGTTACGCAAGCGACAAACAGGCATCATTCGCCGTGACAAAAACCTTGGTTTTCATCCGCTGAGAACGCCGCCAGCTCACGACTGCCAGAGTGACAGCACGCGGGATCGCGGCGATATTGCACGAAGGACAGTCCAACGAACATCGGATCGGCAAGCTGAAGGCCCGCTTCAAGGCAAGGGACATCCCGCACCTCGTCGCACTGATGATTTCAGCCGGCATCGCCGGGGGATGGGGTGGGACGGGTGACCCGCCCCGCATCCCATTCGCTTCAATTCGTTTCGGGCATCCTGTCGCGGTAATCCTCGCACCACGAAAAACTCCGATACCTGGTCCATCTGTCGAGAATCGAGGCATTGAAATAATCGGGGCAGAGGAGCTGATAATTCTGGTCGTAGCCTTCCCGACGTATCCTGGCGACACGATCCTCCTCCCGCTGCAAACGGGAGCTATGAGCCGACCATGACCCCCAGACCACCGGAACAGCCGTTGTCGCGACCTTGTACGAGGCCATAATCAGCGTTGCCCCGATGGGCAGGACAAACACGCTCATCAATGCGATGATGAGCCAACGCCGGAGCGCACTCTCTTCAGACATGATCTTCATCCCGCGTCACACCGTCCTGAGTTGGCGACCGTCGAATTTCGCGCCGATTCTCGCTCGCTCCAGCTCCTTGTGAAGAGCGATGGAATCCTTCCTGATGCGGTTAGGCCCGCTCAGATGGTTCATGACAAGGAAGGCTATGGGCGCGATCAGGGCCAGCCAGAGAACATTCCCGATACCAATGGTGTAACGGGCCGGGATAAGGAACATGAGCAGGCCGAGAATATAGGCACCAGGAACCGCCTTCACCATCATCGCGGTATGCGCGATCCTGTTCGCCGTTTGAAAGAGCGTGAAACAATTGAGGCCACGAGCTTCGCTTTCGCTGGCGATCAAATGGAACACCGATTTTTTCCATGAACGAATTCGTCTGAAATAGAGTGTGCAAGTGTTCCCGATCTCGATTTCCGGATCGATCTTTTCATTGGTCGTGACGCGCTCGAATTTGAGCAATTCGCCCTTCTCGTCCTCAATAACCAGATAGGCATAGTGCCATAGGTCATCGAGTACATTGCGGTCGAGGAACGTTCTGCCGTTGACTTCTCTGACAGTGCCAGTGACCTTGATGATATTCGGATTGTCTTGAATGGACATATTATAACCCCCTGTTATGCGGGGAGACGCTGGCATATCGCGATTAACGCGAATGCCAATCAGACAGGGGGAAATCCCCCTCAATTGCTGCGGCAGGCGCTCCAGGTTCTTACCCGAGCGGCGTAGCCCTCAACAGAAAAGGGAGGCCGAAGCCTCCCTTTCCTTCGAACCATCAAGGCCGGAAAACCGTCACCCCGCTTCGCGGCTGGCGATCGTCGACTATCGACACAGCCACGGTTTTGTTTTGTTCGTAGTTCAATGGTGATGCCAATTCCCACCGGCAGTCAAGCGACGGACTTCATGGCATCCATACCCATTACGATTCCAGATCGATCCTTGTTGTCGATCCACCAACCTGCCCGACCTTGGGCGACCAAGGCAGCAAGTCCTCGGCTGACCATTGCGTCAAACGCCTCCAGGTTTCCAGCCAAGACCTTGGGCCGCAAGTCCTCGAAATAACCGATGACCTCGCCGATTTTATCAACCCGGATTTGCCGGGCCCATGCGATTTGCTTTTCCGATCCAGAGAGCGCGGGCAGGTCATTTTCAACTTCCGCCGCCTCGACCGCCTTGAGCTTATCCGATTTCACGCAATCGGGGCAAAGGCCGTTTTCGGCGGCCCATGAAACATAGCGTTGCCGATCCGCGATCTTGCCTATTAACTGCCTTTCGGCAGCATGTCCGCATGAATAGGAGACGCTGTATTTCGCCACGTGATTGCCTCGAATGTCGTTGGAAGAGATGAAAAGGGAGGCCGAAGCCTCCCGATCCGAAACTCTGCGTTTGCAGAGAACATTCCACCGAGAAGCGTGCTTCTCTATGTAGAACGGTACATCCCTGCCGGGGCAGGGAAAGCCCTCCCTTACAGGGAGGAAGACCGCTTATGCAGCGGAAAACGAGTGTTTGCAGGGAAAACCTTGCACGTACTCATATACTTCAGAGCCGTCTACACGACGGTTCACTTCCGTTTTAATCCAACACTTCCATGAGCAAGCTCAAGGAAGGGCAGAATCCCACAGGGGGAACGATTACCGCAGGGGGTTGTCACCCCGGAGGGTGGCATTGTCTCTCCTAATCCCACAAGGGGATCGATAACCGTGCCAGCGTTTCGGGATGAGGAATTTCAGGTCCTACCTGACGATCCTGCCGGAACCGCTGACAAGAAAAACCATGACGCCAATCGGCGGGGCTGGCAAGAGGAAACCCGCACTTTCCTGCAAAAAAGTTGACGCTTAACATTCTGTAATTGTTGACAATTTCAGAGTCCTGAAACGACACACTATGGCCGTCGAAGAGCGGGCGTCGAAATACCGGGCGTGCGCTCCGGCTCCGGCGGACGCAACGCGGCAAGCTCACGTCTGGCCGTCGCCAGTTCGCGACCGGTCTCCGCAAGGTTCTCCCGCAAGTTCTTCGCCCGTTCTTCAGCTTCGCGCCATCCAGCATTGGCGGCGCTCGCACGGTCAGCGGCATCGTCGGCGGTCCGCCGGAGCGCTTCCATCTCGGATTCGACGGCAGCGCGGATGCGGGCCGCAACCCTCGACTTCTGGAATCCATCCCATATGCCTCGCAGGACACCAGGAAGATGCTGGAGCCTTGCCGCCTCCTGACGGACGCGCGCCATCATCGACCTTGCCTTGCGTTGCTCGGCAACGGCCTTGTCCTGCGCCGCCTTGGCGGCCTCCGTCGCGGCCTTCGCGGCGGCAAGCTGGCGATCCGCTTCCGCCTTCGCCCTAGCGGCTTCCTCACGGATCGCGGCGGCATCTTCCTTTGTGCTGGCGATTATGGATTCACCGCGCGCCTTCACGGCCTTGGCGCGCTCGATTGTCGTCTTCAGGGCTTTGGCTTGCGTCTGCTCCGCCTGCCATTCCGCTCGCGTCAGACGACGGCGTTGCGGACCAAGGCGGGTCAAGCCGCAGGGGATGGCGACGGTCTCGTGATACGAATCCTGCCACTCTCGCATGGCCTGCTTGTACGCTTGATCGCCGCGCTTGTTCAGGGCCTTCGAGTCCTCGCCTTCTGCGGGACCGGCCGCCATCACAGCGGCCTTGGCCGTCTGCCCCGGATGCAGGGACGCGGCCCGCATGGCCGGATCGTCCGGCAGGACATAGGCGTGGATATGGAAGTGCGACTCGTCTTCGTGCCGGATCACGGAGACGAGCTTGTCGCCGTACTGTGAACGAAGCCACGCGATTGTTCGCCTTTCCCAGTCCTCTGCTTCACGGCGCTTTTCCGGATCGGCGCGAACCTCTTCCATCAAATGCGGATGCGAAGCCACGACCGTCATGAGCGTGTGCTGAGTTTTCTGAACCTTTCGAGGCTTGCCGCCCTTCGGCGTTGTCGTCGCGGCATCGGCGGTGGCATCGTGCAATCGCTCCAATTCGTCGATCGTCGAGCCATAGACGACGATCGGAGACGCAGGATTCGAGACGTGAAAGGACGCGTCAGGATCACGCCGAGCCTCGTTAAAAACATAGCTGGTGGAGCGGCCCTTTCCATCGCCCTTGCGGCTGTACGCCGTCATGTGGATGAACTGGAAAGCCATGAAGCGGACTCAGTGCACCGTCTGATCGAGCGATTTCACCGCCGCTTTGCTTGCGTCCACGTCTACAGCGTAGACGTGAGGGAGATACGAATAGCGAACGCCTTTAAACTGCTCGAATCCTATCGCGACAAGAAAAAGCATGGCTTGGACAGTGCGGCTCTTGAACTCTTGTCCGTCGTCACGTCCGAGCACGACGCGCTGCTCGTCATCAGCCGACCGGAGCCAAGCGACGATCTTCCCAGGTTCAGTCTCGATGAGCAGTGATGCAGCGTTTCCGGATTCGAGCTCCACGGCGGTAAAATACGTGCGACGAGGGGGAATCCGCATCACCGATCTTCCCCCCACTCGAAACTGATACCATGCGTGAAGCTCGCGACGAGCTGCACGCGGTCAAGGAACTCGCGGGCGTTCATATGGGCGAAACCACCGTTCAGCGCGGTTCGTTCTTGCGAGAAGCTGGCGTATCGCTCGGCGCTCTCCCAGATGACGGCGTACCAGCTTGTCGGCAACCGGATGACCTTGAGCAGCGCCGGGGCAGCCGAGCCGTGGTTGGTGACGACGATAGGCAGATCGTATTCCTGCATGTGACCGGCCTCTCACTGCAACGAAGTTTCGATGTCGTTCATGTCGAACATCGTTTCGTTGAGATACCGGAGATGAATGCCCTGACGCTCGAAGAACACCTGAATCATCCGGAGGAAGCGGGCATCAGACATTTCGCGAAGGTCCTGATGATCCGTAACCAGCCCGCAGGCATCCGGTCCGCCCCAGAGGCAAGCCTGCCACCCCATGGGCACCCGGAGTGCCTTGAGCCTGCCTGATCTCGCTTCGCTTCTTCGTCTCGGATCATTCGTGTCGATGAACTCGATTGGAAGGTTGAATTCCTTCATGTGTGTCGCCGCGTAGCTCATTGACTGATCCTCCTGTGCTGCTCGGTTCAGGAAAATTGTCAGTGCCGGCGGAGCCTGAAACAATAGTTATTAGTGACCGACTAATGCCTCTTCCGTTGGTCGAAGCGTCGGCCCTTCGGGGAGGCTTCCGCCGGACTCTCCCGAGGGGCCACTTCATGGAGACCTTGGCGGGGCCTTGTCGCCGTCTGGATGGACGACGAGGCAGTTGATGACTGCCGCTCGGTGACTTCACCACTGGACGTGGCTCGGGGCGTTGCCCTCGGCGATGCCGGGATACCCGACATCTTTCCGCTACGCGGCTTCGTCCAGCGTGACACGCCCTGGACGCTCCGTTGTGCGGTGAGCGGCGTAGTTTCGGTATGGCCGGGGCGGGCGGCTACCTTTTTATCTATACACCTATTTTCACCGTCAAAAAGTTGCAATCACTGCGATCGCACAACTTCATTCCATCGAGCCGTCGCCGTGCGGATGGAAACACCCGCAGCAGCGGCGAGCGCCGACCGCGTTACGGTCTCGCCGGATGCAACAAGCCGCTGGTGGGCTTCTCGCAGCCGCTGGAGCGTGTTCGCGCCCTTGGCTTTGCCTGAATGCCGTCCGCCCGCCGCCTGTCGCTCAGTGACCGTCTTCAGGCCATCCACGACATCGAGCAGCTTGCCACGGTTCACGGACTTGCCTTCGAGCTTCACCGGGTCGAAGTTCGCGACCAGATAGTCGGCGACCTTCGCCGTCACGTAGCTGACGGTCTTGTCGTCATGCCCGCTCTTGTCGGCATAGTCTGCAAGTGCCTCATGGAGATGATCGGCCAGAGTGGCACGGCTGCCGCGCATCCGGGCATCCGCTCCGAAATGCCATTCGGCCAGGAGCCGCTGGCCTTCCGTGCGCAGCGCGTCGAAGATCGCGTTCGATGCCGTCAGGCCGAGCCCGGATTGCGCCGCCGCCGCCCTCCGGACGAGAACCGCCCGCCCGGCGCTGGTGTCCACGTAGTCGGTGTATTCCGACAGGGTTGGCCAGATGCCGTCGTTCGGTGTCATCGTGTGCCAGAAGGGCGATGTCGGACATTTCATGCGCCCGGTCATCGTCGGAGCGGCAGGGTCCGCGCCGAGATCGAGCAGCGCCGCAGCCAGCCCGCGCGCCACGGCATCGAACAGTTGAATTGGCTTGCGCCGGCATCGCTTGTCGTCGCTCCGCCAGACCGCCGATCCCGGAGGAAGCAGCCACACGAAATGCGGGCGGGAGTAGCGGCCATCATCCAGCAGGTCGCCGACGATGATGTGCGGCAAACACGGGACTCGGCCATCACGTACCTGTTCCGTGAGGGCCGCAAGGCATGCGGCAGGACTCAGGAATATGCCGTCGCAGTCCACGCGCAGCGCCGCCATGAACTCCCTGTTCAGCTCGATATAGGGGAAGTCGAGCGTCAGAATCTTTTGCGGGCACTGGTTCTCCAGATGGGCCTTATCCCACGAGGCCCGCGCGCGGCTGCCTTTCGGAACGAGCGTCACAAAATACTTCAGGACCGGATTGTCTTCCGATCGTAGTCCCATTTCGTGAACGCCTTTCCGCCACCGGCCGCCGATCTGGCGTTCACCAAACTGGTGATATCCCTGCGCCAGGCGCTGTTGTACAAGCAGGCGCTGTTCGGCTGCCTGCCGTGCGAAGATCGCCTGATCCCAGTCCGATATCCTGCTGTCGCGCCGATCGCGTTCTTCCGCTTTCCGGATACGCTCCCGGCGGGCAAGTCTCTGGGCCTCGGCATAACGTGTTTCGAACCCGTCCATGCCGTTCGAGAGGTTCGGCCCAAATTGTTGACACTGGAGGGTATGAAAGTCTTGTGAAGTGGCTGGGATATGTCCCAGCCTCCGGCTCACCGAGCCGTTTCAGGGTGCTTTACAAACTTTTCGCCGTCGTTCATCATTTTCGAACAATCCATGAAAAAGCCGCCGAGGGTACCAGCCCAGTGACAGCGGCTTTTTTCATGCTCGATCGTCGGCGCGATCCGGTCAACCGGGCACCGAGATCGTTCCGCATACGAAACGACAAAGTCAGCCCCCACCGGAGCAGCAGCCATCGCAACAGCAACGCCAGATTTCGTGAGTCACGAAATCTCATTGCATCTTGCGTGCTCCGTCCTACAATTCGTGAGTCACGAAAGGGAGTGGACGATGGTTGGGCGGAAGCGGATCGGTGAGCAGGCGATGACAGCGGCGGAGCGGCAGCGGCGGAAACGGCACCTTGAAGAAGCACGTGCGCAGCGAGCCCAGCAAGCGCGGGAGGCACTGGCAGAAGCCAGCGACACCCTGACGGGATTGTGGAACAGGCTGAACGGCAGGGAGAAGTTCCGCGAAATCCACGCGGTAATCGGCCGAGCGGGCGATCTGTGTCGCCGCGCCAAGTTTCTTCTGGAGCCCGTCTATCACCTACCTGTATCTACGGATGAGCCGCGCCGCTTGATCTGCGGCAGCAGCGACTACGTGCACGTTGCCAACAGCCTAACTTTCACTCTCATACATGAAGAGCGTCGGTGCCCCGAGTGCGCGAGGCGCCGCCACGAGTTCTATCCGTGATCTGGTAGCCCCCTTGCACCCCATCACCCTCCGCGCGATATGGTGCGAGACCTCATCACATTGGGAGTATACGTGACCTCTTCCCAAACGTCCGAGCAGCGCAGCAGGAATATGTCGCGTATCCGAAGCAAGGACACCGCGCCAGAACTGAAAGTTCGCCGGCTGGTGCATTCGCTCGGCTACCGCTACCGCCTTCACCGCAAGGATTTGCCCGGTAAACCTGATCTGGTCTTCGGCCCCCGGAAGAAGATCGTCGAGGTTAGAGGCTGCTACTGGCATGCCCACCTGAGATACGAGCCCGGGTGCCCCGAGGCTCGTTCTCCATCCAAATCGAATACAGGATATTGGGGCCCCAAGATGGATCGCAATGTGGAACGCGATACGGCCAATCTGGCCAAACTCCATGCCCTTGGATGGGATGTTCTGATCCTGTGGGAATGCGAGCTACGGGATATGGAATCCGTCGAAGATCGGATTCGCGACTTTCTAGGGGCACGGACATAAATCTGTGGGTTCTTCGTTCGTTCCCCAGGGTAAGTTTCGGTAAACCATCTATCAATACCTTGACCGAAGAAGCCGTTGCGCTGATTCCGTTGGCGTGCTATCGCGGCGATGTTCTTATTTTGTTCCTGCGGGAGGCCCCATGACACTCTCCTCTCTTGAAATGTGCGCTGGCGCTGGTGGTCAGGCCAGAGGCCTTGAATTGGCCGGCTTTGATCACGCCGGAGTTGTCGAGCTCGATCGTGACTGCTGCAATACATTGCGACTCAACAGGCCGAATTGGACTGTTCATGAGGAAGACCTGTCGCTCTTCGAAGGCGGCGGATACAAGGGCATCGATCTACTGGCCGGAGGCTTGCCATGCCCTCCGTTCTCCATTGCAGGCAAGCAGCTCGGCGACAAGGATGAGAGGAACCTGTTCCCTGCCGCGATCCGGCTGGTCGATGAGACAAAGCCTCGGGCCATCATGATCGAGAACGTCCGAGGCTTCCTCGGTGCGGTATTCGAAGACTATCGTGGATTCATCCGGGCAGAGCTCAAGAAGCTCGGATACGAGGCTCACTGGCGCCTCTTCAATGCCTCGGACTACGGCGTGCCGCAGCTTCGGCCGCGCGTGATCATCGTTGCCCTCCGTGATGACATCAAAGACCGCTTTGAATGGCCCACGCCTTCCACAGCCGATGCGCCCACGGTTGGCGAGACACTGGTCGACCTGATGGCCGCCAACGGCTGGAAGGGAGCAAAAGCGTGGGCGAAGCGAGCGAACGACGTAGCGCCGACGCTCGTGGGTGGCAGCAAGAAGCACGGCGGCCCAGACCTTGGCCCGACGCGTGCCAAACGCGCATGGGCGACACTTGGGGTCAATGGCAAGGGACTTGCTGACGAGGCTCCTGATCGCGACTTTGTCGGCATGCCCAAGCTCACGGTGAGGATGGCGGCGAGAATTCAAGGATTCGACGACCAGTGGCAGTTCGCTGGACGCAAAACGGCATCATACAGGCAAGTCGGTAATGCCTTCCCGCCTCCGGTGGCAAAGGCCGTCGCGGAAAGGCTGCATGCGGCGATTACGAGCCGCGCCATATATCCCACTTCGGCACTGTCGGCCTGACGGATTAACCAATCAATAACCATGCCCTGAAATCATCGGGGCATGTCACAAGCCCCTCTTGATTCGTCACATCCGGACTATGCGGAACTCGCTCCGCTTGTTGCCGCCATCCTAGAGCACGGCGGAGGATATGATGCCTTCGCCGAGAAGGTGCCCGTGCTAATCCGGCAGGCCTTCGACGAAGTCATAGACGCTCCCAGAACCAACAGGTTCACCCTCGCTGAGATCGAGAAGACCGAGAAGACATATCTCGGCACCAAGGTTGAGATCCTGCTTCGCAACTATCTCAAGATACCGAAGGGAAAGATTCTCGACATGCTGATCCATGGCGTCGAGGTTGACATAAAAAACACAGTCGGCCGGAACTGGATGGTTCCAACGGAGAGCCTGAACCGTCCAGCGTTCTTGATCAGAGCCAACGAAAAGACGGCATTGTGCGACGTTGGCATGGTTATCTTCCGGCCTGACTACCTGACCATCAGCGCGAACAAGGATGCCAAGAAACAGCTTGCAGCAGCACACCATTCCGACATCTGGTGGATTCTTCAATCTCATCCGTACCCGCCGAATTTCTGGGAAGTGCTCTCAGTGACAGAGAGGGATGCGATCATGTCGGCCGGCGGCGGCAAGAACCGGATCGCTGCATTGTTCGAAAAGATACAGCGTCAGCCGATATCACGGCTCCAAGTCCAGGCGCTCGCGCAGCAGCACGATTACATGAAGCGTATCCGGAGGAACGGCGGCGCGCGTGATGTGCTTGCGCCGAAGGGGATCGCCCTCCTCTGGGGGCAAGGTGACCGCTCCACGATCGAAGCGCTCAAGCTAGCGCCAGTGACTGCGGACGAGTTCATATCTGTTACACCAGAGACGGTCGAAGAAGAAGTCCTGCTACGGAAGGCCGGCCACATTGATTGAGCATGGGCACCCTCAATCAATTACGAGCTGCTAGCCGGCCCCAGGTTCCCGAGCCTCCCGGGATACTGTTTTTAATGTAGCACAATATCAACAGGTTATGGCCGCCGGCGGCCGCCACTTCGAGTGCACGCTTCGCACTCTCTTGCCCGCGAATGTCGGAGAGATCGGGCAAATTGGCCGAAAGCGCGCGAACCGCGGGCTCCGGCCGGGAGAGGACCTGGGTTCCACGAAAATGATTGGCGAGCGCGATCAGGCTGCGCGGCGCCAGAATATCGATCTCCGCCCCGGCCCAGGCCGCCTCGGGTCCGCTGTCGGCCGGGCAGATCAGACCCTTGCCAAGCGCATTGGCGCCGATCGCCGCAGGCAAGGCGCCGGCAATCGGGGCAATCGTTCCGTCGAGATTGAGTTCGCCGATGACCACGTAGTCGGAAAGCGCGTCACCGGGTATCGCGCCCAGGGCCGCCATCAGGCCGAGCGCGATGGGAAGGTCGAAATGCGAGCCTTCCTTCGGCAGATCCGCCGGTGCGAGATTAACGGTGACCCGCTTGGGCGGCAAGGCAAGCCCCGAGGCATGTAAGGCGGCCTGCACCCGCTCGCGGCTTTCGGCGACCGCCTTGTCGGGCAGGCCGACGATCTGCATACCGATCTTGCCCGGCGCGACCATCACCTGAACGTCGACTGGTACCCCTTCGATGCCCTGAAACGCAACCGTACTGACACGCGCAACCATCGCCCGCCCCCTCGATCTGCCCCCTGGCATGGCGGAAAATACATCTTTCGCGCGCTGCCGATCGAACAGTGACACGGATTTCGGGCAATGACAAGAACATTTGCGGAACAAAATCACGCAATATTCCCGCACAGGTTTTAGCTCGGTTGTATCCGAGAACAGATGTCGTACGCCGCGGGCCGTAACCGTGCCCGGCAGTCTCAGGCGCGCTTTCTCTCGATTGCATCCCAAAGCAGGGCGGCAATGTCCGCGCCGCCAAAGCGCTTCACTTCACGGAGGCCAGTCGGCGACGTGACGTTGATTTCCGTCATGTAATCGCCGATCACGTCGATGCCGACCAGCAGAAAGCCGCGCTCTCTCAGCGCCGGACCGATCCTCGCACAGATCTCGCGCTCGCGCGCCGTCAGTTCCGTCGCCTCGGCGCGCCCGCCGACATGCATGTTGGAACGGCTGTCGGTCTCGGCCGGCACACGGTTGATTGCGCCCACCGGGTCCCCGTCGACGAGGATGATGCGCTTGTCGCCCTTGCGGACATCCGGCAGGTAAGCCTGCGCGATGAAGGGCTCGCGGAAGACCTGGTGGAACATTTCCAGCAGCGAGGAGAAGTTGCGGTCGTCGCGGGTGGTATGGAAGACGCCGGCGCCACCGTTGCCGTAAAGCGGCTTCAGGATGATATCGCCCATTTCCTCGCGAAAGCGCGCGATCTCGTCGTTGTCGCGGGTAATCAGGGTCGGCGGCATCAGGTCGGCAAACTCGGTGACGAAGATCTTTTCCGGCGAATTGCGTACCCAGGCCGGATCGTTGACGACGAGCGTCTTGGGGTGGATGCGCTCCAGCAGGTGCGTCGAGGTGATGTAGGCCATGTCGAAGGGCGGATCCTGGCGCAGCAGCACCACGTCCATGGTCGACAGATCGACACGCTCCGGCTCGCCCAGGGTGAAGTGGTCGCCCTTGACGTCACGCAGTTCCATCGGCTCGACGGTCGCAAAAACCCGCCCGTCCCGCATGGTCAGCCGGTCAGGCGTGTAATGGAACAGGCGATATCCGCGCGCTTGTGCCTCCAGGCTCATCGCGAAGGTCGAGTCGCCCGCAATTCCGATGCCGGAAACATGGTCCATCTGGACCGCGATATTGGTGATCTTCGCCATTGCCTGCCCCTTGTTGAAAGCAGGTCAGATGTAGGCCGCCGCCGCTGCGATGGCAACGTCGCGGCGTCCTAATTTTCTGAACCTCGGTTCAGCCGAAGAAACCCCGTCCGGACGGCGAACGCAGCGCATTGCGGATCCTGTAAAGCGTCGCGAGCGGTTCCGGAAACGGCTTGCGCAGGAAAGCGATCTTGCGGACGTAATTGTCGACCCGCCAGGTGGCCCAGGTGCCGCCGCGGAAATAGGCGATGTCGCCGGCCCTCAGCACCCTTTCGCTGCCGTCTTCCGCCGTGACGTGGACCTCGCCCTCCTGGATGACGACGGTCTCGTCCCAGCCGAAGTACCAGCGGAACTCGCCGGCGGTGCAGTCCCAGACGGCCGTCGAGCTCGCCTCATCCGTACTCGTCGAATGATCGCCGACGCGGGCCATCGGGGTCCCCCGGATGATCCAATCCGGATTGATCGGCGCGGGCTTCAGCACCAGCATGCCGCTGTTTGCGGCAACCACCGGCGCACGTTCTCCGAGATGCCGTTCCTTCGGCAGTGTCGCGAGTGCGCCTGCCATGCTGACGAGAAGAAGCTTCAAAGCCATAGGCTCTCCCTCAAAAACTTGGTCACATGAGGAAGTAGCAGGCAGACGTGAGAGCACGGTTAGCGCGACCGTTCAAATTTTCTGCAACCGTCGACTTTCACCGTATAACGCCGCAGCAACGGATGCGAACAGCATATCTCCGCCCGGCGCGGCGCCTCAGGCCGACGTGCCTCGTAGCGCCGATGCAGGCATGTCGGCCACGGGAACGATCCGCTTGCCGGTCTCGCGGGAGAAGAAATACAGCTGCTTCAGAGGCGCCGCCAACGCCATCGTCGGCGTTATCTCCGTGTCCAGTCCGAGGGAGACCGTCAGTTGCTGCCCGGAGACGTGGCCGTGAACCAGTCGGTGTGCACCCAGCTCCTCGACATAGTCGACGGCGAAAGGCAGTGATGGCGCGCTTTTCTCGACGACGGCGAAGTCCTCGGGACGCACGCCAAGGGTGACAGGCCCGGAAACCGCGGTCGGCTGCTCCATCGCGATTTCGGTCTCGCCGATCCGCAGACGATCATGATCGAGCACTGCGTCCAACAGGTTCATCGCAGGCGATCCGATAAAGCTCGCCACGAAGGTGGAGGCAGGGTTGTGGTAGACCTCCAGTGGTGTGCCGATCTGCTCGATGCGGCCGGCGTTCAGCACCACCAGACGATCCGCGAGCGTCATCGCCTCCAGCTGGTCATGCGTGACGTAGATCGATGTCGTACCGAGCCGACGCTGCAATTGCTTGATCTCGCCACGCATGGACACGCGCAGCTTGGCGTCGAGATTGGACAACGGCTCGTCGAAGAGGAAGGCCGCCGGCTTGCGGACGATCGCGCGCCCCATCGCAACGCGCTGGCGCTGGCCGCCGGAGAGCGCCTTCGGCTTGCGGTCGAGATAGGGATCGAGCTGCAGCATCCGGGCGGCTTCGGCGACGCGGGCATTGATCTCCGCCTTGGGCGTGCCGCGGTTTTTCAGCCCATAGGCGAGATTGTCGTAGACGCTCATATGCGGATAGAGCGCATAATTCTGGAAAACCATGGCGATGTCTCGATCCGCAGGCTCCACGCGATTCACAATCCGGTCACCGATGCTGACGGTGCCGCTCGAAATGGTTTCGAGCCCCGCCACCATGCGCAGAAGGGTGGACTTGCCGCAGCCGGAGGGCCCTACGAGCACGATGAACTCGCCGTCCGCGATAGAGATCGAAATATCCGTTACGGCATGCACACCGCCGGCATACACCTTTCCAACCTTGTCGATGTCGATTGAAGCCATCTTCACTTCTCCGTTTCCACAAGGCCTTTTACAAAGAGCCGCTGCATAAGAATGACGACCAGTACCGGCGGCAGCATGGCAAGCACGACGGTGGCCATGACCAGGTTCCATTGGGGCTCGGCATCGGCAACTTCTGACATACGTTTGATGCCCATGACGATGGTGTAATAGCCGGGGTCGGTCGTGACCAGGAGCGGCCAGAGGTACTGGTTCCACCCGTAGATAAAGAGAATGACGAAGAGCGCGGCTATGTTGGTCCGGGACAGCGGCAAAAGCACGTCACGAAGAAACTTGAGCGGTCCGGCACCATCGATCCGCGCCGCCTCCAGCAACTCATCCGGAACCGTGAGGAAGAACTGACGGAACAGGAAAGTCGCCGTCGCGGAAGCAATCAGCGGGATCGACAAACCGGCATACGAGTCGAGCATCCCGAGACTGGCAACAACCTGAAAGGTCGGCACGATGCGCACCTCGACCGGCAGCATCAGCGTAACGAAGATGATCCAGAAGCAGAACTGGCGCAGCGGAAAGCGGAAGTAGACGATCGCAAATGCCGAAAGGAAGGAAATCACGATCTTTCCCACGGCAATCGACAAGGCCATGATCAGGCTGTTGACCAACATCGGCGTGAGCGGCGGCATCCCGAAGGATCCAAGACCGGACGTCAGCATCTGCCTGTAGTTCTCCAAGCCATGCCCGCCCGGCGTGAGTGGAATCAAGCCGGAGAGAAAATCGTTCGGACCGTGTGTGGAGGCGATGAAGGCGATGTAGACCGGCAGGGCGACGGCTGCCACGCCTATAATCAGCACGAGATGTGCCAGTATCTTGAGCCCGGGCCTGTTCTCAACCATCCGCTGCCTCCTCAGTACTGTACGCGCCGCTCGACAAAGCGGAACTGAATGAAGGTAAGAAAGATGACGATGCCCATCAGGATGACTGATTGGGCGGCGGATGACCCCATATTGAGGCCGATGAAACCGTCGTTGAAAACCTTGTAGACGAGGATATTCGTCGCCTGCGCCGGACCTCCCTTGGTGGTGGCATGGATGACGGCGAAGGTATCGAACATCGTATAGACGATGTTGACGACAACCAGGAAGAACGTGGTGGGCGAGAGCAGCGGAAAAACGACGGTAAAGAAGCGCTTCGCCGGCCCGGCCCCATCAATGGCGGCCGCCTCCCGCAGTGACTGAGGAATGGCTTGCAGGCCCGCCAGGAAGAAAAGGAAGTTGTAGGAGATCTGCTTCCAGCTCGCGGCCATGATGACGAGAATCATCGCGTCCAGGCCGGAAAGCCTGTGATTCCAATTGTAGCCGACCTCCCGCAACATGTAGGGCGCAATGCCGATGGTCGGATTGAACATGAACCACCACAGGATGCCAGCGACTGCAGGGGCAACCGCGTAGGGCCATACAAGTAGCGTCGTGTAAACGTTGCGGCTGCGGATGCAGCTATCGGCAGCGAGTGCGAGGATCAGCGCCAGGACGATCGAGAAAATCGCGACGCCGACAGAAAAAACCAGCGTAACCTGCAGCGAATTCAGGTAGCTCGGATCGGCAAATAGTGCCGCGTAGTTCTTAAGGCCGACAAAGGCCGTGCTGAGGCCAAACGGATCCTCCCGCAGGAACGACTGGCGAACGGCCTGGGCGGCCGGCCAGATGAAGAAGATCAACGTAACGGCGAGTTGGGGCAACAGGAGCCCATAGGGCAGTATCTTGTTGCCGAATATCGTGCGCTTGGTCTGCATGGCGGCATCCGACGGATGGGGCTTTCAGGGGCCACGGAGGGCCTGCCGGGTCACCGACCCGGCAGGCCCTCCGACGAGCTCGGATTTGCTTCGGGAACTTTACTGGTTGGCCGCCGCAAAGTCGCTTATGAGCTTGTTCCCGCGCTCCACCACTGCGTCGAGCGCTCCTTGAGCGTCCTTCTTGCCGGACAACAGCGCCTCGAACTCCTCATCGATGATCGTTCGAATCTGCACGTAGTTGCCGAAGCGAAGGCCCTTTGAGTTCTCCGTCGGCGGATTCAATGTCATCTGCTTGATCGCAACGTCGGAACCCGGGTTCTTCTCATAGTAACCCTGCTGCTGACCGAGGTCGTAGGCGGCTTGAGTGATTGGCAGATAACCCGAGAACTGGTGCCAATTGGCCTGAACCTCCGGCGAGGACAGGTAATGGAAGAAGTCGGCCGCACCCTTGTATTCAGCGTCGTCGTGTCCCTGCAGGACCCAGAGGGTTGCCCCACCGATGATGGAGTTTTGCGGCGCACCGTCAACGTCAGAATAGTAAGGCAGCATTCCGAAGCCGACTTCAAAATCCTTTGCGTTGTTCATGACGGCGGCGCGAGCGGCCGACGAATTCATATACATTGCGCATTCCTGCGCGTAGAATTTCGGCGGAGCGTCATCACCGCCGACAGGGCCGCCATACTGGAAGACGCCTTCGTCCTGCCATTTCTTCAAATTCGACCAGTGCTTGACCTGGACCGGGCCGTTGACGGTAAGCTTGGGATCGATACCGCCGAAACCGTTCTCCAGCGTGCCGATCGGTTGATTGTGCCAAGCGGAAAAGTTCTCGAGCTGTACCCAGGAAATCCAGCCCGACGTAAAGCCGCACTTGGCAGCGCCCGATTCCATGATCTTCTTGGAATAGGCTTCCACATCCTGCCAAGTCTTCGGCGGCGTTTCAGGGTCGAGCCCCGCCTTCTTGAAGACGTTCTTGTTGTAATAGAGAATCGGTGTCGATGAATTGAACGGCATCGAAAGCATATTGCCGTCCGTGTCCGTGTAATAGCCGACGACGGCCGAGAGAAAGCCCTTCGGATCGAATTCGGTTCCGGTATCCGCCATCAACTTGTAGACGGGGTAGACGGCGCCCTTGGCGGCCATCATCGTGCCCGTGCCGACTTCGAACACCTGGACGATGTCCGGCTGTTGCTTGGCACGGAAAGCGGCGATCGCCGCCGTCATGGTTTCGGTGTAGTTGCCCTTGTAGGTCGGCACGACCTCATACGCGTCCTGCGATTTGTTGTAGTTGGCAACGATCTCTTCGAGTTTCTTGCCGAGTTCACCGCTCATGGCGTGCCACCAGGTGATCTGGGTCTTGGCAAAGGATGTAGAGGCCGACAGGCTAAGTGCCAGCGCGGCAAAAGCAACTTTCTTTATCATGGGTTCCTCTCCTCCTCAGAAGAGTTGAGACTTTAGAGACATCGAATAGGCCGTCAAGGCAGAAATTTTCGCTTCGACGTTCGTTCGGCGATCGGAGTGTTTCGGTTCGCTTTCGCTTCTCTAATGAGGTGGGATGAACGGTAAGTGACGGTTCGATGACGGCGAAGTGACCGTTCAACAACACTTTTGTGACAGTTCCGTCACTTCCGCGTAGCGTGTCTAGAACGCATTTTGAAAGTGCCTCGGCAGCCGCCAAGGCAAAACGGCAATGATGTCATAGCGGCAGGAGAGGCTGGAAAAATCCGGTTGCCGCGAGAGCCAGACGTCGCTCGCCGCGTGAATGCGCTTCTGGGTGTGAAAGCTTACGGCGTCGACCGCGCTACGTTCCAGTCGCCGGGCCTTGACCTCCACGAACACGGCAAGCGTGCCCCTACGTGCGATGATGTCGATCTCTCCGGCGCGGGTGCGGTAGCGCAGGGCGACAATGCGGTACCCTTTCAGAAGGAGAAAAAGCGCGGCAACGTACTCGGACAAACGCCCGCGTCGTTCTGCCCTGAGGCGCCGGCCGTCGGGTTTTCTCTCCTGCGGCCGGCCGTTGCTCATCCCTCGTCCTTGAGTTCGAGGATTCGCTGGTAGAGATCTTTGCGGGGCAGACCCGTCTGCCTTGCCGCCTCGGTTGCGACCTTGCCGGCGGGGAGGTCGGCAGCAAGGCGCTTCAGGAGCGTGTCGACGTCGTCCTGGGCCGGCGCCTCGGGGGGAGCAGGCGGACCGATCACCAGCACGATTTCGCCCTTCACAGCGCGATCATCGTAGTGATCCGCGAGCTCGGCAAGGGTACCTCGCCGGAATTCCTCGAAGGTCTTGGTCAGTTCGCGGCACACGCAAGCTTGCCTGCCGACACCGAGCACATCCGCAGCGGCGGCCAGCGTGTCGCCGATGCGATGTGGCGACTCGAAGAACAAAAGAGTGCCGGGAACCTCCCGCACCTCCTCCAGCCGATCCCGTCGCGCCTTGTCCTTCGTGGGCAGAAACCCTGCGAAAAAGAAGGCGTCGTTCGGCAGGCCGGAGCCGACGAGGGCCGCGAGCGGCGCCGAAGGTCCGGGGATCGGCACCACGCGGCAGCCAGCATCGATCGCTATGCGTCCCAGACGATAGCCCGGATCGGAGACCAGCGGCGTGCCGGCATCGGAGACCAGCGCCACGGATTTTCCTTCCGCCAAGGCGGCGAGCAATTTCGGGCCCGCCACCTCTGCATTGTGTTCATGGTAGGCGGTCGGCCGGTTGTGGATACCGTAGCGATCCAGCAGAACGCGGGTCACGCGCGTATCCTCGCAGGCGAGCACGTCAGCCCCGGCAAGCACCTCAAGCGCCCGCAGCGTAATGTCGCCGAGGTTGCCGATCGGCGTCGCGACGAGATAGAGCGCAGGCTCGAGCGGCCGGGCGGAGATCACGGCATCATAGAGGCGATAGGTCTTCGGGGAAGCCGCGGCGTCCTTCCGGATGTCTGTCACGATGGGCGTCCTTTCAGGGATGACAGGGCCTTTATGGTTCAGCATCGACCTTTGAACAAGATACAATGCCCATTCGCTCTGCCCGCGCGTGATGGCTCTTGCAATCGACCGCCTTTTGCTGCCATTTTGCGCGTCCACATTCTCCCGCCGACGAACAGCGCGGCGTCATATTGCGGCCATCCCAGCTCCCCGGATGGCGACAGGTCGAAAGCGGTAAAGTCCATGCGTATCACTCTTGAACGGTCCAACCTTCTCAAATCGCTGAACCATGTTCACCGCGTGGTCGAACGTCGCAACACGATCCCGATCCTGTCGAACGTGTTGCTGCGTGCGGAAGGCGCCAGCCTCGACATGAAAGCGACCGACCTGGACCTCGAGATCACCGAGGCGACGCCCGCCATGGTCGAGCAGGCCGGCGCAACGACCGTACCAGCCCACCTTCTTTACGAGATCGTCCGCAAGCTGCCGGACGGCGCCGAAGTCCTGCTGGCAACGACGCCGGACGGCGTCTCGATGACGGTCGCCTCCGGCCGTTCCAAGTTTTCGCTGCAGTGCCTGCCGGAGTCCGATTTCCCCGATCTCACCGCCGGCACCTTCACCCATGCCTTCAAGCTGAAGGCCTCCGATCTCAAGATGTTGATTGATCGCACCCAATTTGCGATCTCGACGGAGGAGACTCGATACTACCTGAACGGCATCTTCCTGCACACGATCGAGAGTGCAGGTGCGTTGAAGCTTCGCGCCGTTGCGACTGACGGGCACCGGCTGGCTCGCGCCGATGTCGAGGCCCCGTCCGGTTCGGAGGGAATGCCGGGGATCATCATCCCGCGCAAGACGGTCGGCGAACTGCAGAAGCTGGTCGACAATCCGGATCTTGTCGTTACCATCGAAGTGTCGGACGCGAAAATCCGCTTCACCATCGGCTCCATTGTCATGACCTCGAAGCTGATCGACGGCACCTTCCCGGACTATCAGAGAGTCATTCCGACAGCGAACGACAAGGAAATGCGTGTCGATTGCCAAACCTTCGCCCAGGCAGTCGACCGCGTGTCGACCATTTCGTCCGAACGTGGGCGTGCCGTGAAACTAGCGCTCTCCGACGGTCATCTGATGCTGACCGTCAACAATCCCGACTCCGGCAGCGCGACGGAAGAGGTGGCCGTCGGCTACGAGAACGATTCGATGGAAATCGGCTTCAATGCCAAGTACCTGCTGGACATTACCGCACAGCTTTCCGGTGACGATGCGATCTTCATGCTCGCGGATGCCGGCTCGCCGACTCTCATTCGCGACACTGCCGGCGACGACGCGCTCTACGTGCTGATGCCGATGCGGGTGTGACGGAGCGGCTCGATCGATTCCATTGGATTTCTGCTCTATGTGCGCCATTTAGCCTTGTTTTTGCGACAAAGCGGCGCAACATAGCCCGAGTGTGGCCGCTGCGGTTCTTGCATAATCGGTCTCTGGTGAGGGTTAAGACATGGTACGACGTCTGAAGGAACGGTTCGAAAAGAAGTTCGACGAGGAGATCCGGTTCTTCAAGGGCATGATGCAAGGGCCGAAGCTGGTCGGCGCGATCGTCCCGACCTCCTCGATCACTGCAAAGAAGATGGCGAGCATCATCAATCCGAATTCCGGGTTGCCGGTCCTGGAACTCGGTCCCGGTACGGGGGTCATCACCAAGGCGATCCTCGCCCGTGGCGTACCGGCGGAAAAGCTGGTCTCCGTCGAATACTCCGAAGACTTTTGCAGTCATCTCACGATGACCTATCCGGGCGTGAACTTCATCCACGGCGATGCCTTCGATCTCGACCGCACACTCGGCGCGCTCGCGGGCCAGAAGTTCGATTCCGTCATCTCCGCCGTTCCGCTCTTGAACTTTCCAATGCAGGACCGGATCCGGCTGCTGGAGAGCCTCCTCGACCGCCTGCCGCCCGGCCGTCCGGTTGTGCAGATCTCTTACGGCCCGGTGTCGCCCATTATTGCGAAGCCTCATAGCTACCATATCCAGCACTTCGATTTCGTGGTCCGCAATATTCCGCCGGCACAACTCTGGATCTATCGCCGGGCCTAACCGGCGATGTTCGCGCTTTACATCACCCATCCGCAGGTCCGGATCGATCCCGACATACCCGTTCCGCAATGGGGACTTTCCAACGTTGGCGTGAATCGAGCTCGAGCCGCTTCCGCCTTGCCGTGGGTACGCCGACTCAGGCGCATCGTCTCAAGTGCCGAAATCAAGGCCATGGAGACAGCGGCGATTCTCGCTGAGGCGGCGGGTATCGACTACGAGACCGTCGACGCCATGCATGAGAACGACCGGTCCGCGACAGGATTCCTCTCGCCGTCAGAATTTGAGAAGGCGGCCGACTGGTTCTTCGCCCATCCTGCCGAGAGCTTCAGGGGATGGGAAAAGGCGATCGACGCCCAACGACGGATCGTCCGCGCCGTGGAAGCCGTCCTCGCCGGCCATGATCCCGCAAAACCCATCGCCTTTGTTGGCCACGGCGGCGTCGGAACTCTCTTGGGATGCCGTCTTGCCGGCGTTCGCATTTCCCGCAGCAAGGACCAACCCGGAGGCGGCGGCAATCTGTTCGCCTTCTCCCTTGCAGATCGCCGCGTCACGTGCGACTGGACGCCAATGGAAACTTGGCCGGGAGTGAACCCTTGACCGCACGGGAACGCCTTATCGTCGGGCTCGACGTACCGACACTGCGTGAAGCCGAAACGATCGTCGACACGCTTTCGGACGACATTCTCTTCTACAAGATCGGTTACCAGCTGGCCTTCGCCGGCGGACTCGAGTTCGCCCGCGACCTCGCCGCATCGGGCAAGAAGATCTTTCTCGACATGAAGCTGCTCGACATCGACAACACGGTCGCTTCGGGCGTCGAGAACATTGCGAAGATGGGGATGTCGATGCTGACGCTCCACGCCTATCCGAAGGCGATGCGTGCGGCGGTCGAGGCCGCCAAAGGCTCCGGCCTCTGCCTGCTCGGAGTGACCGTGCTGACGTCCATGGACGAAGGCGATCTCATCGAGGCGGGCTACGAATACGATCCGCACACGCTCGTCCTTCGCAGGGCCGAGCAGGCACGTGCAGCGGGCATGGGCGGCATTGTCTGCTCGGCCGAGGAAGCGGCGGCAGTTCGCAAGATCATCGGTCCCGACATGGCGCTCGTCACACCGGGCATCCGTCCGGCCGGTGCCGAAAAAGGTGACCAGAAGCGGGTCATGACACCCTCCGCCGCGCTCAAGGCGGGCTCCAGCCACCTCGTCGTCGCCCGTCCGATCGTCAAGGCGCCGGATCCGAAGGAGGCGGCACGCGCCATCCTCGCCGAGATGGCCGAGGTCCTCTGACCTCGGCATCAATTCGGACGCCGCTATTTTCGCTCGGTGTCGAGCACCATGGGGGATATGGCGCCTTCGAAGCGGTTTCCGGCGAGAACGTTATCGATCGCCCGATCACGTGGATCGAGGCTGCTGCCGAAGGGATATCTCGGGTCGATTTTGCAGTACCATTTCCCCACATCGCGGTGATTGAGCCAGATCGCGGGATAGGCAACGATGCTCGAACGGTACACGAAGCGATTGTCGACGATCTGATTGGACCTGGGCTCCTGATGGCGAATGGTTCCCCCTTCGCCGCAGTTGCGATAGACGAAAATACCGCCTTTCTCGGCGTTCTTGAACTCATTTCCGGAGATGACGTTTCGCGCTGAACCATCGACCGCGATCACTTCACGGTCGGCTTTGACGGAGAAGCGATTGTCGGCAATGACGTTTTCGGCCGATTCCGCATCCAGATAGATGACGGTCTTCGCCGATTTTCCGCGTATGGTGGAGTTCGTCAGCGATGACTTCGTTACCCCCGGGCCGAAATAAAGGGGGATCGTGCCGACTGCCTCAATCGAAACGTTCTTCAGGTCAATGCCGGAGGGGGCGTTTCGCTGCGCATTCGTGGTGTGGTCCCGATTGAGTGACGATTTTCGAACTTCCTCGGCTTCCCCGTTAGCACCGAGACCCGTCAGGCGTATGTTTCCGATGATCTTGCAGTTTGTGATCCGGATGTTTCGCGGGACGCTCCAGCCGGAACTACCGGGCAATTTTTGAGATCTTACGAGAACGGTCGGCGCGCTTACGCCGTATTTCATTTTGGCACTGCCGAGTGTCGCACCGCGACAATCGAGGCTGACACCCGACGCTGCCTCACCGGCAAACACCAGTTTCCGGGTAATCACGTCTTTCGGCCTCAGTTGAAGATCGCAATCCACCGTGATCCGATCATCCTTGCCGTGGGGCGCGCTTCTCAGCTTTTCGTAGAAGGTCGCATCGCACATCTTCGCCTGCGCGTCGGACGACCATCCCAAGCTGAAAATCACCGTTGTGGCCGAAATCACAATGAGAGCAGGAAAGGCCGTGCGACCGGACGCTCCCAACCGGGACCATGGCTTCAATGTCGTCTCCCTCTGCGGATGTGATCTGATTCAGAAACATACGGGCCCGCACCTTAGCCCGAAATGAACAAACTTGACCCTTCCGGCGAATTCACTCAAAACCGCCTGGACAGACCAGACAGGAGGACAGGATGGCCAAAGGTTACTGGATTGCCCGCGTCGATATCCGCGATCCGGAGCGTTACAAGGACTATGTCGCCGCGGCGAAACTGGCCTTCGAGAAGTACGGCGCCACGTTCCTTGCCCGCGGCGGCGCGTTCACCGAGCTCGAGGGGAAGGCCCGCGCACGCAACGTGGTCATCGAATTCCCCTCCCATCAGGCTGCCGTCGACTGCTACAATTCACCGGAATACCAGATCGCGGCAAAGATCCGCCAGGAAGTCGCGGATGCCGAGATGGTTGTCGTGGAAGGCGTCTGAAGCACCGATCCACACGGCCCTCTGCGGCGCGATGGCACTTCACGTCGCGAGATGATTCGTCTAATAGACAGCTTCAAGCCAAACTGCCCACTTCTCTCCGAGGGAGCCTGCCAATGACCCTGTCCAATCTTCCGCCGCTCGTAACCGTGTTTGGTGGATCGGGTTTTGTCGGCCGGCACATCGTGCGCGCACTCGCCCGCCGCGGTTACCGCATCCGTGTCGCGGTCCGCAGACCGGATCTCGCAGGCTTCCTGCTGCCGCTCGGCAATGTCGGTCAGATCTCGCTCGTCCAGGCAAACCTGCGCTACCGCGCTTCGGTCGACAAGGCGGCCGAGGGCGCTGACCATATCGTCAACTCCGTGGGCATCCTTTTCGAGAGCGGACGCAACCGCTTCGACTCCGTCCAGGACTTCGGCGCCCGCGCCGTGGCGGAAGCTGCCCGCAATGCCGGCGCGAGCCTCACCCATGTTTCGGCGATCGGCGCCGACCTGAACTCGGAATCGCAGTATGCCGTCACCAAAGGCAAGGCGGAGGCCGCGATCCTCTCGATCAAGCCCGACGCCGTGATCATGCGGCCGTCGATCATCTTCGGACCCGAGGACAGTTTCTTCAACAAGTTCGCCGCCATGGCCCGCAAAGCACCGCTCCTGCCGCTGATCGGCGGCGGCAAGACGAGGTTCCAGCCGGTGCATGTCGGCGATGTCGCAGAGGCAGTTGCGCGCTCCGTCGATGGCAAGCTCAGCCGAGGCACGATCTACGAACTCGGCGGACGCGAGGTCCTATCCTTCCGCGAATGCATGGAGGTCATGCTTGCGACGGTCGAACGCCGCCGCGGTTTCCTCAGCCTACCGTTCGGTGTTGCTTCCTTCCTCGCCGGCATCCTGTCGCTCGTGCCGTTCATCAAGCCGCCGCTCACCGGCGACCAGGTGAAGCTTCTGAAGAAGGACAACGTCGTTTCTGACACGGCAAAGGCGGAAGGCCGCACGCTGGAAGGCACGGGGATCACTCCCGTAACGCTGGAATCGATCCTTCCCTCCTACCTCGTACAGTACCGCCCGCACGGGCAGTTCACCGGGGCTGGCAAGGAAGCGTGACGCTGCTCCACGACGTGTCCGCCGCTGCTGCGTTGCACAAATGACGCAGTGGCAAATTACCTCTGTTAACCGACGGTTCAGCAAGATCTTCTATTGAAGAAACGGCTGGCAATGCGTAGATCGTCCACCGCGTTCGGGCACTTCGCCATTGCGTTGACGGGACGCATACCATCATTCCGAGAGGCAGATTTATGGGTAAGTCTATCGCACTCTTTTTTGCGTGTGCGGCACTGGTCATCATGGCAGGCTCTTTTATGGCCCCCTCGACTGGCGTAGCGGGCAAATCGAACTGCGCACCGGCCTACGGCGTCGACCCCTGCAGCACGGCGTCGATCCCGGCTACCCGTTGATCTAGGTTAGATCTCGGGCGCCCCGAAGGGCGCCCGGTCTCGGCCTCAGAAACCGAGAGCCAGGGCCGCCAGGCCCAGGCCGCCGATGGCAATGCGCCACCAGGCGAAAAGCGCATAGCCTCGCTTCGACACATAATTAAGCAGGCTTTTGACCACCAGCAGAGCAGAAATGAAGGCCGCGGCGAATCCGATGGCGATGAGCGCTGTGTCGTCGAAATTCAGCGCGGCGCGGTTCTTGTAAAGGTCGAGCGTGAAGGCGCCGACCATGGTCGGCATTGCGAGAAAGAAGGAAAACTCCGCCGCTGACCGCTTGTCTGCACCGAGCAGCAGCGCGCCGACGATCGTTGCGCCCGAACGGGAGACACCCGGAATCATCGCCACACACTGGCAAACGCCGATCTTGAAAGCGAGCGGCAGGGAGTACTGCATCGCATCGGTATATCGCGGCGTGAGCTCCTGCCGGTCGATCCAGAGCAGGACGAAACCGCCGAGGATGAGCACGGTGCACATCAGCACCGGCGTTTCGAAGAGAACCGATTTGATGAAATCGTGAGCCAACGCTCCGATGACCGCGGCCGGCAGGAAGGCGATCAGGATGGACAGGACAAAATGGCGGCTGCGGGCACTCGACGGCAGTGTCAGCGCGACGCCAATGAGCTTGTGGGCGTAGACGCTGAGGATTGCCAGGATTGCGCCGAGCTGGATCAGCACGGCAAAGGTATTGCCGGGCGAGCGGAAGCCGAGAAAGTGCCCGGCGAGAAGCACATGAGCGGTGGAGGAAACGGGAATGAATTCCGTCAGCCCCTCAACGAGGCCGAGAAGGAGCGCGCTGACGATCGATTGGTCTTCCATGAAAAGTCCTTGTGGTGCCGCTGGCGAAAGGGTTGATTCGCTTGTATTGAAGGGGCCGAGAACCTATAGCTTGGGGACCGTGGCTATGGCCAGCCGTGCGTGGCGGGGCAAGAAGCGTCCGGTCGCGGTGGCGTCTCAGCAGTAGAGAATGCGGACAAAAATGCCAACATTGTATCATCATCCCATGTCGACCGCGTCCCGGTTCATCCGGCTGGTCCTGTCGGAATACGGCTTCCCAGCCGACCTGGTGGAAGAGCAGACCTGGGAAAAACGCAGGGAATTCCTGGCCCTCAATCCGGCCGGGACGCTACCGGTCTATGTTGACGATAATATGCGCGCGCTTTGCGGGCCGACGGTGATTTCCGAATTCCTCGACGAAACCCACGGCGTGCTGAAGCGCGACCGCCGGCTACTCGCCGAGGACCCCTTCCACAGAGCGGAGATTCGCCGCCTTACCGAATGGTTCCTGCAGAAGATGGAGCAGGACGTCACCCGGCCTCTGGTGCGCGAGCGCGTTCACAAGCTGCAGATCCCGAACGGGCTCGGCGGTGGAGCACCCGACAGCAAGGTACTGCGCACGGCACGCAACAACATCCGCCAGCACATGAAATATCTGGCCTGGCTCTCAGGTTCGCGCCCCTGGCTGGCAGGGGACCGCCTGAGTTATGCCGATCTTGCCGCGGCCGCTGCAATCTCCGTTCTCGACTATCTCGGCGAGATCGACTGGTCGGAAGCGCCGGTCGTCAAGGAGTGGTATCAGCGCCTCAAGTCTCGCCCGTCCTTCCGCCCGCTGCTTGCTGAGCGCGTGCGCGGGCTGACGCCGGTATCGCACTACGCGGATCTGGATTTCTGACGAGGAGCGGCCATGTCCGCGGACGAAGCCCCGGAGAGACAGACGGATGACAAGGCCGAGCGCTTGCGTCACCGCCTGACTGCCTTCGTCCGCGAAGAGGCCTCGGCACAGGGTTTCGAACTCTGCCGCATTACGGGACCGGACGGCATCCCGGACGCCCCGACCCGCCTCGCCGCCTATATCGAGGCGGGGTATCACGGCACCATGGGGTGGATGGAGGAGACGCGCGAGCGTCGTGCCGACCCGAAGGTGCTCTGGGGTGAGGTTCGCTCGATCGTCATGTTCGGCATGAACTACGGCCCTGACGAAGACCCGCGCCACATTCTCGAGAAAAAGGACAGGGCGGCGATCTCCGTCTATGCCCGCAACCGTGACTATCATGACATCATGAAAGGCCGCCTGAAAGAGATTGCCACTCGCTTCGCTGCCCGTGCCGGTGCAGACGTGAAGGTCTTCGTCGACACGGCACCTGTGATGGAAAAGCCGCTGGCCGCAGTCGCCGGACTCGGCTGGCAGGGCAAGCACACCAATCTGGTGAGCCGCGAATACGGCTCCTGGCTCTTTCTCGGAAGCCTCTTCACCACTGCGGAGCTCGACTTCGACGCACCCGAAGTTGACCACTGCGGCTCCTGCCGCGCCTGCCTCGACGCCTGTCCAACCGCCGCCTTTCCCGCACCGTACAAGATCGACGCCCGACGATGCATCTCGTATCTGACGATCGAACACAAGGGAATGATCGACCGAGCCTTACGGCCTGCTTTCGGCAACCGGGTCTACGGCTGCGACGACTGTCTCGCCGCCTGCCCCTGGAACAAGTTTGCCGAGACCGCCCGGGAGATGAAGCTGAAAGCGCGCGACGACCTGCGGGAGCCGGAGATCACACACCTGCTGTCGCTCGACGACGCCGCCTTCCGGACCTTCTTCAGCGGATCGCCGGTGAAGAGGATCGGGCGGAACCGTTTCATCCGCAATCTCCTGATTGCGGCTGGCAATTCCGCTCGGTCCGAACTCGTGGAGCCATGCCGGCGGCTGCTCCATGACGGTGCGCCGGAGGTTCGCGGGATGGCTGTCTGGGCGTTGTCACGATTGATTGACCGGGACACCTTCGAGGCCTTGCAACGCGGCCACCGGCCGCAAGAGCAGGATCCGGAAGTACAAGCCGAGTGGGACTTTGGGAGATGACGCGATGCGCATGATGATCTTCGGTGCCGGCTACTCCGGAAAGGCGATCGGCGCACTTGCTGCCGCCAAGGGACATCCGGTTGCCGGGACAACGCGGAGTCTCGAAAAGAAGGAGACACTCGCGGCTTTGGGGATCGAACCTTTCCAGTTCGGCGGCGTATCGCTTTCTGAAGAACTGATAGAAAGGATGCGGACGGTCACCCATCTCGTCCAGTCGATTGCGCCCGGCGCCAGCGGAGACCCTTTGATCCCGCTGCTCGGCGAGGGCGTACGTACGCGTCTGCCGTTGCTCGAATGGGTCGGCTACCTGTCGACCGTCGGCGTCTATGGTGACCACGGTGGAGCCTGGGTCGATGAAAAAACACCGTGCAGGCCGGCTTCGCAGCGCTCCGTCGAGCGACTGCACGCCGAGAACGCATGGCAGTCGCTCGCCGCTGCAAACGACCTGCCGCTGACGATCCTGCGTCTCTCGGGCATTTACGGGCCGGGCAGAAATCCCTTCGTCAATCTCACCCGCGGCAACGCCCGACGACTCGTCAAGAAGGATCAGGTCTTCAATCGTATCCGCGTCGAGGACATCGCCGCCGCCGCAATGTTCCTCGCCGAAAAGCGCACGGCCGGCATATTCAACGTCACGGACAACGAGCCCTGTCCTCCGCAGGATGTGGTTGCCGAAGCGGCGCGCTTAATGGGGATCGAGCCTCCTCCGGAACAAGACTTCGAAACGGCCGAACTCACGCCGATGGCGCGCTCCTTCTACGGTGAGAACAAGCGTGTTTCGAACGCGACGATCACCAGCCTGGGATTCCGCTTCCAATATCCCGACTACCGGGTGTCGCTGGCGGAGTTGTGGGCCAGCGGCCGCTGGAACAAGTAGAACCCTCGCCGCGTTTCCGTTGGTTGTTGCCCGCCTCAGGAGACGGGCGGCGCACCAGTGCCGCGGAATCTTCACATTTCGGGCAGGAAATGGGGCCCTCCGAAAAAATTTTCTAAAACTTTTTTCGTGAGCGAGAGAATGTCGTCGCGCTCAGGAACTCCGTTCTAATTTTCCTCAGTTTTTGAACGCGTTTTCTCTCTTTTCTCTAATCTCTTCAGAATTTGTTTACCAGCACCAAAATCACAAATGTTACACTACGTAACATTTCGTGAGCAGCTTGGGGCACGTTTTTGCCATTTTTTGCCGCGCCTTAGCGTTCTTGCGCAAATTAAAGCTACAACAAACGACTAGGGAAATCGAACTTGAAGAATATCCGGCGCTCTATTGCGACCGCTGCAGCTATAGCTGCATTCGGTGCTATCGCCCCTGCGCAGGCTTCTGCAAACTCGTCCTGCGGCGGTGCTTCATGGTATGCCCTTCACTCACGCACTGCTTCGGGTGAACGGATGAATCCTTCTCTTCTTACCGCGGCCCATAAGTCGCTCCGGTTCGGCACCAAACTCAAGGTGACGAATGCGAGGAACGGCCGGAGCGTCGTGGTCCGGATCAACGATCGCGGCCCCTTCGTGCGAGGGCGTGTGCTCGACCTCTCCAAGGCAGCCGCCCAGAACATCGGCATGGTTCAGACCGGCCATGCCAAGGTCTGCTACGAGATCATCGGCTGAGGAGAAGACGTCCTCAGCCCCTGTTCCGGCCGTCGGCGGGCGTAGATGCTTGCTCTCGGCGTGTTTCGCCGCTACCACGCAGTCTTCTGTTGCAGGAGACATGACATGCGTTTAGGCGGCCGCCTTGCCGGCGCGATCGAAATTCTGGCCGATATAGAGACCCGTCGCCGGCCGGTCGCCGATGCGCTGAAGGACTGGGGACTGTCGCACCGCTTTGCCGGTTCGGGTGACCGCGCGGCGATCGGCAACATCGTCTACGACGCGCTGCGCATGAAACTCTCCCATGGCTGGCTCATGGACGACGACAGCGCGGCGGCACTCGGCTATGCGGTGCTCCTTCGCCAATGGGGCTTTACCCCAGACAGTCTTGCGCGCGAACTCGACGGCGACAGCTTCGCCCCGGCCGCGCTCGGTTCAGAACAGCTTTCCGCTTTTGCGGCGCGCCGGATTGAGGACGCTCCTCCCCATGTGCAGGGAGATATTCCCGAATGGGTGCAGCCGTCACTGGAAACCGCATTCGGCGACGACTGGCTCGACGAGGCCAAGGCACTCGCGAAACGCCCCACGCTCGATCTACGCGCCAATACACTCAAGGCCTCGCGCGACAAGGTGCTGAAGGCACTTGATCGCGTCGGCGCCCAGGCCGCCCAGATCGCCCGCTACGGCATACGCATTCCCGCCGGCGAAGGCCCTTCTCGGCTCCCAAACGTGACGGCCGAGCTTTCCTTCCAGAAGGGTTGGTTCGAAGTTCAGGACGAGGGGTCGCAGATCGTCGCCGATCTCGTCGACCCTCGTGAAGGCGAGCAGGTTCTCGATTTCTGCGCCGGCGGCGGCGGCAAGACGCTGGCCATGGCCGCAGCCATGCACAACAAGGGTCAGGTCCACGCCTACGACGCCGATCGCAAGCGGCTCGCGCCGATCATCGAACGCCTGAAACGCGCCGGCACGCACAATGTCCAGGTCCACGATTCCATCTCCGCGATCACCCCACTGACCGGCCGCTTCGACCGCGTTCTCGTGGATGCGCCATGCACTGGGACCGGCACGTGGCGCCGCCGCCCCGACACCAAGTGGCGCCTGACGCTGCGCAATCTCCAGGAGCGCGTCGAACAGCAGAAAGAAGCGCTCGCCGAAGCCTCGGCTTACGTAAAGCCCGGCGGCGAACTGCTTTACGTCACATGCTCCCTGCTTCCCGAGGAAAATGACGATCAGGTCCGAGACTTCTGCGAGGCCCATCCGGAATTCGAGATCGCTTCGGCGTTCGACACCTGGGAGCGACTCTTTTCCGCTTCGGGGTCACGTCCACGCAGCCGTAATGGTCTTACGCTGACCCTGAGCCCCGCCGCCACGGATACGGATGGCTTCTTCTTCTGCCGCATGCGCCGCCGCAGCTGACGTCCGCCATTAGGATCTCGAAATTTATTCTAGACTATTTGACACAAGTTTAATTTTGCTCCAAGACGTTCCGGCCATTTCACCCACAGGCGCCCAATGCGCCTCAGGAGATTCTCATGACCCGGAAATCTGTTCTTGGTGCCACCGTCGCATTGGTGGTTGCGTCGGCGGCCATGATCGCCGCACCCGTCCTCGCCGCGCCCGATGCGGCGCAGGTGCTGAGACATTACGCTGCCCTCGCTCAGGCGAAGTATGAGGATTCCCTGTCGACGGCCCAAGCCCTTGACGCCGCTATCGACGCGCTGATCGCCAAGCCGAGCGAGGAGACGCTTAAAGCGGCGCGCGCAGCCTGGGTCACGGCTCGCGCGCCCTATCAGCAGTCGGAGGTGTATCGCTTCGGTAGTCCGATCGTCGATGCCTGGGAAGGCAAGGTGAATGCCTGGCCACTTGACGAGGGACTGATCGACTACGTCGACGCGGCCTACGGCACCGAAAGCGACGAGAATACACTCTACGTGGCGAACGTCATTGCCAATCCGCAGATCAAGATCGGTGGCAAGGACGTGGACGCCTCGGAGATCACACCGGAGTTCCTCGCTGAAACGCTGCACGAGGCCGGCGAGATCGAGGCGAACGTGGCCACCGGCTATCACGCCATCGAATTCCTCCTCTGGGGACAGGATCTGAACGGTACCGGCCCCGGCGCCGGCAACCGACCCTATACCGACTACGATCTGAAGAATTGCACCAACGGTCATTGCGACCGTCGGGCCGCGTATCTCAAGGCAGCGTCGACCCTGCTCGTCTCGGACCTGCAGGAGATGGTGGCCGTATGGCAGCCGGACGGTGAAGCCACGAAGGCCTTGGAGGCCGACGCAAAGGCCGGGATCGGTGCGATCCTCACCGGCATGGGTTCACTTTCCTATGGAGAACTCGCCGGTGAGCGCATGAAGCTCGGGGTGCTGTTGCATGATCCCGAAGAGGAGCACGACTGCTTCTCCGACAACACCCACAACTCGCATCTGAACGACGCCATCGGCATCGCGTCGGCCTATACCGGTGAATACGTCCGCGTGGACGGCACGAGAATGACCGGTCCATCGCTGTCCGAGCTTGTTGCCGCCCAAGACCCGGCGCTCGACACCGAGATGAAGTCGAAACTCGAGAAGACGCTCGCGGCCATGAACGCTATGGCCAAACGCGCCGAAGCCGTCGAGGCCTACGATCAGATGATCGGTGAAGGCAATGTGGAGGGCAACGCCACCGTGCAGGCTGCGATCGACGGCCTGATCGACCAGACCAAGACGATCGAGCGCATCATTGCCTCACAGGATCTCGGCACTGTCGAACTCGAGGGCTCGGACAGCCTCGACCATCCCGAAGCTGTGTTCCAATAAGACGAGAGCGGCTGCCGGACCTTCCGGCAGCCCGACCCGCATATGCAAGCGCCCTGCATCTCCCCCCTACCCCACGGTACCGGCTGGCCTTTTTCGCGGCAGCCTCTCTTCTGTTCGCTCCGCTCGTTGGTGCCACGGAGGCGAAGCGCAATGATCTGTCCGCGGAAGACACCACCCGCGTCGAGGATGTCACGCGGCCGACCAATGACTTCTCCAGGCCGGAACAATACGAGGCAATGCCGGGCGGAGCGACAACGTCACGAAACCCCATCGACGCTGATGCGTTCTCCCACGCCTCGGCCAATCTCGGCTTTTCGGAAGAAGAGAATTTCAGGCTCGGCAAAGCGCTGTTTGAAAAACTCTGGGTTTCCTCCCCATCCTCCACCCAGGCTTCCGATGGCCTCGGTCCGCTGTTCAACGCGCGTTCCTGCCATAGCTGTCACCTGAAAAACGGTCGCGGACACCCGCCGGAGAATGACGCAGGCAGTAGTTCCTCGATGATCCTGAGGCTTGCTCGCCCCGCTCGCACCGACAAAGAACGACAGACGCTCGCAGAACTGAAGGTCGTGAGCTTTGCGGACGATACATACGGCAATCAGCTTCAGGACGTGGCCGTCCCCGGTCTCGCTGCAGAAGGCCGGGGGACGGTGACGTACACCGAAGAGCGGGTCACGCTCGCAGGTGGCGAGACGATCATGCTGCGCAAGCCGCAATACAGCGTAGCAGATCTCGGCTACGGACCGCTCGGCACAGACACGACGCTCTCGGCGCGCATTGCCAATCCGATCATCGGCATGGGTCTCATAGAGGCGATCGCCGATGCCGACATCCTTGCGATGGCCGATCCGGAAGACCGCAACGGCGATGGTATTTCCGGCCGTGCGGCGCGCGCCCGCGACCACCGCACCGGTGAACTGCAACTCGGACGCTTCGGCTGGAAGGCGCAGAATGCCTCCGTTCGCGATCAAAGTTCCAGTGCGTTCGTGGGAGATCTCGGTATCTCGACGCCCGACGCTCCCGGCCATTGGGGTGATTGCACGAGCGCGCAAGCGCCATGCCGGGAGATGCCGAACGGCATACAGACGCGACTTGGCAATACGGAGGCCCCAGATCCGGTGCTCGAACTGGTGACCTTCTATTCGGAAAATCTCGCCGTACCGACCCGCCGTGACGTCGGCAGCCCGGACGTCCTGAGGGGAAAGGCTCTGTTTTACCGCATCGGCTGCATTGCCTGCCACACGCCGAAATACGTGACGCGGCGCGACGCGGCCAACAAGGCCCAAGCCTTTCAGTTGATCTGGCCCTATTCGGACTTCCTGCTGCATGACATGGGCGAAGGACTTGCCGACGGCCAGCAGGTTGGAGATGCCACAGATCGGGAGTGGCGCACTCCTCCGTTATGGGGCATCGGGTTGACCGACGACGTCAACGGGCACACCTTCTTCCTTCACGATGGTCGCGCGCGCAACCTCACCGAGGCCATTCTCTGGCACGGCGGTGAAGCGGAACGGGCACGCAACGCATTCGCTTCGGCCGCGCCGGAAGCGCGCCGACACCTGATCAGATTTCTGGAGTCGTTGTGATCAAATCTCTCATCCGTTCGATGACCGCCCTCCTGGTCGCAATCCTTCCCGCGACCGCGCAGGAGACCTCAACTCCGACACTTCAGGCGAATGCTATACCCGCCGTGTTGGAAAAAGCTGTCGACCGTTTCATCCGTCCGGGTTATCGGGATTTCCGGGACAGGGCAGGAGACTTCGAAGACGCGATGCAGGCGCTCTGCGCCACGCCTTCGCAGGAGCAGCTAACCGCCGCCCGAGACACTTTCGTCAAGACCGTCGAGGCATGGTCGAAAATCGAGATCGTCCGTGTCGGGCCGGCGATCGAGGCCAACCGTTTCGAACGCATTCTGTTCTACCCCGACCGTAAGAGCACCGGACTGAAACAAGTGCAGGCACTGCTTGCCAACCCGGACGAGAGCGCCACGAGGGCGGAGACGCTCAGGGAGAAGAGCGTCGCCATGCAAGGTCTCGGGGCCGCGGAATTCGTGCTCTACGGCACCGATTTCGAACTCCTGCTGCGAGAGCCGAACGGCTTCCGTTGCCGCTATGGTGCGGCGATCGCCGGAAACCTCGAGCATCTCGGAAGCGAACTTGCCGCAGAATGGGACGAGCCGAGTGGCGTTCAGGACGCCTGGAAGCATCCCGGCGCCGACAACGCCTACTTCCGGGATAATCGCGAGGCGATGACCGCCCTGCTCGGTATTCTCGTCCATGGCGCCGAGGCGGTCCGCGACCAACGCATCGAGACATTCTACAAGGGGGAGGATGCCAAGACATTGCCACGGCAGGCGATCTTCTGGCGCTCCGGCCTCACCTTCGCGTCCATCCGCGGCAATTTCGAAGGCATGCGCACGCTGATAGACCAGTCAGACATGCAGGAACTCCTCGATCCAGGCTCTCGCTCGATCGTTACTTCCATTGATTTCGTCCTTAAATCACTGATCCGGACTGCCGGCGCCGTCAGCCCCGATGTCGAGACGGCGGTCACGTCGCCGGAAGAACGCTCCCGGCTCGATTTCCTGCTGCTGAACGGCAAAGACCTGATCCTGCGGCTCAACGACGATTTTGGCGGCGCACTCGGTCTCGGCGCCGGCTTCTCCTTCTCGGACGGAGATTGATCGTGCGGAAAAGTGCGCTCATCGACCGTCGCAGTTTCATCAAAGCCGCAGGCGCCGCCTTTCTGGCAGGCCTCTCCTTCGAAGCCGCCTTCGCGCTCGGGCGCACCGACGCCGTCTTCGCCTCCGGTTTTCGCGCGCCCGGTGGCACCTATGGCTTGGCGCTCCTCAGCGAAGAAGGCGAGATCATTGCGCAGGTGGATCTTCCCGGGCGGATGCATGGACTGACCTCCTGCACGGCGACTGGCAAGGTGGTCGCCTTCGCGCGCAGACCCGGCACCTTTGCCATTGCCGTCGATCCCGGCGCCAGCTCGGAACCGACGGTCTTCGCCTGCGGCGAGAACCGGCACTTTTTCGGCCATGGCGGTTTCTCGCCGAACGGGCACCTCCTCTATGCCTGCGAGAACGATTTCAACAATAACCGCGGCGTCATCGGCATCTACGACGCCGCGAACGGCTTTTCCCGTCTGGGCGAAGTTCCGGCGCATGGCGTCGGAACACACGATATGACGGTCAGCGACGACGGAAGCCTGCTCATCATCGCCAATGGCGGGATCGAGACCCACCCCGACTTTGGGCGGACAAAGCTCAACCTCGATCACATGGAGCCGAGCCTCGTCATCTGCGACGCGAGAACCGGGGCGCTCGTCGAAAAGCATGTGCTTCCAGCGAACCTCCGGCAGCTTTCGACGCGTCATCTTGCACTCGCCGAACGCGGCCGTATCTGGTTCGCCTGCCAGTACGAAGGCGCGCGCAACGGCCTGCCGCCACTCGTGGGCTATTTCGGCCAAGGGGAAGACCTTCGATTTATCGACCTGCCTGAGGAGACGACGGATGGGCTTGCAAACTATGTCGGTGCGATTGCCGTCGACCGTCGCAGCGGTCTCGTCGGCATCACCTCACCCAAAGGTGGGCTTGCAGTGACCCTCAGCGGAACCAGCGGCGCGGTGGTGAAACAGACACGAATCGCGAATGCGGCAGGAATCGCGCCGGGCGTGAACGGTTTCGCCGTATCCTCCTATGACGGGCGTTTCGGGAGAACACAGAGCGCCATCGCCTGGGACCAGCATATCGGTCGCCTCGGCACGCTTTGATCTTGGAAGAAGCCGATTACGCCCTACATCTCCTTCACCATGCGCGCACTTCTGATCCACGTCGGCTTCATCGTCTTTACCCTCGGTTTCGGCCTGCTCTCCGGTCTCGCCAACCTTCCGGACGAGTGGTACCAGTCTCTCGACAAGCCGCCGTTCAATCCGCCATCCTATCTGTTCGGTCCAGTCTGGACCACGCTTTATGTACTGATCGCGATCGCCGGCGGCCGCATCTGGCTGAGAGCTCCGGCTTCCGCGGCAATGCAGATCTGGTTCGGCCAGATGATTTTCAACCTTCTCTGGTCCCCCTCATTCTTCGGCCTGCAGAGCCCGGCCCTCGGTCTCGTCGTCATCCTCCCGCTCCTCGGTCTGATCCTCGCCTTCATCGCCAAGGCCTGGGACATTGATCGTCTTTCCGCGCTGCTTTTCACTCCCTATGCGGCCTGGGTCGGTTTCGCCTCGCTCCTCAACCTCTCGCTCTTCGTGCTCAACTGATTTTCTCGACGGGAGCGGCTTGCCTGCCTCCCGAGAGCGTGCCAATTTCGCGCCTCTCAAGGGGAAATGACGACAGATGAGTGACATGGACAGCGAAGATGTGCACGAACGCATCCGGCAAAGCTTCGCGCGCCAGGGCGCAATGGAAACGCTCGGTGCCGAGCTGACCCGCATATCTCAGGGCGTCGTCGAGATCGAACTGCCGTTCGATGTGAAGCTCACGCAACAACACGGCATTCTGCATGCGGGCGTCATCTCGGCGGCGCTCGACAGCGCCTGCAGCTACGCCGCCTATACCGTCGTTGCACCGGATGCCTCGCTCCTGACGATCGAGTTCAAGGTGAACCTGCTGTCACCGGGCCGTGGCGACCGGTTCCTGTTCCGCGGCGAAATCACAAAGCCTGGCAGTACGATCATTGTTGCGGACGGTCGCGGCTATGCGGTCGGCGACGGCCCGGCCAAGCTCATCGCCTCCATGACCAGTACACTGATGGTCGTGCGCGGACGCGAGGGGATTACCGGGTGACGTTCGAACTGAAATCCGTTGGCGGAAAGTCGGTCCTTTTCGTCATGGCCGCAGAGGCGGAATATGGTCCCTTCCTGCGGTCGCGCTTCACCCCGCTGATGACCGGCGTCGGTCCGGTAGAAGCGACACTTGCTCTAACCAGAGCCGTTGCCGTCCTGGAGGCGGGAAAGACGCTTCCGGATCTCGTCGTCTCGCTGGGTTCCGCAGGCTCAAACACCCTTGAGCAAACGGAGATCTATCAGGTTGGATCGGTCTCCTATCGCGACATGGACGCCTCGCCACTCGGCTTCGAGAAGGGCCGCACGCCATTTGTCGATCTTCCCCCCGTCGTCGATCTGCCTTTGCGTATCCCCGGCATTCCGACAGCCAGCCTCTCGACCGGCGCCAACATCGTTTCCGGTGAAGCCTATCATGCAATCGCAGCCGACATGGTCGACATGGAGACCTTTGCGGTCTTTCGGGTGTGCAGCACGTTCGGCTTGCCACTGATCGGCCTTCGGGGCATCTCAGACGGGAAGGACGAGCTTCGGCACGTCGGCGACTGGACGGAATACCTCCATATCATCGACCAGAAGCTCGCCGGCAGCGTCGATGCTCTGTTTGCGGGGCTTGAGGACGGCCTCTTCTGGTTCTGAAGCCCGGCGCGATGCGCCGCGAAATTTTCCGGTTCTGCAGCAAATCAGCAATTGCCAGAACAGGCGGTTTTCATTAAAGGCTCGACATGACCCAGACAGCTCATCCCGACAGCGTTCTCATCATCGATTTCGGCAGCCAGGTGACGCAGCTCATCGCCCGGCGCGTCCGCGAGGCGGGCGTCTATTGCGAGATCGTTCCGTTCCAATCTGCAGACGAAGGCTTCGCCCGGCTAAAGCCGAAGGCGGTAATCCTCTCCGGGAGCCCGGCTTCGACGCTCGAAGAGGGAAGCCCCCGCGCACCGCAGGTCGTCTTCGACAGCGGCGTTCCGGTCTTCGGCATCTGTTACGGGCAACAGACGATCTGCATGCAGCTCGGCGGCAAGGTCGAGGGCGGACATCACCGGGAATTCGGCCGTGCCTTCCTCGATATTGAGAAGGAATGCGCGCTGTTCGAAGATCTCTGGCCGGCCGGCTCCCGCCACCAGGTCTGGATGTCCCACGGCGACCGCGTAACCGCGCTGCCCCCCGGCTTCGAGGTTGTCGCGACTTCGGCCAACGCGCCCTTCGCCTTCATCGCCGACGAGAAGCGCAAATATTACGCGGTTCAGTTCCATCCAGAAGTCGTGCACACGCCCGACGGTGCCAAGCTCATCGCCAACTTCATCCACAAGATCGCCGGCATCAAGGGCGACTGGACGATGTCGGCCTATCGCGCCAAGGCCGTGCAGGCGATACGCGACCAGGTCGGCGACAAGCGGGTCATCTGCGCCCTCTCGGGCGGCGTTGACTCCTCCGTCGCGGCCCTGCTGATCCACGAGGCCGTCGGCGACCAACTCACCTGCATCCTCGTCGACCACGGGCTGATGCGCAAGAACGAGGCGGCCGATGTCGTCGCCATGTTCAAGGAACACTACAACCTGCACCTCATCCATGTGGATGCCGTCGACAAGTTCGTCGGCGAGCTGGAAGGGGTCTCCGATCCGGAAACCAAGCGCAAGATCATCGGACGGCTGTTCATCGAAACCTTCGAAGAAGAGGCCAGGAAACTCGGCGGCGCCGACTTCCTCGGCCAGGGTACGCTTTATCCCGACGTCATTGAAAGCGTCTCGTTTACCGGCGGCCCGTCGGTCACGATCAAATCGCACCACAACGTCGGCGGTCTGCCCGAGCGCATGAAGATGCAGCTAGTGGAACCGTTGCGCGAACTCTTCAAGGACGAGGTCCGCGTGCTCGGCAAGGAGCTCGGCCTGCCGGACAGTTTCATCGGCCGCCACCCCTTCCCGGGTCCGGGCCTTGCCATCCGCTGCCCGGGCGGTGTGACGCGCGAAAAGCTCGACATCCTGCGCGAAGCCGATGCCATCTATCTCGACGAGATCCGCAAGGCCGGCCTCTACGACGCGATCTGGCAGGCTTTTGCCGTGCTTTTGCCGGTCCAGACCGTCGGCGTCATGGGCGATGGTCGTACCTATGAATTCGTCTGTGCGCTGCGCGCCGTGACCTCGGTCGACGGGATGACCGCTGACTTCTACCACTACGACATGGAATTCCTCGGACGTGCGGCCACCCGCATCATCAACGAGGTCCGCGGCATCAACCGCGTCGTCTACGACGTGACCTCGAAGCCGCCGGGCACGATCGAGTGGGAATGAGATGACACGGATCCCGGGGCGGTCGGCGGGAATGACACTCCTGCCGAAGCCGGCATCGCGAACGCTTACGGAGACGTCACACTGTCTGCGCGAAATTGTCCGCGTTCAATCGCCAAAGTTGATACAGGTCAACAAAACTCGTAATGTCCGCGTGTAGAGTTCAACCACTCTTCGAGCAGGTGAACATCGAGCGAGGGCGGCGGGCATGACGCGGCATATCGAGCGAACGGCAACAACCACTCACCGCATACGGACCATCTCCCTTGCGGTCGTTGTCGTCCTCTGCGCGAACCTTGTGGAGGCGTCCGTCGCGTTCGCGGATCGCGACTCCCCGCAGTTCCACAGCGGTGCCTGCAAGGGAGCTTACGCCGGATGGTTGCGGGGCGTCGTCGACGGCTACCACGACCTGTCAGGCAGCCCTGTGGAAAACCCTTCCAGTGTCCTGCTCAGGATCCCGACTCCGGCCGTACTGTCTCCGGGCGATGAACGGCTCGGTTTTGGCGACGGATTACAGGAAGGCTTCAAGCTTGGGGTGGATTACGGTGTGGAGCTGGGACGAGGCGCACGCACGACAGACGTCGATTCCGAGAAAATGGCCCAGCTGACAGCGCAGTTTCAGGCATACGTTCGAACGCACTGCATCACACCGGCGACAGCCTTAGACTGGGACCAGACCTTCATGAATGACAGGGGCACCTCGACGGTGACGAGCCTCAACGAGGCCCAAGTTGCGATGCACGCTGCGGTCAGCGCCAATCAGATGGCCATCGCAGCTGAAGAGTCGGCGCGCTACGCCCACGAGGCTGAGGCGAGAGGCGACCGTTCTGCGGTCCAGGCGTTTCGCGAGTCCGCCCGGTTTCATGCTCGGACTTCCGCGGACTTTGCCCAACTGGCCCGAAACCAGTCGGCCGCCGGTCGCGAGGAGGCCGTTCAGCCCATCATGGACGCGGAAGCGGCGGCGGAAAGAGCAAAGAAGGCCGCTGACAGCATCGGTCGCTAACCTCGCGAAGCGTCTGGAGACACCAGTAAGGTCTCACGCCGCGCGTTCGAGCCCGCGGATGTGATTGCGCAGCATGGTCGCCGCACGATCGAACTCCTTCTTTTTCAGTGCATTCACGATCTGACGATGCGCAAGGCTCGAACCCGGCTGCCAGCCGGCCGAGCGCGTCGCCGAGAATATGATCCGCGAATTGGCAAGCTGAAGATCGTCGAGCATCGAAAGGAGCTTCGGCATCCGGCACGGCATGACGAGCTCGCGGTGAAATACGCGATTGGCTTGCTCCCACTCGGCCATGGTCTGCGCCTGATCGGCAGCAATGAGTGCCTTCTCGATCCGCTCGAGGCAGACTGCATTCATGCGGGGCCCGGCGAAGGTGAGTGCGAGACTTTCCAGAGCCGCCCTGATCTCGACCGTTTCCTGGATCGCTGCCGGGTCCAGCGGCGCGACCCGCACCCCCCGGCGAGGTTCGGCGACCACCAGCCCACGCGACCTCAGCAGCTGGAATGCCTCTCTCGCCGGCACATGGCTTGCCTCGAACTCCTCGGCAATCCGATCCTGACGCAGCGGCGCACCAGGCATCAGTTCTCCGGCGACGATCCGCTCGCCCAACACCCTCGCAATCCGCTCCGCAACCGTTTCCGCCATCTCTGTCCCATAGATAATCTATAATAATTCTCATTGACCATCTGGATATTTGTAGACAGCCTAACATCACGAGGAGATTTAATAGATAATCTATTATTTGCCAAGCCTCGACGTTGGGAAAAACGCGGAGATGCGGCCATGCACGACCTGAACCGGCAACAGACAACGACCACCGACGACGCAAGTCCGGCCTGGGCGTTCGAGGATGCCAGAACCCTCTACCTGCAACCCTTCAGCGATCTGCTTTTCCAGGCCCATACCGTTCATCGCGAGAATTTCCACCCCAACCAAGTGCAGCTCAGCAAGCTCATCAACATCAAGACGGGCGGCTGTCCTGAAGACTGCGGCTATTGCAGCCAGTCATCGCATCATGAGGCGGGACTGAAGGCCTCGAAGCTGCTCTCATGCGAGCAGGTGCTCGTCGAAGCGCAGAAGGCGAAGGATGCGGGAGCGACCCGTTATTGCATGGGTGCCGCCTGGCGTAGCCCCAAGGCCCGAGACGAGGCGGCGATCGTCGACATGGTGAAGGGCGTCAAGGCACTCGGCCTCGAAACCTGCATGACGCTGGGGATGCTGTCCCCCGCGCAAGCCCAGACCTTCGCCGAAGCGGGACTGGACTACTATAACCACAATGTCGACACCTCCGAACGCTTCTACCCCGAAGTCATCACGACCCGCCGATTTGGAGAGCGACTGGAAACGCTTGCCCACGTGCGAGAGGCCGGCATCAAGGTTTGCAGCGGCGGCATCATGGGACTGGGCGAAAGCGAGGACGACCGCATCGACATGCTGGTCACGCTCGCGAACCTGCCGTCTCCGCCGGAGAGCGTGCCGATCAACATGCTTATCCCCGTCCCCGGCACCAAAATGGCGGATGCGGCGCCGGTCGACCCGATCGCCTTCGTCCGAGTCATTGCCCTTACTCGGCTACTGATGCCGCGCTCCTACGTGCGCCTTTCGGCCGGACGCAGCGCCATGTCGGATGAGCTGCAGGCCCTCTGCTTCTTCGCCGGCGCAAATTCGATCTTCGTCGGGGACACCCTGCTGACGGCGGCCAATCCCGGGGAGGACAAGGACCAAAGCCTCTTCCGCCGGCTGGGCCTCACCGCCGAGGACAGCCGCTGATGCTCGAGCAGTTGGCTCGCTACGACACCAAGCTCAGGCAGCTTGAGCAGAAGGATCGCCGCCGCCGGCTCTGCGCCGAGGCCGGCATCGACTTCTCGTCCAATGACTATCTCGGCCTCGCCTCGTGTCCGCGGATGGCGGCCGGAACGATGGCAGCGCTGGAGCGGGGCGTACCTCTGGGTGCTGGCGGATCACGGCTGTTGCGTGGCAATCACGAGGAACACGAGGCGCTGGAGGCCGAGGCGGCAGCCTTCTTCGGCAGCGAACGCGTGCTCTACTTCGGAAGCGGTTACGCCGCCAACCTTGCCGTTCTGTCGACCTTGCCGCAACGCGGCGATCTCGTACTGCACGATGTTCTCATTCATGCGAGCGCGCATGCAGGGGTTAAGGCCGGACGAGCGGAAGCCATGGCCGTTCGGCACAACGATGCCGAGGCCTGCGAAGAGGCGATCCGTCGCTGGCGACAGGGCGGCGGCATTGGTACGCCCTGGATCGTGGTCGAGAGCCTCTATTCGATGGATGGCGACCGCGCACCACTTCAGGATCTGATGGCGGTCGCAGATCGTCACGACGGATTTCTCTTCGTCGATGAGGCCCATGCGAGCGGTGTCTGGGGGCCGGACGGTCGTGGCTTCGCCGCCGACATCGAAGGCCGGGAGAATGTCCTCGTCCTCCATACCTGCGGCAAAGCCTTCGGCATGTCGGGCGCATTCGTCGCGGGAAGCGCCGTTTTGCTCGACTATCTCGTCAACCACGCCAAGCCTTTCATCTACTCGACCGCTCCCTCGCCGCTTCAGGCAGCGTCTCTCCGCGAGGTCCTGAGGATACTCCGCGATGAACCAGAGCGACGGCGGCGCCTCCATCACCTCGTTCACCTCGCCGACAGATTGAGCACCGATCTCCTCGGCACATCGAGCGGGTCACAGATCCAGCCGGTCGTCGTCGGCTCGAACGGACGGGCCATCAGACTCGCAGACCGGTTGAGGCAAGATGGTTTCGATGTGCGGGCCATCCGACCGCCGACAGTTCCGGCCGGAACGGCACGACTGCGCGTCTCGATAACCTGCAACGTCGAAGAGGAAGAGGTCCGCTCCCTGTTCAACCATCTCGCCGTCGCGCTCATGGAGATATCCTCGTGAGTGCGCGCTACGTCGTTACCGGGACCGATACCGGCGTGGGCAAGACGGTTTTCGCCGCCGCGCTGACGGCCGCACTCGACGGCTTCTACTGGAAGCCCATCCAGTCCGGCCTGGAGGACGAAACCGACAGCGAGACCGTCGCCCGACTTTGTGGACTCGCCGACAACCGAGTTCTGCCGGAACTCTGGCGGCTTCGCACGCCGGCATCGCCGCACATCGCCGCCGAAATCGATAACGTCAGCATCGATCCGGACGCGATCGATCCTCCGGCGATCGATGGCCCACTGGTGATCGAGGGCGCTGGTGGCCTGATGGTTCCGCTGACTCCGGACCGGCTCTTTATCGACGTCTTCGCGCGTTGGGGGCATCCAGTCATCGTGTGCGCCAGAACACGTCTCGGGACGATCAACCATACGCTACTTTCGATCGAGGCTCTGCGCTCGCGGAATGTCCCGGTACTCGGTGTCGCGTTTATCGGCGACCCGGACGAACATGTTGAAGCCTCAATCGCGCACCTTGGAAGGGTTCGCCGCCTCGGGCGCTTGCCGTTCCTTGCCGATCTGAATCCATCGACACTCGTCCGCGCCTTTCGCGACCACTTCGACCTTTCGATCTTCCAGCCGGAGAGCAGGCCATGAATGCCGCCCAATCGCCATCACCTGTCTGGCATCCCTTTACGCAACACGGATTGGAGCAGCCCTTCAAACGGATTGTTCGGACCGAAGGTTCGAGCCTGATCGATGAGGATGGGCAGCGGATTTTCGACGGGATTTCCTCCTGGTGGGTGATTACCCATGGCCATCGCCACCCGGCGATCATGGCTGCGATCCGCGACGCGACGGAAAACTTCGACCAGGTCATCTTCGCGGAGTACAGCCATGAACCGGCAGAAGCGCTCGCGTCCGGCCTGATCGAACTCGCACCGCCCGGTCTCACCCACGTCTTCTACTCCGACAGCGGCTCCACCGCGGTGGAGGTCGCCATCAAGATGGCGCTCGGCTATTTCCATCACCGCGGCGAGCGAAAAGCCCGGATCATCGTTATGGAACACAGCTATCATGGCGACACCGTCGGTGCGATGTCGGTCGGTGAACGCGGCGTGTTCAACGCCCCCTATCAGCCCCTGCTGTTCGACGTCGGCCGGCTCCCCTTTCCTAGGCCCGGTCAGGAGCAGCAGACCCTCGATGCGCTGGAGCAGCTCTGCCGTGGCGGCGACGTGGCCGCCGTACTCGTCGAGCCGCTGATACTCGGTGCCGGCGGGATGAAGCTCTACGCTCCTTCGGTTCTGGCCGAGATTGCCGCTATCGCCAGCCGTTCCGGCGCTCTCCTGATCGCAGACGAGGTGATGACCGGCTGGGGTCGCACCGGCACCCTGTTCGCCTGCGAACAGGCCGGCATCACTCCGGATATTCTCTGTACATCCAAGGGCTTGACGGGCGGTGCACTGCCCCTTGCCGCGACGCTCAGCAAACCGGAGATTTTCGAAGCGCACCGCTCGACGGATCGCAGCCGGACATTCTTTCACTCCAGCTCCTATGCCGCCAATCCAATCGCCTGCGCCGCGGCATTGGCCAATCTCGACATCTGGCGGCAAGAACCCGTGAAAGAACGGATAGCGACTTTGACCAGCATGCAGAGCGAGAAGCTCGCACGTTTCCGCAACGACCCGCGCTTCTCGGAGGTGCGGCAGATCGGGACGATCACGGCACTCGATCTGGCAACACAGGGCACCGGCTACCTGTCCGACGTCAGTCCGAGATTGCGTCGGCTGTTTCGCGAAAGAGGACTGCTCATTCGTCCGCTCGGCAACGTCATCTACCTCATGCCACCCTATTGCTCTTCCGCCGAAGAGCTCAATCGAGCCTATGCTGCCATCGACGAATGCGCCGACCTGATCCGGAGCACCAGCTGATGAGTCGGTCGAGCCGGATGGTCGGGTTCGGCCACAGTGTCCCCGAACGCGTTGTCGAAAACCGCGAGATCGAGCAGCGGCTCGGCCTGGAATCCGGCTGGATCGAACGACGCACAGGGATCAGACGCCGCCACTGGGCCGAGCCGCAGGACAGCCTGACCACGCTTGCGACACAGGCGGCTGAGGCTGCACTTCAGAGTGCCGATGTGGAACGGCGGGATATCGGCCTGACGCTGCTTGCCACCTCGACCCCCGACCATTTGCTGCCGCCGTCTGCTCCGCTGCTCGCCCACAACCTCAGGCTTACCCGCTGCGGTGCGGTGGATCTTGCCGGGGCCTGCACCGGGTTCCTGCAGGCGCTGGCATTGGCCGATAGCCACGTAGTGCGCCATGGCAGACCGGTGCTGGTGGTCGCGGCAAACATCCTGAGCCGCCGGATAAACCCCGACGAACGCGCGTCCGCCGTGCTCTTTGCAGACGCGGCCGGCGCCGTCTTACTGGCGCCTACTGCGGACAGCGACCGCGGATTGCTCTCGCTCGATCTCGCGACCGACGGCAGCCAGTACGGCCTGATCGGCATTCCGGCAGGGGGCAGTTCGCTTCCCTTCCGGTCGGATCTTCCGGACGACCAGTGCCGGATGAGCATTCGTGACGGCAAGTCGGTCTTTGCCTCGGCCGTCAGGATGATGTCGGATACGGCCATGAGAGCGCTGGCAGATGCAGACCTGCAGACGAGCGACGTGACCCGCTTCGTTCCCCATCAGGCGAATGCCCGCATGACAGATGCGCTCTGCGAGAAATTGTCGATCGGAAAGGACCGGACGCTCGAGACGATCGCCGAATTCGGCAATTCATCGGCCGCCACCATCCCGCTTTCGCTCTCCATCAGCCACAAGGAGCGCCCTTTTCGTCGCGGAGAGACCCTGCTGTTGAGCGCGGCCGGTGCCGGGATGACCGGGGGCTCCATTGTCTGGCGCGTGTGAGCCGCTCGGCGCTCAGACCGACATTTCCGCGGACGCCAGCGCAAGCATCTGGACCAACATCAGCTTGCCGTCGCCGGAACGTCCTTTGGCAGCATTCGCTTGAAGAGCGCTAATGTTCTCTGCGCTTCGTCCGGTGCCAGGGTGATCGCATGGCGGACGGCGGCCGCGACGAGTGTCATGACGAGCTGCGAGAAGGTTTCGACCGCCGACCTCTCGGCGCCTGGGCCGACGCGCAATAGCGCTTGCGCCAGCAGACCGGCGAGATAAGCAGCGTCCTCCTCATCGATCTGCTGCAACATCCGGTCGGCCTGTGTCGCCTGCCAGATGTCACGCATGACCGGCTCGTCGATGAACATGCGATAGTAGCTGTCGACGATCTGGCAAAGCGCCGCATGCATGTCGGCAGGGCGTTCCATGGCGGAGAGATCCCGCCGAACGCATTCGCGTCCGACGGCGTTGTACCGCACGGCAAGCGTGCCGATGATCGCGGCCTTATCCGGGAAATACTGGTAGAGCGAGCCGAAAGGAACACCGATACGTTCGACAATATCGCTCATGCGGAAGGCCTCGCTGCCCTTCTCCGCCATCACCGCCGCCGCACATTCAAGAATGCGCTCGAAGCGTTCACGGCTCCTTTTCTGCGTTGGCACCAGCCGTGCCATGCCTCTTGCCATCGTTCCGTCTTCGCCATCCGACGACGTGTTCCGCGTCATTCGGTTCTCCTCGTCGCTTGACAAGTGAAATACGAGAGTTTATCGGTTTTTGCAAATGCGAGTTTTTCTCGTATTTTAAAGGGAGGAACTTTAATGACGCAGCTTCCGATCCTGATCATTGGTGGCGCCGGCAAGACAGGCGCGCGGGTCAATACCCTTCTTCGCGGCCGCGGCCTTACCACCCGCCCCGTCTCGCGTTCGACCGAGATTCCCTTCGACTGGAATCAGCCCGAGACGTGGCCCTCCGCGCTGGAGGGCATCTCCGCCGCCTACATTACCTATCAGCCCGACCTTGCCGTCGAGGGCGCTGCCGAAGCTGTCGCGGCCCTTGCCGGCCTCGCCCGTGAGAAGAACCTCGAACGACTGGTCCTCCTCTCCGGGCGCGGGGAGCCCGGCGCGCAGCGGGCAGAAGAGGTACTTCAAGCCGCCGACGTGCCCTGGACCGTGGTTCGGGCGAGCTGGTTCAACCAGAACTTCTCCGAAGGTTATCTGCTCGAAAGCGTGCTCGCCGGTGAGGTGGCCCTGCCGGCGGGAGCCGTAGCCGAACCCTTTGTCGACGCCAACGACATCGCCGAGGTGGTCACGGCAGCGCTGACAGATCCGCGGCACGCGGGGCGGCTCTACGAAGTCACCGGCCCCCGCGCCCTCACCTTTGCAGAGGCAGTTGCGGAAATCTCACATGCGGCGGGTCGATCGATCCATTACCGGCGGATATCCTCCGAGGAATTTGCCTCGGGACTGCGTCAGGCCGGTCTCACGGAAGATTTAGTCTCACTGCTCGATGAACTCTTCGCGGTCGTGCTCGACGGCCGCAATTCGGCCGTCACCTACGGCGTTGAGGAAGCCCTCGATCGAGCCCCCGCGACTTCTCCGATTACGCGCGCGGTGCGGCGGCAAACGGGGCCTGGAGGATATAAGCCATGATGGATATCATCCTTACCGTTCTTCTCTGGTTCTCGGCAATCGGCTGTGGCCTGCTGGCCGGGCTCTACTTTGCCTTCTCCACCTTCATCATGCGGGCTCTCGACCGTACCGGCGCAGAGGCCGGCGCTACGGCCATGAACGCGATCAACGTTGAAATTCTCCGGTCGACATTCATGCCGCTCTTCCTCGGCACCACGGCGTCGAGTGCCATTCTCGCCCTGATCGCCCTGATCCGCTGGGGTGAACCCGGCAGCCTTTCGACGTTCCTCGGCGGTGTGCTCTATGTCGTCGGCATGTTCGTCGTGACGATGGTCTTCAACGTACCGCTCAACAATCGTCTCGCGAAAATCAGTTCGGGCGATGTCGATGCGGTATGGCGACATTACCTCGATGTCTGGACGCGCTGGAACCACGTTCGCACACTTACCTCCACCGCCGCATCGGCACTCTTCATTGCGGCGATCGCGGCCGGATAGCGATTCCCGGTCCGTCCGTCATGCGTGGACGTGTTCGTGCGGCAGTTTTCTGGCGCGACTTGGGGGCAGGGAATTCAAACGGTTCCAGGCGCGACGGAACTGCCGTGTCGAGGCGAAGCCGGCCCGCTCCGCCACGCTTTCCATGTCGAGCCGCGTGCCGATCACGAGTTCGTGCGCCAGGGCGATGCGCATCCGGTTGACATAGTCACTGACGCTCATCCCTGTATGTTCGTTGAAGAGCCGCGACAGATTGCGCGGGCTCGTTACCGCCACGCGGGCGAGTTCGTCGACTGACCAATCCCGCGCCGGGTCGGCAGCCACAGCATCCTGGGCGCGATGGATCGCCGGATGAATGTGATTGCGCCCCTCGAGCCAGGGCGAGAGCTGGGGATCGGCACCACCGCGCCGCAGATAGACGACGAGATAACGGGCGACTGCGAGCGCGGTCGCGTGTCCCGCTTCCTTCGCAACGATGTGCAACATGAGGTCGACGCCGGCGGTGATCCCGGCGCTCGTCAGTCGCTCGCCATCTTCGACATAGAGACGGTTCTCCCGCACACGCGCCGTCGGCGCAAGGCGGATCAGCTCGGCGGTCGTTTCATGATGGGTCGTGCATTCGTAACCGTCCAGGAGGCCGGCGCGGGCGGCGAGCAGCGCGCCCGAACAAATCGAAACAAGCCTCCGGCCCGGGAGAACGGCACGTTCCAGCCAGGCGACGATTGCCGCTTCGAGCCGCGTGTCTTCGTCGCGGCTGTCGAAGACCTGGCCGAGCGGCTTGTCGGCAGCACCCGAGACAACCACCAGCGAACCCTCCGGCAGTTCCTCAGGCAGAGGCTCGACCGCTGCAAGCTGCAAGCCGATCGAGCTACCGACAGTCGGGGCCGGGCCGATGTAGCGGACGGAGAAGGAAACCTCCTCCTGGACAAGGTTCGCCTTGCGCAGGACTTCCATCGGACCGGCTATGTCGAGCAGCAGCGCACGGGGTGGCACGACCATGAAGACCGGGATTTCCCTCAGACGCTGCATATCGTCCGTCATGCGGCGATCTTCTCCGAAAGACCGGCAAGCGCTTCCTGGACGGTGACGATGCGGGCGAAACGGCCGGCGAGCACGAGCTCGGTACGGGCTCGGATTTCTTCAGCACTCCACTCGCGCCCGCCGGCATCCGTCATCGGGAAAGTGAGCGTTGCCTCGCCGACATAGTCCACCGCGTAGCCGAGGTCGGAGGCGTGACGCGCCGTCGTTTCGCAGCACTGTTCGGTGCGGATGCCAGAGATGATTACTTTGCGAATGCCGTTCCGGACGAGCCAAACGTCAAGGCCGCTGCCGACGAGGGCGCTGTGGCGACGCTTCCGGAAAGTTGCATCCGGTTCGATCCGCAGCGGCTTCAGCGTCGTGACGTTTCCGGATGCCTCCGAGAACGGTCCCTCGTCCTCAACATGGAAGATCTGCACGACCGGAACGCCTGCAGCCCTGGCGCCATCGATCAGCGCCTGCTGACGGGCAATATAGGCGGCAAGCCCTTCCTCGCGGAAATACGGCCGGTGCCGGAAGGATTCCTGTACGTCGATCACGATCAGGGCGACATCATTTTCGGACATTTCATGCATCTCCATGTGTTGAACATGTGGAGATGATAACGGCAAGCACATAAAGCGAAATCGTCTTTCGTGACAAAGATAGGACATTTCACGCCAAACATGTCGGCCTCGACGTGCGACATGATCAGGCGTTGTCTGCGAGCCAGTCTCTCAGCGCGACGGCATTGTTGTGCTGCTCGTCGCGAGCTGCGTAGAGCAGCGTCACTGGCCCATCCTCCAGATGGCGGCGGAGCGTCTCCGCAGCGGCTTGTGCTGCTGGCGTTTTCAGCTCGGCGAAGTAGGCGGCGCGAAATTCTTCCCAGTCTTCCGGTTTGCCATGGAACCGCTTGCGCAACGCATCGCCCGGGGCAATGTCCTTCAGCCAGAGATCGATGCCGGCCTTTTCCTTGGCGATCCCGCGGGGCCAGAGCCGATCGACGAGTATCCGCGTTCCGTCGGTCTCGGCTGCGGGCTCGTAGACCCGCTTCAGCATGATCCTCGCCACGGTCGACCGCCCTCCCTCTACCTGCGCTGTGAAGTATTGAGGCGCAAACCCGCGCCGGTGTCAAAGCCAATTACCGTCGCTCCGGTCGTTTGAAAGGCCGCGACGTTTTGCTATGCCTTCATATCAGAAGCGGGGCGACGACCGCCCCGGAGGCGCAGCAGGACGACACATGCAGGTTACCGTCTACGGCATCAAGAATTGCGACACCATGAAGAAGGCACGCACCTGGCTGGCGGAGCACGGTGTGGACTACGCCTTTCACGACTACAAGTCGTCCGGGATTGACCGCGGCAGGGTCGAGCGATGGTGCGATACTGTTGGATGGGAAACCGTTCTGAACCGCGCCGGCACGACATTCCGTAAACTGCCGGACGCCGCCAAAGATAACCTTGATCGTGAACGGGCAATCGCGCTGATGCTCGACCAGCCGTCGATGATCAAGCGGCCGGTTCTGGAGAACGAAGGGCGAGTGCTCGTCGGCTTCAAGCCAGAACTCTATGACCAGTTCTTCGCCGCCTAAGGTTTTCGATGTCCAAGACCACACGCGCCACGCAGGTCCTCACGAAGGCAGGCATTGCCTTTTCCGTTCACCTCTACGACTACGATCCAGATGCCGAGCGTATCGGTCTCCAGGCCGCGGAAGCGATCGGCGAGGAGCCGCGCCGCGTGCTGAAGACACTCATGGCCGAGGTCGACGGCAAACCGGTCTGCGTCGTCGTTCCGTCCGACCGTGAGGTCAGCATGAAGAAGCTCGCCGCTGCCTTCGGCGGCAAGTCGGCGGCGATGATGAAGCCGGCGGAAGCCGAGCGGCTCACCGGCTACCACGTCGGCGGCATCAGCCCCTTCGGACAGAAGAAGGCGGTGCCGACGGCAATCGAGGAGAGTGCACTCGCGGAGCCGCATGTCTACATCAATGGCGGCCAGCGCGGCGTGCAGGTTCGCCTCGATCCGAAGGACGCCCAGCGGGCACTCAAGGCGATCATCGCCGCCGTGATCGCGTGACGAAAGCCCAAACGCCGCGAACCGGGCGAGAAGCCGTCCCGGCCAGAGCGTGGACTTCAATTTCGCCGCAAAGACCTCTAAGTCTTTGCGACACATCACAACAGAATGGCAGGTTTCCGATGACAATCGCACCCGATTTCAACACCGCAGTCGATCCGGCAAAGCTCGAAAAGTTGGCCGAGGTAGCCGTCAAGGTGGGCTTGCATCTGCAGCGGGACCAGGAATTGGTGATGACGGCGCCGATCGCCGCCATGCCGCTCGTCCGGCTCATCACCAAGCACGCCTACATGGCGGGCGCGAGCCTGGTCTCCACCTTCTACTCCGACGAGGAGACGACCCTCGCCCGCTACCGGCACGCTCCCGATGCAAGCTTCGACCTGGCCGCCGGCTGGCTCTATGAGGGCATGGCGAAAGCCTTTGCGAGGGGTGCCGCACGGCTGGCAATCGCCGGTGACAACCCGATGCTGCTCTCCGGCCAGGACCCGGCCAAGGTAGCACGTGCCAACAAGGCGAACTCGATCGCCTACAAGCCTGCGCTGGAACACATCTCCAATTTCGACATCAACTGGAACATCTGCTCCTATCCGAATCCCTCCTGGGCAACGCTCGTATTCCCCGGGCTTCCGGTCGACGATGCGGTCCGCAAGCTCGCCGACGCGATCTTCGCCGCGTCTCGTGTCGACCGCCCCGACCCCGTGTCCGCATGGGCCGAACACAATGCCGAGCTCCACAAGCGTTCCGCCTGGCTGAACGGCGAGCGTTTCGCGGCGCTGCATTTCACCGGTCCCGGCACAGACCTGACGGTCGGCCTTGCTGACGGCCACGAGTGGCACGGCGGTGCTTCGGTCGCCAAGAACGGCATTACCTGCAACCCGAACATCCCGACCGAAGAGGTCTTCACCACGCCGCACGCGCTGAAGGTGGACGGCCATGTTTCGAGCACGAAGCCGCTCTCGCATCAGGGAACCCTGATCGACGATATTCAGGTCCGTTTCGAGGGCGGTCGCATCGTCGAGGCGAAGGCCTCGAAGGGCGAAGAGGTTCTGCTGAAGGTGCTCGATACCGACGATGGTGCCCGCCGACTCGGCGAAGTGGCACTGGTGCCGCATTCCTCGCCAATCTCGGCCTCCGGTATCCTCTTCTACAACACGCTGTTCGACGAGAATGCCTCCTGCCACATTGCGCTCGGTCAGTGCTATTCGAAGTGCTTCCTCAACGGCGCCTCGCTGACACAGGACCAGATCAAGGCGCAGGGCGGCAACTCTTCCCTGATCCACATCGACTGGATGATCGGTTCAGACAAGGTCGATATCGATGGCGTGAAAGCTGACGGAAGCCGGGTCCCGGTCATGCGCCGGGGTGAGTGGGCCTAATCGGCAACGCTCGTGGCGGCGGTAAGGGCGTTCCGTTTCGTCGCCACGAGAGCCTATATCTTAATAGTGATAGATGATCCGGCCGCCGTTCATCGCCGTCTGGATCCAGATGACGTTGTGCAGGGCGATGCCGCGGCGCGACAACGCCTCGCCGAGGGTCGGATCGCTTGCCGCTTCCGCCTGCGCCGCACGCATGAGTGCCGGTGAAGGATGCCGGACGAAGAGCGGGACATCCCCGTTTCTCCAGCGGTAGCCTGCGCCGACCTGCACCGCCGTGACACCGTCGTTGTATACCTTTCCGAACAGGATCGACGCGAGTTCGGCATCGCCCGCAAGTGCAGGCGTACCGACGGCCAGCGAAAGACCCGTGAGAATTATTCCCGCTATCCGCTTCATGATCTCATACTCCTCGAGCGACAGTCGGTTGCAGCGCCACCGCCTCAGTGTCCGCCGGCGATACGAATACACATAGGAAGTCAGGTGAGCGTTTAAATGGCGGCGGCGCAAGCCTTCGCGCCAAGCGACAAAAAGTCTGTCGCTGGTGTACGCTCGCATCACTCGCACGGCTACCGTCTCAGGACGCGGGTGCGGGCTTCGCCGCCGTCGGTGGTGATGCTGTCGCTCGCTGCGCCAGCCAGACGCTCGCAAGCACGACCACAAACCCGACGAGTTGTGATGGCGTCAGACCCTGGTCGAGAATCAGCCAGCCAAGCAAGGTGGCGACCAGCGGGGAAAGAAAGCCAAGCGATGACACCGCAGACGGTTCTAGCCGCACCAGACCACGAAACCACAGAATGTAGGTAAATGCCGCGCCAACCAGGCCGAGGTAAGCGAGACCGGCTATATTCAGGGATGAGAGTGCAGGCAATGGTGGTTCCAGCGTAAAGGCGAGAGGCACCAGAAGCAGCCCGCCTGCCGTCAGCTGCCAGGCCGTCGCCGTCAGACTCGATACTGGCGGGCGCCAGTGACGCGTCAGCACAGTGCCCGTTGCCATTGAAGCGGCACCGCCCAGTCCCGCGGCAATGCCAATCGGGTCAAGCGCCGCCTTCGGCGTCAACACCAGAAGGCCGACCCCGACAAGTCCGGCAAGGCCCGCGACGACGGCCGCCAGGCGCACCGGTGTCGTCAGCACGAGACGCGAAAGCCCTATGACGATCAACGGCTGGACCGCACCCACGGTCGCAGCAACGCCACCGGGAAGCCGGTATGCGGAGACAAAGAGCATCGCCCAGAAGATCGTAAAGTTGAGCGCGCCGAGCACCAGCATTCTCCACCACCAAGACCCGCTCGGGAGCTGGCGGACGAACGCGAGTAGGATGAGCCCCGCCGGCAGCGCCCGGAGCATCGCGACGGTTACCGGATAGCCTGGCGGCAGCATTGTCGTCGTCACGATATAGGTGCTCCCCCAGATCGCCGGTGCCACCGCGGTAACGGCAACTGTCGTGATCTCCGTCGATTTCACCATTGGATCCGCCTCCCTGTTCACGAAGCGGAATGCTTACGCCAATTTATCTTTATGGCAAGATATATTCACGCGCTTGTGAAGGCGGGCGAAGAAAGGCTCGATCATGCGACATATTCCATCCGTCGGTCCGACTTGGCGCGACGGATACCTCGTGCCGATCAGAAGAGGCTGCCTTGGCCGGCCGGTGGCTCGCTCTTTTTCGGAGACTTGGGCGCAGCGGGTGCTGTCTTCACCTCTCGCGCCGACGGGGGTGCGACGGCTTCCCCTCTCTCTCCCGTAACGGCCGACACACGGCCGTCGGCGAACTCTATCGCGACGGCGGTTCCCGTCGACAGTCCGGCGGCGCGCGAAATCGGGCGGTCGCCAGCATCGCGTATGACGGCATAGCCGCGCATCAGCACGTTCTTGTAGGAAAGCGACTGGAGCATGCGGTCGTGCGCCGTGATCGCATGCCGGCGCTGCCGGGTCTCCGCCATCACGGCGGCATCGGCACGGGCGACCAGCCCCGTCAGTCGGTCGCGGGCACGTCCTGTCTGCGACTGCAGACGCGACGGTATGGCCGTGAGCGCGGCATCGCAGCGGCCGAGGCGGGATCTCAGCCGATCGACCATGCGCTCCACGATCCTCTCGGTAAGCGAGGCGCGTTCGTTGAGGCGCTGGCGCCGCTCCGCGATCCGCCGTGCCAGAATGTCGGCGTTGAGGCGGGAGGCCGCACGTTCGAAACTGCGGCGTTTGTTCATCGTATTCAGTTCGAGGCTGCGACCGAGGCTACCCGCGGCTTCGTCGAAGCGGCGGCGCGGCAGTGCCAGCAACTGGTCGAGTGACGGGAGGGCGCGAGCGAGCGCCCTGAGGTTCTGGCGTCTCGATTCCATCTGACGACTGCTTGCACCTGCAAGCCGTGCGCCGAGGTTCGCCACCTGCGCCTCCAGGTCAGCTTTGACCGGTACTGCCATTTCTGCAGCACCGGTCGGCGTCGGCGCCCGCACATCCGCGGCATAGTCGATCAACGTCCAGTCCGTCTCGTGCCCCACGGCGGAAATCAGCGGGATAGCGCTTTCGGCTGCGGCCCGCACGACGATCTCGTCGTTGAAGCCCCAGAGATCTTCGAGGCTGCCGCCGCCGCGCGCGACGATCAGGACATCGGGACGCGGCAACGGCCCACCGGGCTCGATGGCGTTGAAACCGTGGATCGCGTTTGCGACCTCCTCGCCGCATCCTTCCCCCTGCACCTTCACCGGCCATACGAGCACGTGGACCGGGAAGCGGTCGGAGATTCGGTGCAGGATATCGCGGATGACGGCACCGGTTGGCGAGGTCACGACGCCGATCACCTTCGGCATGTAGGGAAGCAACTGCTTGCGGGCGGCATCGAACAGGCCTTCCGCCGCAAGCCGCCGTTTGCGCTCTTCAACAAGCGCCATCAGCGCGCCGGCGCCGGCCGGTTCCAGTGCCTCGATGACGATCTGGTACTTCGATGAGCCGGGGAAGGTCGTGACGCGGCCGGTCGCAATGACCTCCATGCCCTCTTCCGGGCGGTATTTCAGTTTCGAGAATGTGCCTTTCCAGATCACCGCGTCGATGCGCGACTTGTCGTCCTTCAGGGAAAAATAGGCATGACCCGAGGAATGAGGGCCGCGATAGCCGGAGATTTCGCCGCGCACCCGGACATGATCGAAGGCGCTCTCGATCGTCCGCTTGATCGAACCCGAGAGCTCCGACACGGTGAATTCTGTGAGATTGGTGGGCGAATCATCACTGAAAAAATTGGCCATGCAGGCTTACTAGCCCAATTGACGGCAAAGATCAGCCATCGAAGCGATGCATCGGCTGTCGAAGGCCGGTTATCAACCGCGCGGGCGTCATTCAGCCGGCAGGTCCACCTTATAGAGCCGGAATCCCGAGCCCTCCGCCTGCGGCAAGGCCACGAGATAAGGCGGAATCTCGCCACGCCCGAGAGCCGCATAGAGCCCGTCCGGCTTCATCGCCGCCAGGCGCTTCGTCTGTGCGTCTTCGGGACAATAGGCGATGAGACCGACGTTTGCCCCACGCAAGAAGGCGACCGCCTCGGCTGGAGTAGCAAGCCCGATATGCAATTCCGTCAGCATGCCTCCCTGATTGCGATGGTAAGGCGCCGAAAGCACGCGATGGGCGGTGAACCGCAGGATTTCGGAACCGCTGTCGGAGGGTGCCGCCACCGTCGTCGCCGGCAAGTTCACCATTGGCGCTATCGCCGTTCGGCTTTCACAGTCCGCGGATGCAGCCGTCTCGGTTTGCTTTGGTTCTCCGCTCCTTAGCCGGTTGGCGATGCCGTCCGTACCCTCGGCTGCGAGCACGCCAACGAAGGCCCACACGCTCGGCACCGCCATGAGGGCACTTCCGAGAAAGAAGAAGCCGATGCTCATGTTCTCCGGATCGGCATGCGCATGGCGGCGGAGTTCGGAAATCAGGAGCGCCAACGGCAGGATCGCCAAAAGATTTGCGAAAACAGCGCCGCGCACCTGGATCAGGGCAATTCCCCAGGCGGCCGCCACGAGGGCCAGAAGGATGGCGTGCAGTTCGACACGGTCGCGCATCCATATCCGCGAAAGGCAGACGAGCAGGGCGAAAAGACCGACCGCGTAGAACCCGCCGAATGTGCCGGGCTCGCTGCTCAATTCGCTGAGCACGGACTGCGCTTCGATCACATTGGAGAGCCACAGCCGGACCAGCAGCGGATCGAGATCGGCAAGAGGATTGCGCAAACATTGCGGCGCGAGAATAAGCGCCGTCGCGACGACGATCACGCCATCGCCGGCCAGCACGGCGAAACGGAACTCGCGGCGAACTCCGCTCGCCAGCAAGGCCGAAAGGAACAGCAGTGCACCGCCAGCCGCGGTGATCCCGTAATAGCCGATGGAGAGGCTGTCACAGGTGACTTCGCCGTAGCGGCTCGGCGGGACCGTGGCGAAGAAGACGACCGTTATACCGATGGCAATTGCCAGTGCGAATGCCCGAGCCGCGGCGGCGAATGCGCTTCCGTGCCAAGCCCACAGAACGGCGACAATCAGGCAGACGACGGCGACGATGGGCGTCGTCTCCGCCCCTATCGCGATCGCCGCGGCCGCAGCCGCGCCGGCGACGGCGAAGCTCCACGGCTTGTAGTCGGCGTCGACCAGCATTGCTGCCATTGTGGCGATGAGAACGAACTGGACATTGTGGTGGTCGATCGCTCCGGGCAGGAAGCGGTTCGACGTAACGACGAGAATGGTCGTCATCGCAAAGGCGATCTGCATGACTTGCGGGCCGCCCATCCGGCGGCCTGCGAGTCCCATCATCGCCAGAAAGGGGATGGTGAGCGACAGCGGCCAGGCCAGCAAGGCCCCGGCCTCGGCCACGCTCTCCGGCATGAGCTGCCGGAAGAACACAATGAGCCCAGCGATCGGAAGGTCGATCAGTCGCGACCAATGCATTGCCGTGCCTGCCTCAAGGCCCAGGCGATGCTGCACATTATCGAACCAGCCTTGTCCCGCGAGAAGATCGCGAACGACGACGAGGCGCATCACGTCGTCGTTGTCCGTTCCGACATAGTCTTGCGCGCCCGGCAGATTGAGAAAGGCGAGCGCGGAAACCGTCACCACCGCGTAGAACAGAAGGGAGAAGCTGTAACGCGTCCAAAGCGGTCTGCGCTCGTCGTTCGTGATGTCGATGGCCGCCATGCCGGGCTGCTCCCTCGTCGTCGCACCGGCGGAACCGGACGGCGGAAATTTCAGGTGTCACATGCGGGCGAAACCTAGCCTTAACCTTCTCAAGAAATAGTAAAACCGGGCCTCGGATAACCCGGAGCGCCGGCTGTGTTTTGCGAGTAACGAGTATGCACGTATCCGGGTCGGACGATCTCGACATTGCTGTTCTGCTGCCCTGCTACAACGAGGCAGCGACAATCGGGCACGTCGTGCGCAGCTTCCGGCAGGCCCTGCCGGACGCGCGCATCTACGTCTACGACAACAACTCCACAGATGGGACGGCGCTTCACGCGATGCTTGCCGGAGCGACCGTCTTCCGCGAACGCCGTCAGGGTAAGGGCCACGTCGTGCGCCGCATGTTCTCCGACATAGAGGCCGACGTCTATATCATGGCGGACGGCGACGGCACCTACGCCCCGGAGGATGCCGAAGAGCTGGTCCGCACCCTCATTACCGAGCGCGCCGACATGGTGGTCGGCATACGCCGCGGCGTTCATCAGGATGCAGGCCGCAACGGCCATGCCTTCGGAAACCGGCTCTTCAACCGTCTCTATCGCTTCCTCTTCGGGCAGGACTTTACCGATATCCTCTCCGGCTACCGCGCCTTCTCCCGCCGCTACGTCAAGAGCTTCCCTGCTGTTTCCGGCGGCTTCGAGATCGAGACAGAAATGTCGGTCCATGCCTCGCGCCTGAAACTTCCGGTCTGCGAACTCGAACTTGATTATGGCCGGCGGCCGGAAGGCTCCCACTCGAAGCTCTCGACCTTCCGCGACGGCGCGAAGATCCTCTGGATGTTTGCGATGCTGATGAAGGAGACACGCCCCTTCGCCTTCTTCGGCACCTTCTCCGCGGCGCTGATGACTGCGAGCGTCGTCTTCATGACGCCGGTCCTTTACGCCTATTTCCAGACCGGGCTGGTGGAACGCATGCCGACCTGGGTGTTCTCGCTGGCACTGATGATGATGTCGCTTCTCTTCCTCACCGCCGGCACCATCCTCGATTCCGTCGCCCGCTCGCGCGCCGAGCAGTTGCGCATTCATTACATGACGCTCACTGGCTATTCCAAACCGGCTCAGAAACGGAATGTTCGGAATAAAAGCGTCCCTACTCCCTTTGACAAAAGCCATGCCGCGTAAAGACAGTTGGAGGGAAACCAGCACATGAACCGCGAGGCGACGAACCGTATCCGGTTCATCATCGAAGATTTATTGCCGCCAGTCCTCAAGGACTCCTTTCTCTTCCTATGGATGGCCAAGCGCGTGTGGGGCGAACACATCGTGCACCTGGCCGAGTTCCGCGAGAGGGCACCCTTCCTGACGGAGGAGGAATATGAGGCGCTGTATCGCAATCATCCACGGGTGCATGCGGGAACAGACAACTCGAAGGCTTGTATCGAGCGCATCTGCCAATCGATCGCCGGCGAAAGTGTGTGCGACGTCGGTTGTGGAACCGGGGCCTTGCTAACCAGCATCCGTGACGCCAACCCAGCGCTGGTGCGTCTGACGGGCGTAGACTTCGTGATCGATGACGCCTCAGCCCTACCAGGTGTCGAGTACGTAGCGGCCAAGATCGAAGCTCTGCCGTTCGCGACCGGCGAATTCGATACAGTAGTCTGTACTCACGTGATCGAGCATCTTCTCGACTACCGTCAGGCAGTCCAAGAGCTGCGTCGGATTGCCCGCAAGCGGCTAATCATCGTGGTGCCGCGAGAGCGAGAATACCGCTACACCTTCAATCCGCATTTCAATTTCTTTCCATACGTTCATTCCTTCCTGCGAGCGATGCACCCCATACCCGAAAGCTACCACTGCATGGATATCGGACGTGATATCTACTACTGCGAAGATAGGCCGTGTGTCCTGTGAGGTGACTATGCTGGCATCACTCTCCCCCGGGCTTTGGCTCGCGCTAACAGGAACCCCTTTGCTGATTGCCACGGGACAGGTTCTGTTCAAGCTCACAAGCGGCACGACCGGAGACCTCAGCGTCCGAGGACTCGTCAATCTCGCCCTCAATCCATTGCTCGTGTCGGCTCTTGCGATCTATGGCGCGGGCACCCTGATCTGGATCTACGTCCTGAAGAGTGTGCCTCTCACGTTAGCCTATTCGTTTATGGGGCTTACGTTCTTTTTCGTGCCTCTGCTCGCCCAGATGTTTCTTGGCGAGACGATAACGCTCCGCTACGTCATCGGCACTGTGCTGATAATTGCCGGGCTGATCACTATCAACACATGAGATCTTGATGGGTCTCGTCCGGTTCTCGCTCGCTCTGATTTGCGGCCATGCCGTCGATGCGCTGCTTCTGGCGGCGCTCCTGCCGGTATTCTCTCCCATATCCGCCGGTCTTCTAGCATCGCCGGCGGGATTGATCGTGTCTGTCTGGATGAACGAGACAACTGCGTTCCGTCGGATCTTTGGCGACGACGCATTCGACCGCAGGCGTCTGCGGCCGACAATTTCCCTGGCAGCCGCGTTAAAACTCGGACTCTACGTCGCACTCGTTTTCGACATGCCGGCGATACATCCGGTCCCGCTGCAATTGCTCTGCGCAATCGCAACGTTTGCCTTCACGCTTTTTGGTTACTGGCGCTTCTTCAGGCGCAACAGCTGAGGGCACGCCTTATACTGTCTCCCAGCCGTCCTTTTCGCTGGCGCGATAAATCGCGTCGATGAAGCGCTGGTTGGCGCGCGAGTTCTCCAGAGTCACGATCTCCTCCTGTTCGCCGGCAGCGGCACGGGCGAAAGCCTCCGCTTCGCAGCGGTACTGACGACTGTCCTGAAAACGGAAGACCTGGGAGAGATTGTGTGATTGGTTCGTCAACTCGACCTCTTCCGGACCCCAGCGGTCGGCATTGAAGGGCGAGCGCACCTCGATGAAGCCGTCGGTGCCGTGGAAGACCATAATCTGGCGGTTCGCCATCTGAGTCGAGACGTAGAAGCTCAATTCGAAGCCGTCGAACTCTGCCTTCACGCTTGAATAGATATCGGTGCCGAAAACCGGATCACGCTCGGTGACCGCCTGCACGCGCAAGGGCTCCTTGCCGGTCGCGAAACGGGTGGTGATCGTCGGATAAACGCCGATGTCAGGAAGTCCGCCGCCGCCGAGTTCGGGCACGTTGCGCATGTTCGCCGGATCGCGGTTGAAGTAGGTAAACGCGCCCTGCACGTGGCGCAGCCGGCCGATCGCTCCTTCCGAGAGCAGCGCCCTCACCTTCCGCCAGACCGGTGCGTAGGTCACCATGAAGGCCTCGGAAACAACGACCTTGTTGCGGTCGCGAGCGGCGATCACCTGATCGATCTCCTCCGCCTTCAAAGCGATCGGCTTTTCGCACAGCACATGTTTCCCGGCATTGGCAGCCTTGATCGCCCATTCGATGTGCTGTGATGTCGGTAGTGGGATATAGACCGCATCGATGAGGTCGGACGCGAGCATCTCGTCGTAGGATCCGAAGGCATGAGGCACCGAGAAACGATCGGCCACCGCACGCGCCTTGGCGAAGTCGCGGCTGGCGATCGCCGCAACGACGCAGTCTTCCGCATCCTGAATTGCGGGAATCACCAGCTCCCGGGCAATCTTCGCGGTCGACAGAATTCCAAAACGCAACATGGGGGTCCTCCTGAAACGATGCCGCGGCAACCTATCCATTGCCACCCGACGAGGCAATGGCACCCGGGCGGTTGTCCTCCCATCAAAGAAATTCGATGGTCGATCACGGTCACCATTGCTAACCTTCCGGCTCCTACCGGGCCGCGAAAGGCCCTCCCCACGAAACCACGGAGTTTTCCCATGCAGAAGCGTCCGCTTGGCCGCACCGGCCTTTCCATCGCCCCTGTCGTTTTCGGCGGCAACGTGTTCGGCTGGACGGCGGACGAGAAGACCTCCTTCGCACTGCTCGACGCGTTCTTCGATGCCGGCTACAATGCGATCGATACGGCGGACGTCTATTCGGCCTGGGTCGACGGCCACGTCGGCGGAGAGAGCGAGACGATCATCGGCAAGTGGCTGAAGCGCGGCCATGTACCACGTGAGCGTGCGGTGATCGTCACCAAGGTCGGCTTCGACAACAACGGCACGAAGACGGGTCTCAGCGCAAAGTGGATCGCCGAAGCAGCGGAGGCCTCGCTGAGACGGCTCGGTACCGACTACATCGACCTCTATCTTGCCCACAAGCCGGACCCGGACGTGCCGCACGGGGAGACGCTCGAAGCCTTTGCGAAACTGAAGCAGCAGGGCAAGGTCCGGGCGATCGGCTGTTCGAACTTCGATGCCACGCAGTTGCAAGCCTCTCTCGATGTCGCTGCCGCCCGGGGCTTGCCGCGCTACGACGTGGTGCAGCCCGAATACAATCTTTATACGCGCGAGGCCTTCGAGGGGCCTCTTTCCGCCCTCTGCACTGCGCAAGAGATCGGCGTGATCAGCTATTACGCACTCGCTGCCGGCTTTCTCACCGGCAAATATCGCAAACCGGAGGATGTCGAGGGTTCTTCACGCAGCTACCGTGTCGGCGACTACCTGAACGAAAAGGGCTTCAGAATTCTCGCGGCACTCGACAAGGTCGCAACAGAAACGAGTGCCAGCCCGGCCACCGTCGCAATCGCCTGGATCGCTGCCCGGCCGGGCATCACCGCACCTATCGCTTCCGCAACCAGCCTGAAGCAGCTCGAAAGCCTGATTGCCGCCGGCAGGCTTCAACTTTCTGCCGCGCAGATGGCGCTCCTCACCGAAGCCGGAGCATAGGACGTCCATGCCCATGGAGATACGCGACGCGCAGTCAGGAGACCAAGCCGGCTGGCTGCGTCTCTGGCACGACTATCTAACCTTCTACAAGGTCGATCTGCCGGGCGAGGTCACTAGACACACCTGGGCGCGCATCCTCGATCCGTCGTCCCGCGTGGCGATGCGGCTTGCCTTCGTAGACGGCGAAATGGCGGGCTTCGCCATCCATCACTTTCACGACTCGACATGGTCGATGACGCCGGACTGCTATCTCGAAGACCTCTATGTCGACGAGCGATTCCGCGGCCGGGGCATCGGACGGGCATTGATCGATGACCTGATCGTGCTCGCCAAAGGACAGGGCTGGTCTCGCCTTTACTGGCATACCGACCACGACAACGCGACGGCGCGTAGGCTCTACGACACCTACGCGAAGGAAGACGGGCACGTACGATACCGCGTGCGCCTATGAACGAAATCGGCCGCCCTACGCGCTGAACCGGTAGAAATCCACGAATGCCCTGAGCGCCGGTCGCATCTGCCGGCGCGACGGATAATAGATGTAGAAGCCGTCGAAAGGTGGACACCAGTCTTCGAGGACGCGCACCAGGCGCTCCCGCGTCAATTCCTCGGCAACCCGCTGATCGAAGAGATAGGCTATCCCGGCTCCGCCGAGACACGCCTGCAGCATCAGCCGGTCGTCCGAGAGGATCACGGGACCTTCGACGTCGACGACCAGTGATCGCCCCTCCTTCTCGAACTCCCAGCGGTAGATCGCGCCGCTCGAAAAGCGGCGCCTGATACAGACGTGATCCAACAGGTCGCGCGGATGCCCCGGTATCGGATGGACGCGGAAATAATCCGGCGTCGCGACGACCGCGCCGGAAAACGGTTCGCTCGCCTTCACCGCAATCATGTCCTGTTCCAGACTTTCGCCGAGTCTCAGTCCGGCATCGTAACCCTTTGCGACGAGATCCTCATAGCGATCCTCGGTGACGAGCTCGACAGTGATTTCCGGGTAGAGCTTCAAAAAGGAACCCAGTCTGGGGACGATCACATGGTCGGCGGCAAGTCGCGGCAGAGTAATGCGCAGGTTTCCGGCCGGCGCCTCGCGTATCTCGGCGAGAGCGGCCATTGCCGACTCGATCTCCGCGAGTGCCGGCGCCAGACTGTCAAGCAGACGCCGCCCTTCCTCAGTGGGGCGTACGCTACGGGTCGTGCGACCGAGGAGACGAACCCCCAGACTCTCCTCCAGACGTGCCACGGCATGGCTGACCGCTGAAGGTGCGATATTGAGTTCCTTGGCTGCTGCGCGGAAACTCCCATGCGCAGCGACAGCGGCGAGAACAGCGAGTTGCGAAAGTTGGGTCCGATTCATTGTTCCAACAGATAGAACAAGTCGTTTCCTTTTGCAGTAATTATCAGAGCATTTCGTGCGAACTAGATTGAAGCCGTACCCCAGAGTCAGAAGGCTCTGCCGCACCAACGTCATCCGACGACACGAAGGAGCAACAGATGAAGACGCGCAAACTCGGAAGTCTTTCCGTTTCCGCCCTCGGGCTCGGCTGCATGGGCATGAGCCATGCCTACGGTCCCTCCGCCGACGAGAGCTCGGCGATAGCCACCTTGCATCGGGCCATCGAGCTCGGCGTTACCCTCTTCGATACCGCCGAAGTGTATGGCCCCTACAAGAACGAAGTGCTCGTCGGGAAGGCTCTGCGGCCGTATCGCGATCGCGTCGTGATCGCGACGAAGTTTGGTTTCCGCATCGATCCGACCAAGCCCTCCGACCAGATGATCACAGGAACCGACGGCCGGCCGGAGAATGTTCGCGCCGTCGCCGAGGCCTCGTTGAAGCGGCTCGGGACGGACGTGATCGACCTTTATTACCAGCACCGCGTCGATCCGGATGTCCCGATCGAGGATACGGTCGGCGCCATGGGCGATCTGGTGCGGCAGGGCAAGGTCAAGGCTCTGGGCCTGTCGGAAGCGAGCGCCGCAACGATCCGCCGTGGCCATGCCGTCCATCCGATAGCCGCGGTCCAGAGCGAATACTCCCTCTGGACACGCGATCCGGAAGAAAACGGCGTACTCGAGACGTGCCGGGAGCTCGGCATCGGCTTCGTGCCCTTTTCACCGCTCGGCCGCGGCATGCTGACCGGCGCACTGAAAAGGCTCGACGGGCTTGCCTCCGACGACCTCCGTCGCACGCTGCCACGCTTCCAGGCGGAAAACTTCGACGCCAATCTCTCCCTGGTGAGATTGCTCGAGCAGATGGCCGAAGAGAAAGGCGTGACGCCCGCCCAGCTCTCCCTCGCCTGGGTCCTGGCCCAAGGCGACTTCATCGTGCCGATCCCCGGAGCAAGCAAGATCCCGCATCTCGAGCAGAACATCGCCGCCGTCGATCTACCACTCTCGGGCAGCGATGTTGCAGCTCTCGGCGAGCTCCTCGCACCGGCAAAGGTCGCCGGCGCTCGCTATTCGGAGAAGATGACCAAGATGTCCGGACGATGAGATGCCGGCTTACGCGACACTGCGGCGGTAGGAGGACGGCGTCGCTCCGGTTACCGCCTTGAACATCCGCGTCAGGTGGCTCTGGCTACTGAAACCGCAGGCGGACGCGATCTCGGCGATAGGATCGCCGTCCGCCAGCATCCCTCTTGCACGATCGATGCGCCGGTTGAGGATGAAGCCGTAAGGCGAGACGCCGCAGCTCTGGCGAAACATTCGCTGCAGGTGGAATTCGCTCAACCCGGCGACACCTGCCAGTTCCCGAAGGGTGATCGCGTGTTCAAGGCGACCCTCGATGTAGTCGACCAGCCGTCGCCGGACCGACGGAGAGAGACCGCCGCGCAAAGACGCCAGTCGCGCTCCGCCGTAGCGCGGGTCGGAAAACAGGCAGGAAATCGCAGTGGTGGTCGCCTCTTCTGCTTTCAGGACGTCCCCGATATGCGTCGCGACTGCCAGACGCTGCAGACTTTCGGCGAGTCGGGGCGCGTCGTCGAACGTTGCCTCGGGAACGATCATCAGCCGCGCATCGCGGTCAAGCGTCTCGGAGAACTGCCGGCGCAGTTCGTCGTCCGTGACGTAGAGATGGACGAATTCGAAGGTGTCGTTGATTTCCCAGTCCGAAGATGCGCCCTGCGGCATCAGGCAGAGCGCACCAGGCCAACCATGTGAACGTCCGGCGTCCAGCCGCCACGTGCTTTCGCCGCCCCGTAGGTAGAGACTGAACGTATGACCGTCCGGGCGCTCGTAGCGCATGCGGTCGAAGCTGTTGCGCCAGACCGCCGTTGCCTTTCCGGCGCCGAGGTCCAGCCCGGCCAGCCGCTGCGCGCGCGGCGACGACGAAAGCAAGCTGTAGACGGACGGACGGTGCAGCATGGAAACCCTGTCGCAAGACTCGACCTATCTAACCGCAAGTTCGACGGCCGGCCACACTGAAGTCACGGCCGTAGCACTCCTCAGCGCAATTCACCGCAAGATCGTGCAAGCTCGACTGCCGGAATGGCCGTAGGTATGCCCCAAAATCCAGGGAAGAATCATGACCAACTATCTGCTCTTTTCCTCCACCGTTCTGATCTGGGGCACGACCTGGATCGCCATCGCCCTCCAGATCGGGCCCGTTCCGGTTCTGGTATCCGTCTTCTATCGCTTCGCCGCCGCTGCGTTGGTCCTCGTCGGGGCTTTGATCGCGACACGCCGGATGAAAATTCCGCCGCTACGGCAGCAGCCCTTCATCCTCGCGCAGGCGCTCTGCCTGTTCTGCTGCAACTTTCTCTGCTTCTATTACGCTGCCGCCTACGTTCCGTCCGGTCTGATATCGGTGGTCTTTTCACTGGCGACCATCTTCAACGCCGTCAACGCGCGGATATTCTTCGGCGACCGGATCAGCCCGCGCACGCTTTTCGCCGCAACGCTCGGCGCCATAGGGCTCGTACTGCTCTTCGGACCGGATATCTTCGTCGCCTTCAATCCGGACAGTTGGAAGGGCATCGGGCTTTCGGCGCTCGGCACGGTGTTCTTCTCGCTCGGTAACATGGCATCGCGCCGCAATAGCGCGGCCGGCATCAGTCCGGTGACGGCCAATGCCTGGGGCATGAGCTACGGCGCCCTCACCCTTCTGTGCCTCGTCTTTCTTACCGCTACGCCGGTCATCGCGCCGCCGGACCTCACCTATCTCGGCGCGCTGCTCTATCTTTCCGTCGTCGGATCGGTCATCGGCTTTACGACCTACCTTATGCTGGTCTCACGGATCGGCTCGCAGAAGGCCGCGTACGCAACCGTTCTCTTCCCGGTCGTCGCGCTCACGCTGTCGAGCATCTACGAAGACTATCACTGGACCACGCTCGGCGTCGCCGGCCTTCTTCTGACCCTTGCCGGCAACGTCGTGATGTTCGTCCGTCTGCCGATTCGGACGAAGACCGGCGCGGCTGAGCCGAGCAGAGCCTGAACAGGAAAGGGCGGCTGCGCCGCCCTTTCCGCTTGTCCTCATCGTGTCAGGCGCGAAGTACGCCACCGGTCGACTTTTCGACGTTGGCAATGATCTTCTTGGTCAGCGCGTCGAAATCATCGTCGGTCAAAGTCTTCTCGACCGGCTGGATCAGCACCTCGATCGCGACGGACTTGCGCCCCTCGCCGAGCGATGCCCCCTCGAAGACGTCGAAGACATTCACACCGGTGATAAGCTTGCGGTCGGCACTGCCGGCCGCCTTGACGATTGCTCCGGCCTCCACCGTCCTGTCGACGACGAAAGCGAAGTCGCGTCTCACCATCTGGAAGGGCGAAAGCTCCAGCGCAGGCTTCGTACGGGTGGCCTTCTTCTTCGGTTCCGGTACCGCATCGACATAGATCTCGAAGCCGGCAAGGGCGCCGGTGACATCAAGGGCCTCCAACGTCTTAGGATGGAATTCTCCGAAGTAACCGAGGGTCACTTTTGGGCCCATCTTGATCGTGCCGGAGCGACCCGGATGGTACCACGCGGGTGCACCGGGCTCGACCTGCACATTCCCCATCGGCAGACCGCAGGCTTCCAGCACGGCGAGCGCGTCGGCCTTGGCGTCATAGACATCGACCGGTTTGCCGCCGCCCTTGGCAGCGTTCGACCACATGCGGCCGGCACCGGAAAGCGAGGCCGTTCCGCGGCGAATGCCGGCGGCGACGCGACGCTGCCCCTCCGGGGCATCGTTCTCGTACGTGCCCGAAACCTCGAAGATCGCGACATCCCCGAAACCGCGGTCGGCGTTACGTTGAGCCGCAGAGAGAAGGCCCGGTAACAGCGAAGGACGCATGTCCGACATATCGGCGGCGATCGGGTTCGCCAGCCGGAGCGCGTGACTTCCGCCGCCGAAGAGCTTTGCCTGTTCGTGCGAGATGAAGGACCAGATGACGGCCTCCAGCATGCCGCGGGCGGCCAGCGCGCGTTTGGCCGTGCGCGTGCGGATCTGCAGCGGCGTCAGGATGCGGCCATTGACGGCACCGGCGCTCGGCAGTGGCGCGGGCTTGATGTTGTCGACACCATGTATGCGCATGATCTCTTCGACAAGATCGGCCTTGCCGTCGATGTCCGGTCGCCAGGAGGGAACGGCAACCTTGACCACCTCGCCCGTGCCTTCGACCTCGAAGCCGAGACCGGCAAGGATTTCGCGACCTTCCGCGTTCGAGACGGTCAACCCCGTCAGGCGCTTCACTTCGGAGAACGGGAAATCGACCACCTTCTTCACATGGTCTTTGTATCCGCTGACCTGGGAGGCCGCCGCCGTGCCTCCGCACATTTCGAGCACCAGTTCGGTGGTGCGCTCGAGGCCGGGCACCATGTATTCCGGATCGACGCCGCGTTCGAAGCGGTAGCGCGCATCGGTGATGATGCCGTGGCTGCGGCCGGTCTTGGCGATATTGATCGGGTCCCAAAGCGCCGATTCAATCAGCACGTTGACGGTATTCTCGTCACAGCCGGAATGCTCGCCGCCCATGATGCCGCCGATCGATTCCGGACCGTTGTCGTCGGCAATGATGACATTGGCCGGGTTGAGCTTGTAGGTGCGGGTGTCGAGCGCAAGGATCTCCTCGCCCTCGCGGGCACGGCGGACCACGAGGTCACCCTTGACCTTGTCGGCGTCGAAGACGTGCATCGGCCGACCCTGGTCGAAGGTCATGTAGTTGGTCACGTCGACCAGTGCCGAAATCGGACGAAGACCGATGGCGAGAAGCCGCTGCTGCATCCACCGGGGACTCGGGCCGTTCTTCACGCCGCGAACTAGACGATAGGCGAAGCCGGGGCAGAGCCGCTCATCGTCGAGCACGATCTTGACCTCGACGGGGGTCTCGCCTTCGACCTTGAAATCCGGCGCCTTCGGCAGTCTCAGCTTGCCAAGGCCGGAGGCGGCGAGATCGCGGGCGATGCCGAAGATCGAGGTGCAATCCGGACGATTGGGCGTAAGATTGATCTCGACGACCGGATCGTCGAGGCCGGCATAGGCAGCGAACGAGGTACCGACCGGCGCATCCTCAGGCAGATCGATGATGCCGTCGTGATTGTCGGAGATGTTCAGCTCCTTTTCGGAGCACATCATGCCGTGACTTTCCACGCCGCGGATCTTGCCGACGGCGAGCGTCACGTCGATGCCGGGGACATAGGTGCCCGGACGGGCAAGCGCGCCGACAAGGCCGGCGCGGGCATTCGGCGCGCCGCAGACGATCTGCACCGGCTTACCGTCGCCTGCGTCCACCATCAGCACCTTCAGCCGATCGGCTTCCGGATGCTTTTCGGCCGTCAGCACCTTGGCGATAACGAAGGGCTTGTAGGCAGCTTTGTCATCGACGTCCTCGACCTCGAGGCCGATCGCCGTCAGACGCTCGCAGATCTCGTCGAGCGTGGCGTCGGTTTCCAGGTGTTCCTTCAGCCAGGAGAGTGTGAATTTCATCGTTCTATCCTCCTCACGCGCTCAGGCCGCCGAACAGCGTCGGCACGTCGAGCGGGCGGAAACCGTAGTGGCTCATCCAGCGAACATCGGCGTTGAAGAAATCGCGAAGGTCCGGCATGCCGTATTTCAGCATGGCGATGCGGTCGAGACCCATACCCCAGGCAAAACCCTGGTACTCGTCCGGGTCGAGCCCGCCGGAACGCAGGACGTTCGGGTGCACCATTCCGCAGCCGAGGATTTCCATCCAGTCCTTGCCCTCGCCGAACTTGACGATCGGTCCCGAGGAACGGTCACACTGGATATCCACCTCGAAGGACGGCTCGGTGAAGGGGAAGAAGGACGGCCGGAAGCGCATCACGACATTGTCCACCTCGAAGAAGGCCTTGCAGAATTCCTCGAGCACCCAGCGCATGTTCGCGACGTTTGCGGTCTTGTCGATGACGAGGCCTTCGACCTGATGGAACATCGGCGAGTGGGTGGCGTCGGAGTCCTGGCGGTAGGTCTTGCCGGGAATGACGATGCGGATCGGCGGCTTCTGCGCTTCCATGGTGCGGACCTGCACCGGGGAGGTGTGGGTGCGCAGCACCTTCCGCTCACCGTTGGAATCCGGCTCCAGGAAGAAGGTGTCGTGCATCTCGCGGGCCGGATGGCCTTCGGGAAAGTTGAGCGCGGTGAAGTTATAGTAGTCGGTCTCGATGTCCGGACCTTCCGCAATCGAAAAACCCATATCGGCGAAAATGGCGGTAATCTCGTCGACGATCTGGCTGATCGGATGGATGCGACCGCGCTCGGCCGGCGAGGAGCGGACAGGCAACGAGACGTCCACCGTTTCGGCGGCGAGGCGGGCAGCGATAGCAGCATCCCGAAGCTCGGCCTTGCGTGTGGTGATCTGCTCGGTCACCTCGTTCTTCAGCGCGTTGATGGCGGCGCCGCGCGTCTGGCGCTCCTCCGGCGTCATCGAGCCGAGCGTCTTCAGTAGCTCGGAGATCGAACCCTTCTTCCCGAGGGCTGCAACGCGCAGCGCCTCGATTTCCGCCTCACCGTCGGCGGCGGCGATATCGGCCAGGAGGGCCGCTTTCAAACTGTCGAGATCGGACATGTCTCTTGTTCCTGCCCCTGATTGCCGAAACCACACTGCGGTCGGCATGACACCGATAAAGAAAAAACCCGCGCCAGCCCTGCCAGCGCGGGTTTCCCAATCGAATTTTTAGAAAGCTTGGGAAGCGCTGGTCTTAACGAACCGCGCTTTCAAACTCGTTGGCCGAACCGTCTTCCTTGAGGTACTCGAGGGCCTTCTTCGAGGCGGCGACGAGCGCACCGAAAGCTTCCGGCTCGCGGATTGCGAGATCGGAAAGAACCTTGCGGTCAACTTCGATACCGGCCTTGTTGAGACCGTCGATGAAGCGGCCGTAGGTGAGGCCGAATTCGCGGACGGCAGCATTGATGCGCTGGATCCACAGAGCGCGGAAGTTGCGCTTGTTCGCCTTGCGGTCGCGGTAAGCGTACTGCTTGGAACGGTCAACCGCGGCCTTTGCGGCGCGGATGGTGTTCTTGCGGCGGCCATAGAAACCCTTGGCTGCCTTCAAAACCTTCTTGTGCTTGGCGTGGGCGGTAACGCCACGTTTTACGCGTGCCATGTCATGATCTCCTTAGTAATCCAGTAGAGCCGGGTCTCAGAGACCGTTCGGCAGGTAGTTCTTGACGACCTTCTTGCCGTCAGCGTCGGCGAGAACCATGGTTCCGCGCGCGTCGCGAATGAACTTGTTGGACCGCTTGATCATGCCGTGGCGCTTGCCAGCAGCAGCTGCCAGCACCTTGCCGGTAGCGGTGACTTTGAACCGCTTCTTGGCAGCAGACTTCGTCTTCATCTTGGGCATTTTGCTACTCCATTGTTTTTGTATCGAAAGGAACAGACGAGGCTCCCTTCAAGCATTAGAAACGGCCACGGCATGCCCTGCCGGACCGTTCGGACGCGCGCTTATAACCGCACTCGGTCAAAAGCGCAACGGGTTCGACCGGGGGAATCGGCCGAAAGACGTGAAAAGCCGCCGACAGGCGGCGGCTTCGGTCACAGAAGTGGGCTTTCACCTCACCTCGGCGCCAGCACCATCATCATCTGACGGCCTTCGAGCTTCGGCTCGGCTTCCACCTTGGCGATTGCCAGGGTATCTTCCTTCACCTGCTGCAGAAGCTTCATGCCGAGCTCCTGGTGAGCCATTTCGCGGCCGCGGAACTTCAAGGTCACCTTGACCTTGTCGCCCTCTTCGAAGAAGCGGTTCATCGCCCTCATCTTCACCTCATAGTCATGGGTGTCGATGTTCGGCCGCATCTTGATTTCCTTGACCTCGACGATCTTCTGCTTCCTGCGCGCTTCGGCCGCCTTCTTCTGGTTGGCGAATTTCAGCTTGCCGAGGTCCAGGATCTTGCACACGGGAGGTTCAGCATTCGGCGAGATCTCGACGAGATCGAGACCGGACTCTTCGGCCATGTGAAGGGCTTCGTCCGTCGGCACGACACCGAGGTTCTGACCTTCTTCATTGATAAGCTGAACTCTGGGGACCCTGATCTCCCGGTTTGAGCGCGGCCCTTCCTTTACGGGGGCGTCGGCTTTGAAAGGTCTGCGAATGGTCGTATTCTCCTCATTGGTTTCCGAATGCGGCATCGTCGGCCGGAGCGAAATCTCGTCTTTCCATTGCGCTTGCAGCTGCCGCGGCAAGGCTAATAACACGCTTCGGAAAGAAAATCACCTAGTGTGCTCGCAAGAACGAATCAGTTTTATGAACGCGTAGCGAGATTTGGAGTTCCTCATGACAGACATCAAGACTGAGCCCCGACTGCAGCATCTCGTCGTGGGTTCGGATGAGGCAAGGCGGGAGATCGCGATGCTGATCCGGCCAACCTCCGACCCGGCCGCGGGCCCGGCGCTGATGTGGCTGGGCGGCTATCGCTCCGATATGAGCGGGACCAAGGCGGAGGAGCTTGACGGCCTTGCGGCACGCACCGCGCGCCAGGCGATCCGCTTCGACTATTCCGGCCACGGCGCCTCGGGAGGCGATTTCAAGCTCGGCACCATCTCGCGCTGGCTCGAAGAGGCGCTCGCGGTCCTCGATGCAGCGGCACCGGAAAGTGTCGTCCTAGTCGGCTCTTCCATGGGCGGCTGGATCGCGCTTCGCCTCGCCCAGGAACTCAAGCGCCGCGGGACAGGTCCGAGGCTCGAAGGCATGGTGCTCATAGCACCCGCGCCCGACTTCACGACCGAGCTGGTGGAGCCGAATCTCAGCGCGGACGAGCAAAGGTCGCTTGAGGAGCGTGGCTATTTCGAAGAGTTGTCGCAGTACAGTCCGGAGCCAAACATCTTCACTCGCGCCCTGATCGAAGACGGGCGCAACAACCGGGTACTCACCGGTATTATCGAGACCGGCTGTCCGGTGCACATCCTGCAGGGAATGAAGGACCCCGACGTGCCCTATACCCATGCGCTGAAGCTGGTCGAGTTCCTGCCTGCCGACGACGTCGTCCTGACGCTGGTCCGCGACGGCGACCACCGGCTCTCCCGCCCCCAGGACATCGAGCGGATGAACGCTGCGATCCTCGGCATTTCAGAAGCAAAGTGATGCATTTTAACCATAGCTACGAATTGCCTGTCTTCAGCAGTTGCTAATGATTGACTAACACGTCCCTCCCGCATTAACTCTTCGTTAACGATATAAAGGGACGGGTTCATGAGGAACGGTTCGCGTGCGTTCGCCGCAGCATTGGCGGCGACGGCATTTTTTGCGCCGATCAACAGCGGCTTCTCGGCGCCGGCGGCACCGAAAGCCATGGTCACCGGAGCCGTCACCTCACAGCCGATCGGTCACTACGAATTCTGTCGCAGCCATCGCGACGAATGCAGCCTCCACGGTCGTGCGAACGCACCGGCGCCCCGGATAACCGATCGGGGCTGGAGCGTTCTGCGCGACATAAACGTTTCGGTGAATGCCTCAATCACGCCGATGACCGACTCCGACATCTACGGTCGCGAAGAAGTGTGGACTTATCCCACCGATGTCGGCGACTGCGAGGATTTCGTTCTGTTGAAGCGCAAGAAGCTGATCGAAGCGGGCTTCGACCCTTCCGACCTTCTCATCACCGTCGTGCGCAAGCCGGACGGCGAAGGCCACGCGGTCCTGACAGTGCGCGCGGCGCAAGGCGACTATGTCCTCGACAACCTGAACGACGAGGTCAAACTCTGGACTGCGACGCCGTATACCTATCTCAAGCGGCAGGCGAGTTTCGATAGTGGCCGATGGGTGACGATCGAGAACGGCACGACCGATCTCATGGTCGGCGCGTTGAAATAAGGCCATTTCTGACCGCGTGCTCAGCTACCGGGCTCCTCGCGCGTCGGCGGAGCCAGGCGTGAAAGCAGGGCCATTGTTTCTGCAGCTGTGCCAGCGGCACCGAGCAGGAACAGGATCGCGGCACCGGCACTGGCTCGTTCACTGACAAACACGATTGAAACCGGAGCGGCTGCCGACAGCACCATGCGGACGCCCGAAAGAATTCCCGTCGTCCGGCCATAGTCGACAGTGCCAAAATAATAGAGCGGCAGCACGCCGAGACCGATGGTCAGAGGGGACGGTGTCATGGTGCGCCGCCACGCCGGCCGCGTCGCGCCAGGCTGGCAACCGCCGCTGGACTACCAGACCGAGCGGCATGCAAGCGAACGGCGCCTGTCTGGCGCCGTCCGGATGACAGGCTAGCCGTTGCCGATCAGGATACCTGCCGCGAGCACGAGCGAGCCGCCGAGAACGACCTGCATGGCTGCGCGCAGGAACGGCGTTTCCATGTATTTGTTCTGGATGAAGGCAATCGCCCAGAGTTCGATGAAGACGATGACCGCTGCGGTGATCGTCGCCGTCCAGAAGTGGGGGATCAGATAGGGCAATGCGTGGCCGAGGCCGCCGAGCGCGGTCATGATACCAGACGCGAGACCGCGCTTCACCGGCGAACCGCGGCCCGACAGCTTGCCGTCGTCGTGGGCGGCTTCAGTGAAGCCCATGGAGATGCCGGCGCCGACCGAGGCGGAGAGACCGACGAGGAAGGTCTGCCAGGTATCGCCCGTCGCAAACGCCGCGGCAAAAATAGGTGCGAGTGTGGAGACCGAGCCGTCCATCAGTCCCGCCAGACCCGGCTGAACATAAGTCAGGATGAACTGCCGTCGCGCTGTCTGGGCTTCCTCGTGCGCAACCTCGGCAGGCACATGCTTTTCGCCCAGCATACGGGCGGTCTCTTCATGTCCTTGCTCGGCCAGCGCCAGGTCCCCGAGCAGACGTCGTGTTTCGGCATCGCTCGTCCGCTTCGCCGCTTCCGTGTAGAAGCGGTAGGCCGATTGTTCCATCGCTTCCGCTTCATCGCGAATCTGCTCGAGCGTCTGGTTCGCCCGGAGCCAATCCGGCTTACGGCTATAGAAGTCACTGACGTATTCACGACGGATGAGAGGAATGCGCTCACCGAACCGACGACGATGCATGTCGATCAGCATATTGCGGTGGGAATGCTCGACTTCCGCCATGTCTTCGAACACTTTGGCCGATTGCGGGTACTGGGCCCGCAACTGGTCGGCATAGGCGAGATAGATTCGCGCGTCGTCCTCCTCGGAGGAAATCGCGAGTGCCAATACTTCCTGTTCGCTCAGGCTCGCGAAGGAGCGTTTCGAAGAGGATGGGAAAAATCGACCGAGCATGAATGACTCCATTTAGAATAATTCTAATTTATCTATTCCGGTGGCCCGGTCAAGGGCCGATGGCCATCGCCCAACAGGCATATCGCCGCATTGCATCGGACGTTTCGCAGTCTAGACATGCGGAGTAGGTATTCGCTCATGTGCGTTTGGCAACATGCCTTGAAATTGACAGATATCAATCCAACTGAAGAGAAAACAATCCAGGGAGACGTTATCAAATGGCCGCCGATCTGACGGTGCGTGCAGCCCATGTTGCTGGTATACGCGAACGCGCCCAGGCCGAGATGGAACGTCTCGGCGTGGATGCCGCGTTCATCGACCTCCTGGTCGAAACTTTCTATGGTCGCATCCGCGCCCACGAACACCTCGGCCCCGTCTTCGAACAGCGGCTTGCCGGACGCTGGCCCGACCACCTCATAAAGATGAAGAGCTTCTGGTCGTCTGTCGCGTTCAAGACCGGCGCGTACGGTGGCAAGCCGGTTCAAGCCCATCTCGACGTCGAAGGCGTCTACGACGGCCTGTTCGCCGAGTGGCTCACACTCTTCCGCGCGACACTCGACGACATCGCGCCGAACGAGGAAGCGGCACAATGGTTCATGGGGACGGCCGAGCGCATTGCCCGAAGCCTCGTATTAGCGATGTTCTACAATCCCGCGCTGGACGATCCGACGAATCGGCGACCGACACCGGCGCTCTAAGGACGGCACCGTAAAATTTTCGCACGCAGCGGCACCTCGCCGCGCAATCTTCGCAAAGAAACGCTGCCATTGCCGACCGAAATTTGCGCGGATGATCTTGCACAAACGGCGATGAAGTGATTTATCCCGCGCCGGGAGAGAGGAAGATTTTACCCTATAACGACTAAGGCTTCCCATCATGAACCGTCGCACGTTCTTCAAGCAGGCCGGCACCGCCGGACTGGGTGCCGCATCGGCCGTGGCACTTGCCGCACCCGCGATTGCGCAGCAGAATCCGAAACTCACCTGGCGTCTCGCCTCGTCTTTCCCCAAGAGTCTGGACATCATCTTCGGAGCGGCAGAAGACATCGCAAGAAGCGTGTCGGAGGCCAGCGACGGCAATTTCACGATCCAGAATTTCGCCGCCGGAGAGATCGTACCACCGCTGCAGACCGCCGACGCCGTCGCAGCCGGAACCGTCGAGATGGCACATACGTGCTGTTACTATTACATTGGCAAGGATCCGGCGTTCGCACTCGGCACAGCAATCCCCTTCGGTCTTAACGCCCGCATGACCAATGCATGGTTCACCGCCGGCGGCGGCAACGGCCTCCTCAACGCCTTCCTCGCGAGCTACAATCTTTATGCGTTGCCGGCCGGCAATACCGGCGCGCAGATGGGTGGCTGGTATCGTAAGGAAATCAAAAGCATCGAGGATCTGAAAGGTCTCAAGATGCGCATCGCCGGTCTTGCCGGTGAGGTGATGAGCAAGGTAGGCGTCACGCCCCAGCAAATCGCCGGATCGGACGTGTACCCGGCGCTCGAGAAGGGGACGATCGATGCAACCGAGTTCGTCGGGCCTTACGATGATCTCAAACTCGGCTTCTACAAGGTTGCCAAGTACTATTATTACCCGGCCTGGTGGGAAGGCGGACCGGCAGTCCATGCCTTCTTCAACCGCGAGAAGTTCAACGAACTGCCGAAGAACTATCAGCGCATTCTCTCAGATGCCTGCGCAACCGCCAACGCAAACATGCTCGCACGTTACGATGCATCGAATGCCGCGGCCCTGCGCAAGCTCGTTGCCGAGGGCGCCCAGTTGCGCGCCTTCAGCTCCGACATCCTCGATGTCTGCCACAAGGCAGCCAGGGAAACCTATGCCGAGCTCAGCGCCAAGAACGAAAATTTCAAGACGCTTTACGAGAGCCAGCAGGCCTTCAAACAAGATGCCTATCTCTGGGCACAGATCGCCGAGTACGGTTTCGACACCTACATGATGCTGCAGCAGCGAGCCGGTACACTCTAGCGCAGCACCAATTCACATCGATATGGGAAGACTGGGAAGACCCCGGACGATCCGTCCGGGGCCTTCATACAATATCAAGGCGAAGCAAGAAGATGCCGGGGTATAGGATCTCCTTCGAGACCTGCTGACGGAATCAGCCGAGGCGGAGCCCACGACCGGCTGGGGGGTGGGGGTTGGACGTGGGCTCCTGACCACCTCAGGGGGTGGCTGGGCGGACCATATCAGCTGCGTGCGCAGCGTTTAGCCCTTCCCCGCAAATGCACCGCTATTTCGACGGAGCTTATTAAAGGCGCTCTAACGGTGCGATCCGAACTGTTCCCATTTGAAACAGACCCGCGGGCGGGGCAGCTACGACCTTCGGGTCCGCTCCTCCTGCAAAAGAGGCGCCGCTCTTGCCGATTTTCCGAAGAGGGTGTTTCCGCCGGTTTCACTCGATAGGCAAAAGACCTCAGCTTTCCAGCCCCTTGAGCACGTTTGCAACGTTGAGTCCGATCTGCGGCACGCCGTAGCCTCCCTCCATGACCGTCAAGACCGGCAGGCCAGCGGCAGCAATCATCTCACCCATGCGAAGATAGTCCGCGCTCTTCAACTTGAAGAAGCTGATCGGATCCTCTTCGAAGGTGTCGACGCCGAGCGATAGGACGATAGCTTCGGCACCGTAAGAGCGGATGCGTCCGAGCGCATCCGCAAGGGCGGACGACCAGACGTCCCAGGCCGTACCAGAAGGCAGCGGATAGTTCGCGTTAAGTCCGTCGCCCGGGCCCTCTCCGGTTTCGTCGGCATATCCCATGAAGAACGGGAAGGCATCTTCCGGCTCACCGTGGAGAGACGCGAAGAAGATGTCGCCGCGGCGGTAGGTGATGTCCTGGGTGCCGTTGCCATGATGAAAATCGACATCGAGGATCGCAACCCTCGACGCTCCGCGATCAAGCAATCGTTGTGCAGCAACGGCAGCGTTATTAATGAAGCAGTAGCCGCCGAAGAGATCGATGCCGGCGTGATGACCCGGCGGGCGGCAGAGCGAGAAGGCTAACCTGTTGCCCTGAGAAAGCCAGTCTGCGCCGGAAACGGCGACATCCATCGAGGCCATGGCGGCCTCGTACGTGCCGCCGGAAATCGCCGTCTCTGCCGAGTTGGCGTAGTAGCCGACAGCACCGTCTATGTTCTTCGGCACACGGCCTACCTGGCTGCGGCGGCAGGGAAAGGATGTAGCAATTGCTTCGCCTTCGAAGCCCTGAGCGCGCCACCGCTCCCAGCAGGTGCGCAGGAACTCGAGATAACCGGCGTCGTGGACCTTCAGGGCTGTCTCAAGTCCGTGCTCTTCGGGCGCGGCAACCTCAGAAAATCCCGCCTCCTTGACGGCCGCAAGAATCCATTCGGCACGAAACGGACCCTCGAAGGGCTTTACCAGCAGGCCACCGTGCAGCTCCGTCTTTGCATCCCGCAGCTTGTGCTTCTCCGAATAGAAAACCCGCATTCACACCACTCCTCTGTCGATTTGGGGCGCACGCTACCCTTGCGTCCGAGGATTTGGCAAGGGACCGAGCGATCCCTTCAGCCATGCAGGCCGGAACGCGCTCGAAAGAGGATTCGAGCGGTCCGGAGCCGTCGACCGCGAAATTCTCGGTGGCGCTTTATTCGACGAGATTGATTTCTTCGGTTTCACCGCCGGAGCACACATAACAGCAGTCGCTGCAGGATTCGGCGTTATCCGGCCCGGTTCCCCAATAGGTACCGCGGTCGCCGGAAACCCAGGCACCATAGCAGATCGATTCCCCCTCGTTGCAGGAAAGCGGAATCTGTTTGGTCTCGCCGTCGTCGAGATAATAGACCTGATTGTTCCCCGGCCATACATGATCGCGGTCTTGGCTGTAGAGTTCGACCTCAACGGCGTTCGGATGCTCGTTGCGCATGACAAAGGTGACGTCGGCGGCAAGTGCAGGCAGCGCCGCAGCGAATATGGCACCCGCCGTCAGAAGAAGCCCCGCAGATTTGCGCGCTGCGGAAACGAAAAGCATCATGAGATTCCCCCAGTTCATGGATATTGTCTGTGACGCAATGGCTAGCATGCCCATCAGGGCTCATGGGAGAGACGAACGACGACGTATGGCGCCCATTTTTGGCACAACCTGTGAGTCCGGTCAGCGCGCTACGCGAAAGCAGGCTCGAGCGGTCAGGTGTTCGCGGCCGGGGCGAGACGTTTGTAGAACACCGTGGTTGCGCAGTAACGACCGTCAGGAAACAAGGCGTACTCCGGGATCACACCGGAACGTACCCAGCCGAAACGTTCGTAAATTGCCTCTGCAGGCTCACCGGTCGCCGTGTCGAGGACAAGCAGCCAACGTCCGCGCGCCCTCGACTCCTGCTCGGCAGCGGTCATGAGTTGCCGCGATAGACCTCGACCGCGAGCCGTGCGGTGCACGAGCAGCTTCATCAGGTCCGCCCGATGCGGCTGGTTCGGTTTCAATGCGAAGCCGATCTGTACCGTACCGATCAAACCACCGGCCTCGTCCTCGGCAACGAAGAGCAACACCTCATTCCTCCCGACCGCGGACGCGACTCCCCGCCAGTATGCCGCTGCATCGTCATCCGCCAACGGCGCCATGAAACCAATCGAGGCACCGCCGTCGACGCAATCACTAAGTATCTCGCAAAGATCGGGAACACGGGCGAGTGCTTCTTCTTCGTTCAGCAGGCGAATGACGGCAGACATGAAAGGCTCCGGGAGAGGGCTTGCATCAACGTGGGCCGAGGTCGATGACCACGGCATAGCGGGCAGGTTTGTCTGTCGGATTGCGAAAAGCATGCACCTCACCGACGTTCATATGCAGACAGTCACCGGCGGCAAGTCGATAGGTGCGCTCACCAACGGCCAGTTCCATCTCCCCCTCGAACAACCAGACGTGTTGCCATTGGGTGCGACTTGCCGGCTGGCTGCCGAAGCGCACTTCCGCCGCGGGCGGAAACTCGACTTCCACGACGTCGACGCGCGAGCCCGTGCCGGGCGGGCCTACAACGCGGCGCAGATAGCCGCTTTCCGGATCGCGCCAGACGGGCTGGTCGACACGGCGCGCCAGAGGCTCGGACGCGCCGGCGGCAGTATCGAAGAAAACCGACAGCGAAAGACCCAGCGCCGAACAGAGCCTCGCCAGCAACACAGCCGTCGGACTCGTCTCGGCGCGCTCAATCCGCGAGATCATCGCCCGACTGACGCCTGACATTTCGGCGAGCTGGTCGAGCGTCAATCCGCGTTCGTTGCGCAGCGCTCTTACGCGCTCCCCAATCGACCGGGCGAAGTCATTCTCTTCATCTTCCATTATATGAGAATTACAGCATCACATAGTGGAGTCAAGAGCAGCAACTAGGCACTTCAGGGATCGAGAGCAACCGCCAACTTGGCCAGCAGACGTCCGAGATCTTCCTTTTCGTGCTCGTCAAGGCACGTCAGAAGATCGGCCTCAAGCGCCATGTCGGCGCGGAAGGCCGCCTCGGCCTGATTGCGCCCGAGCGGCGTCAATTGCACAGGGAGGCTGCGTCCATCACTCTCGCTTGGCGGACGCTCGACAAGACCGGCCTTCTCAAGACGCGCAAGTCTCGGAGTCAAGCCGCCCGAGGTGATCATCAGCTGCTGGAACAGCTCGGTCGGGCGAAGCCGATAAGGAGGGCCGGACCGCAAAAGCGTCGCCAACACGTCAAATTCGCCGGTATCGAGTCCGTATTTCGCAAACACCGCCTCGATGGATGGGCGAACCTTCAGTGTGATCCAGCGCGCGCGACCGAGAATGGCCATGCCGACGGTATTCACATCCGGAAGCTCCCTGGACCATTGTCGCCGGCGCACGCCGACGTGATCATCCTGCAGATCCTGCCCCGAAGTAATTTGTCTTGCCATAAAGCTATCTCCTGTTATCTTTCCCAAAAGATAAACGGATGTGCGGTGCTTCTCAAGAAAAAGATGCACTGTGGGGTGCGCCCGATCGGCACGCGGAGAGAGGAGAACGACCTATGAAACAGGAACTAATCGCCCTTTGGGCCGGGCGCGGCCTGTCGCTGATTTTTGTCCTGTTCATGCTTGGAGCGTCGGTGGCGCCCAAGCTTCTCGGCCTGCCTGTTGCGGAGGAGACGCTTGCTGCCCTCGGCTGGCCACCCGGCTATTCGACGATGATCGGCATCATCGAGCTGACCTGCGTGGTGCTCTACCTGGTTCCACGCACCAGCCTGCTCGGCGCCATCCTGATGACCGGCCTTCTCGGAGGCGCGATCGCGACGCAGTTGCGCGCCCAAAGCCCGCTCTTCAGCCACGTGCTATTCAGCTTTTACATTGCCGCTTTCATGTGGGGCGGCCTGTGGCTACGCATGCCGGCCATCCGCGCAGCGCTGCCACTCCTTCGCTGAGAAACCCGTCCCTCAGCCGCCGACCTGACGAACCCATTCCGGAAGGCTGTAGTAGTTGGATATCCGCGCGACCTTGCCGTCCCTGAGTTCGAAGAAGGCGCCGGCCGGGAGAACGTATTTCTGGCCGTTCGCTGGCGGAAGGCCTTCATCCGTCGCCAGATATTCGCCATTGACGACGAATTCGGCCGCCCCACGTCGGCCGTCCTCACTGGTCATGACCACCATATCGGTAAGTTCTTCCCTGTAGCAGCGATTCATGTGTTCCATGAAGCGTGCGAAAGCCTCCTTGCCGATCTGGCGTTCACCCTGGTTGATGTCGTGAACGACGTCATCGGTCAGAAGCGCCAGGAAGGCCTCCATGTCGCCGGCATTGAAAGCTTCATAGTAGGCGCGGATCGTATCGGCAGCGGTCATGGCATTCCTCCGTGGCAGGCAGGACTTGGATCAAAGGTTCGGGAACGGTATAACCGCTCCCAAACGGACTGAAAACACTTCATGGCCCTCGCGATCCAATCCTTCTCCGGCGGCGAGATCGCCGCATTCGTCGACGACCTTGCTCGGTTGAGGATCGCTGTGTTCCGGGATTTCCCGTATTTGTACGAGGGCGACCTCGCCTACGAGCGGAATTATCTCGCCACCTATTCGCGTTCCGAGGGTTCGGTTTTCGTACTGGCGGCCGATAGCGACCGAGTCGTCGGTGCAGCGACGGGAACGCCGATGGTCGGAGAGACGGACGAGGTGAAGGCGCCCTTCCTGGCCGCAGGACGCGACCCGGCCGAGCATTTCTACTTCGGCGAAAGCGTGCTTCTCCCCGAATATCGCGGCCAGGGCATCGGCGTGAAGTTCTTCGAAGGCCGCGAGGCCCAGGCGAGAAAACTCGGCCTGCGCTATGCCACCTTCTGCGCCGTCGAGCGCGCGGCCGATCATCCGCGCAGGCCGGCCGATTACGTGCCTCTCGATTCGTTCTGGACCAGGCGCGGCTACACCCATCATCCCGAGCTGCGCACGACCTTCTCCTGGCGCGACCTCGACGAGGCCAGGGAAAGTCCGAAGCCCCTCTCTTTCTGGATACGGGACCTCCGTTCATGACCAAGATCACGCTCGCAAGCTGCCAATACAAGATCGATCTGATCGAGACCTGGGAGGATTACGCCCTCCATCTCACCCAACTCGTGCGTGCAGCCGTCGAGAAGGGAGCAAAGCTTCTGCTGCTGCCCGAATATTCGGGCCTTGTGCTCACCGGCCAGATCGACGCGCAGGTCCGCTCTGATCTGCACGGGTCGATTGCCGGTATCCAGCCGATGATCCCGGCCTGGCTCGAACTCTGCGAGAACCTCGCCCGGACCCACGGCATCGTCTTTCAGCCGGGCTCGGCGCCGATGCGCGATCCTGACGGCAACTATCGCAACCGCGCCTGGCTCTTCGGTCCCGATGGCCTGATCGGCCATCAGGACAAGATCATCATGACCCGCTTCGAGCGAGAGCAGTGGGGGATTGCAGCCGGCGAGGACGGCCTCCGCAGTTTCGAAACGCCGCTCGGCACGCTCGGCATCCTCATTTGTTACGACAACGAGTTCCCGATGCTCGGTCGCAAGCTTGCGGACCTGGGCGTCGAACTCATTCTCGCGCCGAGTTGCACCGATACGCTGGCCGGCGCCTATCGGGTGCGGATCGGGGCACAGGCACGCGCCTTGGAAAACCAGATTGCTGTGCTCGTCTCACCGACGGCGGGCAATGCACCATGGTTCCCGGCTCTCGACGAGAACAGGGGGCGCGCGGCACTGTACGTGCCGCCGGACTACGGCATGCCGCCGTCTGGCGTGTTCGCCGAGAGCGAGAGCGATGATGTCGATGAAAGCCGATGGCTGATCACCGATATTGACCTTGAGGATGTGTTGCGGCTGCGCACCGAGGGCCAAGTCGCCACACGACGCGACTGGCCGGAACAGTTTGCCGTCTGAACCCTATTTCCCGACGAGATCGGCCCGGCGCCGTTCCAGGAACCGGCGTTCCGCCTCTCCCGGTCCAAGAGCAAGTGCCCTGTCGAAGGAAATCCGCGCTTCGTCGTGGCGCCCGAGCCGCGACAGAACGTCGGCCCGGGCGGCGAGGAACGGCAAAAAGTCGTTCAGCACATCGGCATCCAATCGGTCCAGCTCGATCAATGCAGCCTCTGCCCCTTGCACCTCCGCAAGCGCCACTGCGCGGTTGATACGGATCACCGGATCGTCGCGGAGGCCGAGCAGGATGTCGTAAGCCGCGAGCACGGCCTTCCATGGCGGCGGATCGGCGACACTCCTTCTGCCGCACCAGAGCGCATGGATCATCATCTGCATGATGCGAGGTCCCGGCCCTGACATCCCGAGCGCTCTTGCGCAGTATCCCCGAGCCGCCGCGATCATTGGCTGCGACCAGAGCGCCGGATCCTGTTCGACCAGGGGAATCATCGCCCCGGTCGAATCGATACGTGCCGGACGGCGCGCCTCGGCGAAGCGTACAGTCGCGGCCAGCGCCAGAACCTCGGCCTCCTCGGGCAGCATTTCCGCGAGCAATGCGGTAAGGTCGAACATTTCGCGGGCAAAACCTGCATGACGGCCCGAGCCGGCCGCGTCCTCATGCGCCTTGGCATAGGCGATCTCGATCGTCGACAGCACTGCGGACAGGCGTGCGGCCCAGTGCTCTGGCTCCGGAACCTCAAAGCCGACGCCGGCCTCCGTAATATTGCGCTTGGCTCGCACCAGCCGCTGCGCAAGTGTGGTTTCGGACAACAGAAAGGCACGTGCGACCTCGCCTGTCGTCAGGCCGCAGACGAGCTTCAACGTGAGCGCCGCGCGGCTTTCGCCGCCAATGGCCGGATGGCAGCAGACGAAGATCAGCTTCAATCGCTCGTCGGGAATTACGGCGTCGTCGCTTGTCAGCCGATCTTCGGCGGTCGGTTCGGACGCCGGCTCGTCGGGACGGTTTTCCGTGCGTGTCCGACGGCGACGCAGAATATCGAGCGCCGTGCGCTCTGCCACCCGATAGAGCCATGCCGCGGTATCTCGCGGCGGACCTTCATCTTTCCAGGCCTTGGCTGCCTTCAGGCAACTTTCCGCAAACGCCTCTTCCGCGAGATCGAGGTCTCGATAACGGGCGGCTAACGCCGCGCGGATGCGCCCGCCGACCGCCCGAAAGGCATCGTCGAGCGCCCCCTCGCCGACCGGTGTGCTCACCGCGTCACCCCGGGCGGCAGCGGAATGAGCGGGCGAATTTCGATGGCTCCGTCACGCCCCAAGGGCACACGCCGAGCGAGCGCTATCGCGGCATCGAGATCCGGCACATCGATCAGGTAATAGCCGCCGAGCTGCTCCTTGGTTTCGGCGAACGGACCATCGTGGATCGTCTGTTCACCGTTCTCGCGGCGGACCGTCGTTGCGAATGCGGTGCCCTTGAGGCCTCCGCCGCCGAGCCTTGCAGCACCCATCTCGCCGATGAGGGCGAAATGCTTCGGCCCGATTTCCGCCATGAGGGGGCCGGTCTTTTCCGGACCGCCGAAGATTTCCTCATTCTCATAGATCAGAAGCATGTACTGCATGGTATCGGCCCCTCCTTGAGGCATTTCCGGCCCGGCCATCGGCGCCGTCACCGAAGAGACGCGCCGCCAACCACGGAATCGACACCGCCACGCAAAAAAATTCAACCGCCGTTGGAGAGGCACGTGGCTCCGCCCCGGAAATCTTGCTGCTACGCCGCGAATGCCGCTGAAACCCCCATATTCCGCTTTGCCGGCGGATTGCGCGCTGCTATATGCGCTGCCCATGAGCACATCGTCCCGCACGCCCCTTGACCATATCCGCAATTTCTCGATCGTGGCCCACATCGACCATGGAAAGTCGACGCTGGCCGACCGTCTGATCCAGTCGACCGGCGGTCTTGCCGACCGCGAGATGTCGGAACAGGTTCTCGACAACATGGAGATCGAGAAGGAACGCGGCATCACCATCAAGGCCCAGACCGTGCGCCTGCACTACAAGGCGAACGATGGCGAAACCTATGTGCTCAACCTCATCGACACGCCCGGTCACGTCGACTTCGCCTACGAGGTGTCGCGCTCGCTCTCGGCCTGCGAGGGGTCCCTGCTCGTCGTCGACGCCTCCCAGGGCGTGGAAGCGCAGACGCTCGCCAACGTCTACCAGGCGATAGACAACAACCACGAGCTGGTGACGGTGCTCAACAAGATCGACCTGCCGGCCGCGGAACCGGAGCGGATCAAGGAACAGATCGAGGAAGTCATCGGGATCGACGCCTCGGACGCCGTGCAGATCTCGGCGAAGACGGGTCTCGGCATCCCCGACGTGCTCGAAGCCATCGTGCACAAGCTGCCGGCGCCGAAGAGCCCCGGTGGCGAGACGGCTCCGCTGAAGGCGTTGCTGGTCGACAGCTGGTACGACACCTATCTCGGCGTCATGGTTCTCGTGCGAATCATCGACGGCGTGCTGACCAAGGGCCAGACCATCCGCATGATGGGCACGGGTGCAAAATACACGGTCGAACGTGTCGGCGTGCTGACCCCGAAGATGGTCAATGTCGATAGTCTCGGCCCCGGCGAGATCGGTTTCATCACCGCCTCGATCAAGGAAGTCGCCGATACCCGCGTTGGCGACACGATCACCGACGATAAGCGCCCGACGGCACAGGCCCTGCCCGGCTTCAAGCCCGCCCAGCCGGTCGTATTCTGCGGCCTGTTCCCGGTCGATGCCGCCGATTTCGAGGACCTGCGCGCCGCCATGGGCAAGCTGCGCCTTAACGACGCTTCCTTTTCGTTCGAAATGGAAAGCTCGGCAGCACTCGGCTTCGGCTTCCGCTGCGGCTTCCTTGGCCTGCTGCACCTCGAGATCATCCAGGAGCGGCTCGAGCGCGAATTCAACCTCGACCTCGTCGCCACCGCCCCTTCGGTTGTCTACCAGATGACGCTGACGGACGGCACCGAGAAGGAGTTGCACAATCCGGCCGACATGCCGGACGTGGTGAAGATCGAGGAAATCCGCGAGCCGTGGATCAAGGCGACGATCATGACGCCCGACGAATATCTCGGCGGCATCCTGAAGCTCTGCCAGGATCGGCGTGGCATTCAGACCGAACTCACCTATGTCGGCAACCGCGCGATGATCACCTACGAGCTGCCGCTCAACGAAGTGGTCTTCGACTTCTACGACCGGCTGAAGTCGATCTCCAAGGGCTATGCCTCCTTCGACTACCACATCCTCGACTACCGCGAGGGCGACCTCGTCAAGATGTCGATCCTGGTCAACGGCGATCCGGTCGATGCGCTTTCGATGCTGGTCCACCGCTCCGCCGCAGACCGGCGCGGGCGCGGCATGTGCGAGAAGCTCAAGGAACTCATTCCGCCGCACATGTTCCAGATCCCGATCCAGGCGGCGATCGGCGGCAAGGTGATCGCACGCGAAACCGTCCGCGCGCTGCGCAAGGACGTGACTGCCAAGTGTTACGGCGGCGACGCCACCCGCAAGCGCAAGCTTCTCGACAAGCAGAAGGAAGGCAAGAAGCGCATGCGTCAGTTCGGCAAGGTCGAGATCCCGCAGGAAGCGTTCATCGCCGCGTTGAAGATGAACGACGAATAAACCGGCGAAGGCCGCATTGATGATCGCGGCCTCCTGAGCGATGCTCAGGCTCGGCGGCGGGGTGCGCGGGCTGCCGATGGCTCGCCGTCTCTCTCTTTGGCGGCATGCGCCAAACCCCAATTCCCCATGGCATCCAGCACCGGCACCAGCGACAGGCCGTAATCGGTGTATCGATACTCGACATAGACTATGTCCCCGCCCTTCACCGGCGTGCGGGAGATGACGCCGTCGCGACGCAGCGCCAGCAGGTTTTCCTGCAGCACCTTTTCGGACATTCCGACAATGCGCCTCAACTCTCCGAAGGTTGCCGCCCCGTCGCGCAGTCGCCACAGGATCCGCGGCTTCCATTTTCCGCCGATGACCTGAATGGTCGCCAGGACTGGGCAATCATGCATCTTGTCGACGTCCACCCAGGCCTCCATTGCCACTTTCCACCCGCCGCATGACCGGCGACACCATAGCCCGCGTGCGGCGCCATACTGGTTACCTCAAGGTAAGCGCTTGTCTCCTTTGGATATTCTGCAAAAATGTCGCCGAAACCCGGGAGCGCACCGCCATGATCGTCGAATACATTCGCTATCAACTCAAGCAGCATACGCCCGAAGAACTCATCGCAGCCTACCGCAAAGCGCAAGACAGCCTCAAGGCCGCGCCGGAATGCCACGGCTTCGAACTGGCGCATTGCGTCGAGGATCCGTCGAGCCTCACCCTGCGCATTCTGTGGACGTCCACCGAAGACCACCTGCAAGGTTTTCGAAAGGGATCCCACTTCCTGCCCTTCCTTGCCGCCATCCGACCGTTTGTCGGCGAGATCGCGGAGATGCAGCACTATGCCGTCACCGACCTCGATTGGCAGCGGTGATCCTGGGGCCAGAAGGCGGAAATGCTGATCCACGAGTGCAATTCCTACAGCCACGATCCCTATCCGCCAAAGGGCTGACGCAGCTTCGCCGTCCGCCTCTTTCGAGACGGGCGGCTTTCTGTTTCTGCGGACCCGGTTACGGCTGCGAGTTGCCTGCAGGCGGGTTCGCCGGAGCGGCATCATTGGTCGGCGGCGTTGCCGGAGCCGCGGGTGTGGCCGGCTGGATCGCGGGTGCTGTGTCGGTCGCGGGCGCCGTCGTCGAGGACGTTGTCGAGGACGTTGTCGACTGGTCGACGCCGGGGCCGCCGCTCATCAGCGACCAGACGACCAGCCCAAGGACGATCACGGCGCCAATGGCCGCCCATGTCCAGGTGCCGCTGCGCGACGCGCGTGGCGGCGGGTTCCGGACGTCGGGCGGATCACGATTGAGATTGGGATCATAGGTCATGGCACTTCCTCCTGTCGGTCTCGGAAGGAAATGCAGATCCGGCCGGATGGTTCCAAACTGACGTTGACTGCCCCCAGCGATCGTGCGCGATTTCGCTGAAGAACTCTGCCCGTTTCCGGCCGCGAACGACCATGCACCGGACGCGTTACTCGCCCGCGCCGCCGAACTGCTCCCAGGCGCTCATCGCATGTGCCGCATACATCAGCGACGGGCCGCCCCCCATATAGACGGCCATGCCGAGCGTCTCTTCGAACTCCGCCTTGGTCGCGCCAAGCTTCACCAGCGCATCGGTGTGGAAGCCAATGCACCCGTCGCAGCGCGTGGCAATCGCGATCGCCAGCGCCACGAACTCCTTGGTCTTCTTGTCGAGCGCTCCGTCACGGGTGGCGGCCGACGCCATGGCGGAAAAGCCTGCCATGACGTCGGGAATATCCTTCCGCAGCGTCTTGGTCTGGGCGGAGATATCCTTGGTGATGTCGGGATAGTATTTCGTGACCATCGGGAGAGCCTTTCCTGTCAATACATAACGATATGCGTATGTCTTAATCGGAGGTCAACGGCTCAGCCTTGAGGAAGATCAAATTCCGGCGAGATTGCAGAGGTCGCAAGCCGCGTCAGGCTCCGATCCGCTCCGGCGTGTAGCCCGCTTCGCGGATTGCCGCCTCGGCTTTCGCAGCGTCGCCCGCAACACGAACCTCGTGAGAGACGAGGTCGACGGAGACCTCCGCACCGGGCAGGGCATCGGCGAGTGCGGTCTTCACGGATTTGGCGCAGTGGCCGCAGGTCATGTCTTCGACACGGAAGAGATTGCGTTCGGTCATGTTACTTTCCTTTTCTCTGATGCCTTTCGGCACGGTTACCATTGGTGATGCAACTTCCCCCACCGGGAAGGTGAAGCGGAATTTCCGGGTGGCATAGCGACACGTACCACCCTTGCGACGACCTAGTGCCCTTTGGCTTGAGCGTCCGCACCGGCAAGATCAGCAAGGATCGGGCAGTTCGGCCTGTGGTCGCCCTGGCAGCAATCGGCGAGTTCCGTCAGCGTCGCGACCATCGACTTCATGGCCGCGATCTTCTCCTCGAGATCGACGATGTGGGCAAGCGCCACTTTCTTGACCTCCGCACTCGCTCGGCTCTTGTCGTCCCACAGCTTCAGCAACCGCTCCGTCTCCTCGAGCGAGAAGCCGAGGGAACGGGCGCGGCGAATGAACCGCAGGCGATGGACTTCCTCTTCGCCATAGAGACGATAGTTCGAAGCCGTGCGGCTCGCCGGCCGCACGAGGCCGATTTCCTCGTAATACCGGATCATCTTGGCCGAAACGCCGGAGGCTTCGGAAGCTTCGCCAATATTCATGTCTCTTCCTCCTCGTCAGGAAAGCCGGCTCACCTGCGCCCGCTTCAAACGCAACGCATTGGTGACCACGAAAACGCTCGACAATCCCATCGCGCCGGCCCCGATCATCGGCGAGAGCAGAAGACCAAAGGCAGGATAGAGCAGGCCGGCCGCCACCGGGATCAGGAGAACGTTGTAGCCGAAGGCCCAGAACAGGTTCTGTTGGATGTTCCGCATCACCGCGCGGCTCAGTTCGATTGCATGAACGACCGAGCCGAGATCGCCGCCGACGAGCACGACATCGGCGCTTTCGATGGCCACATCTGTACCGGTTCCGATGGCGAGGCCGGTATCGGCACTCGCCAGTGCCGGGGCATCGTTGATGCCGTCGCCGACGAAGGCGATCGTCGACCCCTTCGACGTCAATTCCCGGATCACGTCCACTTTGCCTTCCGGCAGCACTTCGGCGATCACCTCGTCGATACCGGCGGCACTGGCGATCGCTTCCGCCGTTCCGCGGTTGTCACCGGTTACCATGATCACTTTCAGGCCCATCGACTTCAGTGTCGAAACCGCAGCCGGACTCGTCTCCTTCAAGGGGTCGGCAACGGCGACTGCTCCGGCAAGGACACCATCGATGGCCACGTAAAGGGGTGTCTTTCCCTCTGCGGCCAGCCGTCGAGCAGCGTCAGAGAACGGTGCGACCGAAAGGCCGAGCTTTGCCATGAGCCGATCGGCACCTGCAGAAACTGCACGACCCGCTACAGCACCCGTAATGCCGAAGCCCGGTACCGCATCGGCCTTCTCCACGTTGGCAAGCGCGATCTTGCGGGCTTCGGCCGCGTTGACGATCGCCTCTGCCAGCGGATGCTCCGAACGCGCTTCCAGGCTGGCGGCCAGCATCAGCACCTCGTCCTCGGAAAATCCGTCCGCCACGATAAGGTCGGTAAGCTCCGGCCGGCCCTTTGTAATGGTACCGGTCTTGTCCATCACGATGGTGTCAGCCTCACGCAGTTTCTGCAGAGCCTCGCCCTTGCGGAACAGCACACCCAACTCCGCCGCACGTCCCGTGCCGACCATGATGGAGGTGGGAGTGGCAAGCCCCATGGCACAAGGGCAGGCGATGATCAGCACCGCGACAGCCGCGACGAGGCCGTAGGTATAGGCGGGGTCAGGTCCGACAAGCACCCAGATAACGAAGGTAAGCGTCGCGATTGCCATGACCACCGGCACGAACCATCCCGTCACCCTGTCAACCAGCATCTGGATCGGCAGTTTCGATCCCTGTGCTTCGCCGACCATACGAATGATCTGCGAGAGCATGGTATCAGCGCCGACCTTTTCGGCGCGGAAGCGGAAGCTTCCGCTCGTGTTGATCGTGCCGCCGATGACGGTCGCACCCGCGCTTTTCTCGACAGGTACGGGTTCGCCGGAAATCATGGACTCGTCGACATAGGAGCCACCGTCGATCACAGTACCGTCGACCGGAATACGCTCACCGGGTCGGATCACCACGACATCACCCACGATGACGGTCTCCGTCGCGACGTCGACGGCGACGCCGTCGCGTTCGACACGAGCCGTCTTCGCCTGCAGGCCGGCGAGTTTGCGGATCGCCTCGCCGGTGCGACCCTTTGCTCGCGCTTCGAGCAATCGGCCGAGCAGAATGAGCGTGACGATCACCGTCGCGGCCTCGTAATAGATGCTGCGGGCCTCATACGGCAGCAATTCGGGCGCGAATGTCGTCACGAGAGAGTAGCCGTAGGCGGCCGATGTACCGATGGCGACGAGTGAATTCATGTCCGGTCCGCCACGCAGGAGCGCCGGAAAGCCTTTCACATAGAAGCGAAGACCCGGCCCCAGCAGAACGGCCGTCGCAAGGGTAAACTGGATGTAGTTCAGGAGATTTCCGGGAAAGATCGCCATGAGCGTGTGGTGCAGCGGCGGGTAGAGATGACTTCCCATCTCCATCACGAAAAGCGGCAGCGTCAGGATGAACGCGATAGCGAAATCGCGGGTCAGCTTGCCGATCTCGCGGGCGCGCGCCGCCTGCGCGGCATCTCCCTTGTCCGTGTCGACGACAAGTTTGGCGCCATAGCCGGCTTTGCGGACCGCGTCCAGCAAGGCCGGCACCTGGGACTTGCCGCCAAGGACGGAGACGGTCGCCTGCCCCGTCGCCAGATTGACGGTGGCGCGTTCGACGGCCGGCACAGCCTTGAGGGCCTTCTCGACCCGCCCGACGCAGGAGGCGCAGGTCATATCCTCGATTTCGAGCTCGATCGTCTCCGGCTTCGCCTCGTAACCGGCGGCATGGATCGCTGCGAGGAGCTTCTCCGCGGTGAAGCCCTCTTGCGGCCTTACCGTCAGAGTCTCGGTCGCAAAATTCACGGCGCTTTCGGCGACGCCTGGCACAGCCGCAGCCGCCTTCTCGACGCGTTTGACGCAGGATGCGCAGGTCATCCCTTCGACAGGCACCTCGATGGGAGCGGCGCGCGATGACATCTGGTTCAGTCTTGTCGGCAGTTCGTTCATGATTTTCACCTCTGCCATCCTAGATGGACCTTCCCATCATGGGAGGGTCAAGGGGCAGCGGCGAAATTTTCCGAATATACGAAAAAGTGAGTTTAATGAGAAACGCGATAGCCGTGCGGCATCCGCCTACCGTGCGTCACGCAGTGGCAGATGCGGGCTCACGCTTCACCGACTCTGAGGGGCCAGTCGACAATGTAGTCCTCGAAGTCCTCGACCGGCACGACCTCCTCGCTCACCGTACGTCCGCGCACGGAAATGCCGGCTTGGTGAACCGTCTCGCGATCACCAGACACCAGATAGTGCCACCAGTAGAGATCCTCGCCCTCGGAAATCAGCCGGTAGGCGCAGGTCGGCGGCAGCCACGAAATCGTCTCCACCTCGTCCAGTGTCAGACGGATGCAATCGGGCACTGTTGCCTGCCGGTTCTCATAGTCCTTGCATCGACAGCTGTGAGCGTCGAGCAGCCGGCAGGCCACCGACGTGAACGCAACCTCTCCGGTATCCCAGTCTTCAAGCTTGTTGAGACAGCAAATCCCGCAGCCGTCGCAGAGACCTTCCCATTCCTCTGCCGTCATTTCTGCAAGCGTCTTGCGTTTCCAGTAAGGGATCTCGCTCATCATCACACCTTGCGGGAGCGGCCAAAGGACGCCGCTTTCTTCTTGTTCTTTGGGCCCGAATGGACCATGTATCAAGTCTATGCCGACGGTTCCATGCCTCGACGCCCTCCTGTGGCGTGCTGCGGCGGCCTCGTCAAGCTTTCAACGGGTCAACGGGGAAAATCCTAACGTGCAGGAGCCCGAACCGCCGAAAAAGAGACCGCGCAGGAAGAGCCATATCCTGCTGCGGATCGATTCCTGGATCGACTCGACCGTATGGAACGCCGGGTTCGCCGCCGGAGAAGCCTGGGAGGAGATCACCATCTTCTTCCGCCGTTTCCGCGTGCATGGATGGAAGCGAGCCGTTTTCGAGGTGCTTGGCGAAGCCATGACCCTCGGCGTCGCGGGCAGCGTGCTGCTGCTGGCGCTCGCGATGCCGGCCTTCGAAGAAACCAAGAAGGACTGGCGCAACCGCGGCAATTTTGCCGTCACCTTTCTCGACCGTTACGGTAACCAGATCGGCCATCGCGGCATCATCCACGAAAACTCGGTGCCGATCGATGCCCTGCCTGACCACCTGATCAAGGCGGTGCTGGCAACCGAGGACCGTCGCTTCTTCGACCACTTCGGCATCGATTTCCTGGGGCTTATCCGCGCCATGAACGAGAACGCGCGCGCCGGAACGGTGGTCCAGGGCGGATCGACGCTCACGCAGCAGCTCGCCAAGAACCTCTTCCTGACCAACGAACGCTCGCTCGAACGCAAGATCAAGGAGGCATTTCTGGCACTGTGGCTGGAGGCCAATCTGACCAAGAAGGAAATCCTGTCGCTCTATCTGGATCGCGCCTACATGGGCGGCGGGACGTTCGGTGCCGCAGCGGCGGCGCAGTTCTACTTCGGCAAGAACATCACGGAGGTCAATCTCGCCGAATCCGCGATGCTCGCGGGGCTCTTCAAGGCGCCGGCGAAGTACGCGCCTCACGTCAACCTTCCGGCGGCACGAGCGCGTGCCAACGAGGTTCTGTCCAACATGGTGCAGAGCGGCATCATGACCGAGGGGCAGGTGATCGGTGCGCGACGCAATCCGGCAACCGTCGTCGATCGCGATGACGCCGAGGCGCCGGATTATTTCCTCGACTGGGCGTTCGACGAGGTGCAACGGCTCGCAGCGCGCTTTCCTCAGCATTCGCTGGTGGTGCGAACAACCATCGACATGGGTCTGCAGAAGGCGGCGGAGGCGGCTGTCGCCTCCAGCCTGCGCGAATACGGTGAAAGCTATAACGCGAAGCAGGCTGCTCTTGTCCTGGTCGAGAACGGCGGCGCCGTTCGCGCGATGGTCGGTGGCCGCGACTACGGCGAAAGCCAGTTCAACCGGGCCACCAAGGCATTGAGGCAACCCGGCTCATCCTTCAAGGTCTACACCTATTCACTGGCGATGGAGTCGGGGCTAACCCCTGACTCACCGATCGTCGATGCGCCGATCTCCTGGGGCAACTGGAACCCTCACAATTACGGCAACAGCTATGCAGGGCGGATCGATATCAAGACCGCTCTCGCCAAGTCGATCAACACCATCCCCGTCCGACTTGCCAAGGAAAAGCTGGGGCCGAAGGCAATCGACAACATCATGGCGGAAGCCAAGAAATTTGGCATAGAGACGCCGATCCGCAAGGACGTGACCATCCCGATCGGCACCTCTGAAGTCACCGTGCTTGACCAGGCCACGGCATACGCCGTGTTTCCCGCCGGGGCTACCAGTCACGCCGTCACGGCATCGCGCAGATCATGACCTACGACGGCGCCGTGCTCTACGATTTCTCGAAGGATGAACCGCCACCGCAGCGGGTGCTCTCCGAGACCGCCGCCGCCTACATGAACCAGATGTTGACGCGTGTTCCCTACGTCGGGACCGGGCGCCGAGCGGCGGTCGACGGCGTATTGACCGGCGGCAAAACCGGCACGACGCAGGCCTATCGAGACGCATGGTTCTGCGGCTTCACGGGGAACTACACGGCCGCCGTCTGGTTCGGCAACGATGACTACACCTCGACCAATAACATGACCGGTGGTTCGGTGCCGGCTATGACCTTCAAGAAACTGATGGACTATGCCCACCAGGGTATCGAGCTTCGCGCCATCCCAGGCGTCGACAATCCTGCGCCGGCAGTCTCGTCCGCCAAGGTCGCAGCACCGGCGAAGGGCACCGAACCGTCGGGTCTCCCGCCGCTCATGCGGCCGCGATCCCTCTCCGCAGACTCGACCCGACTGATCCATGAGATCGGGCGCATGTTGAAAGAGGCCAAGCCCGCCACGGCTCCCCGGAAGGTCGCTTCCGCGACCGACCACGATCCCGGATAGGCGCCGGAAAATAGCCGGGGGCGTCGGTTGCGTTTGAACTTCAAGGGTTTGGATGATACCGCTTGCAACCGGACAACATGGAATTGGTCGACAAGGTGTTCCGGGTTCCCTTTCTCATTGCCGTCGCGCTCGCCATCGCTTTCGGCGGCGGCATTCTCTCCGCAATGTGGGCGCTCCAGGTATCGGCCGGCTTTGGAGCGATCCGGCTCGGCGTGTGGCAAGCATTTCCCGAGGCGCAGACTGCATCTGCCGATCCCTACGCGAGGTCGCACCGCGCCAAGGCCGGACGACTTCTCTACGGATCGGCCGAGGGACTGGTCTTTACCGCGACGGAGGACGAACAGGGGCGACGGCTGAACACGAATTGTGCATACCGGCTGCATGGTCGCACCCCGACCGCGCGCACCTGGACGCTTTACGCCGCCGACGCGGCCGGCCGGCCGCTGTCGACGCCCGCATCGCTGCCGTCGTCCTTCAATGCCCGCACGGTGCTGCGCCACCAGGACGGCGGTTTCGATATCGTGATCTCAACCGGTCCTCAGCCCGGCAACTGGCTGGCACTGCCTAAAGCGGGATCCTTTTCGCTCATACTGACGCTTCTCGACACGCCTGCGGCGGGAAGTTCCGGCCTGATCGGCCTCGCCATGCCGAACCTGGAACGGATCGGGTGCGGGCATGGTTAGGAAGTTTGTTTTTGCAGCCGTGACGGGGCTCGTCGGAGCGGCCTTGCTGCACATCATCATTATCCTCGCGCTTCCGAGCTTTACCGGGCAAGACGCCTATACCCGCGTGCAGGCGGAAGGCCCGGAGAACGCCTTCTACAGCCTGCCCGACATGAGCCAGGGGAAGGGCTTGCCAATCTGGATCCCTACGTGAAGGTCGCAGTCTGCCATTTTGATGTCACGACACAGCCTGTCAGGCTTGTTGCCGGCAAGGGTCCAGGCTTCTGGTCACTGGCTGTCTATAACAGCCGTTCCGACGAAGTCTTCAGCATAAACGACCGCACCTCTGTTGACGGGAGCGTCGATGTGCTCGCTGCTTCGAGCGTGCAGCTCGGTCGCATCCGGAAGGCGCTGCCGGACTCGCTGTCGCGAACGATTACTGTCGAGCTGAAGGACCCGCTCGGCTATGCGGTCCTGCGAACCATGGCCCCACAAACGAGCTTCGAGGAAAATGCGAGAGAGTTTCTCGCGGACGCAGTGTGTACGCCGTTCTCCGACTACTAGGAACGACGATTCTGCCACTGCGGTTCCGGGCTCGTCAGTGCGGCAAGGGATCCTTGCCCTTCGGTTGAGGCATGCACTGCGCATCGTATACATCGCCGGTGCGAACGAGGTGTCCGTCCCGGTACTCATATCGAACCCCGGTGAAAAGCAGGATCACCGCTTCGTGGTGTTCCGGTCGCCGTTTCGGCTGGCGCGCCAGCCTTTCTTCAAATTTCACGATCTCCGCCATGCTCGTCTCCATTTCTAGGCCGAGAAGGATGAAGAAATCGATTTCACCCCGCCCTCCGTCTTGAAGGGCCGGCGCAGTCCGGCAAAGTTCCTCTTGGATCACGGCCGGATCATCTGCGCCTTTCTCCAGCGCGAACCGACGATGGGACGATACTCACTGCCCAACAGACGGGGCACGCCTTACAACGTGTGCCTGCTCGCGAATCGGCATGCAGCTCCACGACTACAGCCCAATTCACGCACAGCTTAGTTAACAGCTTGCTAACAAATTTGTTCTACCTTGACCCATATCTGTTTTGCGTAAGGTTAAGGTCTTGTCGTGGTCGATCGCTTTCGGGAACTGGAGAAGCCCCAGGGGTTGCGGAAGAAGGACGTCGTTCTGATGGCGACCGTCACCAGCTTCGAGAACGTTCGACATCCGCGAAAGAGCGAATTGAGGCAATTTGCCGAGCTCTTTGCGCCGCTTTTCCAAGCCTCCTCTGAGGAGGCCCGGCGTCAGGCGGTTGCAGCTCTTTCGCAAAACCCGAATGTCCCGCCGGCCGTCGCTCTCTTCATCGCGTCGCAGCCGATCGCGATCGCAGCCCCATTTCTCGCGTCGTCGCCATGCCTTTCCGATGATCTCCTGATCATGATCGCCCGAACGCAAGGCGCGGCTCACGCCCGCGCCATCGTGCGCCGGCAATCGCTTTCCCCTACCGTCATTGATGCGCTTGTCGGCCTTCGCCACAGCCTGGGACCTTCGCGGCACACCGACGAACGCTCGGGGACATCTCCCCTGCCCCTGAAAAAGCTCAGCAAGACCACAGCGAAGAGCTACGCCAACGCATCAAGCGGCTTGCCAATCACCTTCATGCACCCGCCTCCGACCGGCTCGGCATGCGCACGATAACGCCGATGCAAGAGGCACTGCTGGTACGTTTCGCCCGCACCGGCGAGGCGGATCACTTTTGTTCGGCGCTTGCCGAGGTGCTTTCCGCAAGCCGCTGGCTCGCCGAACGCATCATGCTCGATATATCCGGCCGCCAGCTCGCCGTGACCCTGACAGGCGTAGCCATGCCACCAGAGGAAACCGTCTTCGTGCTCAAGCGGCTCTATCCGCACCTGTCCGAGACGGTCGCGGAACTTACGCGCGCCGACGCGTTGCTCAAGGATCTGGATCCGATCGATTGCGCAGACCGCATTGAAACCTGGCGCCGCGCCGACAACTATACCTACCGCCAGCATACCACTGCCACGACAGCATCTTTGAGCGTCTCAGGCGCTGACGACCTGATGGCAGGCCTCTCCACTACACGGACTGACGAGTTGTCAGCCGGCGGTGCCTCGCCAGATCGCCGTCGCGCCGCGATCGTTGGCGACGACCACGCCCGCCAGGTGCTTAGGGCACGGCAACGCTAGGCGGCACCTTGGCGGATATCCCGTCGCGGAAGGCAGGTTGCGTCTGCGGTGCCGAAGGCAGGTCACTCGCGATTCAGATCTGGCGCACCCAGGCGCGAGCGATCTCTAGGCCGAAAGCCTCCGCCTCAGGTCCGTGCCTTGCGGCATGTTCCGGATGACGGGCGAGCCATCCCGGCTCCTTGCGCTCGACATGCGCTGGAAATAGACGAATCCATTCCTCGACCACCGGTCGGTCCGCCTCGAAATGAAACTGCATGCCATAGGCGGCCCGGCCGACACGAAAACCCTGGTTGCTGGCGATGTCGTTCTCGGCAAGACGGATGGCATCCGGTGGAAGCGTGAACGTGTCGTCGTGCCACTGGAACGAAATGAATTGTCGGCCCAAATGACCCAATACCGGGTCGCTCTTCGCACCGTCGGTCAGCGCTATGTCCCTCCACCCGAATTCGGGTGCGGCACCGATCAGGTTTTCGCCGCCATAGGCGCGCGCCAGCAGCTGGCTGCCGAGGCAGATACCGAGGACCGCCTTGCCGGCGTCGCCGAAGCCCTTCATCGCGCCGGCAAGTGCCGGCAGATAGCGATGGGTGTGATCGTCGCGGGCATTCTGTTCGCCGCCGAAGACCACCAGAGCGTCGTGATCATGGATGTCGGTCGGCAAAGGCTCGCCGGCGAAGGCGCGGATAACGTCGATCTCGGCTCCCGTTTCACGGAGCGCGACGCCGACCAGCCCGTGCTGCGTGAACGGCATATTCTCGATGATAGCCACGCGCATATTTGCAGTCCGCCTCGATTGCCCTGAACCGGCACAGATGACCATGAGGGCGAGGTTGATTCAAGAGGTCTCGAGCGCCAGTCGCTGAGCGCCGGTAGACCACCTACGCCGGGACCGATATCATCGGCGCAAACGGAGAGGTCCATGTCAACAAAGCCCCGCGTCACAATCCTTTACTGCACCCAGTGCAACTGGCTGCTGCGTGCGGCCTGGATGGCGCAGGAGCTCCTCCAGACATTCCCCGATGGCCTGCGCGAAGTCGCTCTCATCCCCGGCACCGGCGGCGATTTCGAGATCCGGGTCGATGACGTCCTCGTCTGGGAGCGCAAGCGCGATGATGGCTTTCCCGGGCCGAAGGAACTCAAGCAGCGGATACGCGATGTCATCGAACCGGAGCGTGACCTCGGCCACGTCGACCGGCTGAAGCAGCCCCGGGATGATGCTGGCTAGAGGAGGCGGAGCGCAGCCCCACCTTCCCTGGACATTCGGCCGGCGTCACCGGTAGGGCGAGCGGCAGACGTGGAAGTAGCCGTCGTAGCCGACATAGCGGTTCGTCCGCGGATTGTAAGAGCGATAGCGCTCGAGGCACCACCGCACGTGATTATCCCAGGAGCGCGGCGGCCGGTAGATCGGTGGTGGCGGTGGCGGGCGGCGATACCGCCAATAGGGCGGCGGCGGCGGAACGGGACGGTAATAGGGTGGATCCGGCCGATAGACCGGTGGCGGAGGCGGTGGTGGCAGCCAACGCGGTGGGGGAGGTGGTCGGCGCCAGGTGTCGTAGCAGCCGTAGCGATCACAGACGACGGCCGCTTGTACGACATTGGTGGATGCCGCTTCGCGCTCCCCGGGTAATGCAGGCATAGTGGCGCTGGCCGGCATCGGTAGTGCACTTGCCACAACCAGCAGACCGCCAAGCAGGAAATTCCGGATCTTATGCATCGAGTATCTCCCCGTCGTCCGCCTGTCCGCGATGCCATCCCGTCTCGAGGATCACAAGACAGGTCGACCCGAACGATCTGTTCTCCACCCCTCCGAATCTTGGGTGCGATCATGGCTTTTCGAAGACGACTCAGTGTCCTGCTCCGCGCCTCTCCGCGGTTGCAGGTCGCCTGTTGTTCCGCCGATGCCACGGGCCGTCGCAAGGCGCCGCACAGCTTTCTCGACTGCCGACACGAAAACTTCAAAATGCCTGTTGACAGCAGGAGGCAGCCCCCTTACATGCGTGACCGTCGCCCAGATGGCGGAATTGGTAGACGCGCCAGCTTCAGGTGCTGGTACTCGAAAGGGTGTGGAGGTTCGAGTCCTCTTCTGGGCACCAAATTCCCGTTTCAAGCCGTAGTTACGGCGTTGAAAATACGAGAAAAGCCCGGCTCAGCCGGGCTTTTCTCGTTTCCGGCACCAACGCGATCGCTGAGCGCCGATACAAGGCAATCCTTGTTGGCGAACTGCGGAGATCGTCTCAGTCCTTCCGAACGGACACCGAACGTGAGGCAAGCGGAGGCCGGACCAAAGTCGCAAAATGCGACAGCGCATAGCCTGCGGCCACGCCGATCAGAACACCCAGGGATTTTACCAGCGCGTCTTCGACGTGCGCGTGGCGTGTCGGCGAGATCAGCTGGGCAACCTCGAAGAGAGCAGCGCCGGTAACAAGCAGCAGCGCTATCCGCTTCCACCGGTCAGGATAGGCAAGCACGAAGAGCATCGAAACCACTGCAAAGGCGGCACCGCGATCAAGATTGACTGTCGTGACCGTGTGGGGCCTGAGACCTATCGGGCTTATGGTGACGACGAAGATTGTGAAAAGGAGGGTCCAGGCGAGGATCCTCGAAACCGACGAGAACTTGAACATCCCGATAGCCTAGACTGTTGTCTCGCCGCAGGAAAGGCCCGCGGAGAAAGGCACCCCTGCTTTCCCCGCAACGCTCACAGGCCGAATGCATGCGCTATTTCTCGATATTCCTTGGGTTGACGCCGGGATACCAGGAGCCGGTCAGCGGAGGATTGCGGCTCTCGAAGGTGACGCCATCTCGGGTGCAGCGGTAGACGAGAACAGGCAGGCTGTCCGAAAAGCCGATATCGTCCCGGTTGCGAAAGCTCCGAGTTGCCGTCGTGCATTTGTATTCCGGCGCCTTCTGCCGCACGTCCGGGGCCATCACGCCGGGCAGATCCTTGAAATAGCCGGAGGGGTCGATCAACCGCCTCTCGTCTGCAAGACACGACGGTGCGGCGACGACGACCCCGAAGGCGAGGCTCAGCACTGCCGAAACAATCTTCATGGACTTGCCCTTCTGGTTTCCGCCGGCGGTTGACCGCAAAGCTTAGGCCATGCGTCATATAGGTGCAGCAGCCGGCGAGCGTAAGATCAGGCCCGTTGAACGGCTATGCGACGGGTCTGCGATAGCCGGTCGGAACATCGTAAAGCCAGCCGATACGCCTCACCGCGGCGTCAAAGTCCTCACGCGCCACGGTCATCGTGTGACCGTTCGCATGGAGCAATGTCTTCTCGTCTTCCATGATTGCAACATGACCTTTCCAGAAGACGAGATCGCCGCGCTTCAGATCGCCGCGTCCGATCTCTGCGCCAAGTCCGGCCGCCTGCATATCGGTGTCGCGGAGCGCCGAACGGCCGGTCATCATCATCGAGAGCTGGACGAGACCGGAGCAATCGATACCGAAACCGGAGCGGCCACCCCACAGATAAGGCGTTTCGAGAAAGCGCGCCGCAACCGCCACGTAGTCGTCACTCGGATAGGTGCCGACCGCCAGACAATGCCCCGCAACGATCGCCCGCCCGTCGGAGAGCAGGAAATAGCGAGTGCCGCGCGTCTCCGTTTCGCCAACGACGGTGATCCGGCTTCCCATCGAGATCGTCGCGGAGGCGGGGAAGCGCAGATCCGCACCGGGATACAAGAAGGTACGAGGGACGATCACCTGATGGGTCGGCGAATTACCGGGCGGCGCAAGCGCCGAGTCGGGCAGATAACCGACATAGCCGTCGCTCGCCGCCTTTACCCATGCCCAGCCGTCCGTACGATCGAAGACGGTCACCTCTTCGCCCAGGAGAACCTCCGTGTCTATGCCGCAGGCAAGGTCAGGTTTCGGACGAAGGGCTGCAACCGGCGAGGCGATCCGCGCCGGTTCCCCAACAACGAAGCGGCGAGCGGTCACCTGTCCCTCCAGCGACTTGTCGGCAAGGTCGTCACGATAGGCATTCAATCGTCTATCCAGTGCCATAAGACCCTCTCAGATCTCCAAAGCTCGGCCCTTTTCGATGACGAGGTCACCGAAACGTTCGAGGTAGAGCGCGCCGTCAACAGTGCGCTTGATAATCACGTTGCGGCGGTCGCGGTCGTCTCTGACGCGCTCGACGAGGCCCATTTCCCCCATCGTATCCAGTGCACGGGTAATCACCGGCTTTGTGACCCCAAGCGTCGCCGCGAGTCCGCGTACGGTGTGCGGCGGCGGCACGAGATAGATCTGCAAGAGGATCGCCATCTGCCGAAGCGTCAAATCGCGATTGTCCTGCAGAACCTGTTGCACCGTCACGCTGTGCCAGAGGCACAATGCCTCGGTCGCAGTCAGTTCCACACTCATCCGACGTCATCCGGGTTCACGAGAAATCTCTTGTCCGGCAATCGCCCGCCGTTTGCAAGACTTGCGGCGGGTAAGCGCCGTCAACGAACACTGGAGCGCAAATAGCGATACAGCGCGCGGATCGCCTGGGCCTCGCCGCCGACTGGTGAGTGCGGACGCTCCGAGGGGCCCAGCCGAAGATATCGAAATGGGCCCAACTCCGCGCGCGGCTCACGAACCGTTTGAGGAAAAGGGCGGCCGTGATTGCACCCGCCATGCCGCCAGCCGGCGCATTCGTCAGGTCGGCGATCTGGCCTTTCAGACCCTTGTCATACCCCATGTAGAGAGGCATCCGCCAAAGCGGATCGTCGGTCTCGATGCTCGCGTCGAGGAGTTCTGCCGCGAGTTCCTCATCGTCCGTAAAGACCGGCGGCAAGTCCGGACCGAGTGCAACGCGCGCCGCACCGGTCAGGGTTGCCATGTCGATGAGGAGATCAGTCTCCTCCTCGTCGGCATAGGCGAGCGCATCGGCGAGGATCAGCCGCCCCTCAGCGTCGGTGTTGTCGATCTGCACCGTCAATCCCTTGCGGCTGCGATAAACGTCGCCGGGGCGGAACGCATTCCCGGCAATCGAGTTCTCCACGACAGGAACGATCACCCGGAGGTCGACCTTTAGCTTGGCATCCATGATCATCAGTGCCAAGCCGAGCACATTGGCTGCACCGCCCATGTCCTTCTTCATCAGCAGCATCGACGCCGCGGGCTTGATGTCCAAACCGCCAGTGTCGAAACATACGCCCTTGCCGACCAGAGTAACGCGGCGATGGCCGTCCTTGCCCCACCGCATCTCGAGAAGACGCGGCGCCTCTGCACTCGCGCGACCGACGGCATGAACCAACGGGAAGTTGGCCTTTAGGAGATCTTCGCCGACGATGACGGAAACGTCGGCCTTGTAGTGTTCAGCAATTGATCGGAACACGCGTTCAAGCTCGCCCGGCCCCATATCGTTGGTCGGCGTATTGATGAGGTCCCGCGCCAGAAATACGCCGGCGAGCTGCCGCTTGATATCAGTCGCGTCGGCATCCTGGGGGATCAGGAGCTTCGGTCCCGCCTGCCCCTCCGTACGGTAGCGATCATAGCTGTAACTACCGAGACCGTAGCCGAGAGCGAGGCGATTGGCGGTGAGCGGCGCAGTCTCGATGTGCCAGTCACCCGCAGGAAGCTGGCGGGCAAGCTTACCGGCGAGAAAAGGTGTCGCCGAGGGATTGGTCCCGAGACCGAAGAGTGCACCGCCGAGTTGGCCATCGGCAGTCGGAACGAGAAGCAGTGCCCCCGCCCCTGCCGTGAAGCCGGCCTTTCGTGCCCAGTCCAGCGCGATCGGGTCGATCGTGCCGGTTTCCACGTGGGCGGGCGTCACGGCGAAGATCGGGAGGGTCTTCCCGTTCTTGGTGCTGAAGGGGCTTTTTCGATCGATGTGTTGATAGGGCGCCATGGATGCTCTTTCTGCGGAATCAGTCGCGGTCGCCGACATTAACGCTCCGTTAGGGTTAACAGATTATTGCTAGTCACAAGGTTGCGTCGGATGCCACCTGCAGGTTCCGCCGACGCCGGACGTGCCGCATCAGGGGGAAGTGAATCATGGGGGCCAGGAAAACCACGTCGCGTCGCATGACGATGGCCAAAGTCTGCATTCTTGCGCTCGCGACAATCGTTGCCGGCTGCGCCACCACCGCCAAGAAGGATCCGACCGTCACGGGATCGATCCCCAAGCTCACGAAGCCGGTCGAGACGATGACGACGAGCGAACTTGCGGCTGCGGCCGAGCGAGTCGGCTCGGCCTATGATCGTAACCCCAAGGACAAGCAAACGGGCCTGACCTACGCAAGCATTCTGATGATGACAGGCCGCGATACCCAGGCGCTTGCCGTGATGCAGCAGGTTGCGATCGCCCATCCGGCTGATCGCGATGTGCTTGCAGCCTACGGTAAGGCGCAGGCAGCGGCAGGCCAGATGGAACAGGCCTTGTCCACCATATCGAGAGCACAGACGCCCGATCGCCCGGACTGGCGGCTCTATTCTGCCGAGGGCGCCGTTCTGGATCAGCTCGGACGCTCTTCTGAGGCCCGCAACCGCTACCGCATGGCTCTGGATCTGAAGCCGAACGAGCCGTCGGTGCTCTCCAATCTGGGCATGTCCTATGTTCTGTCCGGCGACCTGCGGACCGCGGAAACCTATCTCAAATCAGCGTCGCAGCAGCCCGCCGCCGACAGCCGCGTGCGCCAGAACCTTGCCCTGGTAATAGGCCTGCAGGGACGCTTCGACGAAGCAGAACGCATTGCACGCCAGGAACTCGATCCGCAACAGGCCGAGGCAAACGTCGCCTATCTACGCTCGATGCTTGCACAACAGAATTCCTGGAAGCAGCTTGCCGCAAAGGACGCCGGCACCCGGACCAACTGACGCGGGAACGACAGCACCGTAGCCTGCTTTCACCAGATCCTCGACGAGATTCCCTCTGCCGCCAGGCGTATGCCGAGGCCAGCCATGACCGCACCGGCCGCTCGATCGATCCAGATCTTTGCACGCATATAGGCGCGGCGCGGCGCGTTCGCGGAAAAGACCAGTGCGACGACCAGATACCAGCCGGCCTCGATGCCGAAGAGCATTGGCACCAGCGTGAACATCAACCAGTGTTCCGGCTCGGCAGGAAGAAGGGCGGCAAAGATGCTTCCGTAGACGATGACTGTCTTCGGGTTGCTGAGCTGGATGAGAAGCCCCATGACCAGATTGCCGCCGAGAGACTTCGCACGATCCGGTCCACCGCTTTCGAACGTGATCGGGGCGGACGCATCCCTGAAGATACGAAACCCGAGATAGACAAGATAGAGGCCACCGAGGACCTTAACGAGCAGAAAGACCGCTTCGGCGCGCAAAAGGAGTGCGCTCAGGCCGAGAAGCGCTAGTCCTCCCAGGCAGGCGCCACCCACCCCCATGCCGAGCGCTGCGGCGATACCGGCCGACCGCCCTTGCGCGATCGCTGTGCGGCTCACCAGAACGAAGCTCGGCCCGGGACTCATCGCGCCGATCAGGATCGCGCCGAGGATACTGAGAAAAATCATTTCAGACGACATGGGGCAGCTCCGGTTGCTGGAAGTCAAAGCCCAGGCGAGCGGCGTTCGATCGCCCCGCGTTCCCCGCTGGTTCTCCATCTCTGTCGCCAGTTGCGCGGGCGACAAGAGGTAGCGTTTTTCATTACCCGTCGCAATATGCCGCGTCAGAAGCGATCAGAGACCTGTATGCCAGCCGGCCCGAGGATGACGGCAACGAGTACCGGCAGGAAGAAGAGGATCATCGGCACGGTCAGCTTGGGCGGCAAGGCAGCGGCTTTCTTCTCGGCCTCGTTCATGCGCTCGTCGCGGCCCTCCTGCGCGAGAACGCGGAGGGCCTGCGCAACCGGTGTCCCGTAGCGCTCGGCCTGGATCAGAGCTTGGGTGACGCTCTTCACGCCATCGAGTTGTGTGCGGTTGCCAAGATTCTCCAGCGCCGTCCGGCGGTCCTGCAGGAACGAAAGCTCCGCGGTCGTCAAAACCATTTCTTCTGCGAGCTCCGGCGATTGGGTCGCCATTTCGTCAGAGACGCGGCGCATCGCAGCCTCGATGGAGATGCCCGACTCGACGCAGATCAGCATGAGATCGAGCGCATCCGGCCAGGCGCGCTTGATCGACAGCTGTCGCTTGCTCATTCGGTTGGAGACATAGATGTTGGGGAGATAGAAGCCGATATAGCCGCCGACCACCGTCACCAGCATGCGAATGGCAAACGGCCTCTCCGCCAGGTTGCCAAGCGCGAATATCCAGAAAGCCGTCAGCGTCAGCGTCACGAAAGGCAAGAGGAAGCGAGCGACCAGGAAGATGTTGAGAGCGTTCTGCGAGCGGAAGCCCGCCGCTTTCAGCTTGTCCATCGTTGCATCATCGACCAGCGCCTGACGCAGATTGAACTTTTCCACGATCTGGCGCACCGAATGGTTATGCGAGGCGCGCAAGCTCGCCTTCCCGCGCGCTCCGTCGGCGTTCATTCGAGCGCGCTCGCGGGCGCGAATCTGCTCCCGTTCCGTCGAAACCGCCTTCATGCGTTTTTCGAGATCGCCACGCTCGAGATACGGAATGGCAATCGTGTAGAGCGTCGCAAAGACTGCGATCGCCACCAGAACGGCGATAACCAATGCAGGGTCAGTCAGTCTTGCGGCGAGATCCTGCGTCATTGCGGCGTCCTAGATGTCGAAATTGATCATGTTGCGCATTACCAGTATCCCGATCGACATCCAGACAGCGGAAACGCCGAGAATCATGTGGCCGCGGGGGTCGGTGAAGAGAATCATGATGTAATGGGGCGATGTCAGGTAAACGAGAAGCGCGACGATGAAAGGCAGTGCACCGATAATGGCCGCAGAGGCCTTCGCCTCCATAGAAAGCGCGTTCACCTTGGCCTTCATCTTCTTGCGATCCCGCAACACACGCGAGAGGTTGGCTAGCGCCTCGGAAAGATTGCCGCCGGCCTGAGACTGGATGGCGATAACGATCGAGAAGAAATTGATCTCCTGTAGCGGCATGGTCACGATCATGCGCTGACAAGCTTCCGGGACGCTCAGACCGACCTGCTGGGACTCGACCACGCGGCGAAATTCACTCTTCACCGGTTCCTGCCCGTCGGATGCGATCAGCCTCAACGCGTCGTTCAGGGGCAGACCTGAACGAATCGACCGAACCATCACGTCCAGCGAATTGGGGAACTCGTTCAGAAATTTCTTCTGGCGGCGGCGAACCAGGAAACCGACCACCCAGCGCGGCAGGCCGAGCGCTGCGACAAATGCGGAACCGAACGTAACGAGCAACGGCATGCCGGACAGGAAAGCGAGCGCGAGAACGGCAATGCCGAAGGCCGCACTCAGCAGGTAAAACTGAGTGAGCGTGATGGTCAGCCCGGCCTGGACGAGGCGCGACTTGATGTCGGCCTTCGCCATCTTCTTGTTCTGCTCCTGCTGCTTGCGCTCGAGATCCTTCAGCGAGTCCTGAACGGACTTGCGGCGTTTGGATACTTCCTGCACGCGATCGCGCGCCGCCTTGATTTTCGCCAGGTCGGTCTCGGCCGATTTGACCCGGCTGATGCGGCTCTCCGTCTTCTTCTCGACCTCGATCCGGGAGTAGAGAAGGCCATAGGCGAGTGCACCGGTAGCGACCGCCACCAGCGCTATGATCAGCAGAACCGAGGAATCGAGTCCGAACATCTGCTTCAGACCCCCTTGCTCTTCTGTTCCATGAGATCGAGAGCAGCTGCCAACCTGCGCTCTTCATTATAGTAGCGGGCGCGATCCCAGAAATGGGGCTTGCCAATACCCGTCGAGACGTGACGGCCGATGATCCGGCCGTTGGCGTCTTCGCCCTCCATTTCGTAGCGAACGAGGTCCTGAGTAACGATGACATCACCTTCCATGCCGATCACTTCGGTGATGTGAGTGATGCGGCGCGAGCCGTCTCGCAAACGTGCAGCCTGGATGATCACATCGATCGATCCGGCGATAATCTCGCGTACGGTCTTTGCCGGCAGGCTGAAGCCGCCCATCGCGATCATCGACTCCATTCGGCTCAGGCACTCGCGCGGCGTGTTGGCGTGGATCGTGCCCATGGAACCGTCGTGCCCCGTGTTCATCGCCTGAAGCAGGTCGAATACTTCGGGTCCGCGCACTTCGCCGACGATGATACGTTCCGGCCGCATGCGCAGGCAGTTCTTCACGAGGTCGCGCATGGTGATCTCGCCCTCGCCCTCGATGTTCGGCGGACGGGTTTCAAGACGCACGACATGCGGCTGCTGGAGCTGCAGTTCGGCGGTATCCTCGCAGGTGATCACGCGTTCGTCGGTATCGATATAACCGGTGAGGCAGTTGAGAAGTGTGGTTTTACCGGAGCCGGTACCTCCCGAGATCACGACGTTGCAGCGGACGCGTCCGATGATCTGCAATACTTCCGCGCCTTCCGGCGTGATCGCGCCGAACTTCACCAGCTGGTCGAGATTGAGCTTGTCCTTCTTGAACTTGCGGATCGTGAGCGCAGGGCCGTCGATGGCGAGCGGCGGCGCGATCACGTTGACGCGAGATCCGTCGGGCAGACGCGCGTCGCAGATCGGGCTCGACTCGTCGACGCGTCGTCCGACCTGGCTCACGATGCGCTGGCAGATCGACAGAAGCTGCGCATTGTCCCGGAACCGGATCTCCGACTCGATCGTCTTGCCGCCGACTTCGATGAAGGTCTGGCCCGCGCCGTTCACCATGATATCGGCGATGTCGTCTCTCGCGAGCAACGGTTCGAGCGGGCCGTAACCGAGAACGTCGTTGCAGATATCTTCGAGCAGCTCCTCCTGCTCGGAGATCGACATCGCAAAATTCTTGATCGTGATGATGTCGTTGACGATGTCGCGAATTTCTTCACGCGCGCTTTCGCCGTCGAGTTTTGCCAGCTGCGACAGGTCGATGGTGTCGATCAGAGCAGAGAAGACCTGACTCTTCGTGTCGTAATAGTCCTGCGTGCGCGCCGGCCGCTTGCGGCTGACGGCAGGCGCCTGCATCGGCGGCGGCGTTATCTGCTGACGACGGGCCGAATCCTGGGTGAGGACCGGCGTCTCGGCGACGCCGGCGCCAGCTGACGGCACGCTCGCCGGATCCGGGGCAGGTGCAACGGGCGACGCGATTGTCCCCGCACCCGGGCTGGCCTTTCCGAATCCGTCGCCGCGTCTGCCGAACATAGCCACTTACGTCATCCTCACGCTTTAACTTGCTTCCGGCCGAGAAGTCCCAGGACCTTCCCGAGCCCCGCCTTCTTTGGCTTCTTCACCGTCACCCGTCCTGTTACCAGGTGTGCGATCTGCGAGAATGTCTCGGCCGTCGGTGACTTTGCATCCGTCTCTGAGATCATCCGTCCGCTGTTGGCTGCGTTGCCGAAAAGCTGTGCGTCGAAGGGAATGATCGCGATAGGATCGATCTCCAGCGGTTCGAAGAAGTCGTTCGGCGCGATCTCCGGCCGCTTGGGCATGCCGACCTGATTCAGTATGAAATGCGGCGGCTTGTCATTGGGACGCAGCTTTTTCAGCGCGTCGAACATGTTCTTCGCGTTGCGCAGGTTGGCGAGGTCCGGCGCACAGGTGATAACCACCTCGTCCGCCTCGGAGAGGACCGTACGCGTCCAATCCGACCACACGTGTGGTAGGTCGAGTACCGTCACTGGAGCACTCCGCTGCAGGAGTTCCTGCAACGGCTGGAATGCATCCCGAGAGTAGTCATAGGCTCTGTCGAGGAGAGACGGTGCGGCAAGCAGCGAAAGATGCTGCGAACACGTCGTGAGCAGGCGGTCCAGAAACACCTCGTCCAGGCGCTCGGGGGCAAAGATGGCCTCGGCAATACCTTGCGCAGGATCCTGGTCGAAGTCGATGTTGGCCGTGCCATAGGGTAGATCGAGATCGGCCAGTATCGTCTCGGTGGCAAAGAGGCTCGAAATCCCGAAGGCGCAGTTGTGTGCGATGGTCGAAGAGCCTACGCCACCCTTCGCCCCGATGAAGGCAATGGTACGCCCGAGCGGCTCTGCATCGGGGTCAACGAAGATCGCCGCGATCGAGGAGATGATCTCGGCCATCGAAACGGGCCCGACGATATATTCGGATATGCCGTTGCGCATCAGTTCCCGGTAGAGCGGGATATCGTTGTACCGGCCGATGACGATCACCCGCGTGGTCGGGTCACAGACCTCGGCGAGCGGTGCAAGCTCCGCCAGCAGCGTAGCCGACGGAGAGTCCGTCTCCAGAATGATGAGGTTCGGCGTCGGCGTTGTCGCGAACATGGCGGCGGCAGCAGAGATGTTGCCGCTGGTGATCCTGAGGCTCACCTTGGCCATGCGGCGATCCTGCGCACACTTTTCCATAACGCCGCGTGTGCTCTCGGCGATGCAGAAGGCGTGAACCGAGATTCGGGGGAGTGGACGCAAGTGCTCCAGGTCACCCGCGATCACCGCCGGCTCGGCCTCATGGTTCCCACGAGAGCCTGTCTCGATATCGTATTCAATCGCGCTCATACTTTTCCCCTGCCCCGTATTCAGCATGTCGCCTACTTCGACGCCGTGTCCTTGCCTTCTCGATAGAGGCCGATCACCTTCGAGCGGCGAGCAGCGTCGATCGGAGCCATGCCGCGCGGCGCAATCAGATCCATGGGATTGGCGATTTGCGCGGCGAGATTGTTCTGAGTGGCGCAGCCGAAATTGTGCCAGTTGCGGTTCATGACAGTGTTGTCTGCAAGGTCCTCCGGCCACTGACCGCACTGATCGGTCACGGCGGTCGAGGCGACGAAGCTCAGACGAACGGGGGCGGCATCCCCGGAGGCCGCGGCCTGGTAGGTCGTCTCGATAATGCGCGGCGCCGGGATTCCCTTGCCGATCAGTTCAGCACGTATCTGCTTGCGCATGATCGACGCGGCCGCCGCGTTAGGCGACCCTTGCGGGACCATGATCTGGATCGTTCCGCTGGACATGCTGAGATAGTCCTGTGTGAAACCCGCAATCGTGTCCTTCGTGTTGATGCTCAGATTGCGGTCGCCGGAGGCGATCGGGAGGTCGAGCGTGTGCTCAACCTCGGTGACGGTAATCGGATGACGGGTCCGATAGTCGTCCGGAATGGAACCGGTGGTCACACCGTCGCGATTGGCGCCACAGCCGGAAAGGACGATCGTGGCACCGGCAATTACTGCAGCAAGTGCAGCCTTTCCGAGACGGGGTGCAATCCTTGCTGACGTCGGTGCGCGCATGGCCTTATGTCTTTCTGTCGAAGCGTGAGAAACGCTGTTGTCGAACATCGGCGTCTCCGATCACTTGTAGATGAAGCCGACGGTGCCGTGATATCGGCCGGTCACGTCCGCTTCCTTGCGGCCGTAGACCTTGTTGACGCGGTTCAGGAAGAAGGTCGCGCCGTCGTTTTCCGGGTTGAAGTTGTCGTCGGGACGGGCAAGCTGGTTGCGGGCAACCGGCCGCACAAGATAGGGCGTCGCGATGATGACCAGTTCCGTCTCGTTGCGCTGGAAGTCCTTGCTGCGGAAGAGGGTGCCGAGAATCGGCACCTTCGATAAGCCAGGAAGGCCGGACATCGCCTGGCGGATGTTGTCCTGAACGAGACCGGCGATTACGATCGAGCCACCGGACGGAAGTTCGACAGAGGTCGAAGCCTCGCGGCGTCGGATCGACAGGTAGGTCGAGCCGGGGATGCCACGAGAGGTGTTGCCGGTGACGACCGAGGCTTCGTAAGTCGGCTCAGAAACATTCGTCTCAATCTGCAGACTGATGCGACCGGGCGCCAGAACGACCGGCCGGAAATTCAACTCGATCCCGTAGTTCACCGTGTCGGTGGTTCGGGTAACAGTCGTTTGGCCTGTATCGGCATCCGTCGAGACTTCTTGTTCTGCCGGAAGGCGGAATTCACCGCCGACGTAGAACTTGGCGCGCTCGCCCGAAATCGCTGTTAGGCTCGGTTCGGCAAGCGTGCGCATGACGCCCGCCTGCTCCATGGCATTGAGATAGCTGCTGACCGCATAGCTGCCGATTGAACCGAACGCGGTCGGGAGAACACCTCCGATCGCGTTGGAGACGTTGACAGCGTTGCCGAGATTGGCCGGGTTCTGGAAAGATATTCCGCTGCTGCCGTCGGAAACACTTCCGTTGAAACCGAGCTGTTTCAGAACCTGCCGGCTGACTTCCGCAACCGTGACCTTGAGCGTGACCTGGTCCTCGCCTTCGATGGTCAGCAAATTGACGATCTGAGAGACCTGTCGATCTTCCGCGAAGATGGCAACGGCTCCGTCACCGCTGCTTCCGCTCGTGGCCGTTTCGTTGCGCGTCGTCGCTTCGCCGCCCTTCAGGAAGGCGCGAGCCAATCCTTCCGCGCGCTCTGCGTCCTGTGGGGTGCGAACGGTGCCCGTCAGCACGATGTTGTCGGACACGATCTCGACCTTAATGTCGGATTCGGGGATGAAGCGACGAAGGTTCGTCTCAAGGCCTGCGATATCCCGTTCGATTTCGATGTCGAGGCTGACGATTTCCTCGCCATTCGGTCCGAAGATGAAGATGTTCGTCTGACCGACGGCTTTGCCGAACAGATAGATGCGCCGGGACGTGCGGGTTACCGCGTCGGCCATCGACGGGTCGGCGACCAGAATATCGTGAGCGTCGGTCGGCAGGTCGACGACAAGGGCCTTGTTGAGGCCGAGCTTAACGGTACGCCGCGCGCCAGCGCCGACTCTGGATATGGAAATGACGCTTTCGGATGCAGCCGAGGCTGCCGGCAGATCAAAGAGTCCGGGCCCCGTGTACCCCGGCACACCGGAAAACGCCATGGAGAACGCGATGCCGCCGGCGAGCGAAGCCCGGACCTTTTGCTTGATATTTTTCACCTTGGCGCCCCCGTTCATTGCATCTTTACCTCAGCGTCTTTCACGACATTGCCGTTCTTGATGACCTGGATTGCCGGCATTCCGGAACTTCCGCTCAACAGATAGTCGGCGGCTGAGGTGTCTTCTTCCTGTGCGTCGGCAACGGAGCGCAGCGCCAACGACAGGCGGTCGGCCATCTGTTGGGCGACCGTCATGACCTTTGCCTGATCGGGGGTCAGCTCGAGCGTCGCCGTGGTGCCGATCACCGACTTTGAACCGTCGTCCTTCTCCTCGACCTGCTGGTCGATGGCGAGCACACGCACGTTGGAAAGCACCGTCTCCGTCAGGTAGTTGCCGCTGCCGCTATTGCTCTTGTCCGAGCGGACCATGATCACGTCGACGCGGTCGTTCGGGAGGATGAAACCGCCGGCGCCGGTGGCAACCGATATTTCGGTCGATACGGCTCGCTTGCCTGATGGCAGAAGCGACGACATGACACGGGTGGAGGAGTCGGCGATCTTTTCGCGGCGGATGGGCTCACCTTCGAAGAGCGGCATGCGCACGATTACGCCGGTGAGCTCGGTCAGTGCTTGCGGACGGTTGGCCTCGGTAATGAAGCCCTCGACGAGACCCGACGCCGGCCAGGCCATCCAGTGCATGGCGTTTTCGTCAAGCCTGGAGCCGACCGGGAGATTGGCCGCCGCGACCAGAACCTTGACCGTCTCCTCCTTCTTCATCACTGCCTCGGTCTGCTGCATGATGACCGTTTTCGGGCCCGACATGCGCATGGCAAGCATGCCGGCGGCACCGGCGGCCACGACGGCAACTGAGAGAATGATGACACGGGCGGGCTTCATGATCGATCCTTGAGGGACTCAGAATATTTCCCCCTCAGAATGATCAGGAATTGGTGTAATTATAGTTAACGGGTGACTTACAGGGATGGTTAACGAAGACTTTCCAATGCCTGAGCAACAAGCGGCGACTGCGCATAGGAGGCAAGCCCCCCGATGGCAATTGCGATGCCGTAGGGAATCTTCTTAGCGGCAAGAATGGAGTGTGGAACCGGAAGACCCATGGCGATCACCAGATTGGCACGGCCGCGCAACAACAGGATCAGCAACGTCAGGACGCCGCCGGCATACCCCACATAAATCAGAAAGACGAGGAGCGACTTCGTCAGTCCGAACCAGACCGCGGCGGCAGTCAGAAGCTTGGCATCGCCACCGCCCATGACGTTCAAGGCGAAGAGAGCGAATCCCCCGGCGAAGACGACGGCGGCTGCGGCCATGTGCATCCCAAAGCCGGACCAGCCGAGGCCGGAGAAGGGCGCAGCCAGAAGGAATGCTCCAAGAAGAACCGCCGGGATGCGATTTGGAATCGTCATCTCGAAGAGATCTGTAAGTGCCGCCAGAGCGAGACAAAGTGGAAATACCACAAAAATTACAGCTTGAATCATGGTGCGCCTGCGCCCTGCCACTTGATACTGCACAGCTTAGCAGCAAAGGCTTACGAAAATACGAAGTCGAATCGCCCCCATGCTCCGCGCGACGCAAAAAAGCCGCCCCATGACGAGACGGCTTGTTCTGCTCCGAAGAGCGTTGGCGTATGGATCGCGGCTTACTTGCCAGCGTTGTCCAGCTTGCCTGCGAGGCCACTGAACTGGGTGTTCAGCGAGTTGCCGAGGGTCGTGGCGCCGGTGATGAGGGCGACGGAAATCAGGGCGGCGATCAGGCCGTATTCGATGGCGGTCGCGCCGGATTCGTCTTTCATGAAGCGAGCGAAAATCTTGGACATGGGTCTCTCCTAATCCACAGAGGGTTGTTCAGCACTTCCTGCAACTGTTCGCCGTTGCTCGGATGAGTGCAAACTAACGCTGGCCCATTGCCATCGACTTAAAAAACTACGTTACCAAAGGCTGAATTCGCGGAAGCCCGCGGTTTGGTAAACGACGGCTTGCCGTATTTCGTCGCATTCGAGAAAATGTCCCGCAACCGCTGCGAAGGCGGGCAAAGGCGTTTCTGCAACGCGATTACACGCCGGCAAGCAACGGTACCGGCAGCCGCGGACACATGTCCCATTCATGGACAATCTCGACTTTCCGCGTGGTCTCTGCCCCGGATTCTTCAGGGGTTACAGATAGCGGTATTCGGCATGTGTCGATTTAACCCTTCATTCACCAATCCAGAGCATCCTTAACGAGGCGTTTCGCTACCCACAGTGCACAGAAGGCCCGCAGGTATGATCCTCCGTATCGGTTCGTTTTCGATTGTCGTCGGCATGCTGGCGGCCGGTCTGGCCACGCCGGCGCTTTCCGCAGACGAAATGATGCGTGTCTATATGAATCAGGCGCGGGTCCTGAAACTCGATCGTCCGGTCAGCAAAGTCATCGTCGGGAATGCCGAGGTTGCTGATGCCACCGTTGCCGATGCAAAGACCATCGTCCTGACCGGTCGTGCCTTCGGAACCACTAATCTCGTCCTGCTCGACGCCGACGGCAACGCGATCGTCGATGAGCGTATCCTCGTGTCCATCGACGAAGGCAATACCGTGCGTGTCTTCAAGGCAACTGAACGCACCGTTCTATCGTGCACACCGAACTGCGAGATCCACGCTCAGGTTGGCGACTCTTCCGCCGCTGCCCAGTAGATCACTGACCGGCGGTATTCCGAGGAATTCACTAAATTTTCCGAGGCTCGCGCAACCAAAAATCAATGTTTCACGACGATCATGCCTGCTTGACATCCGGACACTGGTCGAAAGCGATGAATGCAGGCACGAGTGACATGAGCGGCGGCTTGGCCGAGCGGCAGCGCAAGAAAGGGATATGGCGGCGGTTTCGGCGCTCGCGCGACGGTGCCGCGGCGATCGAGTTCGCGATCCTGGCCATCCCCTATTTCATGATCATCTTCGCCATTCTGGAGACCTTTGCCGCGTTTACGGCCGAGCAACTGGTCACCAACGCCGCGAACACGCTGGCCCGCGAGCTGCGTACCGGCAAGATCACCTATAATCTCGGACGAACAACGGACAAGACGTCGGTGGAATTTCGCCAGGCGTTCTGTGACGAGATCGCGATTATGATCGCGTGCTCCGCAACCGAGGTTTCGACGCCGTCCTCACTCTATCTCGATGTCCGGACTTTCACCAAGTTCAGCGACATTCCGACCACGATCCCGCGGGTTTCCACGGCGGCCTTCGCCGATATCGACACGTCCGCATTCGCATACAGTCCAGGCGGACCGAAATCGATCAACATGCTACGGGCCTACTATCGCTGGACCGTCCTCACCGATCTCGTCCGTCCTTACATTACGACCGTCCGCCCTGCCGGAGGTTCGAGCTATTTCCTTATCGTGGCGACGACAGCTTTCCAGAACGAGGACTACCCGTGAGAGCTTCCGGAAACCCCAGCACAAGCTGCGCTTCCGCGCTCTTTCTTCGGGCGCAGAAGGCACTCTCGCGCCTATTCCATCGTTTCGGGCGTTTTTCCGCCGATGAGAGCGGCATGGGCGCAGTCGAATTCGCACTTCTCATGCCGCTTCTCATCTTCGTCTATCTCGTCTCCTTCGAACTGACGATCGGGCTCAGCGTCAACAAGAAGGTGACCAATGCGGCGAGCGCCGTGGCCGATCTCGTGACGCGCCAGACCACGATCGACAAGACCTATCTCGCCTCTATGGACGACGTGGCGCAGGCGATCTTCGTGCCCTACGGCACTTCCGGCCTCGACCTCAAGATCACCGGCATCAAGATCGACGCCAGCAGCAAGGCGACGGTCGCTTGGTCATGGGAGAATAACGGAACGGTCCCCTATGCAGTCGGCAGTACGATCTCCGTGCCGTCAAGCATGCTCTCTGCAGACACTTTTCTCGTCCATGCGGAGCTCGCCGTGCCCCACGAACTCCTCATGTATCTGCCAAACATGTCCGGCAGCGAAATCAAAAGCATCACTCTCGGCAAAGACTTTTACTATCGCCAACGCGTAGGTACCGAGATCACCTGCTCCAACTGTTGAGCGAAACGCCACCGGCAATTTGCCAATTTCAGCGTCAGGCGCTATGCATGCGCTTGAATACGTGACTTTCTTTGCCGCATGGCGGCTGTCGGTCGCGGCAGTTTCGGGTGGACAATGGCACGGGCGTTTCTTTTCGTACTCGATTCCTTCGGCGTCGGTGGCGCCCCCGATGCCCGCGACTACGGGGACGATGGTGCGAACACTCTGGGGCACATCGCCGAATTCTGCGCGGCGGGTGCCGGCGACCGCAAGGGTCTGCGCTCCGGGCCGCTTTCGCTTCCCAACATGTCATCGCTGGGTCTGGTGACGATTGCCAGGCTTGCGAGCGGACGGGCACCGGCCGGCATGCCGATGCCGGACCGCGTCTTTGGCTTGCATGGAGCGGCGAGCGAGGTTTCTCGCGGCAAGGACACCCCCTCCGGCCACTGGGAGATGACCGGAACGCCAGTGATGTTCGACTGGGGCTACTTTCCGGCCGAGGGCGATGCCTTTTCGCCGGACCTGGTGGAGGCGATCTGCCGCGAGGCCGAACTTCCCGGCATCCTCGGAAATTGCCATGCCTCGGGAACGGAAATCATTGCCAGGCTCGGAGAAGAACACATCCGCACCGGCAAGCCCATCTGCTACACGTCGACCGACTCGGTCTTCCAGATCGCCGCCCATGAGAGCCACTTCGGCCTGGAGCGGCTGCTGAACCTCTGCCGCATCGTCCGTAAGCTCGTCGACCCGCTGAATATCGGACGTGTGATCGCGCGACCTTTTATCGGGGAGACACCGGCAACCTTCGTGCGGACCGGCAATCGCAGGGACTTCTCTGTCCTGCCGCCTGAGCCGACGCTTCTGGACCGTATAGTAGAGGCAGGCGGGAAGGTGCACGCCGTCGGAAAGATCGGCGACATCTTTGCCCACCAGGGTGTCAGCGATCTCACCAAAGCAAATGGCAACATGGCCCTGATGGACGCAACGCTCGAGGTCATGGACCATTCCGACGACGGCGATCTCGTCTTCACCAATTTTGTCGACTTCGATATGCTGTACGGGCACCGCCGAGATGTGCCCGGCTACGCCGCCGCGCTGGAGGCGCTTGACCGGCGACTACCCGAAGTTCACCGCAAACTGCGCCCCGGCGACATGGTGGTATTGACCGCGGACCACGGTTGCGATCCCACCTGGCGGGGCACCGACCATACCCGCGAACGCGTCCCCATCATGGCCTTCGGGCCTGGTATCAAGTCCCGTCAGGTGGGCGTACGCAGCACGTATGCTGACATCGGCGAGACAATTGCCGCCCATCTCGGAATTCCTGCCGGACGGCAAGGACGGAGTTTTCTTTGACACGACACATGAAGAAGGCAGAGCTGCACTGCCACATCGAAGGCGCGGCGCCGCCTTCGCTCGCTCTCGCCCAGGCGGAGAAGTACGGCATAGACACCAACGGCTTCATTCGTGATGGTGCCTACGTCTGGAACGATTTCACGAGCTTCATCGCGTGCTACGACGCCGTCGCCTCCGTTTTCCGGACGGCTGAGGACTATGCCCTTCTGGCCGAAGCATATCTTCTGGAACTCGCCGCGGCGAACACCATCTATAGCGAACTCTTCATATCGCCGGACCACGGCGAAGCCGTCGGCCTGCCGGCGCTCGACTACATCGAAGGCCTGGCCGCCGGCATCCGGTCGGCCAAGGAAAGAGCCGGCATCGAATGCCGGATGATCATCATCGGTGAGCGCCACCTCGGTCCCGAGAATGTTTTCAGCCGCGCGAAATTCGCCGCGAAACTCGGTCACCCGCTGGTGACGGGCTTCAACATGGCGGGCGAGGAGCGCATGGGGCGGGTCGCCGACTACGCGCCTGCCTTCGACATCGTGCGCGAGGCCGGGCTCGGCATCACCATTCACGCCGGAGAACTCTGCGGCGCCTTCAGCGTTGCGGATGCGCTGGACCTCGTTCGGCCGACACGCATCGGCCACGGTGTCCGGGCCATCGAAGAGCCAGATCTCGTGAAGCGGCTCGCTGACCTGGGTACGGTCCTCGAGGTTTGCCCCGGCTCGAATATCGCGCTGAAGGTCTTCCCTGACTACGAGAGCCATCCCTTGCGGAAATTCGTCGAGGCCGGCGTTCGTGTGACCCTCAATTCCGATGATCCACCCTTCTTCCATACCTCGCTCGCGCAGGAATACGACACGGCGTCGAAAATAATGGGTTTTATGGATGACGAGATCGATGCGATGACGCGCACCGCGTTGGAGGCCGCCTTCGTCGACGAGGAGACGCGAAAGTCCCTCCTTGCTCGCCTCGAACCGGTCCCTGCGGTGCGCATGTAGCACTTCGTGCAACGCCGTCTCGTGTCTTCAGGAACGTTTCCATACGACCGACCGACAGGCAGATGGGGATGATCTTCCAAAACACGGCACTCCCCTTGCAGCGCGTGCCTGGAACGTGGAAAACAGACTAATACGCAAGATAATAAGAGAAGGCACAACCATGGACGGCGTCAAAGTCATCGATCACCCGCTCGTGCAGCACAAGCTGACCATCATGCGCCGTAAGGAAACCTCCACGGGGAGTTTCCGTCGGCTGCTGCGCGAAATCTCGACACTGCTCTGCTACGAGGTCACGCGCGATCTCGAACTGAAGATGGAGACGATCGAAACCCCGCTCACGGAAATGGATTCGCCTGTCCTCGAGGGCAAAAAGCTCGTGTTCGCCTCCATCCTGCGCGCTGGAAACGGCCTGCTCGAGGGCATGCTCGAACTCGTGCCGTCCGCCCGCGTCTCGCATATCGGCGTCTACCGCGACCACGAAACGCTGCAGCCGGTCGAATACTATTTCAAGGCGCCGGAAGACATCGCCGAACGATTGATCATTGTCGTAGATCCGATGCTGGCCACCGGCAACTCCTCCATCGCCGCAATAGATAAGTTGAAGGAACGCGGCGCCCATAACATCCGCTTCCTGTGCCTTCTGGCTGCACCTGAAGGAATCAAGAATTTTCGTGAAGCCCATCCGGACGTGCCGGTCTTCACCGCGGCGATCGACAGCCATCTCAACGAAAAGGGTTACATCGTGCCGGGGCTGGGCGATGCAGGCGACCGGATGTACGGAACGAAGTAGCATTAGACAAAACTTAACCATCGAACCAAGAAACGGTCGGCTGGGCTCCTCGGCCGGCCGTTTTTCGTCGATGTGTTAGCCGGTTCTTCAGCCCATTTCATGAACACTTGTGACCGTTCCGGTTCCGTCGTGGAACCACGAAAGCGGTGACAAGCATGCTGATGCGCAGTCTGATGTTCGTATTTCTCTCGGGTGTCGTTGCCCTTCAGATGTCGTCGTCCTTCGAAAGTTGGCAGAACACACTCGGCGAGGAACCCGCGGGGAAAGCAGACCCCGTCGCGAACGCCGCGGTTCCCTCAGGTACATCCATCCTGAAGGCCGATGCTGTGGGTCATTATCGCGGCCTGTTCAAGCTCAACGGGAAACCGGTCGAGGGGATGGTCGACACCGGTGCATCCGCCGTTGCGATCAACGAGAGCACCGCACGCCGCCTCGGATACGGCGCCGCAGCCCTGGACTTCCGCTATACGGTGAACACGGCCAACGGCCGGAGCGAGGCCGCGGTCGTTAAGCTGAAACGTGTCGAGGTCGGCTCCATCAAGATCGAAGATGTTGACGCCCTCGTGCTGCGAGACGACGCACTCTCCGACACGCTGATCGGCATGAGCTTTCTCAGTCGCCTGAGCAGCTACAAGGCCGAACGTCGCTCACTGACCATGGTTCATTGAACCGCTGCCCGCATTCTGAGAGCGCTAGGCCATTCTTTTCAGGACTACCGGGCGGCTGGGCGGAGCCTCCTGCGCTATGGCGTAAGCTGCCTGCACCGTCTGGGCCGCGCGTTCTCCACTGTCATGATCTGCCGCGTGGACGGTCGCGATCATGTCTCCCTTCGACACCGGCGTACCGATCGGCAGCAAGCCGCTGAGACCGACGCGGGGATCAATGGAGTCAGAGGGCTTCGTGCGGCCGCCACCAAGCGCGACGACGGCAAGCCCGAGCGCACGGGTATCGCAGGCCGATACCCACCCTTCGCGAGCAGCAAGAACCGGTATCTCGATTGCGGCGGCGGGCAGATGGACATCAGATCGTTCGATGAAATCGGCAGGACCACCGAGCCCACGCACCATCCTGCCGAAGATCTCGGCCGCCTTTCCTGAATAAAGCGCACTGCGGCAACTCGTCTCCGCGGTCGCAGCATCGGGCGCAAGACCCGCGTTGACCAGCATCTCCGCGGTCAGCGCGAGCGTCACCGTCTCTAGTCTTGTACCTGCCTTCCGGCCGAGCAGAAAATCGACACAGTTGCGAACTTCGATCGCATTGCCGGCACAGTCAGCGAGCGGCTCGTTCATGTCTGTCAGCAAGGCCGATGTCTTGACGCCGGCACCATTTGCGACACGCACGAGAGAGCCGGCAAGTTCCTCGGCTTCGGCAAGGCTCGCCATGAAGGCACCGTTGCCGACCTTCACATCGAGCACCAGCGTCTGCAGTCCCGCCGCCAGCTTCTTCGACAGTATGGACGCCGTAATCAGCGGTACGGACTCCACGGTCGCGGTAACGTCGCGAATGGCGTAAAGCCGCCGGTCCGCCGGAGCGAGATCGCCGGTCTGGCCGATGATGGCGCAGCCGACCTCTTCCACTGTGCGGTGGAACGTCGCCGCATCCGGCATGACCTGGTAGCCCGGGATCGACTGCAGCTTGTCGAGCGTGCCGCCCGTATGGCCGAGGCCGCGTCCGGAAATCATTGGAACGGCGAGTCCGCAAGCGGCCGCGATCGGCGCAAGCATCAGCGACACGTTGTCGCCGACACCGCCGGTCGAATGCTTGTCGGCGATCGGTCTCCCCACCCCGGGCCACGCGAGAATTTCGCCCGAGTCGCGCATGGCGATCGTCAGGGCAACGATCTCTTCGGCCGTCATCCCGCGGAAAAAGACCGCCATGGCAAAAGCGGCGATCTGCCCCTCCGACAAGGTGTCATTGCTCAGAGCGGCGATGAATTCCGATATCTCTCCGCTCGTCAGCACGGCGCCGTCGCGTTTGCGTCGAATAATTTCCTGAGGCAGCATCCGTCAGTACCCCGTCCTTTCTTCAAGCGGCTTTCCTTCGCCGAGGATCGAGATAATGTCGTCCAGAAGCCCCGACGCCCCGAACCGGAAGGTGGACGGCATGACCCAGTCATCCCCCATGATGGTTCGTGCGTGACGCAAGTAAAGTGCCGCATCGGCAACGCTGGAAATCCCGCCGGCCGGCTTGAATCCGACCTTCCGGCGGCTGTCGCGGATGGCGAGCAACATAATGTCGGCAGCCTCGAGCGTGGCGTTCACGGCAATCTTGCCCGTCGACGTCTTGATGAAATCGGCGCCGGCGGCAATCGCAAGTTCCGACGCGCGGCGAATGACGCCCGCGTCCTTTAGCTCTCCCGTTTCCAGAATCACCTTGAGAAGCGCGCGCTCGTCACAAGCGGTACGGATGGCCTCGACCATTTCCGTCACCGCCGACTCGTTGCCGGCGATCAGCTTGCGATAGGGAATGACGAGGTCGATCTCGTTCGCGCCATCGGCTATGGCGCCCATTGTTTCGGCCACCACCTCGGCAACCGAAAGTTCGCCCGACGGGAAATTGACGACGGTTGCGATTCTGATCGGGCTGTCCGCACCCAAGATCGCTCGCGCTTGCCCGACGAAGCGCGGCCAGATGCAGATCGCCGCGGTATGACCGTATATCGTCTGCGCCCTTGTGCAAAGCTCAACGATCGCCTGCGGCGTGCAATCATCCTTGAGGTTCGTCAGGTCCAGCAGGGACAGCGCGACGGCTGCATTTGCTCTCAGTTCATGGATTTCCAAGATCTGCTCCTTCGCCGCTGATCATCGCCTTGAGAACCGCTGCCAGTCGTCTGCCACCGATCGGCGCCATGTCCTTGGTCTCTTCGTGGCTGAGTTCGGCACCTGTCATACCGGCACCGTAGTTGGTGATCACCGAGGCTGCAGCGACACGCAAGCCGAAAAAGCGAGCGAGAATCACTTCGGGTACGGTGGACATGCCGACGGCGTCGGCGCCGAGTATCCGCGCCATCCGGATTTCCGCCGGCGTTTCGAAACTCGGGCCCGAGAACCACATGTAGACGCCACTCGCAAGCGGGACGTCGACCGCGGCCGCCGCTTTGCGCATCGCCGCGGCGAGATCCGCATCATAGGCGGACGTCATGCCGACGAAACGTTCGTCACTCTCTTCACCGATCAATGGGTTTCGGCCCGAGAAGTTGATGTGATCGGTGATCTGCATCACCGAGCCTGGTGGCAAGTCTTCGCGCAGCGATCCCGCGGCGTTGGTCAGGATAAGGGACTGAACGCCCAACCCCTTCAGCACCTGGATCGGCAGGCGCATCGCGCCAGGGTCGCCCTTCTCATAGTAATGGACACGTCCGGCAAGCATGATTACGGGAACGCGATCCAACCACCCCGCCACCAGCTCGCCGGCATGACCCGAGACGCCGCTGACCGGAAAACCCGGAAGATCACGGTATGAAATGCGAACCGGATCGGCCACCTCGTCCACCAGCGAGCCAAGCCCGGAACCGAGAACGATGCCGTATCGGGGCAGCAAACCGTTCAGTCTCTCGACGAGGAGAGCAATGACGTCACTCATCCGAGGCTCTCCGTCTTGAAGGCGAAAGGCAGGAGCTCGTCCATGGTGAGGGTCTTCTGCACACCGCCATCGTCACAGAGATAAATGCGCGTTTCGGGTCCGGCAAACTCGGCAATCTTCTGACGGCAGCCGCCGCAGGGAGGGCAGAGCGCCAATTTTTCCGCGATAACGGCCATCTCGACGATCTTCCTGCCCCCACCCATAATCATGCAACCGATCGCCGTCGGTTCGGCACACCAGCCCTGGGGAAAGGAAAGGTTCTCGATATTGGCGCCGGTATAGACCTTACCGTCATCCGCACGGATCGCCGCACCCACCGGAAACTTCGAATAGGGCGCGTGGGCGTATTTCATCGCGTGGCGTGCGGCTTCAAAAAGCTCCCTGGACATCTCAACGCTCCTTCACATAGGGCACGCCACCGGCCTTCGGCGGGTTCGCTGAGCCAATAAGACCGGCAAGCAGGACGCAAGTCAGGATATAGGGCAACGCCTGGAAAATCTGAACCGGCACCTCGCCGATGCCCGGGACCGATTTGCCCTGCATGAAATTGGCAAAGGCGTCGAGGAAACCGAAGAGCAGGCAGGCGAGCATGACCGGCACCGGCCGCCATTTGGCGAAGATCAGCGCGGCAAGGGCGATATAGCCCTTGCCGGCCGACATGTTGTTGATGAAGGCGGCCGACTGGGCAATCGCCAGATAGGTTCCCGAGAAGCCGCAGAGGAAGCCGGCAACGAGCACGGCACGGTAGCGCAGCCACGTCACCGAAATGCCGGCCGTGTCGACTGCACCGGGATTCTCGCCGACGGCTCGCAGACGCAGGCCGAAGCGCGTGCGATAGAGCACCCACCAAGAGAGCGGAACCGCAAGGAAGGCGAGATAGGTGAGCAGGTTGTTACCCGAAATCACATGCATATAGATCGGCCCAATCACGGGCACGTCGTGCAGCAACTCGGCTCCCGGTAAGTGGATAGGGCCGAAACGGGCATCGGCGGGCAGACCAGGCGTGCGACCGCCCTGCCGGAACCAGGCCTGCCCGAGGACAGCGGTCAGGCCTGCCGCCGCAAAATTGATCGCAACACCGGAGACGATCTGATTGCCTCGATTGGTGATCGAGGCAAAACCATGCACGAGCGAAAATGCCATGGAAACCCCGATGCCCGAAGCCAGCCCCGCCCACGGCGAACCGGTCAAGTATGCGGCAGTGGCGGAGGCGAAGGCGGCAGCGAGCATCTTGCCCTCGAGCCCGATGTCAAACACGCCTGCGCGTTCGGAAAAAAGTCCCGCAAGAGCGGTGAAGATCAACGGAATCGACAGGCGAACCGTAGAACCGAGGATGCTGACGAGAATATCGAAGTAATCCATGGCAGCAGCCCTCAACCTCTCGCCAGTTGCTGATAGATGCGGACGATCGCCGGCCGGAACATGTATTCGAGCGCGCCGGCAAACAATATGACCAACCCCTGAATGACGACGATCATATCGCGAGTGATGTTTGGCATGTCGAAGGAGAGTTCGGCACCTCCCTGGTAGAGAACGCCGAACAGGATGGCAGCAAGCACGATACCGACCGGATGATTGCGCCCCATCAGCGAAACGGCGATTCCGACGAAGCCCGCACCACCGACGAACTCCACCTGCAGGCGGGCCGAGGCCCCCATCACCGGATTGAGTGCCATCATACCGGCAAGCCCACCAGAGATCAGCATCGTGATGATAACGATCTTCACATAGGGAATGCCGGCGTAGGCGGCAGCCGACCGGCTGATTCCCAAGGTGCGCATCTCGTAACCAAACTTGGTGCGCCAGATCAGCACCCAGACCAGCGCCCCCATCACCAGCGCGATCAGGAACGATACGTTGAAGGGCGCCGGACCAAGCTTCAACCCGAACAACGCCATCAGCCAGTCAAGCTTCGGCAACTGTCCGCCCGGAAGAAAGGTTCTCGTTTCCGGTGCCATCTTGCCCGGTACGATCAGGACGTTGACCAGCAGATAGACCATCAGAGCTGCGCCGATGAAGTTGAACATGATCGTGGTGATGACGATATGGCTGCCGCGCTTGGCCTGCAGCCAGGCGGGGATGAACGCCCACGCGGCCCCGAAGAGGGCAGCAGCGACCACCGCAAACGGCATCGTCACGTACCAGGGCACATAACGGTCGAGCGCAAGGGCCGCGAGAGCGGCGCCAAGACCACCGACATAGGCCTGCCCTTCCGAACCGATGTTGAAGAGGCCGGCATGGTAGGCGACCGCGACCGAAAGGCCCGTGAAAATGAAGTTGGTGGCGTAGAACAACGTGAAGCCGATGCCCTCGCCACGTCCAAGTGCGCCCTGCAGCATGAGAACAAGGGCATCGTAGGGATTTTCCCCGATGATCCAGACGACGAATCCGGAGACGAGAAAGGCGAGAATGAGGTTGATCAGCGGCAGCAGCGCGTAATTGATCCAGTTCGGAAGCGGTACGGAAGCAGTGCTCATTTCGACCTCAAGCGGCAATACCGGCCATCATCAGGCCGAGCGTCTGTTCGCCGGTATCCGGCGTCTTCTCGCCGACGATCTTGCCGGCAAACATCACCAGGATACGGTCGGAAAGCGAACGGATCTCATCAAGTTCGACCGAGACCAGAAGCACCGCCTTGCCGGCGTCGCGCGTCTCGACGATGCGGCGATGAATGAATTCAATGGCGCCGATGTCGACACCGCGCGTCGGCTGCCCGACAATCAGCAGCTTGGGATCGCGCTCTATCTCGCGGGCGACGACGATCTTCTGCTGGTTGCCGCCGGAGAAGTTGGCCGTCTTTAGCCGTGGGTTCGGTGGCCGGATATCGTATTTCTCGATCTCGTCGAGCGCCGCCTTGCGTACGGCGTCGGGATCGAGGAATAGGCCTTTGCCATAGCGCTGGTCGCGATGATAGCCGAGAATCGCGTTCAGGCTTTCCTCAAACGGAAGCACGAGTCCCATGTGGTGACGATCTTCAGGTATGTGGGCGAGGCCGAGGCCGCGCAGTCTTGCCGGATCGAAGCCGGTGACGGACTCCCCCTGGATCAGGATTTCTCCAGAGGCCGGCTTGCGAATGCCGGTTATCGCTTCCAGAAGTTCGCTCTGTCCATTGCCCGCGACCCCCGCGATGCCGAGGATCTCGCCGGAACGCACATCGAACGAGACATCATCGACCATGGTGACACCGCGGCTGTCCTTGACGGTCAGGTTCCGGACCGAGAGGAAGACCTCGCCAGGCTTGGCGGCTCCCTTTTCGACATGAAGGAGCACGCGACGACCGACCATCAGTTCAGCAAGCTCCTCGACCGTCGTCTCCGAGGTCTTGCGGGTCGCAACCATTTCTCCGCGTCGCATGACGGAGACCGTATCGGTGATCGCCATGATCTCGCGCAGTTTGTGCGTGATGAGCACGACTGTCTTGCCCTGATCGCGCAGGACACCCAGAATTTTGAAAAGGTGGTCGGCTTCGGAAGGCGTCAGCACGCCCGTCGGCTCGTCGAGGATCAGAATCTCGGCGCCGCGGTACATCGCCTTCAGGATCTCCACACGCTGCTGGAGGCCGACCGGCAGTTCCTCAATGACGGCATCGGGATCGACCTCGAGCTCGTAATCGTCCTCAAGCTTCTTCAGGGCGCTGCGCGCCGCTTCCGTTCCCTTTCCGAGAAGCGCACCACCTTCCGCACCCAGCATGACGTTCTCGAGAACCGTGAAATTTTCCACCAGCATGAAGTGCTGATGCACCATGCCGATACCAGCGGCGATCGCGGACTGGCTGTCGCGGATGGCCACCGGCCGTCCATCAACATGGATCGCGCCGCTGTCGGCCTGGTAGAAGCCGTAAAGAATCGACATCAACGTCGATTTACCTGCACCATTCTCTCCGATGATGCCGTGGATCGAACCCTTGGCAACCGTCAGGTTGATGTTCTTGTTCGCGTGCACCGCGCCGAACTTCTTGTCGATCCCGATCAGTTCAATCGCAGGTGCCTGACTCGTTGCATTCATTCCGGGTCCCCTGGACATAGTAAGGGCGCAGCACGGCCGAAAAGACCGCCCTGCGCCCGCAGCTCAGATCACTTCGGGCAGGAATTGTCCGACATGTAATCGTGAACCTTGACGGTTCCGGCAATGATGTCGGCCTTCGCCTTTTCGACGGCAGCCTTCATGTCGTCGGTAACAAGCTTCGCGTTGTGCTCGTCAAGTGCATAGGCGACCCCGTCTTCCTTCACGCCGAGCGCCTGGACACCGGCCGAGAACTTGTCACCCTTGGCGTCGGAATAGGCGTTGTAGACGGCGAGATCGACGCGCTTAACCATCGAGGTGAGGACCGAACCCGGATGCAAATAGTTCTGGTTGGAATCGACGCCGATCGACAGCTTGCCATTGTCCGCCGCCGTCTGCAGCACGCCGAGACCCGTCGCACCGGCCGCCGCGTAGATCACGTCCGCACCCTGGTCGATCTGGTTCTTGGTGAGCTCACCGCCACGCACCGGATCGTTCCACGCAGCACCGGTCGTGCCGGTCATGTTCTGCAGCACCTGAATGGACGGGTTGGCAGCGCGGGCACCCTGTTCATAGCCGCACTCGAACTTGCGGATCAGCGGGATATCCATGCCGCCGACGAAGCCCACCTTGCCGGTCTTGGAGGCCATGCCGGCCAGAATACCGACGAGATAAGATCCCTCCTCCTCCTTGTAGACGACCGAGCGAACGTTCGGCAGGTCTACAACGGAGTCAACGATCACGAACTTGGTGTCGGGAAATTCGGTGGCTACCTTTTCGATCGCCGAGGTCCAGGCGAAGGAAACGGCAACGACGGGGTTGTAGCCCTTGGAGGCGAAGTTGCGGATCGCCTGTTCGCCCTGGGTATCACCGGTCGGCTCGAAATCGCGGTAGTCAATGCCGGTCTCGGCCTTGAACTTTTCCGCGCCGGCGTACGCGGCCTCGTTGAAGGACTTGTCGAACTTGCCACCCGTGCCGTAGACCAGCGCCGGCTTGACGTCTGCTGCGAGCGCTGTTGCCGACATGGCCGCCAAGGCAATCAGGCTCAAAAGGGTTTTCTTCATTGTTCAGCCCTATTCTTTCTTTCTATTTAACGTATTAGGTCCTCCCGCAAGCGCTTCGACACGCGTGACTGCGGAACCACCGACCCCGCCCAAGGGTCCCGGCTGGGCAGCATCCTTGCATGGCTTTTGGAAAAATTCATCCGGTTTTTTTCAGTTGGTAAAGATTCGCCGAGATCCCGCCCGGAGTGTTTTATCGATGCCGAAAATTAAACCAGATCAAAGCGGTGGCACCCGCCTTCATACAGCGGGGCACGTCACGCCGGTTCCCTTCAGGCCGCAGTAGCCGCCGGGGTTCTTGGCAAGATACTGCTGATGGTAGTCTTCAGCGTAGTAAAACTCGGGAGCGAGAACAACCTCCGTAGTAACGGTGTTCTTGCGCCCGGCTGCGATCAGCGCCTGCTGAAACCCGTCACGCATGCCCTGCGCGCGTTCGAAGTCCTCGACACCTTCGACAAAGATCACCGAACGATACGTGGTTCCGACGTCATTCCCCTGGCGCATACCCTGGGTCGGGTCATGATTTTCGAAGAAGATCTTCAGCAGGTCTTCGAATGGAACCGCGTCGGGATCGTAGACGACCTTGACCACTTCGGCATGGCCGGTCAGACCGGTTACCGTCTCCTGATAGGTCGGGTTCGGCGTGAAGCCGCCCTGGTAGCCCGCGGCCGTTACCCACACGCCCGCCGTCTGCCAGAAGAGGCGTTCCGCACCCCAGAAACAGCCCATACCGAAAGAGACGGTCTTCATTCCCCCCGGATAGGGACCTTTCAGTGGTCGGCCATTGACGAAATGGGTAGTCGCCGTCGGAATGGGCGACGGCCGACCGGGCAGAGCCGTCTCCGGCGTCGGCATCGTCATCTTCTTGTTGAACATGTCGATCAGGAACATGTGACTCTCCATCCTGCGCCGAAAACGGCGCTCTTGGTCAGGCGGCGAAACGCCCTGCAGCCGGCCGCCTCTTGTATCCGATCATCCACAGCACCAGAGAAAGGGCGAGGAAGACCGAAAACGCCGGAAGCGGCAACAGCCATCGGATCGCAAAGCCCCAAGCCTTGGGTCCCCAGTCGCGCTGTACCGTGTCGCTAACGACATTCAGCGTGTCGGGGCTCAGCTCGAGCCACGCGATACCGAGCGGGGTAACAACAACCTCGGACGCCGAGACGGAGGCGATCGAGTCCAGGACGCCTGCCACCACGGCGATGCAGAGCGCGACCAGACTCAGCAAGCGGAATACAAAACGTATCAATCTCTTCTCCGCCGGTCCGGGCGCCCGTACCACGACGCTTCAAGGCTCATGGCAATGATTACATAGGGTTTCGGAAGGGCAAGTCAAAATTCTGTCAGATTCCGGTTGATCCCGGACGAATCCTCGGTATATATCGCGCCCGACCGGCCGCATTGCCTTTCTCGGCATACTGGCTGTCAGACGGACAGGTGGCCGAGTGGTTTAAGGCGCACGCCTGGAACGCGTGTGTACGTGAAAGCGTACCGAGGGTTCGAATCCCTCCCTGTCCGCCATCCCCTTTTCACTCCCTAGACGCTTCAGGCAGACGGCAAGGCGGCCTCTTGTGCCGGTCCGGCGACCAGCGCGGCAAAGCGCGAAAAGAACTCCCCCGCCAGCTTTTTGGCCGTCGAGTCGATGAGCCGGCTGCCGAGCTGGGCGATCTTGCCGCCGACTTCCGCTTTGACGTTATAGGTGAGTACGGTCACCGCGTCACCGTCGGCTTCAAGCGCAACCTCTGCGCCTCCTTTGGCAAAACCGGCCATCCCGCCCTTGCCCTCGCCGCTGATCGTATAGGAGCGTGGCGGGTCGAGGTTCGAAAGTGCGACAGCTCCCTCGAACTTCGCCTTGATCGGGCCGATCTTCAGCACGACCTTCGCGGTCATGTCGGTATCGCTCGTCTTGTCGAGGCTCTCGCAGCCCGGGATGGCTTGTCGCAAGATCTCCGGGTCGTTCAAAGCTTGCCAGACGGCGCCGATCGGCGCCTCTATGCGTTCCGTTCCGCTCATGTCCATGGTTGATCCTCCCGTTCCGCAAGCTCCTCGCCGGCAGCTTACAGGCGCCCCGATCTGCTTGGCAAGGCTGCGATCAGACGACGACGGGCTGCTCGACACGGCCGGAGCCGCCGAAAAATCTCAGGTAGCGCTCGATTTCGGCCGGCTCTCCCGTCGCCTTGCGCGGATTGTCGGAGAGTTTGACGGCCGGCAGGCCGTTGGCTTCACTCACCTTGCAGACCAGCGAGATGGGCTTGAGGCTCTCGATCTCACGCGGAGCGCAGCCCGCAAAGTCGTTGGTAAGGTTGGTACCCCAGCCAAAACTCATCCGGACCCGGCCCTCGAAGTGCCGGTACGTGTCGATGATCGCGTCGACGTCGAGCGCATCAGAGAAGATCAGAAGCTTCTGGCGCGGATCGCGGCCCATCTTCCGCCACCACTCGATGATCTCCTCACCGCCCTCGATCGGCGGCGCGCTGTCGGGGCGGAACCCGGTCCAGTCTGCAACCCAGTCTGGTGCGTCGCGCAGAAAAGCCGCGGTACCGAACGTATCCGGCAGCACGATCAGCAGGTTGCCTCCGTAGAGCTGCTTCCAGTCGCGCAGTACCTGGTAAGGAGCAGCTGCCAGTTCGGCGTCATTCCGCGCGAGTGCAGCAAGGACCATGGGCAGTTCGTGAGCATTGGTTCCAACCGCCTCGAGGTCAGAGTCCATCGCAAGCAGGACGTTGCTGGTGCCGGTGAAGGCGGGACCGATCCCTTCCTTGAGCGCTTCGACGCACCAGCGCTGCCAGAGGAAGCTGTGCCGACGGCGCGTGCCGAAATCGGAGATCCTCAGTCCCGGCAGGTCGCGCAGCCGCTCCACCTTGGCCCACATCTTGGCTTTGGCGCGGGCATAGAGAACATCCAGCGTGAAGAGGCCCAGAGACTTCAGAACCGCGCGCGAACGCAACTCATTGATGATGGCGAGTGCCGGAATTTCCCACATAGTGGTTTCCTTCCAGCGCCCGTGGAAGTGCAGGACATATTGGCCGTCCTTTTTCGACAGCTCGTATTCCGGGAGTTGAAAGTCGGCAAACCAGCTCAGGAACTCCGGCTCGAATATCTGCGATTTGCCGTAGAAGGTATTACCAGCGAGCCAGATTGCCTCTTTCTTCGTGAGGCGCAACGAACGGGCGTAGTCGAGCTGCTCGCGCAATTCCCCCTCGTCGATCTCGTCGGCGAGACGCACGGTGGTTGTCCGATTGATTACGCTGAAGGTGGCGTCGACATCCGGATACCGTTTCCAGATCATCTGCAGCATCAGAAGCTTGTAGAAGTCGGTGTCGATAAGGCTTCGGACGATGGGATCGAGCTTCCAAGTGTGGTTGTACACACGCGTCGCGATATCGGTCTTGGTCATCGAATGTCCGCCCTGCCAGAAACGGCCGGGTCAGGCCGCCAGTTCACGAGCCGGCCAGAGGGTCGACTGCTTCCGACGCAACCTTATCGAAAAAACCTCTACCAAAGTCCATAGCAGAACGGAGGCTACTTCAGCCGCCGCTGTTCGTTCCGCCGTTGGCGTCGCTCGGCGTGGTCGGCGACGCCGGTTGTTCTGTCCGGGTGTCGTTCGATTCCCGCTCCGGGGCAATCGCATTGCCCCACCACTCGACCGGCACCCAGAACAACATCGCAAGGATCAGACCCACCAGCAGGACGACCAGCACCGGCCGGCCGAGAGAGCCCTGCCGTGTCTGAACGGCAGGCGCAGGTCTGGGCCCCTCGCCGTCACGACTGTTCTCGATATGGTTTTCCTGCTTGTCCGGGCGGCTTGCCATGGCTTTCTCCTCACCGCGTTGCTTCCCGCTCTCGAGCGATCAAGGGAGGAACGGGCGGCTGGGGCCAATGTTCCCGGCAAGCACGCCGCCGAGGTCAGTAGCCCGCCTCCCGGTCTACGACGTGCTGGAGCGGCATGCCCGATTCGAACCGCTCTATCTGCTCCTCGACATGAGCGAAGAGGGCCCTGACATCGGAGGCGGCAGCGGCATGCGGCGTTACGATCACATTCTCCATGCCCCACAGCGAGCTTTCCTTGGCGAGGGGCTCCTGTTCGAACACGTCGAGCGATGCTCCGCCCAAGACACCTTTTTCCAGCGCATCAACGATATCGGCCTCGACCTGGCTGCCGCCCCGCCCCGCATTGATGAAAACCGGCTTGCCGAGCGCACCGCCCTGATGCAGACCGGCAAACAGGCGCGCGTCGTAAATGCCTCGCGTATCGGGCGTAAGCGGCAACAGGCCGACGAGGATGTCGGTCCGGCCGAGGAATGTGTCGAGGCCGGCGGCATCGAAGGTCTCTATACCCTCGATCACCTTCGGGGTTCGAGACCAGCCGATGACGTTGAAGCCCATAATCTTGAGCTTTCTGGCTGCGTCCTGACCGAGAACGCCGAGCCCCATGATGCCGACGGTCACATCGCGGGCCTCCGGTTGGGGATCGATCTCGTGCCAGACCCGCGCGCGCTGCTGCACCGCATAGGTCGGAACGCGCCGGAGATGCGCAAGCGACTGCAGCACGACCCACTCGCTCATGCGGTCGGTCAGGCTACGGTCTACAAAGCGCACGACGGGCAGGTCCGGCAAGTCATAGGCCGAGAGAATGTGATCCACACCGGCACCACCAGAGAAGATCACCTCCAGGTTGCTTGCGCGAATGAAGAGTTGCGGGTCGGGCTTCCAGACCACCGCATAGAGAACGCCGCTCAAATCGCGACCGGCATTTTCGGGCAGCGCCATATCGATGACTTCGCGGCCGGCGAAGGCGTTCGCGAGCGCAGCCATGACGCTTGCACGGCCGAACTTGAGATCAATGACAACAGGGCTCTTCGCGGCCATGGGATACCTTATCCTGCTACTGACTGATTGCGGCGGTTCTGACCGCCTCGAGATTGAAGGCTGCGGCGAGCAAAGCGCGGGTGTACTCGGTCTTCGGATCTCCGAAGATTTCATCAGCAGGTCCCTGCTCCACCACCTGCCCCATGCGCATGACGATGACGTCGTTTGCAAGTGCCTTCACGACGCGCAAATCGTGGCTGATGAAGAGGTAGGCGAGGTCGTGACGCTTCTGCAGGTCACGCAGGAGATCGACCACCTGCGCCTGCACGCTCATGTCGAGCGCAGACGTCGGTTCGTCGAGCATGACGAAACGAGGCTTCAGCACCATGGCGCGCGCGATCGCGATCCGCTGCCGCTGACCGCCGGAGAACTCGTGCGGGTATCGCCACCGGGTTGCGGTATCAAGGCCCACTTCCTCCAGCGCCCAGCAAACCCTTGCATCGCGCTCATCCGCAGAAAGATCGCGTTCGTGAACCTTCAGTCCTTCGGCAATGATCTCGCCAACCGACATGCGGGGACTCAGGGAACCATAGGGATCCTGGAAGACGATCTGCAGGCGGTTGCGCAGAGGACGCATGTCCTTGTGCGAATAGCCGTCGATTTCCTGGCCGATAAAGCCGATCCTCCCGGTCGAGGAAATCATGCGCGCGAGCGCCAGACCAAGTGTGGTCTTGCCCGAACCGGATTCGCCGACCACGCCGAGCGTCTGCCCGGCCCGGAGCACCATGTCGACGCCATCCACCGCCTTGACGTGATCGACCACCTTGCGCAGGAACCCCGTCTTGATCGGAAACCAGACACGAATGTCCTTGCCCTCCATCACGATCGGCTTGCCGGGATCGGAAGGCGGCGGCGCCCCGCGCGGCTCGGAGGCGAGAAGATGGCGCGTGTAGGCATGTTGCGGATTTGAGAAGATCTCCTCGACCGGACCGCTTTCGACGATACGCCCCCGGTCATGACGCAGACGCGATCGGCGAACTTGCGAACGATGCCGAGGTCATGGGTGATGAACAGCATCGACATGCCGTGCGTCGCCTTCAGCGAGCTGAGGAGCTCAAGTATCTGTGCCTGAACGGTCACGTCGAGTGCGGTCGTCGGCTCGTCGGCGATCAACAACTTCGGACGGTTGGCAAGCGCCATGGCGATCATCACGCGCTGTCGCTGCCCACCCGAAAGCTCGTGCGGATAGGCGGCAAGCCGCTTTTCCGGATCGCGAATACCGACCTGACGCAACAGCTCCAGTGTCCGGTCGCGTGCGGCCGGTCCGCTCATCGCCTGATGCAGGGCGAGAATTTCGCTGATCTGCTTCTCGATCGTGTGGAGCGGATTGAGCGAGGTCATCGGCTCCTGGAAGATCATAGTGACGTCGTTGCCACGCACACGACGAAGATCGACCTCCGAAAGCCTCAGGAGATCACGCCCCTCGAAGAGGATTTCGCCCGACGGATGGCTCGCCGCCGGATAGGGCAAGAGCCGCAGTACCGAATTCGCCGTTACGGACTTGCCGGATCCCGACTCTCCCACCAGTGCGACGACCTCGCCCTGATAAACGTCGAAGCTTACATGATCGACGGCAAGCGTTTCCCGCTCACCCTGCCGGAAGGCAACCGAAAGGTCCCGGACCGAAAGAAGCGCCTCCGTCATTTGAACGCCTTTCTCGGATCGAAGGCATCGCGCACCGCTTCGCCGACGAAGATCAGCAGCGACAGCATGATCGACATGGTGAAGAAGGCGGTGAGACCGAGCCAGGGCGCCTGCAGGTTACGCTTGCCCTGGGCGATGAGTTCACCGAGCGAAGGAGAGCCCGGCGGCATGCCGAAGCCGAGAAAATCGAGCGAGGTGAGCGTGGTGATGGAGCCCGACAGGATGAACGGCAGGAAGGTCAACGTCGCGACCATCGCATTGGGAAGGAGGTGGCGGAACATGATCGTCCAGTTGCCCACTCCGAGCGCGCGGGCGGCGTTCACATATTCGAAATTGCGGGCCCGCAGGAATTCTGCGCGCACGATACCGACGAAACTCACCCACGAAAAAAGCAGCATGATGCCGAGCAGCACGAAAAAGCCAGGCGGCAGGATCGCTGCAATGATGAGCAGGATGTAGAGCACCGGCATCGACGACCATATTTCGATGAAGCGCTGCATCAGGAGATCCGTCCAGCCGCCGAAGTAGCCCTGTACGGCGCCCGCGGTGACGCCGATCACTGCCGAACAGAGTGTAAGGGCAAGACCGAACAGCACCGAAATGCGGAAGCCGTAGATCATGCGCGCGGTGACGTCGCGGGCCTGATCGTCGGTGCCGAGCCAGTTCAGGTTCCCGAGCACGCAGCCCGGATCCTCCGCCCCGAGTGGATATCCCTTGCAACGCTCTTCCTTGCTCATCAGCCAAAAAGGCGGCGTCGGCGCCGAATGGGGGATTTCCGAGTTTACCGTGCGATAGGAATAGCGGATCGGCGGCCAGACCATCCAGCCGTTGGCGTTGATCTCATCGGCGATGAAGGGTGAACGGTAATCGGTGACTGCCAGGAAACCGCCGAACTTCTCCTCCGGATAGTCGACGAGAACCGGAAACAGAAGCTCGCCCTTGTAAGAGGCCAACAGTGGCCGGTCGTTGGCGATCAACTCCGCAAAGAGGCTGAGTACGAAAAGGATCATGAAGAGCCAGAAGGACCAGAAGCCCCGCCGGTTGGCCTTGAAATTTTCGAGGCGCCGACGATTGGTCGGAGAAAGCCAGGGCTTCCTGCCCCGTCCCGCAGTTTCTTCTACCGCAATCGGTTCGGATACGGACATCTCAGACATCCCTCCGCTCGAAATCGATGCGCGGATCGATCCAGGTATAGATCAGGTCCGAGACGAGGCCGACGAAGAGACCCATCAGCGAGAAGATGTAGAGTGTCGCAAAGACGATTGGATAGTCACGATTGACCACCGACAGATAGCCGAGACGACCGAGACCATCGAGCGAGAAGATATTTTCGATCAGCAGCGAGCCCGTAAAGAAGGCCGAGATGAAGGCGCCGGGAATGCCCGCGATGACGATCAGCATGGCGTTGCGGAAGACGTGACCGTAGAGCACCTGGCGCTCGGAAAGCCCCTTGGCGCGCGCCGTGATGACATACTGTTTCTTGATCTCGTCGATGAACGAGTTCTTGGTGAGCAGGGTCGTCGTGGCGAAGGCAGAAAGCGAGAGAGCGATCAGCGGCAGCGTCAGGTGCCAGAAATAGTCGATGATCTTCTCCCACCAGGAGAGTTCGGCGAAATTGTCCGAGACGAGCCCGCGCAGGGGAAACCAGTCGAAGAAGGAGCCGCCGGCGAAAAGCACGATCAGCAGGATACCGAAAAGGAAGCTCGGAACCGCGTAGCCGATGACGATAACCCCGGAGGTCCACACGTCGAAGGGCGTACCATCTTGGACGGCTTTCTTGATGCCGAGCGGAATGGAGATCGCATAGGAAATGAGCAGGATCCAGACGCCGAGAGAAACCGATACCGGCATCTTCTCTATGATCAGGTCGACAACGGAGGTATTGCGGAAGAAACTTTCGCCAAAATCGAAGCGAATATAGTTCCACATCATCTCGACGAAACGGGTCAGCGGAGGCTTGTCGAAGCCGAACTGTTTTTCGAGTTTCGCGATGAGCTCGGGATCGAGTCCCTGGGCGCCGCGATACTTCGAGCTTGTTTCGTCGGCCCCGAACTGCTGCTGTCCGGCGAGATCGCCGCCACCCGTCAGACGCTGGTCGGCGCTGTCGCCCTGGCCGGTCAGTTGCGCGATCACCTGCTCGACAGGGCCGCCGGGCGCAAACTGAATCACCAGGAAGGAAATACCCATGATACCGACGATGGTCGGGATCATTAGAAGCAGGCGCCGCAGGATATAGCCGCTCATGGTATCATTGCTCCGACAGGCCGGATGCTTGTCACGCCAATGTCCGTCTCATGCCCTGCGATCAACTGGTCAGTCCTTTCCCGCCGCGGCCTCGCTCGGCGAACAGCGATTCGCACTATCCATTCCTAGCCCGTCGGGGGAACGGTGCAAGTCCCTGCCCTTCATTGAGCCGCTTCTTTGGCCCACCAGATCTGCGGAAAGCCAATACCATAGGTCGGGAGTGGTTCCGGACGCCCGAACTTGTCCCAATAGGCGATACGCGACGACCGCATTGTGTAGGAGGGCACCGTGTAGCTTCCCGCAAGCAGCAGCCGATCAAGTGCCTTTACCGTGGCAATCAAGGTCTCGCGGTCCTTCACGAACGCGATCTGATCAACGAGCTTGTCAATTGCGGGATTACTGATGCCGGCGTAATTGCGGGAACCGGGCGCATCAACCGATTTTGATCCCCAGTAGTCGCTCTGCTCGTTACCGGGATTAAGACTCTGCGCCCAGCCCAGGTAGATCATGTCGTAGTCGAAGCTGCGAACTCGGTTGGTATACTGCGAGGCATCGACGGTGCGAACCGAAACCTCGACACCGATCTTTTTCAAGTTTTCCGCAAAAGGCAGGGCCACCTTTTCGATCGTCGGTCCGTTAAGCAGGATTTCGAACGAGAGCGGAACACCGGTAGAGGCGAGAATCATGCGCCCGTTGCGCAGTTCGTAACCCGCCTCCTTTAGGAGACCGATCGCCTTGCGCAGATTTTCTCTCAATTTCGCCGGGTCACCGCCGATGGGATTACGGTACTCCGTCGAAAACACTTCGGGTGGCACCTCATCCTTTAGGGATTGCAGAACTTCCAGCTCCTTGCCCTCCGGCAGCCCTTTCGATGCGAGTTCAGAACCGTAGAAATAGCTGTCGATCCGCTGGTACTGGTCGAAGAACACCGTCCGGTTCAGATCCTCGAAATCGAAGGCATAGTTCAGTGCTCTGCGAACGCGAATGTCCTTGAACTTGTCCCGACGCATGTTCGGTATGAAACCTACCAGAATGCCGGAAGTCCTGTATTCGTTGTCCAGCACTTCGCGCTTGACCCGACCGTCGTTGACGGCAGGGAAATCGTAGGACCGCGCCCAGCGCATGGCCGAATTCTCCGACCAGAAGTCTACGTTCCCGGATCGGAAGGCCTCGAATTCGACATCCAGATCGGCGAAGTAGGTGTAGGTCTGGTTTCGAAAGTTGTTGTAGCCGATGTTGACGTTGAGATCCTTGCCCCAATAGTCGTCGCGAAGCTCGTAGCGGATCTTTGCACCGGGCGAAAAGGACGCGATACGGTAAGGGCCCGATCCCATAATCGGCTCGAGCGTAGTCTTGGCTATGTCGCGAGGCTTGCCGTCAGCCCCCTTGGCCTCCCACCAGTGCTTCGGGACGATGTCGAGTTCGCCGATGATGACTGGCAGTTCGCGGTTGTTCTTCTCATCGAAAGTGAAGGTAACTTCGCGTTCGCCCGTTTTTTCCGCCTTCAGCACATGGCGATAATAGTTCGTGTAGAGAGGATTGAGTTCCTTGAACTTGTCGAAGCTGAAAACGACATCTTCGGGGGTAACGGGTGTGCCATCCGCCCATTTCGCCTCGGGCCGCAGACGGAATTTCACGAAGGAATAATCGTCGGGAAAGGCAACCGCCTCAGCGAGAAGCCCGTAGACTGCATCGACTTCGTCCATTGAAGGTTTGAGCAGGGTTTCGGTGACGAGCGAGAGGCGCGGCGTCAGCCCCGCAGCCAACTCTCCCTTGTCGAGCACCGGATTGAAGCTGTCGAACGTCCCCGATGCAGAAAGATTGAGGTTGCCGCCCTTCGGAGCATCGGCGTTGACATAGTCGAAGAGCGGAAAGCCCTCGGGATATTTCGGAGGTTCGATCACTGAAATCGCGTGACGCCACTGAGGCTCCTGGGCCGGCACGCGATGCGGAGCGACAAATAGCGTCGTTGCGAAAGCGAACAATCCCATCCCGACGACAGCCAATCGCATAACCAAATCACCCCTTATTTTTGTCTGAGTTTTGTCAGCATAAGCAAAACAGCGGCAAAAAACAGGCCTCGGACGAATGCGGCCGACGAGGGTGTGCACGGCCACGGATTCACCAAAGTCCAAATCCACGCTATACTTGAAGGCAAATCACCTGCGGCGAGAAGACAGGCTTTCGGCGGAACGAGAACATGAGATTGCAGACGAGAACGAGGTTGATCCGACTAGCCGTAATTGCCGTGACCGTACCGTTTCTGATGCTCGCTGAAAGCGGGAAGGCGAGCGAACAGGTGCCGGCCAAGAAGGTGTTCGGCGGCATCGAGCTTCCGAGCCGGGCAGCACCGGCACCTTACGGATTTTACTCGAAGGGATGCATTTCCGGGGCTGTTGCGCTGCCCACCGACGGCCCCACATGGCAGGCCATGCGGCTCTCGCGAAATCGCCGCTGGGGACACCCGCAGATGATTTCGCTGCTCGAACAGCTCGCGCATGATGCTTCCGAGGTGGGTTGGCCCGGGCTGCTGGTCGGAGACGTCTCGCAGCCGCGTGGTGGCCCCATGATGAACGGCCACGCTTCGCACCAGATCGGGCTCGATGCAGACATCTGGCTCACGCCGATGCCGGACAGGCGACTGAGCGCCGAGGAGCGTGAGGACCTTCCCTTCACCTCGATGTTGCGCAAGGACAAGTTCCTGACCGTCGACTCCCGGCTGTGGACGCCGTCACATGCGCGCCTCATCATGCTGGCGGCGAGTTATCCGCAGGTCGAGCGCGTCTTCGTCAATCCTGCGATCAAGAAGAAACTCTGCGACACCTGGACCGGTGACCGCTCGCTGCTCGGCAAGGTTCGGCCGATCTACGGTCACGACGCGCACTTCCATGTGCGTATCAAGTGTCCAGTCGGGTCGAGCGGATGCAAGTCCCAGGCCGCCCCCCCGCCCGGAGACGGCTGCGACAAGTCCCTCGCATGGTGGTTTACCTCAGAGCCGTGGGCGAAACCAAAGACCGATCCCAAGAAGCCCGCCCCAAAGCCTCGGGAAATCGGCGTCGCCGACCTGCCGAAATCTTGTGTGGCAGTGCTTAACGCGCCTTCGGTGGCAAATGAAAGCGAAGTCACATTGGGCGGCGACGCCACGCCGGTCACCGCCTATGCGGCAGCGCAACCCGCCGCCGCGCCGGCGGCCGCAGACCCGATCGACGTGACTCTGAAGGATATTCCGATTCCATTACCTCGTCCTTCCGACCGCTGACCGCGCGTTCGCGGCCTTTCGGTTGGGCTATCTTTTCAAGGCAACAGTCGTGCTGTAGAAGGCTTTCAAATCGATTTAAATCCGGAGCGGATCGACCCGATGCCCGAGCATCCATGCATAGCCCTGATTGCCCACGACCAGAAAAAGGATGAACTCGCAGAGTTCGCCGGCCGCCATGCGGAAACCCTTGGCCGGTTCCGCATCGTGGCCACGGGCACTACCGGAGGAAGGGTAGCGGAAGCATGTCCGGGCCTGGATATCGTGCGCATGAAAAGCGGCCCCCTCGGCGGCGACCAGCAGATCGGCGCGATGATCGCCACGGGCGAGGTGCAGATGCTTATCTTCTTCGTCGATCCCTTGACCGCCATGCCCCACGACGTGGACGTGAAAGCGCTGATGCGGCTGGCCACCGTCTACGACATCCCCATGGCATTGAATCTCGCGACCGCCGAGATATTGATGACTGCGAAGAAGAACTGACGCAGTGCCCGATTTGGATCGCAGGAGCCGGCCGATGCCGAAGATCACAGAGAACGAGCAGCTTACCTTTCCGATCCTGATAGGCGACATCGGGGGACAAATGCACGCTTTTCGATCCTGATCGACACCTATGCCGAGCCCCGGCAGTTTCCGATCGTCCACACTGCTGCTTTTTCGACGATCGAGGACGCGATCCAGCAGGGCGTGCTCGACAAGACCTCGATCCAGCCGCGCTCTGCGATCCTTGCGATCGCGGGTCCGATCAATGCCGACGAAATTCCGCTGACCAATTGCGACTGGGTCGTGCGTCCGAAGGCGATGATTGAAGAAATGGGGTTCGAGGATGTTCTGATCGTCAACGACTTCGAGGCGCAGGCCCTCGCCGTTGCTTCGCTTTCGGACGAGAATCGCGAACCGATCGGTCCGCTCTCCGAAAGCCCGATCGCCTCTCGTGTGGTGCTGGGTCCCGGCACCGGTCTCGGCGTCGCCGGACTGCTGCATGCGCAGCACACCTGGTTTCCGATCCCCGGCGAAGGCGGACATGTCGACATGGGGCCGCGCAGCGACCGCGATTTCGAGATATTCCCACACCTCGCGCGCATCGAAGGTCGCATTTCCGGTGAGCAGCTTCTCTGTGGTCGCGGAATCGTCAACATCTATGATGCGGTTTGTGCAGCCGACGGCGTAAAACCTCGATGGGCCGACCCGGCCGATGTTTCGACACACGGACTTTCCGGCAGCGACAAACAAGCTGCTGAGACTCTCTCGCTGTTCGTCACCTACCTCGGACGGCTTGCCGGGGATCTCGCTCTCGTGTTCATGGCTCGGGGTGGTGTGTTCCTTGCCGGCGGCATTCCTCAGAAGATTCTGCCTGCACTGAAGCGTCCGGAATTCCGCGCCGCCTTCGAGGACAAGGCACCGCATACAGGGCTGATGCACACCATTCCAACGTTCGTGGTCACTCATCCGCTCGCGGCACTCTCGGGACTCGCGAATTTTGCGCGCACGCCTGCAAATTTCGGCCTCGCGACCGATGGAAGGCGCTGGCGCCGCTGACGGCTGAAAAGGCGGCGTCCGCTTTTTTGTGGCCAAGGGGTTTGCGACTGGTTATAGAGCGCTAGGCCATTGTGTCCGGTCGTCCGGACGCGCAGTTCCACGGGGAATGCCTTTATTTGGAAGCCAGCAAGACACACAAGACGCCCGTCAGTTCGAGCAGCATCACAACTGTTCTGAAGCGGATCATCGCCGAGAACGGGCGCGATCACGTCAAGGGCTATATCTTCGCTGTCCTCTGCCTTGCCGTGGTGGCGCTGACGACCGCCTTCACTGCCTGGATCATGGAAACGGTGGTGAACGAGGCCTTCGCCAACCAGAGAGCGGATATCGTCTGGCTCATCTGCGGTGCCATTCTCGGCGCCTTCATGCTGCGCGGCCTTGCAAGCTACGGTCAGGCGGTCACCCTTTCGAAAATCGGCAACAACATCGTTGCACGTTATCAACGTCGCCTCTTTTCGCATCTGATGACCCTTTCGCTGGGCTTCTTCAGCGAGTCACGCTCGGCCCATCTTGCCGCACAGATCAGCCAGAACATCAACGGTATCCGTGATGTTCTCAATCTCACGGTCACTTCGACCGCGCGCGACCTGCTGACATTGATTGCACTCATCGGCGTCATGTTCGCCAAGGACTGGCTGCTGACATTGATCGTCTTCGTTGTCGCGCCGCCGCTGCTCTATGCCCTGCGTTACCTGTCGAAGCGACTACGTGCGGCAACGCGCGAGTCTATCATCTTCAACAGCCACGTGCTGGGTGCCATGCAGGAGACGATCCAGGGCATCGCGATCGTCAAGGCGTTCACAATGGAAGACGAACTGGACCGCAAGGTCCAGAGCACGATCGCCGCCGCGGAGCGCCGCGCGAACCGTATCGCCAGGCTGAGCGAACGCACGTCGCCGCTGACGGAAACCTTCGCGGGCGTCGCCATCTCCAGCGTAATCGCCTACGCGGCGTTTCGGTCCATCTATGGTGGCGTGCTGCCGGGCGCCTTCTTCTCCTTCATCGCGGCGCTGTTGATGGCCTACGAACCGGCAAAGCGGCTCGCCAAGCTGCAGGTGCAGATGGAACGCGCCGTCGTCAATGCACGGATGATCTACGAAATCCTCGACATGGAAAGCCCGCAACGTGACAGGCGGGACGCAACCGAGCTCAAGGTCGACAGGGCCTGTATCGAATTTCGCGGCGTCAGGTTTGCCTATGGTAACAACGAGCCGGTGCTGAAGGGTATCGACTTCGTCGCTGAGGGCGGCAAGACCACGGCGCTTGTCGGCCCGTCCGGAGCCGGCAAGTCCACGGTGATTACGCTCGTTCCACGGTTCTATGATCCCGCGGAGGGTGAGATCCTGATCGACGGCCAGAATATTGCGTCCGTCACAAAGGCGTCGCTACGCGGACATATCGCCTACGTTTCCCAACAGCCCTATCTCTTTGAAGGGACGATCCGCGACAACATTCGCTATGGTCGTCCTGACGCGACCAATGCCGAGATCGAGGAAGCGGCCCGCCTCGCCTATGCACACGACTTCATCCTCGCTCAGCCTATGGGGTATGACACCCCTGTCGGCGAAAACGGCGTCACACTTTCCGGCGGCCAGCGGCAACGGCTATCGATCGCCCGTGCGCTTGTCCGCAATGCACCGATCCTGTTGCTTGACGAAGCGACCTCCGCACTCGACACGGAGTCGGAAGCCGCCGTTCAGAAGGCTCTGGACGAGGCAATGACCGGACGCACCGTGATCGTCATTGCCCACCGGCTTTCGACTATCATCAAGGCGGACAAGATCATCGTGATGCAGAGCGGGACGATCGCCGAGGAAGGCACCCATCAGTCGCTTGCACAGCGTCCCAACGGCCTCTACGCTCGACTGAACCAGCTGCAGCCAGGCAGCGGCAATAACGAATTCTTCTGAGGTTGGAAGGCCATGAGCGGTGCCATGAAACTCGTCGTCGTCGGAGCCGGTGGCCGCATGGGCCAGACGGTGCTGCGTCTCATCCGGGCGACGGAAGATGCCGTGGTTCACGCCGCGGTCGAACGGTCCGGTTCGCCCTTGATCGGCAGGGATGCGGGAGAACTGGCCGGGCTCGGCTCCATCGGCGTTCCGGTGACCGACGATCCCCTCGCGGCGTTCGTTCACGCCGACGGGGTCATTGATTTCACATCACCTGCGGCAAGCGTGGAATATGCTGGTCTCGCCGCGCAGGCGCGGATCGTCCATGTCATCGGCTCGACCGGCTGCACCGCGGATGACGATGCGAAAATCGCTGCGGCAGCACGCCATGCGCGGGTCGTCAAATCCGGCAATATGAGCCTTGGGGTCAACCTGCTCTCCGTCCTCGTCAAACAGGCCGCCCAGGCGCTTGACGCTGCCGGCTGGGACATCGAGGTGCTGGAAATGCACCACAAGCGCAAGGTGGACGCGCCGTCTGGGACCGCATTGCTCCTCGGGCAAGCCGCCGCCGAAGGGCGCGGCATCGATCTTGCCGACCATTCCGTCCGCGTGCGCGACGGGCATACGGGACCACGCGAGGAGGGCAGCATCGGCTTCGCCACTCTGCGCGGCGGCTCCGTGATTGGCGAGCACTCCGTCCTCTTCGCCGGTGAAGGCGAGACGATTACTCTTTCCCATAGCGCCGGCGATCGCTCGCTCTTTGCGCGCGGTGCGCTCCGGGCTGCACTCTGGGCGCGGGACAAGAAGCCCGGCCTCTATTCCATGCTCGATGTCCTCGGGCTTTCTTCATCCATCTAGATAATTCCTTGCGGAGGATTTTCCCATGAGCGGTACTCTCGTACTGGTCCGTCACGGCCAGAGCGAATGGAATCTCAAGAACCTGTTCACCGGCTGGCGCGATCCGGGCCTGACCGAACTCGGCATCCAGGAGGCTGAAGCCGGCGGCCAAGCTCTCGCCGATTATGGGATGAAGTTCGACGTCGCCTTCACCTCCGCTTTGTCGCGAGCGCAGAAGACCTGTGAGATCATCCTGAACAAGGTTGGGCAATCGAGCCTCGAGACCGTCCGTGACGAGGCCCTGAATGAGCGGGATTACGGTGACCTCTCCGGCCTCAACAAGGATGACGCGCGCGCCAAGTGGGGCGAGGAACAGGTGCATATCTGGCGACGCTCCTATGACGTTCCGCCGCCGGGTGGTGAGAGCCTGCGTGACACCGGTGCCCGCGTCTGGCCTTACTACATGACCGACATCCTGCCGCGTGTCCTGCGCGGCGAGAAGGTTCTGGTCGCCGCGCACGGCAATTCGCTACGCGCGCTCGTCATGGTTCTCGACCGTCTCTCCAAGGAGCAGATCCTCAAGCTCAACCTGGCGACCGGCGTGCCGATGGTCTACAAGCTCAATCCGGACTCGACCGTCGCCAGCAAGGAAGTGCTCGGCGACATGTCCGGCGCCCATTGAGCTTCTGCTGCGATCAACTTGCTATCGTGAACTGGACGCGGTCAGCCGGAAAACGGGTGACCGCGTACTGTATCGGGACTCCCGAAAGATCCGTATTCACGGCCCTCGTTACCAAGAGGATCGCCCCCGGCGTAAGCTCAAGCGCGGCAATGTCGGCGGTTTCCGCGTGGGTCGCGGAGATTTCGGTAACGGAGCGCAGATAGTCGCCCAGGCCCAGCGCCGCAAGTGCTTCCGTGATCGAACCGCTGCGGGCGAAGACTTCGCCGATACCCTTGAAGCGCTCGGCGGGAAACCAGGCGGTCGAGCGCGATACGGCGCGGCCGTCAGCCTTGCGCAATGCCTCCAGCCGGACAACCGGCGTCCCGGCCTCAAGCGCGAGCCAACGAGCAACCTCCGGGTCGGCTGGCTCGATTTCCGACGACAGCAGTAGTCCCTGCAAATCGCGCGCCTGATCGCCGATACCCTCCGTGAATCGCGTCCTGCGCGAGATCGGAAAATTGAAACGTTCTTTGCGGACGATCAGGGTACCGCGTCCCTGCACCGCCTGCACGATGCCCTCCTGGGCCAGCGCCGCAAGGGCGCTGCGCACTGTATGGCGGTTGACGCCGAACTGTCCGGCCAGCACCAGCTCTGGCGGCACCATGCCGCTTTCGTCGAAGTCTCCCCTGGAAATAGCTTCTCGAATTCTGTCGGCAATCTGGCGCCAGAGGGCAACGCCCGCCCGCCTCTCCACTCGTTTCAAATCCGTCATGTCACACGCTTGTCACGCCCATTGGATATTCATACATTCAGTTGTATGGTTGTCTATATTAATAGACATTTTGGAGTCTGACAATGGATGCCAGCAAACAAACTGCAAAGGGCGAGGCGACCGGCGACCGCAAGCATGCGATCGATCTGCTCGGCCGTGCGACCGGCAAGGAGCTGACTGCCGCCTGGGCGGCGCTCGCACCACAACCAAGCGTCCAGGCGCTGCGGGGACCGGAAACCGGGCTCGTTATGGTCCGAGGTCGTATCGGCGGCGGCGGTGCCCCCTTTAATCTCGGTGAAGCGACGGTCAGTCGCGCGACGGTACGGTTGGCAAACGGCATCGTCGGCTTTGGCCAATCGCTCGGCACAGATCGTGAGAAGGCAAGGCTCGCAGCCATCTTCGACGCGCTTTGGCAACAGGCAGATACGCGCGATTTCGTTGAGACGCGCCTGCTGTCGCCGATTGCCGCCCGCATCGCCGCCGATGACGGGCGCAAGACCCAACAGACCGCGGCCACGCGCGTCGATTTCTTCACGATGGTGAGAGGAGAGGACTGATGACTCTCAGGACAGAGGCCTTGACCGGTGGCTACATCGACCCGGTCCACGATGCGCAAAGCACGTTTCGCATGCTCATGGACGGCATGGCCAGACCGGGCACGGTGAAAACCATTGTTCCGCCCATCGAGCCGCCCGCTCCCTTGGGTCCGGCGGCAGGTGCCATCGCGCTTGCGCTCTGCGATAACGACACACTCGTCTGGCTTTCCGCCGGCCTGGCGAAATCGCCGATCGCCGAGTGGATCGGCTTTCATACGGGCGCACCGGTAACGCGCGAGAAATCGGAAGGGCGCTTTGCCTTCATCGAGGCCGGCTCTCCGATCGCCTCGTTTGGCCTCTTTGCGCTCGGCAGCCAGGAATATCCGGACCGGTCGACAACGGTGGTCATCGAGGTCTCCCGTCTGGAAGGGGGAGCACCGCTTATCCTGCGCGGCCCGGGCATCCGCGAAAGCGTGACGATCGCGCCCATCGGACTTCCGGACATCTTCCTCCGGCAGTGGGCCGACAACCGTGCGCTCTTTCCCCGCGGAATCGACGTCGTGCTGACCGCAGGGCGGCAATTTCTCTGCCTGCCGAGAACCTGCAAAATCAGTACCGGGGAGATCTGACGAATGTATGTTGCCGTCAAAGGTGGAGAAACCGCGATCGCCAACGCCCATCGCCTGATGGCAGACCGGCGTCGCGGCGACCGTGACCTACCGCCGGTCACCATCGACCAAATCAGCGAGCAGCTCGGTCTTGCCGTCGATCGTGTCATGGCGGAAGCCTCGCTCTACGACCGGGCGCTTGCCGCCCTCGCCATCAAGCAGTCGCGCGGCGATATGATCGAAGCGATCTTCCTGCTGCGCGCCTACCGCACGACGTTGCCCCGCTACGGTTACTCGGTTGCCATCGACACCGCGGAGATGAAGATCGAGCGGCGCATCTCGGCGACCTACAAGGATCTTCCGGGAGGGCAACTCCTGGGCCCGACGTTCGATTACACGCATCGCCTTCTCGATCCGGATCTGATGGGGGATGAGGCGGTTGAAGAGCCGGCCCTCAAGGACAGCGAGTCCGAGAGAATAATGCGGGTCTCGGAGATCCTGGCAGAAGAAGGGCTGGTCGAGCCCGACGGCGACATGCCCGAGGACCATATGACGGGAGACATTACCCGCGAGCCGATCGATTTTCCGATGCCGCGCGACCTGCGCCTTCAGGCACTTGCCCGCGGCGACGAGGGCTTCCTCCTTGCCCTCGGCTATTCCACCCAGCGCGGTTACGGCCGCACCCACCCCTTCGCCGGCGAAATCCGCATCGGCGAAGTCGAGGTGGAAATGGACGTTCCCGAGCTCGGTTTCGCAGTCTCGCTCGGACGCATCCGGGTGACCGAGTGTCAGATGGTCAACCAGTTCAAGGGATCTGCGAAAGCACCGCCGCAGTTCACACGCGGATATGGCCTCGTGTTCGGCCAGAGCGAACGCAAGGCGATGGCCATGTCGCTCGTCGACCGTGCCTTGCGGGCGGAGGAATTCGGTGAGGACATCGTCGCCCCGGCACAGGATGAGGAATTCGTGATCTCACATTCCGACAACGTGCAGGCAACCGGCTTCGTCGAACACCTGAAGCTGCCGCACTACGTCGACTTCCAGGCCGAACTCGAACTCGTGCGCCGCATGCGGGCAGAATATGAGGCCGGCAGGTCCAATCGTTTCATCGACAAGGAGGCTGCGGAATGAGCGCCGTGCCAGAGCTCGCCCAATACAATTTCGCCTATCTCGACGAACAGACGAAGCGGATGATCCGGCGGGCTATCCTGAAGGCGATCGCGATTCCCGGCTATCAGGTCCCGTTCGCGTCGCGCGAAATGCCGATGCCCTACGGTTGGGGCACCGGCGGTGTGCAGGTTACGGCCTCGATCATCGGAGCGGACGACGTGCTGAAGGTCATCGACCAGGGCGCCGACGACACGACGAACGCGGTGTCGATCCGTGCCTTCTTCCAGAAGGTTGCCAATGTCGCGGTCACCACGCATACGCACGAGGCGACCATCATCCAGACGCGCCACCGCATCCCGGAAAAGCCGCTCAACGAAAACCAGGTGCTCGTCTACCAGGTGCCGATCCCGGAACCCTTGCGCTTCCTCGAACCCCGCGAAACCGAGACCCGCAAGATGCATGCGCTCGAGGAATACGGGCTCATGCACGTGAAACTCTACGAGGACATCGCCAGGAACGGCCATATCGCGACGACCTACGCCTATCCGGTGAAGGTCAACGGCCGCTACGTCATGGATCCCTCCCCGACGCCGAAGTTCGACAATCCGAAGATGCACATGTCGGACGCCCTGCAGCTCTTCGGAGCCGGACGAGAAAAGCGCATCTACGCGGTACCGCCATACACCGAGGTGGTGAGCCTCGACTTCGAGGATCATCCATTCGAGATCCAGAAGTTCCATCAGCCCTGCGCACTCTGCGGCGCCGAAGGCGTCTACCTCGATGAAGTGGTGCTCGATGACAAGGGTGGGCGCATGTTCGTCTGCTCGGACACCGATCACTGCGAGGAACGGCGCGAACAGGGACATGTCGGGCACTTGCTCGCCACTGAAAAGGAGGCAGCGGAATGACCGACACACCGCTTCTGAAAGTCCGCAATGTCTCGAAATTCTACGGCAGCCGGATCGGTTGCAGCAATGTGGCCTTCGACCTCTGGCCCGGAGAAGTACTGGCAATCGTCGGCGAGTCCGGTTCCGGCAAGACCACTCTCCTCAATTGTCTTTCGACACGGCTGATGCCGACCACCGGCACCGTCGAGTACCACACGCGTGACGGAAGCTATCGCGACCTGTATCGCATGAGCGAAGCCGAGCGGCGCTTTCTCATGCGCACGGACTGGGGCTTCGTTCACCAGAACCCGGCAGACGGCCTACGGATGACCGTATCGGCCGGCGCCAATGTCGGCGAGCGGCTGATGGCGATCGGCGATCGGCATTACGGCAAGATACGCGAAACCGCCGGTTCATGGCTGGAACGCGTCGAGATCAGCACAGATCGCATAGACGATCAGCCGCGCGCCTTTTCCGGCGGGATGCGTCAGCGCCTGCAGATCGCCCGCAATCTGGTCACGGCCCCGCGCCTCGTCTTCATGGACGAACCGACGGGTGGCCTCGATGTCTCGGTGCAAGCCCGTCTTCTCGATCTCGTCCGCGGCCTCGTCAACGATCTCGGCCTTTCGGCAATTGTCGTCACGCACGACCTGGCGGTCGCTCGGCTCCTCTCCCACCGAATGATGGTGATGAAGGATGGCATGGTGATCGAGCAGGGCCTCACCGACCGGGTCCTCGACGACCCTCGCGAACCCTACACGCAACTGCTCGTCTCCTCGATCCTGCAAGTCTGAACGGAAAGCGCCATGGCCACGCCCCTCGTCGTCTCCGAAGTCTCGAAGAGCTTCATCATGCACCTGCGCGACGGCATCCGCCTGCCGGTCGTCGCAAACGTCTCCTTCTCGATCGCCGAAGCCGAATGTGTCGTCCTCGGCGGCCCTTCAGGCATCGGCAAGAGCTCGATCCTCAAGATGCTCTATGGCAACTATGCCGTGGATACCGGACAGGTGCTCGTAGAGCATCGTGGTCACGTCATCGATATAGCGACCGCCGATCCGCGCATGATCATGGACGTCCGGCGTACCACCGTGGGCTATGTGAGCCAGTTTCTGCGAACCGTCCCACGTGTCGCGGCGATCGACGTCGTCGCCGAGCCCCTGGTTGTCCGCGGAACGGATGTGGATGCCGCACGTGCGCGCGCCGGCGAACTGCTGGAACGGCTCAATCTGCCGCGCGCCTTGTGGCAGCTGCCGCCAGCGACTTTTTCCGGCGGCGAGCAGCAGCGCGTGAACATCGCCCGCGGCTTCATCACTGATCATCGCATCCTCCTTCTCGATGAGCCGACGGCCTCTCTCGACGCTGCGAATCGCGCCGTGGTGGTGGACATGATCCGCCAGAAGAAGGCGTCCGGGGTCGCCCTGCTCGGGATTTTCCATGACGAGGAGGTGCGCGAGGCAGTGGCCGATCGCATTCTCAACGTAACAGCGTTCTCGCCAAGAAAAGCAGCCGCATGAGCAAGAAGCTCGGGTGCGATCCGCTTGTTCACGAGACTGCGCATGTCGCGAACTCAGCCCTCGGAGCCTATACCGAGGTCGCCGAGCGCTGCCGTCTCGATGAGGTGGAGCTCGGCGACTACTCCTACATGATGCAGGACAGTTCCGCCTGGTGCACCACCATCGGAAAATTCGTGAATATTGCCGCGGCGGTGCGCATCAACGCGCCCAATCACCCGACGTGGCGGGCGACCATGCATCATTTCACCTACAGGGCGGCGTCCTATTTCGATGGTGCGGAGAACGACGAAGAATTCTTCGCCTGGCGCCGCGAGAACCGCGTGGTGATCGGACATGACGTCTGGATCGGACATGGAGCAACGATCCTTCCCGGGGTTCAGATCGGCAATGGGGCAGTAATCGGTGCCGGAGCCGTGGTTTCCAGATCTGTCGCACCTTACTCGATCGTCGGCGGCGTTCCCGCCCGGCTCATCCGCGAGCGCTTTCCCGCGGATGTCGCCGCCGGAATGGAAGCGCTCGCCTGGTGGGACTGGAGCCATGAACGGCTGCACGTCGCCCTCGAAGATTTCCGGTGGCTCGACGGTGCGGCCTTCATCGAAAAATACGGGAAATCGTAAATCTCTTCAAATGGATATCAGATTTTACAATACCTACACAAATCTGACATCCGCACTTCATCCCCGTCCGATACAGGCTTTACCAACCACACGGACAGAAGATCGGAAGCGCCAAGATGAGATTTGAGCTGAAGAACCTCACCCGCCGCTTCGGGGACAATGTTGCGGTCAATGCCGTCAGTCTCGATATCCCGCAGGGACAGATGGTGGGGGTAATCGGTCGCTCGGGCGCCGGCAAGTCCACCCTGCTGCGGATGATCAACCGCCTCGTCGACCCGTCCTCCGGATCCATCCAATTCGGCGACGCGGAGGTCTCGTCGTTGCGGGGGCAGTCGCTGCGCAACTGGCAGCGTGACTGCGCGATGATCTTCCAGCAGTTCAATCTCGTGCCTCGGCTGGACGTCCTGACCAACGTCCTGCTTGGTCGTCTGAACCACCGTTCCACTGCGCTCAGCATTCTCAACTATTTCACGCGCGAGGAGCGGATCATGGCGATCGCCGCCCTCGAAAGGCTCGGCATCGAGCAGACGGCGCTGCAGCCGGCCGGCACGCTTTCCGGCGGCCAGCAGCAGCGCGTCGCGATAGCACGAGCGTTGATGCAAAGACCGAAGATGGTGCTCGCCGACGAGCCGATCGCGTCCCTCGACCCCCTGAACGCCAAGATCGTCATGGACGCCTTGCGCGACATCAACGTCCGCGAAGGCATTACGGTCATCACGAACCTGCATACCCTCGACACCGCCCGAACGTATTGCGACAGAATCATCGGCATGGCGCATGGATCGGTGGTCTTCGACGGCCGTGCGGACGCGCTGACGGCAGACGCGGTGCGGCAGATATACGGCTCGAATCCCGACGGCAGCGGCGTCGACGAGGGCATGACGTCGACAAGCATCGACATCAGTCGCGCGAAGGCGTCCTCCGCCCGGCAAGTTGCGGGGTTTCGTCCCCTCGCCGCAGCAGACGCCTGATCGGCCGCCCGCATCAAAACCATTTCATCAACCGATCCGACCCCGAAGAAACAGGAGAGACCCATGTTGAAGAAGACCCTTCTCGCCGCCGTTGCGCTCGTTGCCATGGCCGGTGCGGCTGCCGCGGAAGACCTCAAGGAATTCCGGATCGGCATTCTGGGCGGCGAGAACGAAGCCGACCGCCTGCGCAACTTCCAGTGCATGGTCGACAAGCTTCCCGCCGTCCTCGGCGTGGAGAAGGTCTCGCTTTTCCCGGCTGCCGACTATGACGGCGTTATTCAGGGCCTGCTTGGTGGCACGCTCGACTATGCCGAACTCGGCGCTTCCGGTTTTGCCAAGATTTATCTCGCCGACGCCAAGGCGGTCGAACCGATCCTAACCACCGTCCAGACTGACGGCTCGATGGGCTACTACTCGATCATGGTCGCCCGCAAAGATTCGGGCATGACCAAGGTCACTGACATCAAGGGCAAGAAGCTCGGCTTCGCCGACCCCGACTCGACGTCGGGATACCTGATCCCGACCGTTACCCTGCCGGAAGCTCTCGGCGCCCCCGTCAAGGAGTACGTTGCCGAAACAGGCTTTGGTGGCGGTCACGAAAACCTCGTCCTCGAAGTGCTGAAGGGCACCTTCGATGCCGGCACGACCTTCGGCTCTGGCGTCGGCGAGTTCAAGGACGGCTACACCTCCGGCAACCTGAAGAAGATGGTCGACAAGGGCGTCCTGAACATGGACGATCTGGTCGAACTCTGGAAGTCCCCGCTGATCCCGAACGGCCCAGTCGTAGTCCGCACATCGATGAACGACGACATGAAGGCCAAGTTCAAGACCTTCATGATGGACCTGCCGAAAACCGACGCTGCCTGCTTCTCGGCTATCCAGGGCGGTGACTTCACCGGCTTCACCGAAGTGAACGTCGACTTCTACAAACCGATTATTGACGCCCGCAAGGCAACCATCGGCGGCTGACATCCTGAGACCGAAAAAGGCCGCCGGGTGCATCAGGCAGCCGGCGACTCTTGACGAATGCACGTCGCCGCCGCGACGTGAACAAAAGCGGACTGCCTGCCATGAGTTCCTTCACCTACAAGCCCGAGCTCAGCGAGAGGGGCGCACTCATCGAGAACCATTGGCAAGACCTTGCCCGAGGCCGTCGTTTGTACACGATGCTTTCGCTCGCGGTGCTCGCCCTGGCGCTTACGGGTTCGTTGTGGTTTGCCAACGAAACCAACTCGGGCAAGTTCTTCGAACGCTTGCCGCACTTTTTCGATTTTGTCGGTGACCTGATGCCTCGCGACGGCATCGAAGTCTGGCGCGCGCTCCTCGACCTGCCCTCTCCATATTTCGATGGAAGCCTGAAATACGACTATCCCGAAGGCCGCTACTACGTCACCGACAGCCTCTACGTACCCGAGTACGTCTACAAGATGACGGAAACCCTGAACATTGCGTTGTTGTCGACGATCATCGGTTTCGCCCTCGGCTTCCTCCTGTCGTTTCTTGCTGCGAAAAACATGACGGCCAGTCCGTGGATACGCGTTCCGGTGCGTCGTTTCATGGAGCTGTTGCGCGCATTTCCTGAAATCGTCCTTGCCGGCTTCTTTCTGGCGATCCTGTCGCTCGGTCCGATTCCCGCGATCATCGCAGTTTCGATCCACACAATCGGCGCACTCGGCAAGCTCTTCTTCGAAGTCATCGAAAACGCGGACATGAAGCCGGACGAAGGGCTGAAAGCGGTCGGCGCCTCATGGGTCGAGCGCGCCTGGTTCGGCATGGTGCCGCAGGTGATGCCAAATTTCGTCAGCTATTTTCTGTTGCGCTTCGAAATCAACGTCCGTGCTTCGACCATCATCGGCGCGGTCGGAGGTGGCGGCATCGGCGAACAGCTGCGTCTTTCGATCAGTCGTGGGCACGAGGCGAAGACGCTGGCGATCGTTCTCCTGCTGTTTGTGACGATCATCGCGGTCGACCAACTCTCAGCGTGGCTGCGCCGCAAGCTCGTCGGAGATCAGGCCTTCCAGGCCGTGATGTAGGAGTGCACCTTGAAAACGATGAGCCTTTCCGAATTCGAGGCAGTTGCCGCTCGCCATCCGCAACTCCTCATGCCTTCTTTCTGGTCACGTTTCCGCGTCGCGGCGGTCGGAGGGGCGATCGCCCTCTATTTCGTCTTCTGCTGGTGGTTCTTCTCCGTCGGTCAGGTTCTCGGCACCGCCAATTGGGGTATCGCTGCCGGCTACCTCGCAGACTGGATATCCTACGAAGTCCGGCCGGACATAGTGGTTCGCGCGGACGGGACAATGCAGATCGAGTTCTCGCGCTACGATCCGATCGGTCCCAATCCCTGTCCCGACTGGCTCGAGGCCGAGCACGAAACGGTAACCCGGACGGTGGAGATCCCGGCGACGGAGATGCAAGCCAAGCCGAAGTCCTCTTTCAGCTTCGTTGCTCCGAGCAATGCAGGCAAGCAGGAGGCTGCCGAGGCCCGAACGGAGACCCGCACCGAAGAAGTCGTCACCCATGCGGTCGCGTCCATGAACTCGACCGACAGGATTGACGTCCTGCCAGGGCACGTCGAAATCCATCGCGGAAATGAGACGCTTGGCGTCACGCTCAGCCGCAACGACGGTGTGAGAGCTGATCGCGACCTACCCGCCTGGGCAACCCAGCGCGCATCGGGCGAGAAGATCGTTCTCGCCTTCGGTTTCTCTGGCTGGGCGGAAATCCGCGACGATGCCGTCAAGATCCACAAGCGCTTTGTCGGGTGGGAAAACTTTTTCTTCGATATCGATTCGCCTTTCTTCGGCAAATCGGCGGCCGAAGTGTTCGGCCTGCTGTTCTCCGGAGCGCGCCTCGATCCGAACCGCAGCAATGTCTCACTCGCTCTGGAGGGTTTCCTCTACAATCCCTCCTGGCAGCATCTCGATGTCTGGACCAAGCTGTTGCAGACGATCGTCATGGCCTTTGTCGGAACTTTCTTCGCAACGATCATTGCCTTTCCGCTCTCGTTCGTTGCCGCCCGCAACATCACGCGCAATGGCGTCGTAAACCAGATCACCAAACGCTTCTTCGACTTCCAGCGTTCGGTCGACATGTTCATCTGGGCGCTGTTCTTCACGCGCGCATTCGGTCCCGGACCACTGGCCGGGATTTCCGCCATCTTCTTCACGGACACCGGAACGCTCGGCAAGCTCTATTCGGAAGCGCTGGAGAACATCGACGACAAGCAGCGCGAGGGCGTGAAGTCGGTAGGTGCGGCACCATTGGCCGTTCAGCGTTTCGGCGTCCTGCCGCAGGTTCTTCCGGTCTTCACCTCGCAAGCGCTTTACTTTTGGGAATCGAACACCCGGTCAGCCACGATCATCGGCGCGGTCGGCGCCGGCGGTATCGGCCTGAAACTCTGGGAAGCTATGCGGACCAATCAGGACTGGGAGAACGTCGGCTACATGGTCCTGCTCATCCTGATCGTCGTCTTCGTCTTCGATTCTATCTCGAATGCTGTGCGTTCCCGTCTCATCGGCAGGCGATCGACTCTATGAGCCTCGCCAGCTCGCCATTGCAGTGCATCCGGCATCGGTCCTCGCAAACGCCACGGCGCACGCGTTACACTCGCAGCCGTAGCAATCCGAAGGAATCAGTCTTTGCGTTACGCACTCTATTTCACGCCACCCGAGCATGACCCGCTGTCGCGGGCAGCAGCGCACTGGCTCGGTCGTGATCCATTCGATGGATCGGCCCTGCCGACACCGGAAGTCGAGGGATTCGATGCCGCAGAAATGGCCGACGTCACCGCAGAGCCGCGACGCTACGGTTTCCACGCAACATTGAAGCCACCCTTTGCCCTTGCAGCGGGCCGGAGCGAAGGCGAGCTCGTCGACGCACTGGGGCGCTTCTGCGGGCAGGCACCGACCTTTACGATCCCCTCGGCGGTGATCGGGCAACTCGGCCACTTCTTCGCGCTCGTTCCAGAGCAGCCATTTACGCCGCTGCAGGCATTTGCCGCCGAGATCGTCGAGGTCTTCGAGCCTTATCGGGCACCGTTGACCGACGCGGATATGGCGCGGCGCAAACCCGAAACATTGAGCGAGACCGAACGCGCCAATCTGGTTCGCTGGGGCTACCCGTACGTCATGGACGAATTCCGCTTCCACATGACGCTGACCGGGCCGGTCAAGGCGGAACGCGCGACGGCCATGCGCGACCTTCTCAACAGTCGCTTTGCCGACTTCGTCGGTCGCCCACTCAGCATTTCCGGCCTCGCGCTCTACGTCGAAAAAGAGCGTGGAATGCCATTCACCATTCATTCCTGGCTGCCTCTGTCCGGCGCCTGATCGAAAGGACAACCGACCGATGACCACCGAAGCAGTATTCACCAATGCCCGTATTGTCCTGGACGACGATATCATTTCCGGCACGCTCATCGTCCGCGACGGCCGTATTGCCGAGCTTTCGGAAGGCTCGACGGCATCCGGCGAGGATATGGAAGGGGACTATATCCTGCCGGGCCTGGTCGAATTGCACACCGACCACTTGGAGGCCCACTACTCGCCGCGGCCGGGCGTGCGCTGGGACAAGATCTCGGCGATCCAGGCACATGACGCCCAGGTCGTGACGTCCGGCATCACCACGGTTTTCGATTGCCTGCGCATGGGGTCTGATGAGGACGGCGGCTTCGACAAAGGCGAAATGCGCGAGATGGCCGACGCCATACAGACGGCCGAGCGTGAAGACCGGCTGCGCGCCGAACACCTTCTGCACCTGCGCTGCGAAGTGTCCGCTCCCGATGTCCTCGATCACTTTTCTGACTTTGAGAGCGATCCACATGTCCGCTTGGTCTCGTTGATGGACCATGCGCCGGGGCAGCGTCAGTTCCAGACGATGGAACAGTATACCCTCTATTATAAAAAGAAGCGTGGCCTCTCGGAGGATGCGTTCGCACAGTTCGTCGCCCGCCGTCAGGAATCCTCCGCGCGCTATGCGGCCCCACACCGTAACACCCTGGCCAAGACCTGTGCGGAACGCGGCATCACGATCGCAAGCCACGACGACGCAACGCTCGACCACGTGGACGAGGCGATCGGCTATGGCGTCAGGCTTGCGGAGTTCCCAACGAGCTTCGACGCGGCCGAAGCTTCCCACAAAGCGGGAATGAGTGTGCTGATGGGCGCTCCCAACATCGTTCGCGGCAAGTCCCATTCCGGCAATATTGCCGCCCGCGATCTCGCGGAGCGCGGTGTTCTGGACGTCCTCTCGTCGGATTATGTACCGCTCAGCCTGTTGCACGCTCCCTTCGTACTCGCCGATGCTCTGCCGAACCTGTCTCTGCCGAAGGCGCTCGCCATGGTGACGGCGACACCCGCCAAGACGGTCGGACTTTCCGACCGCGGTCGTATTGCAGAAGGACTCCGAGCCGATCTGGTGCGCGTGCGCCGGCAGTCCGGAGTGCCGGTCGTGCGTGCCGTCTGGCGCGAAGGACGACGGGTCGCCTGATGACGAGCGGGGCGTTCATATCTTCGACCGGTAGACTTCCTGGTACGTTCGTGGCGGTCGTCGGGCCGAGCGGGGCCGGCAAGGACAGTCTGATCTCATATGCTCAAGGGCGTCTTGCAGCGCGGCCGGACATCCACTTCGTGCGTCGCCTGATCACGCGCGACGGCAATGCCGGCGGCGAAGATCACCTCGCCGTAACCTCGGAGGACTTCGAGGACATGCGTGAGAAAGGAGGCTTTGCCGTTCATTGGGACGCCCATGGCCTTCGCTACGGAATACCGGCTTCCGTCAATGATGAACTGGCACGCGGGCATATAATCGTTGCCAACGGCTCCCGCTCGGCTCTCAACGACTTCGCCGAGGTTTTTCCGCGATTGCTCGTGGTGAACGTCGTCGCGAGAGCGGATATTCTCGCACACCGCCTGCAGCAGCGCGGCAGGGAGACCGAGGCCGATGTCGGCAACCGGCTGGAGCGAGGCTCTCTCCTAATTCCAGAGGGTTTCCGGACCGTGACAATCGACAACAGCGGCCCTCTTGCTGATGCGGGGGAGCGACTGACGGGGGTGCTCGTGGATCTGCTCTCGGAGCGCACTGGTGTCGCCCGAGGTTCAGGCTGGATCTCCGAACCGCTCGATCGATGAAAGCAAGGCGCTCCCGTGGAGGAGCGAAAGGCCAGACGCTTCAATCATCTGCGGCATAAGCAGCCATTCCAGCGTCCAGGCGCTGCCCGAGCGTTCCTGTTCATGCACGAGCGCTTGATGGACACCGGCGAGCAGGGTTGCATTGTACCGGGCAAGTGCGACGAGTATCTCGGCCCTTACGGGGTTTTGCTTGTGCGGCATGGCGGATGAACCTCCACCTCCCGAAATCTCCGCCTCGTCGATGCCGTTCTGGACCATGAGCACCAGATCCTGCCCGATCTTTCCGAAGGCACCGGTGAGACGGGACAGGAAGCCGGCGAAATCTGCAATCCGCCCCCTGTCGGTATGCGGGACGTAATCGGGCGCCAAGAGGCCGAGATTGCGCGCCATCGACTGCCGCACGGCGAAAATCTTGTCGTCGAACTTCTCCGATGTCCCCGCCGCACCGGCGAGCGTCAGGATCAGGACACGTTCACGCTGGCGCGGTAGTTCGGCCGCCAAATGCTGCAAAGGGCTCTTCCAGGTTTTCAGCCGGTCACCGACCGTGATCGGCACCGCTGCCTGCATGCGTGTCCGCCCCATCAAACGGTTTCCGCCGAAACGCGACTGAAGCACATCGAGCTGCGATAGGACACTTGATAGCCGGCTATTAAAAACATCGAGAACGAAGGCGAGCTTCAGGGCCATAGCAGTATCGATGACGTCCTGGCTGGTCACGCCGAGGTGGATGAACCTGCCATGCGGTTCGCCGACAGCATTGCGCAGCTGCCGGACCAGCTCGGGGACGACGACACCATCGCGTGCCGTTGCGCTCGTCAGTTCTTCCATGTCCGGAACAAGACGCGTGCAGACGGATTCGATCGCGGCAGCTGCTTCCTCGTCCACCATGCCGGCTATGGCCTGAGCCCGAACAAGCTCTATCTCGAAGCGCAGCATGGCGCGCACATCGGCAGCGGTACCCAGCGCATCGGCGATTTCATTGTCGCCGAGCAGGCCGCCGAGGAAAGTGAGCCCGGCGAGCATGTTCACACCCGCTCCAGAGCGATCGCGATGCCCTGGCCGACGCCGATGCACATCGCTGAAAGGGCGTACCGACCGCCGGATAAGGCGAGCTCGAGAGCCGCCGTGCCGGTGATGCGGGCGCCCGACATACCGAGCGGATGCCCGAGCGCGATTGCCCCGCCGTTGCGGTTGACCCGTGGGTCGTCATCGGAGAGGCCGAGCTGCCGAAGCGTGGCAAGTGCCTGGCTTGCGAAGGCTTCGTTGAGCTCGATGGCGTCGAACTGCTCGATCTTCATTCCAAGGCGGGTCATCAAGGCCTGCGACGCCGGCGCAGGGCCGATGCCCATGACACGCGGCGGCACGCCGGCTGCCGCCCCGCCGAGGATGCGGGCGACGGGCGTCAGGCCGTGCCGGCGCGCTGCCTTTTCCGAGGCGATAATGAGAGCTGCGGCACCATCGTTGACGCCCGACGCATTCCCCGCCGTGACGGTGGCTCCGTGCAGCTGGTTGACAGACTTCAGGCGCGCGAGCGCTTCCAGGTTCGTGGCGCGTGGATGCTCGTCACGATCAATAAGCACATCCTCCCCTTTCCGCTGCGGAACGGTCACGCCCGTAATCTCCTTCGACAGACGGCCGCTCGCCTGGGCAGCTGCCGCCTTTGCCTGACTACGGACGGCGAAGGCATCCTGATCCTCCCGCGCAATGCCGCATTCGATGGCTACATTGTCGCCCGTTTCAGGCATCGAGTCGACACCGTACCGGCGCTTCATCAGCGGGTTGACGAACCTCCAGCCGATGGTGGTGTCGTAGATCTCCGCATGGCGGGAAAAGGCAGTGTCCGCCTTGGGCATAACGAAGGGCGCGCGGCTCATGCTCTCGACGCCGCCGGCTATCAACAGATCCGCCTCGCCCGATTTGATGGCGCGTGCGGCGGTAATGACCGCATCCATACCCGAACCGCACAGGCGATTGATGGTGGTACCGCTGACCGTTACCGGTAATCCGGCGAGAAGCAGCGACATGCGCGCCACGTTGCGATTGTCCTCGCCAGCCTGATTGGCACAGCCGAGGATCACATCGTCGACGGCTTCCCAATCAATCGAGGCATGCCGCTCCATCAGTGCCTTCAGCGGCACGGCGCCGAGATCATCGGCGCGGACAGAAGACAGCGAACCGCCGAAGCGGCCGATAGGCGTCCGAATATAGTCGCAGACAAAGGCGTCGGTCATGATGAAATCCTTAGAGTGCCGGCACGACAAGTTCGGCGACCGCACGGTCAGTATGGAGTTTCGCGCCGGTCATGGCCTGGAGTTCATCCATGGTCATGGCTGCCAATTTTTCCCGCACCACAAACCTGCCGCCGACAATGTCAATGACTGCATGGCTCGTATAGACACGGGTGATGCATCCGACACCGGTCAGCGGAAACGTGCAGCGCTCGACGAGTTTCGGCTGGCCATCCTTGGTGACGTGTTCGGTGATAACAAAAACCTGCTTCGCCCCGTGTACGAGATCCATGGCGCCGCCCACCGCCGGCACGCCCTTGGACCCGACCCGCCAATTCGCCAAGTCGCCGTTCTGGGCAACCTGGTATGCACCGAGAATGGCGACGTCCAGGTGTCCGCCACGCACCATGGCGAAGCTGTCGGCATGGTGAAAGAAGGACGCCCCGGGTTTCAGCGTCACCGCCTTCTTGCCGGCATTGATGAGGTCCCAGTCTTCCTCGCCTTCCGGTGGCGGCTCGCCGAAATTCAGGATGCCGTTCTCCGTGTGGAAAATGGCTTCTCTGCCCTCAGGCTGGTAGCGGGCGACCATTTCGGGAAAGCCGATCCCGAGATTGACATAGGCGCCGTCGGCGATGTCCTGGGCGGCGCGCCAGGCTATCTGGGCGTTGGAGAGTTTCTTTTCTTCGCGCGCAACGGTCGTCATGCGTAGACCACTCCGGCTCGGATGAGCACTTCTTCCTGTTGCGGATCAGCGACCTCAACGACGGCGTTCACGAAGATGCCTGGTGTGACCACGTGTTCGGGATCGATACCGCCGGCAGGCACGATCCTGGTGACCTGCGCGATCGTTCTCGCCGCCGCCATGCACATCAATGGATTGAAGTTGCGGCCGGCCTTGTTGTAGGTGAGATTGCCGTGTGTGTCGCCGAGCTCGGCCTTGACGATCGCAAAATCGGCCTTGAGCCAACGTTCCTGGACATAGTGCCGACCGTCGAATTCGGCGACGGGCTTGCCCTCCGCGAGTTCGGTGCCGTAGGCCGTAGGCGTATAGAAGGCCGGGATGCCGGCGCCGCCGGCGCGGATACGTTCTGCAAGCGTGCCCTGCGGCACCAGTTCGAGCTCGATCTCGCCGGCGAGATACTTTTCCGTGAAGGCGCGTGGGTCGGATGAGCGTGGAAAAGAACAGATCATCTTTCGCACCATGCCCGCATCGATCATGGCAGCAATGCCGATGCGGCCGTTGCCGGCATTGTTGTTTATGACCGTCAGGTTCTTCGGCCCCTTGTCGATCAGCGCGTGAATCAGCTCGATCGGAGCCCCGGAACCACCGAAGCCACCAATCATCACGGTGGCGTCGTCACCGATTTCGGCAACGGCCTCGACCAGGTCTGCAATTGTCTTGTTCATTTGAAGGCCCCTTCCGGCCCGTCTGGCAATGCCCACAATCGACGTACCGAAGATGAAGTCGCGGGTTCAGATATCGAAGAACACCGTTTCGTTCTCGCCCTGGAGATGTATGTCGAAGGTGTAGGTGTCGCCCTCACGGTCAGCAATCAGGGTCGGAACCCGTACCCTGTGCTCGATGCGCGCGAGTACCGGATCAGCGGCATTGGCTTCTGCTTCGTCCGCGAAATACATGCGGGTATGAAGGCCGATATTGATGCCACGTGCGACGATCCAGAAGGTGATGTGCGGCGCCATCAGTCGGCCGTCGCGGAAAGGGACGCGTCCCGGCTTGACCGTCTCGAAGACGTATTCGCCGGTCTCCATGTCGGCCGGACAGCGGCCCCAGCCGGCAAAGTCCGGATCCGCCTTTCCGCGCGTCTCCGAGGGGCTGTTGTAGAGCCCGTCGGCGTCGGCTTGCCATATCTCGACCAGCGCGTCCTTGAGGGGCGTGCCGGATCCGTCGATGACACGGCCGCGGATGGTGATGCGCTCACCCCTTGTGCGTTCGTTGTAGAGCGGACCGGACCCGAGGTCCTTTTCGAACACTCCTTCGATCCCGGTAAAATTGGGCGTGCAACCGATATGAACATAAGGACCGGCCGTCTGCGACGGTGATTCCTTCAGATAGCCGAGCGGCTGAACCATCTCAGTTGCCCTCCTTGCGGTTGTCGAACATCGTCGAACGCCGTCCGCGCAGGACGATGTCGAACTTGTAGGCGCGCATATCCATCGGGATCGTCGCGTTGAGGTCGAGCGGTGCAATAAGGCGTTTGATCGCCTCCTCGTCCGGAATCGTCTTCACGATCGGGCAAATCCAGATCAACGGATCGCCTTCGAAATACATCTGCGTAATCAGCCGCTGGGCGAAGCCGTGGCCGAAGACCGAGAAGTGGATGTGCGCCGGACGCCAGTCGTTGACGCCGTTCGGCCATGGATACGGACCCGGCTTGATCGTCTTGAACCAGTAGTAACCGTCCTCGTCCGTTACGGTCCGGCCGACACCACCGAAGTTCGGATCCAGAGCCGCGAGGTAGGTTTCCTTCTTGTGGCGGTAGCGTCCTCCCGCATTCGCCTGCCAGAATTCCACGAGAGCTCCCGCGACCCCCCTGCCGCGCTCATCGAGGACTCGCCCGTGCACGAGGATGCGCTGGCCGATCGGACTTTCACCGGCGCGCGCATAGTTCTGGATGAGATCGTTATCGAACTCGTTCAGCATGTTGTGGCCAAAGACCGGCCCGGTGATCTCGCTTTTCGTACCTTCCAGCGAAATCAGTGCGCGCTGGGGTGAGCGCAGGACGGTGGTCTTGTACCATGGCGTATACGCCGGCGGATGCATCTCGCGATCACGGGGGAAGAATATCCCAGTCTCAGGCATGGTGTTCTTCACGTCTCTCCTCCGTCCCGCTTTCCTGCTGGCCCATTTCATCCAGTACCGCCTTGGCCACCTTTATAGCGCTATTAGCGGCCGGCACGCCGGCATATATCGCGACGTGGAGCAGCGTTTCCATGATGTCCTCCTTCGTCGCGCCGGTGTTGACCGTCGCCCGAACGTGGAGAGCGACTTCCTCCTGGTGTCCTAGTGCAGCGAGCAACGCGATGGTGACCATTGAACGCTCGCGCTTGGTCCAGGTCGGTCGGGACCAGACATGGCCCCAGGCAGCCTCGGTTATGAGATTCTGAAAAGGTTCGTCAAAGGCTGACCTCTGTGCCTCGGTCCGGTTCACATAACCGTCTCCGAGCACCTGCCGGCGGGTGGCCATGCCCTCGCGGTAACGCAGAGACTTCTCGGCGGCCTCGTTCATGGACGTCCTTTCATGCCTTCCTGACAAAGGGTTCGATCAACGCGGCCAGCCGCTGTGGCTGCTCAACGCAGGGAATGTGCCCGCATCCTTCGATGATTTCGAAGCGGGCGCCGGGGATCATGTCGGCCATGCCGCGGACGAGGTCCGGTGGAGTGGACCCGTCCTGATCGCCGACGACGCACAGCGTGGGGACGGTGATCGTCGGCGGGATTGCGGAAAGGTCCGTATCGCGGATCGCCTCGCAGGCCCCGATATAGGCAGGTGCCGACTGGCGCTCCAGCATCAGACGATAACCCACGACATCCGTCCGGCGGTTCTTGTGGAACGACGGCGTGAACCAACGCTCCATGACGCTGTCACCGATACCGGCAAGTCCGCCTTTGCGGATCGCTTCGATCCGGCTGTCCCAAGTCTCTGCAGTACCGATCTTCGGCCCGGTGTCGCAGAGCACCAGTTTGCGCACCAGATCCGGACGTTTGCGCCAGAGACCCTGCGCGATCATTCCGCCAATCGAGAGGCCACAGAAGACGGCTTTGTCGATACCGACATGATCAACGAGACCGACGAGGTCGTCGACGAGGTCCTCCATTCCAAGCCCGGCTGCGCCGAGACCGGTAAGCCCGTGGCCACGGGAATCGTAGAGGAGAACCGAGATGTCGTCGCCAAGTTCATCAAAGAGCGGCAACCAAATGCGAAAATCCGTCCCTAACGAGTTGGAAAAGACGATGGTGTGCTTGGCACCGGGATCACCGATGAACTCGTAATGAACCGTAATTCCATTGATCGCGGCAAAGGCCATGATTTTCTCCTCTGAATGAAAGGTAGCTAATGGTTTTTGTTCGGTAAAATGATATTTTGGCCAAATTCCATAACCATATCGGCATGATTCATGGACGCAAGAATCAAGTTTCGTCATCTGCAGACCTTCCTCGAAGTGGCCCGTCAACGCAGCGTCGGCAAGGCCGCGGACGCACTAGCGATCACCCAACCGGCGGTCACGCGTACCGTCCGTGAACTGGAGGACATTCTTGGAGTGCCCCTCTTCGAACGCGAAGGCCGCGGGATCCGTATCTCCCATTTCGGCGAGATCTTCCTGAAGCATGCCGGCGAGAGCCTTGCCGCCGTGCAACGCGGGATGGACTCCGTGGCACAGGCACTGAAGTCGGAGGGCCCCCCTGTTCGGATCGGAACGCTGCCGACCGCTTCGGCGACCTTCATGCCAGGGGCAGTGGAACAGTTTCTCGCAAGCGGCACCGGCAGCCAGGTGACAATCGCCTCAGGTGAGAACAGGGCACTGCTCAGTTCGTTGCGGCTCGGCGAGCTTGACCTCGTGGTCGGCCGGCTGGCGGCGCCGGAGGTCATGACAGGCCTCTTCTTCGAACCGTTATACACCGAGGAAGTCGTGCTGGTTGTGCGCGCTTCGCATCCCTTGCTTGCGCGACGCAACTTCACTCTCAACGCGTTAGCCAGCTTTGTCGTCCTGATGCCGCCGTCCGGAGCGGTCATCCGCCCCTTCGTCGATCGGCTTTTCCTCACCAACGGCATCCCGGAACTGCCGCGCATGATCGAGACGGTTTCCGACTCTTTCGGCCGCGCGTTCGTCGCACGCAATGATGCGGTCTGGATCATCTCACGCGGTGTCGTCGCAGATGAGCTTTCCAGCGGGCGGCTGGTTGCCCTCGATATTGACACGAGCGAAACACGGGGCGCCGTCGGACTAACCACCCGCGACGGGATCGAGCCGAGCGCATCGCTCTCTTTGATGATGCAGGCGATTCGCGATCACGTGTCCGCACGGCAAGGACGCTTCTAGGCCGCTCAGTGCGCCTCATCCCAATTGGTGGCGGCGCGTGCATCCACCTTGAGCGGCACCCTCATGGAGATCGCCGGCATGGCCGCGTGCTCCATTACGGAGACGATCACCGGCATCGCATCCGCAACCGCGTCGTCCTCGACCTCGAAGATCAGTTCATCGTGCACCTGCAACAGCATGCGAACCCTCTCTCCAAAACCGGCATCCGCGAGCGCCGGCTCGACCTTGATCATGGCACGGCGGATGATATCGGCAGCCGATCCCTGGATCGGTGCGTTGATCGCGGCGCGCTCGTTGAACGCGCGGACCTGCGGATTGGAGGACCTGATCTCAGGGTAATGCGCGCGGCGGCCGAAGATGGTCTCGACATAGCCGTTCTCGCGAGCGAAGGCTTTCGTCGATTCCATGTAGTCCTTGATGCCGGGAAAGCGCTCGAAGTACTTCTTGATGTACTCACCCGCCTCCGAACGCTCGATGCCGAGCTGGTTGGCGAGGCCGAAGGCGGAAATGCCGTAGATGATGCCGAAGTTGATCGCCTTCGCGCGCCGGCGCACCTCGGCCGGCATGCCTTCGACGGGAACGCCGAACATTTCCGACGCGGTCATCGCGTGAATGTCGATACCGTCGGCAAAGGCCTGACGCAGTTGCGGAATGTCGGCGACATGGGCAAGCACCCGAAGCTCAATCTGGCTGTAGTCGGCCGAAACGAGCCGATGACCAGGCGTCGAGATGAAGGCCGTCCGGATCTTGCGGCCTTCCGCGGTCCGGACGGGAATGTTCTGCAGATTTGGCTCGGACGACGAAAGCCGGCCCGTGGTGGTCGAGGCGAGCGAATAGCACGTATGCACACGCTTCGTCTGCGGATGCACATAGCCCGGCAGCGCGTCCGTATAGGTGGACTTGAGCTTGGTCAGCTGGCGCCAGTCGACAATCTTGCGCGGCAGTTCGACGCCGGCTGCGGCCAGGTCTTCCAGGACCTGCGCTGAGGTCGACCATTGTCCGGTCTTGGTCTTCGACCCGCCCGGCAATCCCATCTTGCCGAACAAAATATCGCCCAGCTGCTTCGGCGAGCCGATGTTGAATCGCTCGCCGGCAAGCTCATAAATCTCGGATTCGAAGGCCGCCGCCTTCTGGGCAAGCTCGCCGGAGAGGCGGGAGAGGATCTGGCGATCAACGGTAATGCCGCGCTCTTCCATCCGGGCAAGGACCGGGATGAGCGGCCGTTCGAGCCTTTCGTAGACCTTCGTGAGTCCGTCCGCGGCAAGCCGCGGCTTCAGCACCATCCAAAGCCGCAAGGTGACATCCGCATCCTCCGCCGCATAGGCAGTCGCCTTATCGATATCGATCAGGTCGAAAGTGACCGATGATTTTCCGGAGCCGGCGACATCCTTATAGGCAATCGGCGTATGGCCGAGCCAACGCTCGGACAGTGCGTCCATTCCGTGATTGCCGCGGCCCGCTTCCAGGACATAGGAGATCAGCATCGTATCGTCGAAGCTTTCGATAACGATGCCGTGCCGCTTCATCAGCAGGTAATCGTATTTTAGGTTTTGGCCGACCTTCAGGACCGATGGGTCCTCCAATAACGTCTTGAGGGCTGTGAGCGCCGCGTCTGCCGGAATCTGGCCGTCGGCATGACCTCCGCCCAGCAGATCGCCGACACCTGTCTTGTGGGCAAGCGGCACATAGGCCGCACGAATTTCGGTTGTGCCGGCCGAGTGCGTGTTGTCCGCAATCGCCAGCGAGAAACCGACGAGGTCGGCAAGCATCGGGTCAAGCGAGGTCGTTTCGGTGTCGAAGGCGACGAGGCCGCTTTCGCGCGCGGCGGCAATCCATACCTCCAGCGTCGGCAGATCACGAATCGTCTGGTAGTCGCCGATATCGATCGTCTTGCCGTGGAAAGCGTCAGCGCGGGCCTTGACGAGGTCGGCGGGCGTCGGGCCGCTGGGAAGGGCGGCCGACGCGAATGCCGGACCAGCGACGGGGGAAGCAACAGTCGCCGCTCCGTCCTCAGCCTGCAGTTCGCCGATTTCGAGATCCGGTCCGTGAGCAGCCGGACCCCACTCGATCTTCACCGGCGCCGGCTCGATCGCGCTTGCATCGCAGCCGCAAGCCTCCGCCACGCGACGGGTCAGGGTATTGAACTCCATCGTCTTGAGAAAGCCTATGAGCAGAGGGCCGTTCTGGTTTTCGAGCACCAATTGGTCCAGCGGTACATCAAGAGACACGTCGGTGCGAAGAGTGACGAGCGTGCGCGAAAGCCGCGCCAGATCAGCGTTTGCGACGATGTTCTCGCGCCGCTTGACCTGCTTGATCTCATCCGCGCGTGCAAGCAGCGCGTCGAGGTTGCCATACTCGTCGAGCAGCTGGGCGGCGGTCTTCGGCCCGATTCCGGGAATGCCGGGAACATTGTCCGTCGAATCGCCGGTCAGCGCCTGCAGATCGATCATCTTCTCAGGCGGCACGCCCCATTTCTCGATGACGTCCGGAATACCGATCTGCTTGTCCTTCATGCTGTCGTACATGTGGACGTTGGGCGTCACAAGCTGCATCAGATCCTTGTCGGAAGAGATGATCGTGACGTCGGCACCGACGGCCTCGGCCTGACGCGAATAGGTCGCGATGATGTCGTCAGCCTCGAAACCTTCCTTCTCGATGCAGGGAAGGTTGAAGGCACGGGTCGCCTCGCGAATCAATCCGAACTGCGGCACCAATTCCTCCGGCGGCGCCGAGCGGTTCGCCTTGTAAGCGTCGTAGAGCTCCTTGCGGAACGTCTTGGAGGAATAGTCGAAGACAACGGCGAAATGGGTCGGCGTCACGCCGACGGATGTATCTCGCGCGTCCGTCAGCAGCTTCCAGAGCATGTTGCAGAAGCCGGCGACTGCGCCCACCGGCAGGCCGTCCGATTTTCGGGTGAGCGGCGGCAGGGCGTGGAACGCCCTGAAGATGAAGCCCGAACCGTCAACGAGGAAAAGATGATCGCCCTTTTTCATAGACGCATGGATAGCCTGCGGGGCCGCAAAGGTCCATTGCAGTTTGTTGAACCTCGCCTATTCTGGATCGGCGGCAGGCCGCCGCATTCCGAGGGAAAGACGATGAACCAGATTATAAGGGCCTACATCTTCTATGGCCTGTTCACGTTGCTGATGGCAGGCACATCGTGGATGCAGGAAGACTCTGCATCGCTCATCTTCCTGAAGTTTCTCGGCAGTGGAATGTACCTGCTGTCACTGGAAGGACTTCGTGCCCGTTTTCCCGAACAGCATGACGCGACACGCAGCCTGGCGACGTGGATCGAATTCAAGCTCCTGAACGCCGTCTTGTTCGGGGCCCTGATTGCTTTCGTCAGTTTCAGGCCGGACGCGCCGCTGGACGCCACCTTGCGTGGCTTTGTGGTCGCGATGAGCATGTTGGCCACGATCGAGATCGGGTTCCTTCTCTATAGGCGGCGCAAGCCCGAACGGCCTTCCTGAGAATCTTACAAATTTGTAATCCAGCATTCCCTTGAAAAGCCGCATTCGGCCTCTCATCTCTTGTTCATCGGCGACTGATCACGCCGTAGTCTGAAAGAGGCCCGTCCCCCGCCGCTTCAGACTTGGGCAAAGGCCTTATCCCCCTCTCCGGGCCTTTGTCCCAGCTTTTCGGCGAAGCCGCCGTGGCCCCTCCTCCAAGCCACGGCGGCTTTGCTTTTGCCGATGATCATCATTCTGCACACCAATTTGTCTCTTCGCAGCCTCGTCACCCGATCCGGATTCGGCTATCGTCCGCGCGATTCAAACGACAGGACAGGATGATGAGCGACATTTCCGCCGTACTCGACTGCGCCGACAAGGCGCTTCCCCAGAGCCTCGACAGGCTTTTCGATCTCGTCAGAATCAAATCGATTTCGACCGATCCCGCCTACAAAGCGGATTGCCGCAAGGCGGCGGAATGGCTGGTGCGCGAACTGACAGCCCTCGGCTTCGAGGCCTCGGTCCGGGACACGCCCGGCCATCCGATGGTGGTGGCGCATCACGCGGCAGGGTCGCCGGAAGCACCGCACGCACTCTTCTATGGACACTACGACGTCCAGCCCGTCGACCCGCTCGACCTTTGGGAAAACGATCCTTTCGAACCGGCGATCAAGGAGATCGAAGCCGGTCGCAAGGTGATCACCGGCCGTGGTACGTCGGACGACAAGGGGCAGTTGCTGACCTTTGTGGAGGCATGCCGAGCCTACAAGGAGATCAACGGGACGCTCCCGCTCCGCATCACGATTCTCTTCGAGGGCGAAGAAGAATCGGGATCTCCCTCGCTGAAACCGTTCCTCGCCGCAAACGCCGAGGAACTGAAGGCCGACTTCGCACTCGTTTGCGACACCAGCATGTGGGACGGTGAAACGCCGGCGATCGCGGCGGCGCTTCGCGGATTGGTCGGAGAGGAGATCGTTATTTCCGCCGCCGACCGGGACCTTCATTCCGGCCTCTTCGGGGGAGCCGCGGCAAACCCGATCCACATCCTCGTCGGTATCCTCGCCGGCCTCCACGATGAAACGGGACGGGTGACGTTGCCCGGCTTCTACGAAGGCGTCGAAGAAACGCCCGCCAACATCAAGGCTTCGTGGGAAACCCTCGGACGCACTGCCGAAAACTTCCTCGGCCAGGTCGGGCTATCGGTCCCGGCAGGCGAGAAAGGACGTTCTGTCCTGGAGCTCACCTGGGCGCGTCCGACAACCGAAATCAACGGAATCACCGGTGGCTACACCGGCGAAGGTTTCAAGACCGTGATCGCGGCCAAAGCCTCGGCCAAGGTCTCCTTCCGGCTGGTCGGGGAACAGGATCCAGCAAAGATCCGCGAAAGCTTCCGCGCCTATGTTCGCTCCAGGATTCCTGCAGACTGCGCGGTCGAGTTCCATGAACATGGCGGTTCGCCGGCCATTCAGCTCTCTTACGATTCGCCGGTGCTGACGAAGGCGAAGAATGCGCTTTCGGACGAGTGGCCGAAGCCGGCTGTCGTCATCGGCATGGGCGGCTCGATCCCTATCGTCGGCGACTTCCAGAAAATGCTCGGAATGGACTCCCTACTCGTCGGCTATGGGCTTACCGATGACCGTATCCACTCGCCCAACGAAAAATACGATTTGAAGTCCTTCCATAAGGGCATCCGTTCGTGGATCCGTATTCTGGATGCGCTGGCGAAAGGTGCTAGGTAGCCGGAAAAGCAAAAGGCCGGGATAACCCGACCTTTCCCTCCATTTTCCGGTCCTGCCAGTACATCCGTGGTCAGGACCGGGAATGGGCGATGCCTCGGCTTACGGCGCAATCATCTTGCGCCACGCGGCTTCATGACCCCAATGCTGTCGCTTCAAGGTTAACATGAGGTTAACACGGCGATCCTAATGCTCGACACCGCGTAAGCTCTATTGATGTCACGTAGATTGTTCTGGAAACTGCAATGAGCCTTCAATCCGTCAAAGACTTCTTAAGCCGCCACGCTCCCGAGATTACCGTCATCGAAACGGAAGCGAGCTCGGCAACCGTCGCGCTCGCCGCTGAGGCGCACGGCGTGGAACCCGACCAGATTGCCAAGACGATCTGTCTGCGGATCGGCACCGAGCCCGTGCTCGTGGTCGCTGCGGGCACGAAACGTTTGGACAATCGCAAGTTCAAGGACCGCTTCGGCGTCAAGCCGCGGATGCTGGACGCCGAGGAGGTGCTGGCGACCACCTCTCATCCGGTCGGCGGGGTCTGCCCCTTCGGACTGCCGTCACCGATCAAGATCTTTTGCGACGTTTCTCTTCAGGCCTTTGATGAAGTTGTCCCCGCGGCTGGTGCGACCAACGCCGCCGTCCGAATCGCTACGCAGAGGCTGGTTGCACTGACAGATGCGGAATGGGCCGATCTCTGCCAGTGACCGACGCGTCCTCCGAAGCAACTAGCCCTTTGAAAGGCATAGTGATTCTCGTCGCCCATTCTTTAACTTCGCCTTAAATCGCCGCATTTAAGGTTCAAGGCGGCCGCGATCGCAAGAGGTGCCGATTACCTCAACAAGGCCACCACGACGCCCGGACGGAAGGCGGCGCCAACACCAGGAGCACCACCGGCAGCGAATGGCAGGACGAGGAAAAGCGAACGAGCGCGTTGAGCCGACCTTTGAGGAAAGGCGCGGCGGCGATGACTTTCGCCTGTCGGCTGGTGATCGCGTCGCACGCGGATCGCCCGCCGTCAAAGGCGGCGGCAAACCGAAATCTGGCAAGCCCTCCCGCTCCCGTCAGAAGCGCCGAAGCGAAGGAGGCCTGGGCGGCTTTCTGCGCAGGATGGTTTACTGGTCGATCGTACTCGGGCTATGGGGCGGCATCGGCCTGGCCGGGATTGTCGCCTACTACGGCGCACGGATGCCGAGCGCCAGCACATGGTCGATCCCTGAACGTCCCCCCAACGTCAAGATCGTCTCCGTCGAGGGAGAGGTGATCGCAAACCGAGGGATTACCGGCGGAGAAGCGCTCGCGCTCGAGGATATGTCGCCCTACATTCCGCAGGCGGTGATCGCGATCGAAGATCGTCGCTTCTACTCCCATTTCGGCGTTGACCCCTTCGGGCTCGTACGAGCCCTCATAAACAATGCGCTGCCCGGACGCGGGACACAGGGTGGGTCCACGCTGACGCAGCAGCTTGCGAAGAACCTTTTCCTCTCCCCGGAACGGACGATCGAGCGGAAGGTGCAGGAAGTGCTGCTCGCCTTCTGGCTCGAGCACACGTACACCAAGGACCAGATCCTCGCGATGTACCTGAACCGGGTCTACTTCGGCTCGAATGCATACGGTGTGGAAGCGGCATCGCGGCGGTATTTCAACAAATCGGCACGCGACGTGAACCTTGGCGAGGCTGCGCTGCTGGCAGGATTGCTGAAGGCTCCGTCCCGCCTCTCGCCGGCACGCGACCCGGAGGCCGCCGAGGCTCGCGCCCAGGTCGTTCTCGGCGCGATGCGCGACGCCGGCTTTATCACCGACGACGAGATCAAGACGGCCATGTCGCAGCCGCCCGCCCGCGCAAAGCGTTACTGGTCGGGTGCTGGTCAGTACGTAGCCGATATGGTGATGGATGACGTGCGCGCCTTGATTGGAACGGTAGAGGACGACCTCGTCGTCGAGACCACGATCGACATGTCGCTCGAGAAGAAGGCGGAAGCAGCACTCATCGACACTCTCAGTCGTGACGGCGAAAAGTCAAAGGCTTCCCAGGCAGCCCTCGTCTCCATCGACGGTACCGGAGCAATACGCGCGCTCGTCGGCGGCAGGGACTATGCCGAGAGCCAGTTCAACCGCGCGGCCAAGGCGAAGCGGCAGCCGGGGTCAGCTTTCAAGCCGTTCGTTTATGTCTCCGCCCTTGAAATCGGACTGCGGCCGGAATCGGTCCGCAACGACGCACCCATCAGGATCGGCAAGTGGACACCGGAGAATTACGACCAGAAGTATCGCGGTCCGGTCACGTTGACTTCCGCGCTCGCCAACTCCCTGAACACCATCGCCGCCGAGCTGGTCATGGAGGTAGGCCCCGAACACGTGGTCAAGGTCGCCCACCGCCTCGGCATCGAATCCGAGTTGCAGGCGAACGCGTCGATCGCCCTCGGAACGTCGGAAGTGTCGCTGCTCGAACTTACGTCAGCCTATGCCCCCTTCATGAACGGCGGCTACAAGGCAACCCCGCACGTGGTTCGCCGCATTACGACCCCCGACGGCAAGATCCTCTATGAAAACGACTATGCCAATCCGCCGCAGGTGCTCAGCGAGCAGATCGTCGCGGCCATGAACATGATGCTGACGCAGGTCATCGAAGGCGGCACCGGCAAGAATGCCCGCCTGAAGGGCTGGCAGGCCGCCGGCAAGACCGGTACCACGCAGTCCTTCCGCGACGCGCTTTTCGTCGGCTATACCAGTAATCTGACAACGGGCGTCTGGTTCGGAAACGACGACGGCACCTCGATGAGAAAGGTGACGGGTGGAGGTCTGCCGGCAAAGGCTTGGCACGACTTCATGACGGCCGCTCATTCGGGCCTGACGCCAACGCCGCTCGGCGGGGTACCCTACGATCGGCAAGACATGCAACAGCAGCCGGAACAGCTTTCCATCGGCTCGATCATTTCAGAAGTCTTCTCACCCGCCGAGGGACGCTATCCTGCCGCTCCCGCACCCCCCGTTGCGCCCGCCGCAACAGGTGGCCATGCGCCGCGAATGTCACAGGTGCCTATTCCGCCCGGCGAAGTGGGAGACCGAAATGCAACGCCCGCGCAGGCCACGCGGCGAACGACACTTCTCGACATCATTACGGGACAATGAACGGCAAGGCGCATCGCGGCACGGGAACCGGGCATCGAGCGTCTCCTGCGCGAGCCAAACCGCCCTTCCGGAATGCCGCCAATCTGCTCTTTTTACTGGATTACAGCGGATTTGGAGCCTTGCAGTCAGAAAAACCGCTTCTTATATACGCGACATAACCGCAGCTAAGACTGCGCAACCAGGACCATCCACGTCGAGGGGCTGTCAGGGGAATGCCTGTTCGGGGTTCCGACAGCTTGCTTCAAGGAGAGAATGACATGGCAAAAGTAATCGGTATCGACCTTGGAACGACCAATTCCTGCGTCGCCGTCATGGACGGGAAAGACGCCAAAGTTATCGAGAATTCCGAAGGCGCGCGCACCACGCCGTCCATGGTGGCGTTTACCGATGATGGCGAGCGTCTGGTAGGTCAGCCGGCCAAGCGCCAGGCCGTGACCAACCCAAGCAACACGCTCTTTGCGGTGAAGCGACTGATCGGCCGCCGCTACGAGGATCCGACCGTCGAGAAAGACAAGGGTCTCGTTCCCTTCCACATCGTCAAGGGTGACAACGGCGACGCCTGGGTCGAGGCGAACGGTAAGGGCTATTCCCCGTCCCAGATCTCCGCCATGGTCCTTCAGAAGATGAAGGAAACGGCCGAATCCTATCTCGGCGAAAAGGTCGAGAAGGCCGTCATCACCGTTCCCGCCTACTTCAACGACGCCCAGCGCCAGGCAACCAAGGATGCCGGCCGTATCGCGGGTCTCGAAGTCCTGCGCATCATCAACGAGCCGACGGCGGCCGCATTGGCCTATGGCCTCGACAAGAGGGAAGGCAAGACAATTGCCGTCTACGACCTTGGCGGCGGTACCTTCGATATTTCGATCCTGGAAATCGGCGATGGCGTCTTCGAAGTGAAGTCGACCAACGGCGACACCTTCCTCGGCGGTGAAGACTTCGACATGCGTCTCGTCGAATACCTCGCCAACGAGTTCAAGAAAGACAACGGCATCGACCTGAAGAACGACAAGCTTGCTCTGCAGCGTCTGAAGGAAGCTGCCGAAAAGGCGAAGATCGAGCTCTCCTCGGCGCAGCAGACCGAAATCAACCTGCCGTTCATCACGGCGGACGCTTCCGGTCCGAAGCACCTGACCATGAAGCTCACCCGCGCCAAGTTCGAAAGCCTCGTTGACGATCTCGTCCAGCGGACCGTCGCGCCCTGCAAGGCAGCTTTGAAGGACGCTGGCGTTTCCGCCAGCGAAATCGATGAAGTTGTCCTCGTCGGTGGCATGAGCCGTATGCCGAAGGTGCAGGAAACGGTAAAGCAGCTGTTCGGCAAGGAACCGCACAAGGGTGTCAACCCGGACGAAGTGGTAGCCATGGGCGCCGCCATCCAGGCGGGTGTCCTGCAGGGTGACGTCAAGGACGTCCTGCTTCTCGACGTGACCCCGCTGTCACTCGGCATCGAAACGCTCGGCGGCGTCTTCACCCGTCTGATCGACCGCAATACGACGATCCCGACGAAGAAGAGTCAGGTCTTCTCGACTGCTGAAGACAATCAGCAGGCAGTAACCATTCGGGTTTCGCAGGGTGAGCGCGAAATGGCGGCGGACAACAAGCTGCTCGGCCAGTTCGACCTCGTCGGCCTGCCGCCGGCACCCCGCGGCGTTCCGCAGATCGAAGTCACCTTCGACATCGACGCCAACGGCATCGTGCAGGTTTCTGCAAAGGACAAGGGTACCGGCAAGGAACAGCAGATCCGTATCCAGGCCTCCGGTGGTCTTTCCGATGCCGACATCGAGAAAATGGTGAAGGATGCCGAGGCTCATGCCGAAGACGACAAGAAGCGTCGTGCGGCCGTCGAAGCCAAGAACCATGCCGAAAGCCTGGTTCACTCCACGGAGAAGTCGCTGAAGGAGTATGGCGACAAGGTTTCGGAGAGCGACCGCAAGGCCATTGAGGACGCCATCGCCGCCCTCAAGACCTCCATCGAGGCTTCCGAGCCGGACGCCGACGACATCCAGGCCAAGACCCAGTCGCTCATGGAAGTCTCCATGAAGCTCGGTCAGGCGATCTACGAAGCCCAGCAGGCGGAAGCCGGCGAGGGTGGAGAATCCGCGAAGAGCGATGACGATGTCGTCGACGCCGACTACGAGGAAGTCAAGGACGAAGACGCGAAGAAGTCCGCCTGATGCGCGGGACGAAGACGCGTCGGACACTTCAGGGGCTGGCCTTCGGGCCAGCCGCATTTACGTTGATCTTTTGCGCGACGGCCGCAGCCGCAAGCGCCGAGACCGCCACCCGCCCGGAAGACGTCTTTCGCAAGGTGAGTTCCGCGGAATCGGTCGTGGTGCGGGCGCTCGGCCGGCGTGACAGCGATACGCTGGCAAAAACCGCCGGCGAACTGGGCCAGCTTATCGAAGCGGCCCTGAAACGCCGCGAGGGAGGGCAGGAAACCACCGCCTGCGACATGGCTGCGCACTCGCTGGCGTTTGCCGCCGTCTCAGCCGCCGAGGGGCTCGCCAATAAGGGAGAAGCCCAGCGTATCCTTTTTCAGGACGCCGTGTCCGCGGCGACGGATTTCCGTCAGGATATGCGGACCTGCGAGAAGCTGATACGAAGGAATACCGGTAGCCACACGAGTGTGGAGAAGGCCTTGAGAGCTTTGTAAGACCATGGCAAAAGCAGACTACTACGAGACCCTCGGGGTTAGCCGCACCGCAGACGAGAAGGAACTGAAGAGTGCCTTTCGCAAGCTGGCGATGAAGTATCATCCGGACAAGAATCCGGAGGACCAGGACGCCGAGCGGAAATTCAAGGAAATCAACGAAGCCTACGAGACACTGAAGGACCCGCAAAAGCGCGCGGCTTACGATCGTTTCGGCCACGCTGCCTTCGAGCAGGGTGGCATGGGCGCCGGAGGCTTCCAGGGCGGCGGCTTTGCCGGCGGGGGCTTCTCCGACATTTTCGAAGACATCTTCGGCGAGATGATGGGTGGCGGACGTGGCGGACGTGCCCGTTCCAGCGGCGGCCGTGAACGCGGTGCCGATCTCCGCTACAACATGGAAATTACCCTCGAGGAAGCGTTCACCGGCAAGACTGCCCAAATCCGTGTACCGACCTCGATCACCTGTGACGTCTGCACGGGGACCGGAGCCAAGCCGGGAACGAAGCCGACAACCTGTGCCACCTGTCAGGGCAGCGGCCGGATTCGAGCGGCCCAAGGGTTCTTCTCCATCGAGCGGACCTGCCCGACTTGTCACGGTCGCGGTCAGACGATCTCCGACCCTTGCACCAAATGCCACGGACAGGGCAGGGTTACCGAAGAGCGCTCGCTCTCCGTCAACATACCTGCCGGCATTGAGGACGGAACGCGTATTCGCCTGCAGGGCGAGGGCGAGGCGGGACTGCGTGGCGGCCCTGCGGGAGACCTCTATATCTTCCTTTCCGTCAAGCCGCACGAATTCTTCCAGCGCGACGGTGCCGATCTCTACTGCTCGGTCCCGATCTCAATGACGACCGCCGCACTCGGCGGCACGTTCGACGTAGTGACACTCGACGGAACGAAATCGCGCGTGACGGTTCCAGAAGGCACGCAGGCCGGCAAGCAGTTCCGCCTGAAGGCGAAAGGAATGCCGGTGCTGAGATCATCCCAGACAGGTGATCTCTACATCCAGATCCAGATCGAGACGCCGCAAAAGCTCACCAAGCGCCAGCGCGAGCTTTTGCAGGAGTTCGAACAGATATCGTCGAAGGAAAACAATCCGCAGTCCAGCGGCTTCTTTGCCCGGATGAAGGATTTCTTCGATACGCTCAGCGACTGAGCACGAAAGATATGCAGACATTGGAAAGGCCGGGGGATGCGTTCTCCCGGCCTTTTTGTTCTTGACCATTGGTCAGTCAGGTATGGCGCGGCAACCGGGCGACAAACCAACCGAAGTGCCGCTGAATCGTCGGCGCAATACCATAGATGATCGAGAAGACCATCACCGGTGCGATCACCAGCGTACGTTGCCAGAGAGGCCAGCTCTCCGTCAGCGGCAATACAATGTAGAGCAAGGCCGTGACGAACGGATAGACGGCAGCCAGCATGATCACCGCGAGGCGGAACTTCGATGGGACGGGCACACTGCCGGCATGGGCGAAATTTGTACGAGCCATGAGAAAACTCCATGTGAACGGAACGTTTCGTTCTATATAGAAACGAGCCGTTTCGTTCAAGTGCTATTTTGTGCTATCGTCGGGCATTCGAAATGGCTACAGCGATGAACGACGATCAAGATCCCAGCCAACGCCGCACCTCAATCGGCGCACAACGCAACCCGGCGAGCCAGGAGGCAATCCTTCAGGCCGCGACGGAGATCCTTGCAGAACGCGGACCCGGCTCATTCTCGATCGAGGCGGTCGCCAAGCGCGCAAAGGCGGGTAAGCCGACGATCTATCGGTGGTGGCCGAACAAGGCGGCACTCCTCCTTGACGCCTATCACCGTCAGAAGAACCCCCATCTGCACGGCGATACAGGTGACCTGCAACGCGACCTTACCCGGTTCTTGATGGAATTACTCGCCTTCTGGCGCCGGGGTGGCAGTGGCGCCATCTTCCGTTCCGTGATCGCCGAAGCACAGACCGATCAGGCCGCATGCGAGGCGCTGGCGGCCTATCTGGCCGAGCGCCGCAAGCATCTGGGGAGCCAAATCCGGGCGGCTCAGGCGCGCGAAGATGTCAGGCCCGGGGTGAATCCGGAGCTCGCGGCAGAAATGCTCTCGGGCTTTGCATGGATAAGGCTGCTGACCAACCGCCTGGAAATATCAGAAGAAGAGGCAGCGGAGGCCGTGAAGATCATTCTGGACGGCATCCGAGCTCGGAGATAGCTCGTCAGCGATCAGTAATGCGGCGGCTTCGTGATCGCCGGCGCGTCGAGTGACTGCTCCTCCAGGACCAGAAAGCGTTCCGTCAGTCTGTCGAGCTTGGCACGGGTCTGTTCGACGACCTTCCACTGGCTGGCGAGCTGCTCCGAAAGCTCCTCGATCACCCGTCCCTGATGGGCAAGCATCTCTTCGAGGCGCGTAACGCGGTTTTCTTCGTCAGGCATGGCACTCTCCGCCTCGGGTTAATCTGGTGCGTTCATGCGGAAAACCGGGGGCGCGAGTCAATTCCTCCGGCTCGAACTAACGCTGTTTCTTCTTCTTGTATGGCATCAGCATGATCGCTGACGCGGTCACGGCTGCGGCAAAGGTCAACGCCAAAGGGGCGCCGATGAGGATTGCCGGCAGGACCGGATTCTGCGCGTGAACGATCCGTGTGCCAAGCCCGCCGATGTCGAGCCATATCAATAGAGCAGTCACACCTGCCCCCAGAAGGGCGCCAAAGCCGGCATTGAATGCGAGGAAGCGCAGCATTTCCCAGTGGTCCCGGCGCGCCTCCTCGGGTGTCAGTTCGTCACGATCGGGCATCATCGGCTGCGCTTTCAGGTCTTTGGGCTGAACATTCATCTCGTTTCGATAATATATCGGACGGGAACTGCACCGCCACCGGCAGATCGTCGCGCGTCTCCCCCGCGCGCAAAGGGCAGAAAATCCAGGCTTGTCCTTGCCTTCATCGGGCATTCGGCCTAGGTCGAGGGGAACACTGAATCCGGTTACAATGACGCATCGAGTCTTTCTCCGCGAGCTGAAGCTTACCGACTTCCGCAACTATACGCGGGTGTCGCTGTCGCTCGACAGCCGACACGTCGTCCTCACCGGCGAAAACGGGGCCGGCAAGACCAACCTCATGGAAGCGGTGTCCTTTCTTTCACCCGGACGGGGGCTTCGCCGCGCCACTCTGGCAGATGTCGCACGCGTTGGCGCAGCCGGCGGGTTTTCAGTCTTCGCCGACCTCGAGGGAATGGAGGGGGACGTCGAGATCGGCACCGGCACAGACGGCGGAGACGACGCTCTGGGGCGACGCCTGCGCATCAACGGCACAGTCGCAAAAACCGTCGATGAACTCACCGATCATCTCCGCGTGCTCTGGCTGACACCCGCAATGGACGGTCTCTTCACCGGTCCTTCGGCCGATCGCCGGCGTTTTCTCGACCGCCTCGTCCTGTCGCTCGATCCTGCCCATGGCAGGCGTGCGAGCGACTTCGAGCGGGCGATGCGCGGACGTAACCGGCTCCTCGCGGAGGGCCGCTTCGACCCTGCCTGGCTCGGTGGTGTCGAGCGGCAAATGGCATCCCTTGGGGTGGCCATGGCGCTCGCGCGTCAGGAAATGCTGGGCCTGCTCATGACTCTCGTCGACGCCCAGGTTCTCTCCTCCGCCTTTCCCTCCGCCAGCCTTGAGCTCTCCGGCTTCATGGACGGTGAACTTGTCGCTCCGGCGATCGATCTCGAAGACCGTTATGCGGCAATGCTGGAGGAGGGGCGCTACCGCGATGCGGCCGCTGGTCGAACGCTCGACGGTCCTCACCGCAGCGATCTTCTCGTGCGTCACCGCGAGAAGGACATGGAGGCCGAACGTTGCTCGACAGGCGAACAGAAGGCGCTGCTGGTCGGTCTGGTGTTGGCCCATGCACTGCTCGTGGCCAATATGACCGGTCACGCACCGGTCCTCCTCCTTGACGAAATCGCCGCCCATCTCGATGAGGGCCGGCGCGCCGCACTGTTCGACCGTATCGATGCACTCGGCGGTCAGGCATTCATGACGGGAACGGACAAGTCGATGTTTTCCGCGCTTGGTGACCGGGCCCGGTTTGTCACCGTCAGCGACGGCCACCTCAGCGTCTGACCGGGATACTTTCTCCGCCGGACAAAGCGTGCCATCATCCACGCATGGAAGCACTGACCCCCGAAGAGATATCCCGCTACAAGCGCCACATCCTGCTGTCCGAAGTGGGCGGCGCCGGGCAACAGAGGCTCAAGCAAGCCCGCGTGATGGTGATTGGTGCCGGCGGACTCGGCTCACCCGTCCTCCAGTATCTGGCGGCAGCCGGTGTCGGCACGATCGGTATCGTCGACGATGACCACGTTTCTCTGTCGAACCTGCAACGGCAGGTGATTCACGATAGCGGGACCATCGGTGAAATGAAGACCCGGAGCGCCGCAGATGCGATTGCCCGGCTCAATCCACATGTGACGGTCCTTTCCTATGAGGAGCGATTTTCTGCTGAAATGGCAGAGCGTCACCTTGGAGGCTTCGACCTTCTGATCGACGGCTCCGACAATTTCGACACGCGCTACGCGGCCGCCGATGCGGCCGAACGCGCGCGCGTGCCGCTGGTCACCGGAGCGGTCGGACGCTTTGACGGATCCCTGACCGTGCTGAAACCTTACGAAGCGGGTCCTGACGGTCTTGCCAATCCGACCTACCGCGATCTCTTTCCCTCCGCACCGCCACCCGGCCTTATCCCATCGTGCGCCGAGGCCGGAATCATTGGTGCCCTCACCGGTGTCATCGGCACACTCATGTCCATGGAAGCGATCAAGCTCATCACCGGAATAGGCGAACCGCTCATCGGCAGGCTTCTGCTGTATGATGCGCTCTCCGGGCGCTTCGACACGGTCCGCTACAAGCGTCGTGCGGGATCGGGCGTCTGATCGGGTTCGGATGGGGATCGGCGGCAATGGCAATCGAGATCGCGCGAGTGGACGGTCATTTCGAGCGGTATGACGAACTGCTGAACGTCATCATCTCGGCCTTTGCCTACATGGAAGGCGTCATTGATCCGCCCTCATCCGCGGCACGCCTGACCGCGCAGATTTTGCGGGAAAAGAGCAGGAGCGAGATGGCCTATGTGGCTCTTGAGGGCGCCCACATCGTCGGCTGCATCTTCCTGCGGCCGGAGCCGCCAGACACGCTGTACGTCGGAAAGCTCGCCGTTTTGACCTCCATGCAAGGCAAAGGCATCGGAATCCGCCTTATCCGGCTGGCCGAAGAGATCGCGCATACTGCAGGTTTCCACACCTTGCGGCTGGAGGTGCGGGTCGAACTCACCCACAACCAGAACTATTTCGCAGACTTCGGTTTTGTCAGGACGGCCGAGAACCGGCATCCGGGCTTCGACCGCACGACCTCTTTCGAGATGCGCAAGATGATCTCGTAGCCCTCTTACCCGCGCCCCGGCAGCACCCGGTTCGGTGGCCGGTGCCCGTCGAAGAAGGTGCGAATGTTGATGATGACCTTATCGCCCATGTCGATACGGCCTTCGATAGTCGCGGATCCCGTATGCGGGAGCAGCACAACCTTGCCCTCCGCTGCGAGCTTCACCAGCTTCGGATTGATCGCCGGTTCGTTTTCGAAAACGTCGAGGCCGGCACCAGCGATCTTGCCCTCGCGCAGGCACTGGATCAGTGCCGCTTCATCAATGATGTCGCCGCGAGCGGTGTTGACGATGTAGCTGGTCGGCTGCATCAACGCGAGCCGGCGCGCAGACAGGAGATGGAAGGTGGCGGGCGTCGAGGGGCAGTTGACCGACACGATATCCACCCGGGCAAGCATCTGGTCGAGACTGTCCCAGTAGGTGGCCTCAAGAGCCTCTTCGGTCGCCGGGTTTACGCGCTTGCGGTTGTGATAATGGATCGACAGGCCGAAGGCCTTGGCACGCCGGGCGACAGCGGTGCCGATACGCCCCATGCCAATAATGCCGATCCGCTTGCCCCATATCCGGCGTCCAAGCATCCAGGTCGGCGACCATCCCGCCCACCCGCCGGGATTTTCGATCAGGATGCGAGCCCCTTCGACAAGCCTGCGCGGCACGGCCAGAATGAGCGCCATGGTCATGTCCGCGGTGTCCTCGGTCAATACGTTCGGCGTATTGGTGACTGTGATGCCCCTGCGTGCCGCAGCGTCGACGTCGATATGGTCGATACCGTTCGAGAAGCTCGCGATCAGCTTCATCTGCGGGCCGGCCTGTTCGATAAGAGCCGCGTCGATCCGGTCGGTGACGGTCGGCACGAGGACATCCGCCGTCTGCATCGCCGCCACCAGTTCGGGCTGGCTGCGGGGGCTATCGTCTATGTTGAGCTCGGCATCGAAGAGTTCACGCATCCGGGTTTCCACGGCGTCGGGCAGTTTCCGAGTTATGTAAACCTTCGGTCTTTTCTTATTCGTCATGGGAACGTTCGATACCTTGTTCAGAGGTCATTAACCAAGTGCGATGATAATCCCACCATTCAGGGCAATTTCTACCAAACCCGCGGGCGAAGACAAACAAAACTCTCAACGACGGACTTGGGTTTTCGTCGCAGAGCCGCCGCAGCGGCGCAAGCCTGCCGGAAGGGGCCCTGACCTCGTTGGATTATGGAAAGATCATGCGTGAACTTGTGCTTCGAATCGGTCTCGCGACAAGTCTGGTCCTCGCAGTGACCGTCGCAGCTCCTGCCGTCGCCGGAGCCCAGGTATCGAAAGGCCTGAGCGGCCTGCCCCTTCCACGTTTCGTCAGCCTCAAGGCCAAGCGTGTCAACATGCGCATCGGGCCGAGCACCGACTACGCGGTCTCCTGGCTTTATCTCAAGTCCGGACTGCCAGTCGAAATTATCCAGGAATACGACAACTGGCGACGCATCCGTGACGCCGACGGGACCGAAGGCTGGGTGAACCAGTCGTTGCTTTCAGGCGAGCGAACGGCAATCGCCGCCCCGTGGATGCGTGGCGACAATGTCTATGTAAACCTGCGGCGCGATTCACTACCGACCGCGACTGTCGTTGCGAAACTGGAGCCGGGCGTGGTGCTGACGCTGGACGAGTGCACCGGCAACTGGTGCCATGCCGAAGCAAACGGCGTGGAAGGCTGGGTTTCTCAGGCGGAGATTTGGGGCGCCTATCCTGGAGAAGCCTTCAAATAAGGCCGAGTTCCCGGCCGGCCTGCTCGAGCGAAATCAGCGGACGCGGGCCGATCTGCTGAATGACCACACCAGCGGCAAAGCAACCGAGACGTCCACAGTCATAGAGCGAACGCCCCTGCGTGTAGCCATAGAGGAAACCGGCAGCGAAGAGATCGCCTGCACCGGTGGTGTCGACGAGTTCCTCGATATGCAGCGCGTCGACACGAATGCGTTCCGCTCCCTTTACGACCACGGCACCCTTCTCGCTCATGGTCACGGCTGCCAGCTTGCAATCCCGGGCCAGCCGGTCAAGCGCGAGGTCGAAATCATCCGTCTCGTAAAGTGCGAGTACTTCCTGCGTGTTCGAAAAGACGATGTCGACCGTTCCCGAGCGCATGAGATCGAGAAATTCGGCGCGATATCGATCAACACAGAAGCTGTCTGAGAGCGTCATCGACATTTCGCGCCCGTTCTCGTGAGCAATACGCGCGCAATCGAGGATGGCCTGCTTCGCACGCGGCGGATCCCACAGATATCCTTCGAAATAGGTGACCTTCGATGATGCGACGACCTCCGGCTCGACATCCTCGGGCCCGAACTCGACGCAGGCGCCGAGATGCGTGTTCATCGAACGCTCTCCGTCACTCGTCACGAAGATCATGCTGCGCGCCGTCGGCGGATTGCAGCCCTTCGGCCGCGTCTCATAGTGCACACCCTGGGCGCGGATATCGTGAATGAAGATCTTGCCGATCTGGTCGTCGGCCACCTTCCCGAAATAGGCGGCCTTTCCTCCAAGATTAGCAATGCCCGCGGCGGTATTGCCGGCGCTGCCACCTGACGCTTCCACGGCCGGCCCCATCAGACCGTAGAGCTTCTCCGCACGTTCCGCGTCGATCAGGTTCATGGCGCCCTTGGTAATCGCGTTCTCCGTCAGGAAGCTGTCGTCACATCTGGAAATGATGTCGACAATGGCGTTGCCCACCGTGAGCACATCGAACTTGACCATGAATTGCGTATCCCCTCTGAGACGTGTCCGTCGCAGGTCATAGCGTTTTTTCTGTCGTTGGAAAGGCCAAAGGCCGGCCCGTGACGATTTCACGCCGTCATACGGACGTTATATCGGACAGGTAGCATTCCTTACGTGCCCGGGTGTAGTTCCCGATCCCCGGGCATCAACGGAGGGAGCTATCACCTCCCGACACCGGATTGCCGTCAGCCACGGATGTACTGGCGGCGTCGCAATTCGGCGGTTGGTGCGGCAATGTCACAAGGCTCGCGGATCAACGTCTGGAAAGGCACCCGCTCCGGACTTGCGACTGGTCGTCGCGGAACTGCAACGTTAGAGTGAGGTCTCCCCCGTCCCGCCCTTTCGAGAGCATCTCCCCGAATGCCTGAAATCACGCTGAACGTCCTGCCGATCTTCATCCTCATTCTGATCGGGTGGGCCCTGGTCAGAACCGGACTGCTCAAGGACGAACTCGGGGATTCGCTCGGAGAGTTCGTCTTCAAGGTCGCAGTCCCTGTCCTTCTCTTCCGGACGATCGCGGAAGCCGACTTTCACGGCGCCTCTCCCTTCCGGCTCTGGATCGCCTATTTCGCCGGCGTCGGCGTGACATGGACCGTAGGCCATCTGGTCGCAACGCGGGTTTTCGAGCGCGACGCGCGCGTTGGCGTCTTGGCGGGTGTCTCTTCCGCCTTCGCAAACAACGTCTTCATCGGCCTGCCCCTCGTCAGCCGGATCGTCGGCAGCGACGGCATCGTCGCACTCTCCATTCTTCTGGCGGTCCATCTGCCACTCATGATGATCATCGGCACGGTGCTGATGGAGCAGGCCGAACGAAAAATCGGCGGCGGTAGTTCACGCGGCCTGCTCTCCATTCTCAGGCAAATCGCCGGCAACCTTGTCCGCAACCCGCTGGTGATCGGCCTTGCGGCCGGTGTCGTCGCACATGTCTCCGGATTGCCGATCCCTGACGTCCTGGACAACGTGGTCAACCAGATCGCAGCGATGGCTGCGCCCACGGCGCTTCTCTCATTGGGCATGGCTCTCAACAAATACGGCGTGTCGGGAAATTTCCGCATCGCCGGCGCGATCTCGGCCCTGAAGCTCCTGTTGATGCCGGCCTGCGTCTGGACCGCGTGTCACCTGCTCGGCCTCGGCCCTGAATGGACCATGGCGATGGTGCTGACATCCTCCGTGCCAACCGGCATTAACGCGTGGCTCATCGCCAACCGTTTCGGTGTCGGGCACGGCCTCGCCGCCTCGACGATCACGCTCACGACGGCAGCCGGTGTGGCGACCGTTACCTTCTGGGCGTGGCTATTGAGCTGAACGATTGCCACGAAACCCGAAGCCGGGTCCAAGCTCGGCAGAACAAACAAAAATGCCCGGCAAACGCCGGGCATCCTATACGAGATCGCTCGAGAAGCTGATCAGTTCGTCGGCGTCGGAAGAGGAGCCGGTACGTCGGACAACGTACGCAGATAGGCAATCAGGTCCGCACGTTCCTTTTCGTTCTTCAGGCCGGCAAAACCCATTGCCGTGCCGGCAACGAATTTCTTCGGAGCCGTAATGAAATGGTTCAGATTCTCATAGGTCCAGGTTGTCGATCCGCCCTGCGAAAAGTCCTTCATCGCGGCCGAATAGCCGAAGCCTTCGTGCGAAGCGACCGGGCGATCGACGACGCCGTAGAGGTTCGGACCAACCTTGTTCGGCCCGCCCTTCGAACCGTCATGACAGCTCGTGCACTTCTTGAAGACCTTTTCTCCGGCGGCGGCATCAGCAGTTGCAAGCAGGGTCGCGATCGGAGTTTCCGCTGCAGCGGCCGTTTCGGCACCGGCTTCGGGCTGTGCAGCGCCTTCCGCAACGATGGCATAGCCTTCCTTTTCCGGCTTCTCCGAGCGGAAGATGCCTTCAGAGGCGATGGACACCGTCATCAGAACGAAGACGGTACCAAGCAGAGCTCCAACGCCCATGTTCACATATGAGTTCATCTGCAAACGCTCCCCATGCAGCCGGCGGTCACGAACCGGACGATCTTGAAATCGGGCGGAACCTATGTCTTTTGCTTGACAGTTGCAACACGATTGTGGTCCCGGAATTGGGACTTTTTGACACTTTTCCTGCGGGATTAGAAGGGCCGGCGATGAACAAACCCGTTTTCGAGAAGACACTGGTATTGATACCGGCCCGCATGGCTTCGACCCGCCTGCCCGGCAAGCCTCTCGCTGACATCTGTGGCCAACCGATGATCGTACAGGTGGCCCGTCGTGCGCGAGAGGCCGACGTCGGGCGGATAATCGTGGCGGTCGACGACCCCCGTACCTTCGAGGCTGTCGAGAAGGCCGGCTTCGAGGTCGTCATGACGCGGGCGGATCACCCCTCGGGCTCGGACCGCATCCATGAAGCGCTGGCCAAAGCCGACCCCGATCGCCAGATAGAAACAGTCATAAATGTTCAGGGCGACCTGCCGACGATCGAAGCCGAGACGATCCGTGCAGCCCTTCGACCGCTGGAAGACGAGCAGACGGACATCGCGACCCTGACGGTCGAGATCACGGACGAGGAAGAAAAGACCAACCCGAACGTCGTCAAGGTCGTCGGCTCGCCACTTTCGGAAAGTCGCCTTCGGGCGCTCTACTTCACCCGCGCGACCGCTCCCCACGGCACCGGACCGCTCTATCATCATATCGGCCTCTATGCCTATCGCCGGGCGGCGCTCGAGAAATTCGTCGCTTTGCCGCCCTCACCTCTTGAGAAACGAGAATCACTTGAGCAATTGCGCGCGCTCGAAGCCGGGATGCGAATCGACGTTGAGATCGTCAAGTCGATCCCGCTCGGCGTCGATACCCCTGCAGACCTCGAAAAGGCGCGGCAGATCCTTGCCGCCAGAGACAACCAGTAACGGACCCTTTCGATGACAACCAAGACCAACAAAATTGCCTTCCAGGGAGATTTCGGCGCGAATTCCGACATGGCCTGTCGAGACATGTTTCCCGACATGTCGCCACTACCCTGTCCGACATTCGAGGACGCCTTCGTCGCCGTAGAAAATGGCGATGCCGATCTCGCAATGATCCCGATCGAAAATACCATCGCTGGACGCGTAGCCGACATTCATCACTTGCTGCCAGAGTCCCGTCTGCACATTGTCGGCGAGTACTTCATGCCGATCCGCTTCCAGCTGATGGTGCTTCCCGGCGTCGCGAGGGACGAGATCCTCACGGTCCACAGCCATATCCATGCACTTGGGCAATGCCGCAAGATCATCCGCAACAGTGGCTGGAAGCCGGTCGTCGCCGGCGATACCGCCGGTGCGGCAAAGCTGGTCGCCGAAACCGGCGAGCGATCCATGGCCGCTCTTGCACCGCGTCTTGCCGCCGATCTCTATGGCCTCGAAATCATTGCCGAGAACGTCGAGGATACCGAGAACAACGTTACCCGCTTCGTCGTGCTGTCACGCGACGAGACCATTGCCAAGCGTTCGTCGCCTGAAGAGCTCATCGTCACCACCTTCATCTTCAACGTCCGGAACATTCCGGCCGCGCTCTACAAGGCGCTCGGCGGCTTTGCGACCAACGGCATCAACATGACGAAGTTGGAAAGCTACCAGATCGGCGGCAAATTCGTCGCCACCCAATTCTATGCGGATATCGAAGGCCATCCGGACGACACGTCGGTCATGCAAGCCCTGGAAGAACTGCGTTTCTTCTCGGAAAAAGTCCGCATTCTCGGCGTCTACAAGGGTCACCCGATGCGGGGCAAGCTCTAGGTCCGCTGGATCCCGGAAATCACGGTTTCCCGCTGCTTCGGCGGAACCTCAATGGGGCCAGTCCAGCCAGTCGCGCAGCAGGCGATTGGCGATGGTCCCTTCTATCGGCGTCGTCCAGCCGTTGGCGGCTTGCGACGCCATCATCTCCTCGACTTCGTTCCTCGTGAACCACCGGCAGTCGGCAAGCTCGAAGGTATCGCGGCTGATGTCACTCGACAGCGCCTCGGCAAAGCACCCGATCATCATCTGATGCGGCATGGGCCAAGGCTGCGAAGCGTGATAACGCACCCGGCCGATCTCGATTCCCGCCTCTTCGTAAGTTTCGCGACGAACCGCATTCTCGATCGTTTCGCCCGGCTCCACGAAGCCCGCCAGACAAGAATACATGCCGTCCGGAAAGCGGTGATTGCGTCCGAGGAGGCACAGGTCGCGCGTCTCGTCGATCGCCAGCATGATCGCAACCGGATCCGTGCGAGGGAAGATTGTGTGGTCACAGGTTTGGCAGACCCGCTTATACCCGCCGATTCTGCTCGCCATGGCACTGCCGCAGCGGCCGCAGAACCGGTTGTCCAGGTTCCACTGGAGAAGGCTGAGCGCCTGCGCCGCCTCGCCCTGCAGATCGTCCCCGACCAGCGCGTCGCGAAAAAGCGAACGAGCATCGGCGGCCTTGTAATGATTGACAAGTTCCTCCGCGGCGCTTCGCACAGGCACCGCGAGCCGCGGCTCGCCCGTGGGCTGGAATCCCAGCAGAATCGCGTTGTCGAAATCGGGATCCAGCTCCGGCAATTCATAGGGCGCGAACAGCGGATCAAGAACCTGCCCGTCGTGCTTGAGGATGAGCTTCGGCCCGGCGAATGCAAGAATATGGGCGCCTTCGACGGCGAGCGCCTGCTCGAGGCAGTCCTCTTCGCGGTGTTCGCTGCGACGGTCGAGTCCGTTCCTGGAAAAGGCGGTAAGTGTGCTGGCTTCGGGATGCGGAGTGTCGAGATCGAAAATGGATTTGCTCATGACTGAAGGGCTTCGAGGAACTTCCGTTTGAATTCACCGCAAGGCTGGGCCTCATAGGGAACGGCAGAGCCGTGCCCCCACACGGGGCCAGGCCAGTTCGCGTCCCCTTCGAAGCGCGCGATGACGTGAACATGAAGCTGTCGAACGATATTGCCAAGAGCGCCCACGTTGATTTTGACGGCGCCCGTCGCCTTCTTCAGCGCAGACGCCACCAGATTCTGCTCGAAGGTCAGCACTGCCTGGTCAAGCGGCGTGAGTTCGAAGACTTCGCTGACATCCGGACGTTGCGGAACGAGAACCAGCCAAGGCCAACGGCTGTCGCGCATAAGCCGGACATCGCACAGGCCGAGCAGCGTCAGGCGCTCGCTGTCGCGCGTCAGTCTCTCATCGAGCTCGAACTTGACCAAGCATGCCTCCTTTTCCAGCGTTTCTCCATACATAGCAGTTTTTTGGTGGCTTGGCTTGCATTTGCTTCCGTAATTGCCGATATGTGCTCCCGGGAGGTTGGTGGTGGACGAGCCACTCGCCAACCGGGTCAGGTCCGGAAGGAAGCAGCCCTAACGAGCCCGGCACGGGTCACCGTGCCAGCCTCCCACCTTCCGTTCCCCAAGGCCGGCAGGATTGCAGGGTCGAGAGACCCGAACGGGACGACTCTAACGCTGGCAGGAGCGATGAGCGACTTCGAGCCGACAGCAGCACATGCAAACGGCGGTGCCGCAGGATACAGAGTCCTGGCCCGCAAGTATCGTCCCAAGGATTTCACCGACCTGATGGTCGGCCAGGAGCCGATGGTCCGAACGCTCACGAACGCGTTCGAGACGGGTCGTATCGCGCAGGCCTACATGCTGACGGGCGTCCGCGGCGTCGGCAAGACGACGACCGCCCGTATCCTGGCGCGCGCGCTCAACTACAAGACTGCAGAGATCGACAAACCGACGATCGACCTCAAATTGCCTGGTGAACACTGCCAGGCGATCATGGAAGGTCGCCACGTCGATGTCATCGAGATGGATGCTGCTTCTCACACCGGCATCGACGATATCCGCGAGATCATCGAGCAGGTCCGCTACCGCCCCGTCTCGGCCCGCTACAAAGTCTACATCATCGATGAAGTGCATATGCTCTCGACCGCGGCCTTCAACGGCCTGCTGAAAACGCTCGAAGAGCCGCCGGAACACGTCAAGTTCATCTTTGCGACGACCGAGATCCGCAAGGTGCCGATCACCGTGCTCTCGCGCTGCCAGCGTTTCGATCTGCGGCGCATCAGTGCGAGCGATCTGGTCGGCCTCTTTTCGACGATTGCAGCCAAGGAAGGCATCACCGCCGACGAGGAAGCACTGGCGATGATCGCACGCGCGGCCGAGGGGTCGGCACGCGACGGGCTGTCGCTGCTCGACCAGGCGATTGCCCATGGTGGAGGAGTCGTCAGGGCGGACACGGTACGTGCGATGCTCGGCCTCGCCGATCGCGCCCGCGTCGTGGACCTCTTCGAGCATGTGGTGCGTGGCGACGTCACAGCAGCACTTTCCGAGTTCGGCAGCCAGTACGAATCCGGTGCCAGCCCGACCGTGGTTCTGACCGACCTTGCCGACTTTACCCATCTCGTGACACGGCTAAAATACATCCCGTCGGCGGCTCAGGACGCGTCCCTCAGCGAAGTCGAGCGGGTTCGCGGAGCTGAACTTTCGACCAGCGTCAGCGTTTCGACGCTCTCCCGCATCTGGCAAATGCTGCTGAAAGGTATTCCGGAAACGGAAAACTCGGCGCGCCCTGCCGGTGCCGCGGAAATGGTGATCATCCGGCTGGCGCATGCGGCTCATTTGCCATCGCCGGAAGACGCCGCGCGCCGCCTTGCGGAACTGGCAGAGGGAGGACCGACCGGCACCCCTTCCCATGCGCTCACCGGAGGCAGTGGCGGCGGTGGCGCCCCGGTGTCCTATCGCACCGCAGTCGTTGGCGGCCAGGCGCTGGACCGGCCACAGCAGGTCGCGCCCAGACCGACGGCTCATCTCCAGAGTGTGCCGGCACCCGTATCGCAGCCGCAGCCAGCGACGCTGGGGCGCGTCGAAACAAAGCCTGCGCCGGTTCCAAAGGTTCCCGTCAGATCGCTCGAGGATATTGCGGAACTCTGCACGCAGAACCGCGATCCCAAGCTGAAGGCGCTCTTGCGCTCCTACGTGCGGCTTGTCAGCCTTGAGCCGGGAAGACTTGAGATCAACTTGCCATCCGAGGCGCCGAAGACGCTCGCAGGGGACCTGCAGCGGCGGCTCGAGGAGTGGACGGAAATCCGCTGGATGGTCATCCTGTCGCGTGAAGCCGGCAAGCCGACGCTCGCGGAAACGGAAAGTTCGAACCGGGAGGCGAGACTCCTCGACGCGCGGCAGGATCCGGACGTGGCAGCGATCCTGGCCCGTTTCCCCGGGGCGAGGATCACCGACGTGCGCATTCGCGCCGCCGGTAACGAAGACGAGACGCTGGACGTCCCCTCTGCAGCCGAATCCGCAGAAGGTGACATTCTCCCGGGCGACGACATCGAATTCTAAGACGGCATTCGCCAAAATTTCATGGAGACAACGACGATGCGCGACATCATGGGCATGATGGGCAAGGTCAAGGAAATGCAGGCCAAGATGGAGAAGATGCAGGCGGAGATCGCCGCTCTCGAAGTCGAAGGCAAATCCGGCGGCGGTCTCGTAACCGTGACGATGACCGGCAAAGGCGAGCTCAAGGGCCTGAAGATCGATCCTTCGCTCTTCAAGGAAGAAGAAGTTGAGATTCTTGAAGACCTGATCGTCGCCGCCCACAAGGACGCCAAGGACAAGGCAGAGGCGGTCATGGCCGAAAAGACGAAGGAAATGACGGCCGGTCTCCCCATCCCGCCTGGCATGAAGTTGCCATTCTAACGCAATGCCAGCACGCGGCGAAGACTTTTCCAACCCGGCTCCGCCGTGTGTCCTCCGCCGGCGAGGCGGTATGTCGAGGGCATTTCCGTTTGGCACAGATATCCGCTAGAAACCACCCATGGCAAAGCGAGTCACCGGTCCCGAAATCGAAAAACTGATCCAGCTGCTGGCGAAAGTGCCTGGCCTCGGGCCGCGTTCGGCCCGACGGGCCGCCCTGCATCTGATCAAGAAGAAGGATCAGATGCTCGGGCCTCTCGCGCACGCGATGGGCGACGCCTATGATAAGGTGAAGATCTGCTCCCATTGCGGTAATGTCGATACGAGCGACCCCTGTACCGTCTGCACTGACGACCGTCGTGATCAGTCTGTGATCATCGTCGTGGAAGACGTCTCCGACCTCTGGGCACTGGAGCGCGCAGGCGCGATGAACGCAGCCTATCATGTGCTCGGCGGAACGCTGTCGCCGCTTGACGGCGTAGGTCCGGACGACCTGAACATTCGCGGCCTTATCGACAGGGTGTCCAAAGGCGGTATCCGCGAGGTCATCATCGCCGTGAACGCGACCGTCGAAGGGCAGACCACGGCTCACTACATCACCGACCATCTGGCGGGCCTGGACGTGAAAATCACCCGTCTGGCCCATGGCGTGCCTGTTGGTGGTGAGCTCGACTATCTTGACGAGGGAACGCTGGCGGCGGCGCTGAGAGCCCGCACGGCGATCTGAAATCCGCCCCGTTCGGGGGTGATGTGAGGTTTCATGAGACGACGCTCCGCCATCATCTTTCTCCTTCTGCTGCTTCTCTCCCCCGTTTCCGCGGTAGCACTCGACAGAGGCGCAGTCGAAGCTCAGTTCCAGACGTGGCTAAAGCAGGAATTGTGGCCGCTTGCGCAGAAATCCGGCGTCAGCCGGAGGGCGTTCGAGCATGCCATTGCCGGTCTCCATCTCAACTGGGATCTGCCGGATCTCGTGCCACCGGGGAGCAAGCCGCCGAAGGAACGAAAGCAGAGTCAGGCCGAGTTCTCGTCGCCCGGGTCCTATTTTTCCGAGAAACGACTACAGGGGCTTGCCGCCACCGGTCGCACTCTTGCAGCTCGGCACGCGCGCACACTCCAGAAAATCGAGAAGACCTACGGAGTTCCCGGATCGGTCGTGCTTGCGATCTGGGGCCGAGAGACGGGCTTCGGGCGGGCGAAGCTGCCTTATTCTGCGGTGGAGGTGCTCGCGACCAAGGCTTTCATGTCGACGCGCAAGGACCTCTTCTTGCGCGAGCTGATTTCAGCGCTGCACATGATCGACGGCGGCGACATCAGCGCCGGCAGGATGATGGGCTCCTGGGCCGGGGCCCTCGGCCAGCCGCAATTCATGCCCACCAGCTATCTTGAACACGCCGTCGACTTTGATGGAGACGGCGTCAGGGACATCTGGAGCTCGGTTCCGGACAGCCTTGCCTCGATCGCCAACTATCTTGTCCACAAGGGATGGCAGAGAGGGCGCAGCTGGGGTTACGAGGTCGTCATTCCGGAGGATGTATCCTGTGCCCAGGAGGGGCCGGACCGCGCGCAGCCTCTCTCCGCCTGGGCGACGTCGGGAATCCGACGGATCTCCGGCAAACCCTTCCCGGAGCACGAGACAGCGGCTTCGACGATGATGCTGGTCCCCGCTGGCACGCACGGCCCCGAATTCCTTGTCACACCGAATTTCTACGTTCTCAAGGAGTACAACAACTCCGATCTCTACGCGCTCTTCATTGGCAATCTCGCCGATCGCATCGCCTATGGGAGCGGTTCTTTCGTCGGCAAATGGGGAGATGTCGGGAAGATGCTACGCTCAGACGTGCTTGCGATGCAGGAGAGACTTGTCGCAAAGGGTTACGACGTCGGCAAGGTCGATGGGCTACCCGGCTACAAGACACGCCGCTCCCTCGGCGAGTGGCAGGCGAAGAGCGGCTTTTCTCCGACCTGCTTCCCCGACGAGAGCCTGAAGGCGAAGCTTCGCTGACGCACCTCAATGCGGCTCGATGTGCGTCTGATGGAAAACGTCGTCTGCCGGCGGAATGCCCTGCCGCTCGATCATCCGATGGACGCGGGGCTTTGAAGTGCCCCTGTGAAGGGCGAGCAGGCGGTCGCTGGTTTCCGCGTCCGCCTTCGTCCGCCGCTGGTTATGGCGCACGTAATCCACCCATGTCGGCGTGTGATAGGTCTCGGTCCAGACCTCGGGGGTTTCGAGATCGCGCATCAGCGCCCAGTTGCGGGCGCCGTCACGAAGGCGGATACGGCGCCGTTCGGCCATCAATGAAAGGAACTCATGCACGTCGTCGTCGTCGATTTCGTAATCGATCTGCACGACGATAGGACCACTGCGCGGCTTGACGTCGAGGCGGAGCTCCGGCTCGTTGAAGCGGTTGAGCGGGTCAAGGTCGAGGGACGCAAAAGGCGGCATCGGAAACCGGAATCCGATTGCGACGCCGACAATCATCACCAATGCGGACACAAGAAGGGCATGTCCGACACCATTGGTTTCGGCCACATGACCCCATAGCCAGCTGCCGGTCGCCATGCCGCCGAAGGTGGCTGTCTGGTAGAGCGAGAGGGCACGACCGACAACCCAGCGCGGTGTGGAAAGCTGCACGACCGTGTTGAAGAGCGACAGCGCGAGGACCCAGCAGGCTCCGGCGAGCAATAGTGCCACCCCGGTGAGCCATGCCGATCCGCTCACGCCGATCACTGCCGTGCTCAGGGCAAAACCTGCAAACGACAACCGCACGATGTCCTCACTCGAAAGGATTTCGCGCAGCCGGGCGCTCGAGAGTGCCCCCGCGATCGCGCCTGCGCCGAAGGCGCCCAACAGGATGCCGTAGGTGAGCGGTCCGCCGGCGATCATGTCGCGAGCGACCACCGGCAGAAGTGCAAGAATTGCAACCGCCGTCAGACCGAAGACAAAACTGCGGAAAAGTACCTTCAGAATATTCGGCGACATCGCGACGTAGCGTAGCCCCGCAGAAATGGCAGCGCCGAGCTGCTCACGCGGCAACGTCGTTTGCGGCACTTCCGGGCGCCAGCGATAGAGTGCGTAGGCGAGCGGCAGATAGCTGAAGGCGTTTACGAGGAAGGCTGCGGCCGCGCCAAGGGCGGCGACGATCATGCCGCCGAGAGCCGGACCGACGCTTCGGGTAATGTTGAATCCCATACTGTTCAGGGCGACGGCGGCCGGGAGATCGCTGCGCGGAACCATGTCGCCGACGGAAGCCTGCCAGGAAGGATTGTTGAGCGCCGTGCCACTGCCGATCAGGAACGTGAAGAACAGCAGCGACCACGGAGAAACCTGTCCGACAAAGGCAAAGATCGCGAGCAAGATCGAAACCGTGAGCATGAAGAACTGCGACAGCAGCATGACTCTGCGGCGATCGAAGCTGTCGGCGACGGCACCGGAAAGCAACGAAAGCAGCATAACCGGCAGGGTATTGGACGCCTGAACAAGCGCGACCATGTTCTCCGAGCGGGAAATGGAGGCCATCAGCCAGGCTGCTCCCACACCCTGAATGAGACCACCGAGATTCGACGAAATGCTTGCAACCCAGATCGTCCGGTAGAATTCGTTCTTGAGTGGCGCCAAGGGCGATTTGCGGTCCGACACGTCCTGTTCACCTGCGGCTTTCGAAGCGGAGCGTGCCAATATAGGCAAATCTGACGCACGCTGCCTATCTCCCGCTGCCCCGAACACGAAAATAGCACTGGGACGGCATGGTTCCTCGCAAAGCTTGCATTTCCACGCGAGCAAGCGTATATCGTGCTTAAATTCTTGATCGACAGATGAAGAGTGGGGCCGCAAGGACCCGCTCTTTTTTGTTAGCGGTCGGGAAAACTGCAGAATTCATCCAGGAGGATGACACGTGTCGGAACAAGTACCGGCGCCGCAGGACCGCGAGCCGCGCATTGTCACGGAAACCGGCCTCGATCGGCGCATCGCTGAAATCATAGAGCCCGTGGCGGTTGCCATGGGTTTCAAACTCGTGCGGGTTCGGCTCCTCAACCAGAACGGGCTTACCCTCCAGATCATGGCCGAACGCAACGACGGCACCATGACCGTCGAGGACTGTGAAGAGCTTTCGATGGCGATTTCGCCGGTGCTCGACGTCGAAGATCCGGTCGACAAGGCCTACCATCTGGAAGTATCCTCCCCGGGTATCGACCGGCCGATGGTGCGCAAGTCCGACTTCGACCGCTGGCAGGGTCATATCGTCAAATGCGAGACGTCGATTCTGGTCGACAACCGCAAGCGATTCCGCGGCAAGATTGCAGCGGTTGACGCAGACGGCTTTACCATCGAGCGCGACCAGATCGCTTACGGCGAGGAGCCGCGCGTAACCATTCCGTTCAGTGCGCTGGCGGAGGCGAAATTGATCCTGACGGACGATCTCATCCGCGATGCGCTTAAGGCCGACAAAGCGGCTCGGGCCGAGGCGGCAAACCAGAATGACGACGAAACCTCGATAGACTAACCGCCCTGAGGGCTCGGCCCCGGCAGTGAAGACGGAGACAAAAGACAATGGCAGTCAGTGCTAACCGGCTCGAGCTCTTGCAGATCGCTGATGCGGTCGCACGTGAGAAGGTGATCGACCGTGAAATCGTGCTTGCCGCGATGGCCGATGCGATCCAGAAGGCCGCCCGCTCGCGCTACGGCTCCGAAACCAATATCCGCGCCGACATCAATTCCAAGACCGGCGAAATCCGCCTGCAGCGCCTTCTGGAAGTCGTCGAGAAGGTCGAGGACTACTCCACGCAGATCGCGCTTGAACTCGCCCGCGACCGCAACGTCGACGCCAAGATCGGCGACTACATTGCCGACCCGCTGCCGCCGATGGACTTCGGCCGCATTGCGGCCCAGTCGGCCAAGCAGGTTATCGTGCAGAAGGTGCGTGAAGCCGAACGTGACCGTCAGTACGACGAATTCAAGGATCGCGTCGGCGAAATCGTCAACGGCACTGTCAAGCGCGTCGAATATGGCAATGTGATCGTCGATCTCGGCCGCGGCGAAGGCATCATCCGCCGTGACGAGATGATCCCGCGCGAGACCTTCCGCTACGGCGACCGTGTCCGCGCCTATGTCTACGACGTCCGCCGCGAACAGCGGGGCCCGCAGATCTTCCTGTCGCGTACCCATCCGCAGTTCATGGTGAAGCTCTTCACCATGGAAGTGCCGGAAATCTATGACGGCATCATCCAGATCAAGTCGGTTGCCCGCGATCCGGGCTCGCGCGCCAAGATCGCCGTCATTTCGAACGACTCGTCGATCGATCCGGTCGGCGCCTGCGTCGGTATGCGTGGCAGCCGCGTCCAGGCCGTCGTCGGAGAACTGCAGGGCGAGAAGATCGACATTATCCCGTGGAGCCAGGATCCGGCTTCCTTCATCGTCAATGCCCTGCAGCCGGCTGAGGTTTCCAAGGTCGTTCTCGACGAAGATGCCGAACGCATCGAAGTCGTCGTACCGGACGAACAGCTGTCGCTCGCCATCGGTCGTCGCGGTCAGAACGTGCGCCTCGCGTCGCAGCTTACCGGCTGGGACATCGACATCATGACGGAAGCCGAAGAGTCCGAGCGCCGTCAGAAGGAATTCAACGAACGCACCAACCTCTTCATGGATGCGCTCGACGTCGACGAGATGATCGGTCAGGTGCTGGCCTCCGAAGGCTTCGCCCAGGTTGAGGAGCTCGCTTACGTCGAGCTCGACGAAATCGCGTCCATCGAAGGCTTCGATGAGGATACCGCCCAGGAAATCCAGTCGCGTGCCCGCGACTACCTGGAAAAGATCGAGGCGGAAATGGACGCCAAGCGCAAGGAACTCGGCGTCGCCGACGAACTGCGCCAGATCGACGGCATGACGGCCCAGATGATGGTCGCCCTCGGCGAGGACGGCATCAAGACGATCGAGGACTTTGCTGGCTGCGCTGCCGACGACCTCGTCGGCTGGAGCGAGCGCAAGGACGGCGAGACCAAGAAGTTCGAAGGGCTGTTCTCGAGGTTCGACGTTTCCCGTGCGGAAGCCGAGAACATGATCGTTCAGGCCCGTCTGGCGGCCGGCTGGATTACCGAAGACGATCTCGCTGCAGGGACCGTTGAAGAAGAAGCGGTCGAGGACGAAGACAAGGCTGAATGATGCGAGGCGATGCGCCGGAAAGCTTGCCGGAAGATGAAGCCACCGAAGGTGCGGACATGAATGGCCGCACGTGCATCGTCACGCGGCATAGCGGAACACCGGAAACGTTGATCCGCTTTGTCGCCGGCCCCGACGGCAGCGTCGTCGCGGATCTCAAGCGGCAACTTCCGGGGCGCGGATGCTGGGTTTCGGTAAGCCGCGAGGCGATCGACAAGGCGGTAGCAAAGAAGCTTTTCGCGCGCGCGCTGAAGGCAGACGTCAAGGCCGATCCAGATCTCGGCCAGCGCGTCGACCGCCTGCTCGTCGCACAGCTTGCAGGGATGATGAACCTGGCGCGCAAGGCCGGCCAGTTCGTCACCGGTAGCGCCAAGGTGGACCTGGCCGTGCGCAGCGGGGAAGCGATTGCAGTCTTCCACGCGATGGACGCGGCGGCAGACGGCGTGCGGAAGATCGACCAGGCGCGCAAGGCTTGGCACCTCGGAATGGAGACCGACGCGGAGATACCCTCCTTTCGGCTCTTGTCCGAGGCGGAAATGGAAGAACTGATGGGCCAGAATGCTTTTATCCATGCGGCAGCGCTTGCGGGGCAGGCAGGTGAAGGTGTAGTGAAACGCGCAAACCTGCTCAAGACGTATCGCGGCGGCGCGCCGCAAACGACGGGTGGCGCCAGCCAGAAACCACAATGACGCGGTCACCGGTTCGGCCGGCCACTGCATCGATGAACAGGAATTGAGCGGCGCGGTCGATGCACGGCATCCGGCCACGCTCGAAGGAACGGGAACGGAATGACCGACAACAAAGACGACAAGACACTCAGCGTAACGGGCAAGAAGACTCTCACCCTGAAACCCTCAGGCGTGAGCCAAGGCACCGTGCGTCAAGATATCGGTCGCGGTCGCACCAAGGCGGTTGTGGTGGAGACGCGCAAACGGCGCCTGGCCCGTCCTGAGGACGAGAAGGCTCCGGCCCCGGTTTCGCAGCAGGCCCGTCCCGCCGAGCCTGCGCCGGCACCGGTGCCCCAGCGGCCGGCCACGCCTGCTCCGCGCGTTCATCAGCCGAGCGCGCCGCAGCAGCGGGCGCCGCAGGCGCAGCAACCTGTCCGTCAGGAGCGCCCGCGCGGCGCCGTGCTGCACGATCTGTCCGCCGGCGAAATGGAAGCGCGCCGCCGCGCGCTCGTGGAAGCACAAGCGCGTGAAGTCGAAGAAGCCAAGCAGCGTGCTATCGATGAAGAGCGTCGCAGAGTGGAAGCTGAAGCGGCTGCCCTGCGCGCTGCCGAGGATGCTGAACGGCGCGCGACGGAAGTAAAGGAAGAAGAAGGGGCGCAGGCTCAGGAAGCCGAAGCTCCGGCGCCGGCGGCAGCAGCCCCCGTGCGCCCTGCCGAGACCCGTCCGGTTCCGCGCCCCGCAACGCCTTCTGCTCCGGTTTTCGGCCGCGGCCGCAAGGAGCAAGAAGAGGAAGAAGAACGCAATGCCGCTCGTGGTCCGGCGCGCGGCAAGGTTGCGGCGCCGGCACCGGCGAAGGTTCCGGCCCGTCCGAAGGGTGAAGAGGATCGTCGGCGCGGCAAGCTGACGGTGACCAGCGCCGCCGTCGATGAAGAAGGCGCGCCGTCGCGTGGCCGCTCGCTGGCGTCGATGCGCCGTCGCCAGGAAAAGTTCCGTCGCAGCCAAATGCAGGAACCGCGCGAAAAGATCGTGCGTGAGGTCGTTCTCCCTGAAACCATTACCATTCAGGAACTGTCGCAGCGCATGTCCGAACGTGCCGTTGACGTCATCAAGTACCTGATGAAGGAAGGCCAGATGATGAAGCCCGGCGACGTCATCGACGCCGACCTGGCTGAAATCATCGCGACGGAATTCGGCCATACCGTCAAGCGCGTCTCGGAGTCCGACGTTGAGGAAGGCATCTTCAACGTTGCCGACGAGGAAGGCGAACTGCTGTCACGTCCGCCGGTCGTCACGATCATGGGTCACGTCGACCACGGCAAGACTTCGCTGCTCGACGCCATCCGCAACGCCAACGTGGTAGCCGGCGAAGCCGGGGGTATCACCCAGCATATCGGTGCCTATCAGGTCGAACAGAACGGTCAGAAGATTACCTTCATCGACACGCCCGGCCACGCCGCCTTCACGGCGATGCGTGCTCGCGGCGCTCAGGCGACCGACATCGCGATCCTGGTGGTTGCGGCCGACGACAGCGTGATGCCGCAGACGATCGAGTCGATCAACCACGCGAAAGCGGCCGGTGTTCCGATCATCGTGGCGATCAACAAGGTCGACAAGCCGACGGCAAACCCGCAGAAGGTCCGCACGGAACTGCTGCAGCATGAAGTCTTCGTCGAGTCCATGGGCGGTGAAGTTCTCGACGTCGAGGTTTCGGCGAAGAACGGCACCAATCTCGACAAGCTGCTCGAAGCCATCCTTCTCCAGGCCGAAATCCTCGACCTCAAGGCCAATCCGAACCGCACGGCGGAAGGAACGGTCATCGAGGCCGAGCTCGACCGTGGTCGCGGCGCCGTCGCGACTGTCCTCGTGCAGAAGGGTACACTTCGCCCCGGCCAGATCATCGTCGCCGGCGACCAGTGGGGACGCGTGCGCGCGCTCGTCAACGACAAGGGCGACCACGTCAAGGAAGCCGGTCCGGCCATGCCGGTCGAGGTTCTCGGTCTTTCTGGCACGCCGGCAGCCGGCGACAAGTTCGCCGTCGTCGAGAACGAGGCCCGCGCCCGTGAAATCTCGGAATACCGTCTGCGTCTGGCTCGAGACAAGGCGGCAGCTCGCCAGTCCGGCTCTCGCGGTTCGCTCGAACAGATGATGAGCCAGCTTCAGACCTCCGGAATGAAGGAGTTTCCGCTGGTCATCAAGGGCGACGTGCAGGGTTCGATCGAAGCGATTGCCGGCGCACTGGAGAAGCTCGGAACCGAGGAAGTTCGTGCGCGCATCGTCCACTCGGCGGTCGGCGGCGTCACCGAATCCGACATCTCGCTTGCCGAGGCGTCGAACGCGGCTATCATAGGCTTCAACGTCCGCGCAAACGCGCAAGCCCGCCAGGCGGCTGAACGCGGCGGTATCGAAATCCGCTACTACAACATCATCTACGACCTGGTGGATGACGTGAAGGCGGCGATGTCGGGCCTGCTCTCGCCGGAACGGCGCGAAACCTTCCTCGGCAATGCGGAGATCCTCGAGGTCTTCAACATCACCAAGGTTGGCAAGGTCGCTGGTTGCCGCGTTACCGAAGGCAAGGTCGAGCGTGGCGCAGGTGTTCGCCTGGTGCGCGACAACGTTGTCATTCACGAAGGCAAGCTCAAGACGCTCAAGCGCTTCAAGGACGAAGTCTCGGAAGTGCCTGTCGGGCAGGAATGCGGCATGGCCTTCGAGAATTACGAGGATATCCGGGCCGGAGACGTTATCGAGTGTTTCCGCGTGGAACACGTTACGCGCACGCTCTAAGGCCGGCGATCACAATCCGAACAAGTTGCGGGCGCCGGCGATCCGGCGCTCGCTTTGTTTAAGGCAGTACGATAATGACCAGACCAACCTCTTCCGCTCCATCTCAGCGCATGCTGCGCGTCGGTGAACAGGTACGCGCAGCGATCACGCAAGTGCTGCAGCGCGGCGAAGTCCGCGATCCGCTGATTGAAAAGACGGTGATCTCCATTTCCGAGGTCCGCATGTCGCCGGACCTGAAAATTGCCACGGCCTATGTGACACCGCTTGGCGTCCCGGACCACGATGCAGTCATCGATGCGCTGAACCGCAATGCGAAGTACATCCGCGGTCGTCTCGGCCCGCAATTGCGGCAGATGAAATACATGCCGGAAGTCCGCTTCCGGGACGATACCAGTTTCGACAACTACCAGAAGATCGATGCGCTGCTGCGCTCGCCCGAGGTCAGCCGCGACCTCGACGCCGACCGAGACGACGAACAAGAATAGAGACGCATGTCCAAACCACGCAAGCCAAAGGGCCGCCCCGTTTCGGGCTGGCTGATCCTCGACAAGCCCGCCGATTTCGGTTCAACGGAAGCGGTTTCCAAGATCAAGTGGTTGTTCAACGCCCAGAAGGCCGGCCACGCCGGCACGCTCGATCCGCTCGCCTCGGGCATGCTTCCGATCGCGCTCGGCGACGCGACAAAGACCGTCCCTTATGTCATGGACGGCCGGAAGATCTATGAATTCACCGTTACCTGGGGCGAAGAACGCTCCACCGACGATCTCGAAGGCGAGGCGACCCAAACATCGCCGGATCGGCCGACGGAGGAGGAGATACGGGCGCTGCTGCCACGGTATACCGGCGTTATTTCACAGGTGCCCCCGCAATTCTCGGCGATCAAGATCGCCGGCGAACGCGCCTATGACCTCGCCCGTGACGGAGAGACCGTCGACATTCCCTCGCGTGAGGTCGAGGTTCATCGCCTGACACTGCTCCGGTCCGAGAAGGACCATGCGCATTTCGAGGTGGAGTGCGGCAAGGGCACCTATGTCCGGTCCTTGGCCCGCGATTTCGGCCGCGACCTCGGTTGCTTTGGCCATATCTCGCTCCTTCGACGCACCTATGTCGCCCCGTTTTCCGAGGAGACCATGGTGCCTCTGGCGGACCTCGTCGCGCTGGAAAAGATCGAGGACCGCGACGAGCGGCTGGCGGCGCTGGACGAATTTTTGATCGATACCGGCGAAGCGCTCGCCGCCTTGCCGCAGATCAGGGTGAGCGACGATCAGGCGCATCGCCTTCGCATGGGCAATCCGATCATCCTGCGTGGTCGCGATGCGCCCGTTGCGGAACCGGAAGCCGTTGCGCTCGTCGCCGGAAAGCTTGTCGCGATCGGCGAGATTGCCGGTGGAGAGTTCCATCCGCGGCGGGTTTTCAGCTGAGACGGCGCTTTGCAATCAGCGCTTCCAATTTTGACCTGAATGGTTTATAGGCAGCGCCAGCATGGCGGTCCGTCCACCTGCTTTTCGTGGCCAATGCTGGACGACATCTCGGCATTTGGCGTCTTCTCTCCTGACATTGAAAGGATACTGCGATGTCGATTACTGCAGAGCGCAAGGCTGCCCTCATCAAGGAATACGCAACCGTCGAAGGCGACACCGGTTCTCCGGAAGTCCAGGTTGCGATCCTGACCGAGCGGATCAACAACCTGACGGAGCACTTCAAGGGCCACAAGAAGGATAACCATTCCCGCCGTGGCCTCTTGACGATGGTGTCGAGCCGCCGCTCGCTTCTTGACTACCTCAAGAAGAAGGACGAAGGCCGCTACACGAAGCTCATCACGAGCCTGGGCATTCGCCGCTAACGTGTTCCGGCGGACCTCCTTCCGGAGGTCCGCCGGCTTTCTATCGGGACATCTGTCCTGAAGGCTCTGCCGGAGCGAAAGCTCCCGGGCCGCAACATAGGGCGAGCCGGATGGGCCGGCGTCGCCAGAACCAACCGATGACCTGTCATGGGGCAGGATTGCCGGGTGCTTTTGCCAGGACGATCTGGCACGCGCAATGAGGCCTTGGCTTCGAGAGCGCGCGGGGCGTGATGGCGCGGAACCTCGTACCGCAGACGCCATGCTCCATCTGAAAAGCTTCCTGCTGTCTTGCCCGTGATACGTCAGCATTCCGCGCCGCGACGGCCTGTTTCGCAAGACGGAACATGAGCGCTGCGTCCCCGCGGAGAAGGAAAAGACAATGTTTGACATTCACAGCGTAGAAATCGAGTGGGCAGGCCGCCCGCTGAAGCTGGAAACCGGCAAGATCGCCCGTCAGGCCGACGGTGCCGTTCTCGCCACCTACGGCGAGACCGTCGTTCTCGCCACCGTCGTTTCGGCCAAGGCGCCGAAGGCGGGCCAGGACTTCTTCCCGCTCACCGTTAACTACCAGGAAAAAACCTACGCCGCCGGCAAGATCCCGGGTGGCTACTTCAAGCGCGAAGGTCGTCCGTCGGAAAATGAAACGCTGGTTTCGCGCCTGATCGACCGTCCGATCCGCCCGCTGTTCCCGGAAGGCTACAAGAACGACACCCAGGTCGTCGTCACAGTCATCCAGCACGACCTTGAAAACAATCCGGACATCCTGTCGATGGTTGCCACCTCGGCGGCCCTGACGCTCTCCGGCGTCCCCTTCATGGGTCCGGTCGGCGGCGCCCGCGTCGGTTACATCAACGGCGAATACGTGCTGAACCCGCACCTCGACGAGATGGATGAATCGAGCCTCGACCTCGTCGTCGCCGGGACCTCGGACGCCGTTCTCATGGTCGAATCCGAAGCCAAGGAATTGCCGGAAGACGTCATGCTCGGCGCGGTCATGTTCGGTCACCGCGGCTTCCAGCCGGTCATCGATGCGATCATCAAGCTCGCCGAAGTTGCCGCAAAGGAGCCGCGCGAATTCGAACCGGAAGATCATTCCGCTCTCGAGACCGAAATGCTTTCGATCGCCGAAGCTGAACTGCGTGACGCCTACAAGATCACGCAGAAGGCCGAGCGCTACGCCGCTGTCGACGCCGTCAAGGCCAAGGTGAAGGCACACTTCTTCCCCGAAGGTGAAGAGCCGAAGTATTCGAACGAAGTCATCGGCGCCGTCTTCAAGCACCTGCAGGCGAAGATCGTTCGCTGGAACATCCTCGACACCAAGAGCCGCATCGACGGCCGTGATCTGGAAACGGTTCGCGCCATCGTATCGGAAGTCGGCATCCTGCCGCGCACGCATGGTTCGGCGCTCTTCACGCGCGGCGAGACTCAGGCGATCGTCGTTGCCACGCTCGGCACCGGCGAAGACGAGCAGTATGTCGACTCGCTGACCGGCATGTACAAGGAACGCTTCCTGCTGCACTACAACTTCCCGCCCTACTCTGTCGGTGAAACGGGCCGCATGGGCTCCCCGGGTCGTCGCGAAATCGGTCACGGCAAGCTCGCATGGCGCGCCATTCGTCCGATGCTGCCGACCGCCGAACAGTTCCCCTACACGCTGCGCGTGGTTTCCGAGATCACAGAATCGAACGGTTCCTCCTCGATGGCGACCGTCTGCGGCACTTCGCTCGCTCTCATGGACGCCGGTGTTCCGCTGGCGAAGCCCGTTGCCGGTATCGCCATGGGCCTGATCCTGGAAGGCGAGCGCTTTGCCGTTCTCTCCGACATTCTCGGTGACGAAGACCACCTCGGCGACATGGACTTCAAGGTTGCCGGCACGACCGACGGCATCACCTCGCTGCAGATGGACATCAAGATCGCCGGCATCACCGAAGAGATCATGAAGGTCGCACTCGGTCAGGCACAGGGTGGTCGCAAGCACATCCTCGGCGAGATGGCCAAGGCCATCACCGAGAGCCGCGGCCAGCTCGGCGAATTCGCACCGCGCATCGAGGTGATGAACATCCCGGTCGACAAGATCCGCGAAGTCATCGGTTCGGGTGGCAAGGTTATCCGCGAAATCGTCGAAAAGACCGGCGCCAAGATCAACATCGAAGACGACGGCACCGTCAAGATCGCCTCGTCCTCCGGCAAGGAGATCGAGGCCGCCCGCAAGTGGATCCACTCCATCGTGGCAGAGCCGGAAGTCGGTGCGGTCTATGAAGGCACGGTCGTCAAGACCGCGGACTTCGGCGCATTCGTCAACTTCTTCGGCGCACGTGACGGTCTCGTCCATATTTCGCAGCTCGCTTCCGAGCGCGTCGCAAAGACCACGGACGTCGTCAAGGAAGGCGACAAGGTCTGGGTCAAGCTCATGGGCTTCGACGAACGCGGCAAGGTCCGCCTGTCGATGAAGGCCGTTGACCAGGCGACCGGCAAGGAAATCGTTGCCGAGAAGAAGAAGGACGAAGGCGAGGCTGCTGAATAAGCACGCTTTGTTCCCAAACCGAGGCGCGGGAGAAATTCCGCGCCTTTTTTGTTCGTCGAGAGAGAAGACCGAGCCATGAGCCGCGATACCCTGAAGACACTGTTCCACCCGTTCGCTTCCAATGTGTTGGCGATGCCGCAGGCGGGAGAGCGCTTTCTCTTCCTCGGGGCCGAAGCCGGCATCGCCACACCGAAAGGCTTCGAGGCAACGCTCGTCGCCGTGCAGGGGTTGCGTCCCGCCTTTCTGCAGCTGGAGGCCGCCGGCGCCGCGCCGCTGCCGCTGCCCGAGGGAGATGGCTATGACGGAACTCTGGTTCTTTGCGGCAAGCATCGCGGTGAGAACGAGAACCGTGTTGCCGAGGCCTTGAAGCGCACAAAGACCGGCGGTCTCGTGGTTGTGGCGGGCGGCAAGGAAGACGGGATTCAACCGCTGCGCAAACGTCTTGATGCTCTCGGCCTCGCCGTGGAGCACATGCCAAAATATCACGGTGTCGCGCTGTGGTTCGAAGTGCCTGAAGGTCGCTCAGCGGCGGTCAGCGCGCTCGAAGCTGCCCAGGTGACCGTCGACGACCGTTTTCAAACCGTCGCCGGCATGTTTTCCCACGATCGCATCGATGCCGGTTCTGAACTGCTCGCCGGACGCCTGCCGGAAAACTTCGACGGCAACGCCGCCGATCTGGGCGCCGGTTGGGGCTATCTCTCCGTCATGCTCGCAGAACGCTCACCACGGGTGAACCGTATCGACCTCTTCGAGGCCGATTACCAGGCACTCGAATGCGCAAAGGCCAACATGGCCGCGAACTGTCCAGGCGTCACTGCACGCTTCTTCTGGCAGGATCTCGCGCGTGAACCGATCAAGGAGAAATACGACCTGGTCATCATGAACCCGCCCTTCCACGAGGGGCACGCCGCAGAACCATCGCTCGGCAAGGCGTTGATCACCGCCGCCAGTCAGGCGCTGCGTGGCGGCGGGATGCTGATGCTCGTCGCCAACCGCGGTCTTCCCTACGAGACGACGCTCGGCGAGAACTTCCGCGAACATGGAGAGACCTGTCGCAACGCTCGCTTCAAGGTCCTGTGGGCCAAGAAATAGAGAGTGCCTCTCTCTGAGTTGCCTAGAAATGACAAGAGCCCGGCGCTGATGATCAGCGCCGGGCTTTCTTATGCTCTAACTCTACGGAAAGTTTACTCCGTATCGGCCTTGTTCAGAAACTCGACCGTTGGCATCGACGTGATATTATAGCCGGAGTCGACGTAATGAATCTCTCCGGTCACGCCACGCGACAAATCGGACAGGAGGTAGAGCGCGGAACCGCCGACGTCCTCGATCGTCACCGTCCGACGAAGCGGCGAGTTCTTCTGCTGCCACGAAAGCATGGCTCGCGCATCGGCGATCCCGGCACCGGCAAGTGTCCGGATAGGGCCGGCGGAGATGGCGTTGACGCGGATACCGCGCGAACCATAATCTCCGGCGAGATAGCGCACGGACGCCTCCAGCGCCGCCTTGGCGACGCCCATGACGTTGTAGTTCGGCATGATGCGAACCGAACCACCATAGGTCAGCGTCAGCATCGATCCGCCGTCCGACATGATCTCGGCAGCGCGCTTGGCAATCTCCGTGAACGAGAAGCAGGAAATGACCATGGTGCGGACGAAGTTTTCACGCGAGGTGTCCGCGTAAAGCCCTTTCAGCTCGTTCTTGTCGGAGAAGCCGATCGCGTGAACGACGAAATCCAGCTTTCCCCAGCGTTCCTTCAGGGCGGCTATGACTGCGTCTACGGAAGTGAGATCTTCCACATCGCAAGGCAAAAGGAAATCCGAACCAAGTTCGGCAGCAAGCGGCTTCACCCGTTTGCCCAGTGCTTCGCCCTGATAGGTAAAAGCGAGTTCCGCACCGGCACCGGCAAGCGCCTTGGCGATACCCCAGGCGATAGAGTGGTTGTTCGCGACACCCATGATAAGGCCGCGTTTTCCCTGCATAGAGGCAATCATTCCGTTATCCATTGTAACGCTGGAACACGAGCGTGGCGTTGGTGCCACCGAAGCCGAAGGAGTTCGACAGAACTGTGTCGATCTTGGCGTTGTCGATCCGCTTGCGGACGATCGGGACGCCGTCGAATTCCGGGTCCAGCTCGCTGATGTGCGCGCTCTCGCCGATAAAGCGTTCCTGCATCATCAGCAGGCCGTAGATCGACTCCTGGACGCCGGCGGCGCCGAGCGAATGGCCGGTCAGGGATTTGGTTGACTGAACATGAGGGATCTTCGTCCCGAACACTTCACGAATCGCGCCGATTTCCTTCGAGTCACCCACCGGGGTCGACGTGCCGTGGGTGTTGATGTAGTCGACCTCGCCCTTCACCGTCGAGAGTGCCTGCCGCATGCAGCGGATGGCACCTTCACCCGACGGCGCGACCATGTCGTAGCCATCCGAGGTCGCTCCGTAACCGACGATTTCGGCGTAGATCCTGGCGCCACGGGCCTTGGCGTGTTCCAGCTCTTCAAGCACGAGAACACCCGCCCCGCCGGCGATGACGAAACCGTCGCGCGAGGCGTCATAGGCACGCGATGCGCTGGCGGGCGTGTCGTTGAACTTCGAAGACATCGCGCCCATGGCGTCGAAGAGGTCCGACATGGTCCAGTCGAGATCTTCGTGGCCGCCGGCGAACATCACGTCCTGCTTGCCCCACTGGATCATTTCTGCTGCGTTGCCGATGCAATGCGCCGACGTCGAGCAAGCTGACGAGATCGAGTAGTTCACCCCATGAATCTTGAACCAGGTGGCGAGCGTTGCCGAAGCGGTCGAGGACATGGCCTTCGGCACGGCGAAGGGGCCAATGCGCTTCGGGCTGTTGTTCTGGCGGGTGATGTCGGCCGCCTCGACGATCGTGCGGGTGGAGGGACCGCCCGAACCCATGATAATGCCGGTGCGTTCGTTACCGCTGATGTCGGACTCGTCCAAACCCGAGTCGGCGATCGCCTGCTTCATCGCGACGTGGTTCCATGCTCCCCCCTGGGAGAGAAAGCGCATGGCGCGACGGTCGACGAGGTCGGTCGGATCCAGTGTAGGCTTTCCCCAGACCTGGCAACGAAAACCGTACTCGGCAAAGTCGGGAGAGAAGGAGATTCCGGACTTCGCATTGCGCAGGGATTCCGTAACCTCTGCGGCATCGTTCCCGATGGAAGAAACGACACCCAGACCCGTAACAACTACCCTTCTCATCTCAACAGACCTTCTCGTTATCACAATTCAACGTGCCTGAGATCAGGCCGTCTTATCCTTCGACAAACCTACGCGAAGGTCGGTCGCCTGGTAAATGACCTCGCCATCCGCCTTCAGCCAGCCATCGGCGGTCCCCAGCACGAGGCGACCACGCATGACCCGCTTGAAGTCAATACCGTATTCCAGAAGCTTGGTGTGCGGGCGGACCATACCCTTGAACTTCACCTCACCGGTGGAGAGCGCCATGCCGCGGCCTTCCTCGCCCAGCCAGCCGAGGAAAAAGCCGGTCAGCTGCCACATGCCGTCGAGACCGAGGCAGCCGGGCATGATCGGATTGCCCTGGAAGTGGCACGGAAAATACCAGTCGTCCGGATGGACGTCGTATTCCGCGCGAATGTAACCCTTGTCGAACGCACCGCCGGTCTCGGAGATGTCGGTGATGCGGTGAACCATCAGCATCGGCGGCAGGGGGAGTTGCGCGTTGCCGGGGCCGAAAAGCTCGCCACGACCGCAGGACAGGATTTCTTCGTAATTGTAGCTGGATTGTCTCGGTTTCATTCTTCTTCGTCGTCCCCAGGCTTGCGCGAATGTTGGACCCATAGAGCAAGATAGGGACAAAATGAAGTCCCACAATGGCCACGGCCCGCCATCTGGCGGCCCAGGTCTCGCCTCAAGCCGCATATTTCAAAGGTGGCCATACAGGAAGCATCGCGACGCGACCAGAGTCAATTGGAGGAAAATCCAGCATTTCCGGCGTTTTGCCACTGTCCACCTGCACTGAAGTATTGAAAGCCCCACGCTTAGAAGTTATATCGCTAGTCGAGAAGACCAGCATTCGAGTAGAACCGGAGAGCAACTCCATGATGGCAGAACGCCTCAAGGAAACGGAAGCGAGATTGCGTCGCTCTGGGCTTCGCCCCACGCGCCAGCGCATTGCGCTCGCCAGTCTGCTCTTCGCCAAGGGTGATCGCCACCTGACGGTCGAGGAATTGCATGAAGAAGCTCTTGCAGCAGACGTTCCCGTCTCTCTTGCGACCGTTTACAACACCCTGCACCAGTTCACGGAAGCCGGGCTGATCCGCGTGCTCGCTGTCGAGAGCGCGAAGACCTACTTCGACACCAATATTTCCGACCACCACCACTTTTTCGTCGAAGGCGAGAACGAGGTTCTCGACATACCGGTGAGCAATATCGTGATCGACAACCTCCCGGAACCTCCCGAGGGGCTGGAGATCAGTCATGTTGACGTGGTCATTCGGCTGCGGCAAAAAAGCGCGTAGTCCGCAAACCGGCCTCCATCATCTCAACACATCCTCCGGCGACCTGCCCGGCCGCGGCTTGTAGCGTGGAAATGCCCAGCCGAAACGCAGGGCACCGCCGCGAATCGCGAACGCCGAGAGAGCGCCGGCCCCGGACGCCACGAAGACGGGTGCTCCGGCGACCGTCGCACCTGTAAATACGCAGGCGCCGACAAGACCTGCCGTGACGTAGATTTCGGGGCGAAGCAGAACCGAGGGTTCTCCCGCGATGATGTCGCGCAAGATGCCGCCCGCCGCAGCGGTCAGGGTACCGGTGACGACCGCGACGGTCGGCGAGCCGGAGGCGGCGAGACCCTTGGCTGCGCCCATGACGCAGTAAGCCGAAAGGCCGATGGCGTCGAGCCAGATCAGTAAGCGGTAGCGCGATTCGAAAAGGTGTGCGGTGAAGAAGACCAAAGCGCCGATCGACACACATACCAGGATGTATCCCGGATCGATCACCCAGAAGACCGGAAGGCTCCCGAGCACGACATCCCGCAACGTGCCTCCCCCGATGCCCGTTACCGCGGCGAGGAACAGGAACCCGATCACATCGAGTTCCTTGCGTGACGCTGACAGTGCACCGGTTGCAGCGAACACGGCCACGCCCGCGTAGTCAAGAAAACCGAGCAACGTCATCCGGTGCCTTTCTGAGTCTCACCGCGAGTCAGGGCGGCGCAAGCCAAGAGTATCATCATGCCGGTCGACTAACCTCCCACTGGTTCGGACGATCGCCGTGAAACGACTTCTGCTCGCCATCTTGCAAACTGCGCTTCTGCTTGGCGCGCCTTTTGCTGCTACCGCCCAGCAGAGTCTCGTCAGTGACCCCGAGATCTACGAGAAAGACCACTTTCGTTCACAATGCAAGGTCGCAGAATTCGACCAGAACTTCATCCGGCGGCTGGACATCAACAACGACGGCATCATTGATGCTATTTCCGATCATGGCGCGTACACCTGTGATGGTGAACGCGGACCTGCCTGCAACGAGGACGGCTGCCCGCACAATTTCTACGTCCAGGTCAGGGAGGGCGGATACCTGCTGATTGCAACCGCCCAAGTCTACGGTTACGACTTCATAAAGCGGTTCGGCAACATGGTCTTTGTCTTCAGGATGCATCCACGTTTCTGCGAGCGAACCGACAATGCCCCATGCGAGATGACTGTCCGGGTGCGCGGAACGAAGTTCGTAACGATCAGCAGGAAATAGCCACGCGAAGCGTTCACGGCAGCACCGATGCCGTTCGTCCGGACAGATAGTAGGCGAAGAGACCAATCCACTCGCGCATTGCGGTAGCCGTTTGCTGGGCGTTGAGCGTCGGCTGGGTGAAATCGAGCCGCAGGGTGGCGCGTCCGCTCGTTCGATAGTCGGTCGGCCACGGCGTCAGCTCGATGCCCGCCTTGCGAAACAGTGCAAGGGCCCGCGGCATGTGGAAGGCGGAGGTGATGAGCAGACACTGCTGCAACGCAGGGTCGGCCAGCAATTGGTTGCTGTTGGCGACATTTTCGAACGTCGTTCGCGAGGAGGTCTCGCTGACCAAACGACTCTCACTGATGCCGAATCGGGAAAAAAACCGCCTGGCGGCGACAGCGTCACCCTCATACGTACCGCTAAAGGAGCCGTCGCCTCCCGACACCAGGATACGCGACTGCGGAAACTTCAAGGCAAGGCGCAATGCTTCAATAAATCGGTCGGCCGCCTGGTTGAGATCAGTGCCACCCCGAACGGTAGTCACCTCGGTTTCGAAGGCACCGCCCAGAACGACCATGCAGCTGACCTGCGCAGGATCCTGCTCCGGTCGCGGGACATGTGCTTCGAGCCTCTGCAGGGCCACAGTTCCAGCGGAGGTATAGAGGGTGACGAAGAGAATCGTCAGAGCCGTACCGAGAAAAATGAGTGCCACGCGCGGGCGGCGGACCGCGGTGCAGGCAGTGCCGACGAGACCGGCAAGGAAAGCAAGCGACAGTGGCTGGGCGACGATCCAGAAGAGCTTCGAAAACAAAAACATCGATCTGTTACTCGTGTGCTGTTGGCAAAACGCAAATACAGGAAAGGCTCAATAAGCCTCGCTCAAGATAGCAAAGCGAAAATAGCCTGAATAAAGCGATTCAGATATGAAAGCAGCGGTCCGGAGATTCGATGCGCTTCGCAATAGACATTCTCGATGAAGCTGGGAACAATCGAATTTATGTCGGGATCCCGCTCGGCATCGACGAAGGCAAACTCCGCGTCCAACTGAAGGACCGCGAGGCCCGGTTCGACGTGGCACGCATCACAGACTGGTGCCAGATCGACAGAAGTCAAAGCGAAGGCAGAGGAGAGCTCCTCGGCTAGCCGACGAAGAGTCGACTGTTCGCGCGCTTGCCGTTTTCTCGTCCCCCTACTCAACGCCAAAGAGGAATGGCTACGCATTGCTGTCCGGCTTTACGCGAGCGCACTCGACAACCAGCACTCGGCGCCAATCTTCAGTCAACTTATGGAGAAAGGGGAATTTGGTGGAGCTAAGCGGGATCGAACCGCTGACCTCTTGCATGCCATGCAAGCGCTCTCCCAGCTGAGCTATAGCCCCATCGAGGGTCCGGCATTTACCGGTTCCGGGAACCCATCGGGCTTCGCTTCCCGGCAGGTGGCGGCTTATTACTTCCGGATTCGGAAGATGGCAAGCCGAAAAATGATCGGCCCGGAAACTTTTCTCTCCGGGCCGGGAACCCCATGATCAGACGTCGTCGTCGTCGCCGGCTACACCGATGATGCCGGTCACGTCCTCGTCGTCGTCGTCATCGTCTGCTTCGAGGAAGGTATCATCATCGTCGTCATCGCCGAGTTCGACGTCGTCATCGCCGAGATCCGGCAGATCATCGCCCGAACTGGCGTCGTCAGCATCTTCGAGCGAAACCAGCTCGACATCCGTATTTTCGGTATCGACTTCCGCTACTTCCTCCTCCTCGGCCTTCTCCATGATCGAGGCAACCGAGGTTTCTTCGAAGTACGACAACGGCCAGGATTTGCCGGTGTAAGGGGATACGATCGGATCCTTGTTCAGATCGTAGAATTTCTTGCCGGTGTCGGGGCAAGTGCGCTTAGTTCCAAGTTCTGCTTTCGCCACTGTCAAAGCCTCTTGAATTCCTGAAGAATAATGGCATTCGTCGCCAATCCGGCATTCAACCGGTCAAACTGTTAGCCGGTCCCCATAATCGTTGCAGTCTCTCCTGTCAAAGGCAATCTTCGCCGGCAGGTTTCCCGCATTTCCACGCGGCAGGGATGACCGTTCGCGCCAGATATGGTAACGACCCGCCGTTTTGCCAATTCAGCCGCCGTATACGTAGTATGGACCGCGCGGGCGCGACTGCCGAAAGCTGCAAAGGATATCGGGACAGAAGCTGTCTTTCCCGATTTTATTCATCTGACGACGAACCGGAGCGCGAGGACCGAGGCGCTCGAAAGTGAGCCCCCATGACTGCCTCCTTCACCATAGCCATCGACGGTCCGGCTGCCGCCGGCAAAGGAACGTTATCCCGGCTGCTCGCGACACACTACGGCTTCCATCATCTGGACACGGGCCTCACCTATCGCGCAACGGCAAAGGCGCTTCTCGACGCCGGGCTACCGTTGGACGACGAGAGCGTTGCGGAAACAACAGCACGCGGGCTGGACCTTTCCTGCCTCGATCGGGCTACCCTCGCCCGACACGAGATCGGCGAAGCTGCCTCCAAGATCGCAGTCATGCCGCGGGTTCGCCGTGCGCTCGTCGAGGCGCAACGGCGCTTTGCAGCCAAGTTGCCCGGCACCGTGCTCGACGGGCGGGACATCGGCACAGTCGTATGCCCGAACGCACCGGTGAAACTCTACGTTACGGCCTCGCCCGAGGTGCGTGCCAAGCGCCGCTTTGACGAGATCGTAGCCGGCGGAACCTCGGCGATCTTCGACGACGTTTTCGCCGATGTGAAGAAGCGCGACGAGCGCGACATGGGACGCGCCGATAGCCCGCTGCGGCCCGCCGAGGATGCGCACTTGCTTGACACCTCGGAAATGAGTATAGAAGCGGCGTTTCAGGCTGCCAGGGACATCATTGACGACGCCCTGACGCAAGAACACAGATCTGGAAGCCGGTGAGCCGGCCCCATATATGACGGAATTCGCCGACATCGACGTCCCCGCGCCGGATAGCCCCAAGAGGGCGGACGAGATGTATGGCAAGTGCAACGCTAACCCCCGGCGCAGACCCGTGCCCCCATGCGGCACGATTAGGAGATTTCATGTCTGTTTCTACCCCCACGCGGGAGGACTTTGCCGCCCTCCTCGAAGAATCCTTTGCCAAGACCGATCTTGCCGAAGGCTATGTTGCCAAGGGCATCATCACGGCAATCGAGAAGGACGTCGCGATCGTCGACGTCGGTCTGAAGGTTGAAGGTCGCGTTCCGCTCAAGGAATTCGGCGCTCGCGCCAAGGACGGCTCGCTGAAGGTCGGCGACGAAGTTGAAGTCTACGTCGAGCGCATCGAGAACGCTCTCGGTGAAGCCGTTCTTTCGCGCGAAAAGGCTCGTCGCGAAGAAAGCTGGATCAAGCTCGAAGCCAAGTTCGAAGCTGGCGAGCGCGTTGAAGGCGTCATCTTCAACCAGGTCAAGGGTGGCTTCACGGTCGACCTCGACGGCGCCGTTGCCTTCCTGCCGCGTTCGCAGGTCGACATCCGTCCGATCCGCGACGTGACCCCGCTGATGCACAACCCGCAGCCCTTCGAAATCCTCAAGATGGACAAGCGTCGCGGCAACATCGTCGTTTCGCGCCGTACAGTTCTCGAAGAATCGCGTGCCGAGCAGCGTTCTGAAATCGTTCAGAACCTCGAAGAAGGCCAGGTTGTTGACGGCGTCGTCAAGAACATCACCGATTACGGTGCGTTCGTTGACCTCGGCGGCATCGACGGCCTGCTGCACGTCACCGACATGGCCTGGCGCCGCGTCAACCATCCTTCGGAAATCCTGTCCATCGGCCAGTCGGTCAAGGTTCAGATCATCCGCATCAACCAGGAAACCCACCGCATCTCGCTCGGCATGAAGCAGCTCGAAGCGGATCCGTGGGACGGCATTGCCGCCAAGTATCCGGTCGGCAAGAAGATCACCGGCACCGTCACAAACATCACCGACTACGGTGCGTTCGTCGAGCTGGAACCGGGCATCGAAGGCCTCATCCATATCTCCGAAATGTCCTGGACCAAGAAGAACGTTCACCCCGGCAAGATCCTGTCCACGAGCCAGGAAGTCGACGTTGTCGTTCTCGAAGTCGATCCGTCCAAGCGCCGTATCTCGCTCGGCCTCAAGCAGACGCTGGAAAACCCGTGGCAGGCGTTTGCCTACAGCCACCCGGCCGGCACTGAAGTCGAAGGCGAAGTCAAGAACAAGACCGAGTTCGGCCTGTTCATCGGCCTCGAAGGCGACGTCGACGGCATGGTTCACCTGTCGGACCTCGACTGGAACCGTCCGGGCGAACAGGTCATCGAAGAGTACAACAAGGGTGATGTCGTCAAGGCTGTCGTTCTCGACGTCGATGTCGAGAAGGAACGCATCTCGCTCGGCATCAAGCAGCTCGGCCGCGACTCGGTTGGCGAAGCCGCCGCTTCCGGCGACCTGCGCAAGAACGCCGTCGTTTCCTGCGAAGTCATCGGCATCAATGATGGCGGTATCGAAGTGAAGCTCGTCAACCACGAGGACATCACTTCCTTCATCCGTCGTGCCGATCTCTCCCGCGACCGTGACGAACAGCGTCCGGAGCGTTTCTCGGTTGGTCAGGTTGTCGACGCTCGCGTCACCAACTTCTCCAAGAAGGATCGCAAGGTCATGCTGTCGATCAAGGCTCTCGAGATCGCAGAAGAAAAGGAAGCCGTCGCTCAGTTCGGTTCGTCTGACTCCGGCGCTTCGCTCGGCGACATTCTCGGCGCGGCGCTCAAGAACCGCGGCAACGCCGAATAAGCGCTCACTGCGTCACGACAACAATAACCCGTCGGTCGAAAGACCGGCGGGTTTTCTTTTGCCGAATCGCGGAAAGCCGCCCTTTCAGGCCAGCGTCGACATGGTGAGATAATGCGTCAGCACTGTTTCGCCACCGAAGGCTGATATCGGCTCGGCGATTGCGGCGGCGTCGACATTCTTATGGACGTCATCTTCGCCCTCGCCCTCTTCCTCCTGTCCGGAAGTCTGCCCTGAACCGGGGCGCCCCTCGGAACCGTCTTCGCGCGGTCCGTGGTCGCCTCCACCGTGCTCCTCGCCTTGGCTGCGCTTCCTCGTCTGTTCAGTGGGGGTAACGTCGTCCTCAAAGAGAAGGTAGCCGAAAAAGGGGAAGGCCGGGTTATCCCGTAGGGCGGTTGCCGCAGGCAGTCGCCCTTCCGTCGAGCCTGAAGGCAGTACCGGTGTGTCTCCCATTGGCGCTGGCTGCGACCGGACTTCTCTAGCCTCATTACCGGCGGTCTCGTGACTGAATGGTGCTGCTGGCGTGGATGCCCCCGCCTTCCGATCCCGCACTCCGGGCGCGATCATGGTTCGGGACGACATTTCGGCAGAGCCGGTCGTTGTCTCCTCCTCATGCACCAACACATGTTTGAGGAGACGAATGAGCACCGCCGTCGAGTCTGCATCTCTCTCCGGGTCTTCCGGCCAGGCTGGAAACCCGGCATTAAGACCGGGAGACACGACCCCTTGCCCTTCCTCTACATGGAATCTCGATGTCGGCCTATCTCGCGTGACCGGAAGGGCACGATCTGCGTCGACGGAGGCAGTCCGGCTCCCCGGTCCGGCGTTGCGCGTCCCAACATCCTCTGGTCGCACGGCGTGACCGCGAACGATGTCGCCGATGCCGGCTGATTCACCTTCGCTCGGCGGCTCCTTGCCAGCTGATACGTCCATTCCGTCGATGCGGGTTGGAGTCGGTGCGACGCGTAGCTTAGGCGCGATTGCAGATGCTGGCTCCGACCGCGACGCATTAGACAGGAGTGCCTCATAACCCTTCGATGGGTGCGACAGTTCCAGTTGCGTGGTGGTGGGCCCGAGGCTCGCAGGGGACGGCGCGGCGCTCGTTCCACGGACACCTTCGGTTCTTTGTTCAATTGACGTGCCGGCGGTGGTCGAAATCTTAGCCGGCTCTTGCCTTATCTCCACCCTCGCCTGCGGACCGGAATCCGGCAACAGCGCTCCCCGTGGTCCGGGCAACGGTTCCGGTTCAGTGGACAATCGAACGGCGTCACTATTCTGCGCATAGGATGACGTGACGCGGCGCGCACCGGGATCCTGATCGGCAGACCAGACCGTCTCGGGGCCAGCTGAAAGCCTCGGTCCGTCCGGACCTGCTGCATTGCGCAACGCGTAAAGAAACGTGTCCTGCTGAAGTACCTTAACCAGCTGCGTGAGCTTGCCTTGGAGGGCGCTCCGTTCCTCCGGAGCGAGTTTCGCAATTGTCGTGACAAGTCGCCGGACAAAGTCGCCATCGCTCTCGTTCTCCTCGCGACTCAGACCGACTTGCTCCCCCAGTTGGTCCGCAAGTGCCGCCAGACTATCTGTCACGCGCTGCTCGGTCGGAAGGACGAGGAGTGGCAGTCGTTTCGCGAGCGGCGAAGCCGGTACCACCTCAATAGCGGAGGAGGCCGAAGGAGGAGATGTGCGAGCGTTCTCTCTGGCAACTACCGGCCGGCCGGAATCGGCGACAGAAGGCTGTGTGACAGCTATGGCGGACAACATGGGCGCACGTCTCGCATCAAGTTTGTCGGCAACAAGAAATATCGGACCGCTCATGCGGGCGGACGGCTTTGGACGAGGTGAAGAGCGTCACGTGCTCACGAAGGCAGCCGTCGGGCCAACACAATTTTAGGAAATCTTTGTTAATGAAGTGTTAGCCATGATTCTGATCGATCCGGCTTGTACCATTCGGTTTGACGGTCGACCGTGCAGAAGGTGACGCCCCCGAGGAGAGGAAGTATGGCTCTGCGTCCGCCGCCTCTTGTAACGACGGCACCGAGCGGCTGCACACCGCTCAGCGCCCTCGAATATGAGCTGATGTCCGAAAAGGCGGATGCCTTGGCCCGTGCGGGATTGAGGGTGGAGAAAGCGCTGGCAGCCCTCAGGGCGTGCCCTGCCGCCACGGAAAATGCCAGGAAGCGCGAGGGACTTCTCAACCAAGCAGCTGACCTCGTCTGGTCGTTTCTTGTCCAGAGGGAAATCTGCGGCTTTCGCAGTCAAGCTGATGCGATCAAGCGCTATGACATCCCGCGCGAGGTGATGATCCGCCTGGGGGCCGTGAGCAGGCCCTTGAAATAAGGACCAGCCAGCCTCTCCAACTCCCGCACACCGCTCATCCGGGCTGAAAGCGTGGCGTTCGCGAGCCGCAAATCAGCTGTGTGCGAAAATGTCCGTCTCTTCCCATCCGAGAAGATCGAGCTTGGAACGCGTCGGCAGGAATTCAAAGCAGGCCCTGGCATGCTCCATCCGGCGGTCACGGATCAGGCGCTCCGTGAGCTTGTCGCGCAGCGCATGCAGATAGAGCACATCCGAAGCGGCATATTCGAGTTGCGCGGGTGAGAGCATCTCGGCCGCCCAGTCGGAGGATTGCTGCGCCTTGGAAATGTCAATCTCGAGCATTTCCTTGAGGTTGTCCTTTAGCCCGTGGCGGTCGGTATAGGTCCGCGACAGCCGAGAGGCGATCTTCGTGCAGAAGACCGGCGTCGTGGTGACGCCGAAGGTATGGAACAGGACAGCGATGTCGAAGCGGCCAAAGTGAAAGATCTTCTGCCGCTCGGGTCGGCGAGCATGGCGACAAGATTCGGCGCTTCCGTTTGACCGGCCGCGATACGAATGATGTCCGCCGTGCCGTCACCGGGGAAAGCTGGACGACACAAAGCCGGTCCCGCCGCGGCACCAGTCCGAGCGTCTCGGTGTCGATGGCGATCGCGTCCGTATAGCGACCGGCGTCGGCTGCGGATATGTCACCTTCGTGATAGCGGATCGTCGGGGCCATCCATGTCTCCAGCGTAAGCGGTTGTCGTTCGGCTGCGTATAGCCGAAACCGCGTTGTCGCTCTACCGGTTTCGTGACCTCACGACTGCGATCGCCTCGGCCGACTGACCGGACCTTCCTCGGTGAGCTCTACATAGGCTAGCGTCTGGTCGAGATGGCCGGCACGCAGGGCAAGAAGCCTCTCGGCATAGCGCAGCCGCACGGCAAGATACGCTGCATCCTCTGCGACGTTTCGGAGTTCCATCGGATCCTTCGCAAGATCGAAGAGCAGAGGCGGAAGCCCGGCAAAGTGCACATACTTGAACGCCTCGTCGCGAATGACGGCCAGGTTGCAGCGGTTCGAGGGCAGGCCGAAGTGGTCCTCGGCTACGCTCGTGGCGACCTCGCGGAAATCAAACTCCCAGAAGGCCGCATCACGCCAGCCGGAGGGTTCCGAGCCCTCCACAAACGGTAAAAGCGACGCTCCGTCCTGGTGATTCTGCGGCGTGACCCCGAGGCGCTCACAAAAGGTGGGCATGATATCGGCAGCGGTAGTAAAGGCATTAATCTGTCTGCCGACCGCGGTTGTAGCCGGATCACGGATGACGAGCGGAATGTGATAGCTCCCCTCGTGAAAGCCACCCTTTCCGAGGAGCCAGTGATCCCCCATCATCTCTCCGTGGTCCGAGGTGAAGATGATGATCGTTTCGTCCCAGCGACCACTTTCGCGCAGGGCGGTGAATATCCTCCCGAGCTGAGCATCGACTTCGGCAATCATTCCGAAATAGACGGCACGAATGACATCGAAGTCTTTTTCGCTCCAGTCGGAAACGGCTCCAGATGCGCCGTAGACAAAGCTCGATTTTCCGAGAAACCGATGACCGTACGCCAGCAGCGGGTGAAGCATCTGTTCGTCTCCGCGTCGCGTTGCCCGTGCATAGGCCGGACCGTCGCCGGGTGCAAACATGGTGTTGTAAGGTGCCGGAACGCAAAACGGCGGATGCGGTCTGAGAAATGAGACGTGCGCGAACCAAGGAGCGTCCTGCTGCTCCATCCACCGAAGAAAACACTCCGTCAGAAATGCAGTCTGCGTCTCGTCGGCGCTGTAGTCCGGTGCCTCGTTGTTCGCTGCGCCGCTCTCAACATCTCCTGTCCGATGGACATCGCGGGTGAAGGCTTCTCTGTGCCCCCTGCTCCGTAGCCAGCTCAGCCACTGCTTTTCGTTCTCGAGCAGGATCTGACCGGATGTAAAGCCCGGCAGGACACCCTCGTAGGTCGTCAGGTGCGGATCATTCCGATGAAGCGTCCTGGGATCCGGCGAAACGTCGGTGTAGCCGAAGAGGGTCGGATCGTAACCTGCACGTCTTGCGGCCAATGCAATGTTGTCAAAACGAGCATCCAGCGGCGAACCATTGCGGCAGACGCGATGGTTCATCTGGTAGAGACCGGTGTAAATGGAGGCTCGCGCCGGCGAGCAGGGTGCCGCACCGGCGTAATGTCGCCGAAACAGCACACCCTCCGCAGCCAACCGATCGACGTTCGGCGTCCGCACCACCGGGTGCCCGACCGCCGAAAGACAGTCGCCCCGCCACTGATCGGCGGTTACGAGCAGGACATTGGGTTTCATGCGGAAAGGACCCCCGAACTTATGCCAGAACCGTTGGCTCGCCCGGCACAATCCTCTCGATCGTCGCAGGTGGCAAATGAAAAACATGAACCGTATGCGTAGCAATAAGTCAGGATGTTATTCAGCCATGCATCTTTGGCGGACACACCGCGCCTCACCTGCTCGTTTTCTCCCCAGGTCACCCGCATATGGCGTCGGACATTGCACCTTTCCGGAGCCCCGTGACACCAGAGATTTCGTGAGGACGGCAAGCCATGCGCGTCTCGCACTGCTGCATTGCAGCAATTGCGCTGTTCCTCCAAAGCGGTACGGATATATTACAAATCATCGAAGCGACGCACTCCTCCTCCCAGCGTCGCCAGATAGGATCGGCAATACTCCTCCTCCCAATTGCCGATCAAGTTCAAGAGCCCAGCGCACCTCCTCCCGCGCTGGGCTCTTTTCGTTTTCGTCGACGCGATCGGCCTGCTGACACTTCGCTCACCGAAAGTCCGTTCTTGCCTCTTCCGCGGTCTTCCACAGGAACTCGCAGACAGTTGAGTGCGTTGGCCACCCGACCTATAAAGCGACAAGATCACGTGACGATTGCGGGAGGATGAAAGCAGTATGGCTGTAAAATTCGGGACGAGCGGACTTCGCGGGCTTTCGACAGAACTCGTGGGAAGCGTGTCCGCACTTTATGCCATTGCTTTCGCCCGGTTCCTTATTGAGTCGGACCACTTGCCGGCCGGCGGCGTGATCGCCGTGGCTCGTGACTTTCGGGAATCGAGTCCGGAGATCGCGGCGACCGTAATGGCGGCAATCCGACGGGCGGGCCTTGTTCCGGTGGACTGTGGCTGGATTCCGACGCCGGCGCTTGCCCTTTACGCGCAAAAGATCGGCGCGGCGGGGATCATGGTCACCGGCTCACATATTCCCGCCGACCGAAACGGAATCAAGTTCTATCGGCCTGACGGTGAAATCGACAAGGATGACGAGGCGACCATCACCCGCCTTGCGGCAGCGCTCGAGAATGACCAAGCCGCCAACAGGGTTGAAAGGGGAATGGTGAAAACCAGGAAGCCGAAGCAACGGAACTGTTTCTCGATCGTAATCTCTCCATACTGCCTGCTGGTGCCCTTGAGGGGCTTCGAATCGGCGTCTACGAGCACAGCAGCGTCGCCCGCGACATGATGACGAAGGTCTTCAAGCAGTTCGGCGCCACCGTCGTTTCGCTCGGACGTTCCGACGTCTTCATCCCGGTCGATACCGAAGCAGTCTCCGCCGAGACAGAAACCCTGCTGCGGACATGGTCGGCCGAACACAAGCTCGACGCGATCGTCTCGACCGACGGTGACGGTGATCGTCCGCTTGTCGCGGATGAGACCGGGCGCCCTCTTCGTGGTGACCTCCTCGGGCTTGTTGCTGCACGTTACCTTCACGCAACGACCGTCGTAACGCCGGTTACGTCCAATTCCGGTATCGAGTCGATCGGTGGATTCGAAGTGATCCGGACACGCGTCGGCTCTCCTTTCGTCATTGCCGCGATGAACGGTGCCTTGGCACGAGGCGACAAGGGTGTGGTCGGTTTCGAGGCCAATGGCGGCACGATGCTCGGTTCCGCCTTCGACATCGAGGGGCGAAGTATCGCTGCGTTGCCGACCCGCGACAGCTTCCTTCCGGCGCTGGCTGTTCTCGGTTCTGCGGTCGCGAAGGGATGCTCGCTGTCGCAGCTTTCCAGCAGCTACAACCTTCCCGTTGCTCTCAGCGATCGGATCGCGAATTTCGCCCTAGAGCGGAGCGCCTCCCTGATGAACCACCTGCGGCATTCCAGGGATGCGCTTTCAAGCTTTCTTGCTCCGATAGGCACCGTGAAATCGTTCACCGACATCGACGGGCTTCGCGTCACACTCGACGACGGACGCGTGATCCATTTTCGCCCTTCGGGGAACGCACCGGAAATGCGCTGCTATGTCGAGGCACAGGTGCACGAAGCGGCGCAGGAACTGCTTCGACAGGGACTCGATGCCATTAAAAGCTGGCAGTCGACGGCCTGAGCGCCGTTAGGCTTCTTTCGAGTCCTAAAGCTGATGCAGGCGATCCCACTGGCCTGACGGGGACTGGCGTCCTATGTAATGTCAGGCGATGAAACCGGAAGATCTCCTCTGCCCGAGCCCGGCAGGGCTATATAGTCCGATCGGCGACTTTTACGTCGATCCGGTACGTCCTGTCGTTCGGGCGATGGTAACCCATGGTCATTCGGACCATGCGCGCGCGGGACATGGAGCCGTTCTCGCCACCCGCCAGACGCTGGACATCATGCGGTTACGCTATGGGCCAGGCTTCTGCGGCCGCGAGCAATCGGTGGAAATCGGTCGTGCGACGGAAATCAACGGCGTCCGTGTGAGCTTCCACCCCGCCGGCCATGTTCTCGGTTCGGCACAGATCGCTCTCGAATACGCAGGAATGCGTATCGTGGTTTCCGGTGATTACAAGCGTCGTCCAGATCCCACCTGCTCACCCTTTGAACCGCTTCCCTGCGACGTGTTCATCACGGAAGCAACCTTCGGCCTGCCAGTCTTCAATCATCCCGATCCTAAGGCCGAGATCGCCAAGCTCTTGACCTCGCTCGGGCAGTTTCCGGACCGCACCCATCTGGTCGGCGCCTATGCCCTCGGCAAGGCACAACGGCTCATCGCGCTCCTCCGAGCGGAAGGCTATCAACGGCCGATCTTCATTCATGGCGCCCTGACGCAGCTCTGCGACTACTATTCCAGCGAGGGCATCGAGCTGGGCGACCTGCAACCGGCAACTGCAGAATCGAAGAACCCGACGGCTTTCCGCGGCGAGGTGGTGATCGGCCCGCCGTCGTCCTTCAACGAGCGCTGGGCACGCCGCTTCTCGGATCCACTCGCGGTTTTTGCCTCAGGCTGGATGATGGTCCGCCAACGGGCCAAACAGCGCGGTGTGGAATTGCCGCTGGTAATATCTGATCATGCCGATTGGCGGGAGCTAACCGCGACGATCCACGAAATCGCGCCGAGCCAGGTCTGGGTGACTCACGGCCGCGAGGAAGCGCTGGTACGCTGGTGCGAGCTCGCAGGAATCGCGGCGCGGCCATTACACATGGTCGGTTACGAAGACGAGGGCGATTGACGATGAAGGCATTCGCCAACCTGCTCGACCGTCTCGTCTTCACACCCGGCCGTACCGCCAAACTGACGCTGCTCGTCGACTATTTTCGAAAGAGCCCGGATCCTGATCGGGGGTACGTCCTTGCCGCCCTCGCGGGAACGCTGGAGCTCAGTTCCGTAAAGCCGATGATGCTGCGGGATCTGATGCTCGAACGCATGGACGAGACTCTCTTCCGCTATTCCTACGATTACGTCGGCGACCTCGCGGAAACAATCGCGCTTGTATGGGAAGGCGACCCCAAGGAGAGACCGCAGCCAAGGCTGGGGGAAGTCGTGCGACTGATGCAATCACTCGGTCGGACGGAGGTACGGAAGGCGGTCCGCGATCTGCTGGACCGTCTGGATACGTCGAGCCGTTTCGCCTTCCTGAAACTCGTAACAGGTGGTCTGCGAATCGGCGTTTCCGCGAGACTGGCGAAGCAAGCCCTGGCCGATATGGCGGGCAAGGACATCGCCGAGATCGAGACGCTCTGGCATGGACTGGAGCCACCCTATGAGAGCCTGTTTGCGTGGCTAGAAGGCCGGCAGCACCGACCGGTGCTGGCGACACCCGCCATCTTTCATTCTGTCATGCTCGCAAATCCGGTCGGGGAAGGCGACCTGGACGCGCTCGATCCTTCCGATTTTGCGGCCGAATGGAAGTGGGATGGAATTCGTGTCCAGCTTTCGCTTTTCGGAGGACAGAGAAGGCTCTATTCCCGTTCCGGCGACGACATATCGGCCGCCTTTCCGGACGTCGTCGAATCGGCGACCTTCGAAGGGGTCGTTGACGGCGAGCTTCTGGTGGGCGGAACATCTCGTTCCGGAGAGCCGACGAGGACGTTCTCCGATCTTCAGCAGCGACTCAATCGCAAGAACGTATCGCCCCGTCTGCTGCACGATTATCCCGCCTTTCTGCGCGCTTACGACGTGTTGTACGAGGGGCAGGAAGACGTACGTGGCGAGGCGTTCGTCACCCGACGCGAACGCCTGATCCGCCTGATCGGCCAGGCGCCCGAGGAGCGCTTCGACCTTTCGCCGCTTGTTCCCTTCTCCAGCTGGGAAGAACTTGAAACGCTTCGACGCGATCCACCGGATCCCGTCATCGAGGGCGTCATGATCAAGCGTCGCGACAGCACCTATCAGGCGGGGCGATCCAAAGGTCCATGGTTCAAGTGGAAGCGGGACCCACTGAACGTCGACGCGGTATTGATGTATGCCCAACGGGGCCACGGCAAACGCTCCAGCTATTATTCGGATTTTACGTTCGGCGTGTGGACGGCTGGTGAGGACGGGGACATGCTGGTTCCGGTGGGCAAGGCATACTTCGGTTTCACCGATGCCGAACTCGAGATTCTCGATCGTTATGTCCGCCATAATACCGTCGACCGCTTCGGACCCGTGCGTGCACTGCGCGCCGAGCCCGACCACGGCTTCGTCGTCGAGGTCGCCTTCGAGGGGATCAATCGTTCGACACGGCATAAATCAGGCGTCGCGATGCGATTCCCGCGTATCGCGCGGCTGCGTACCGACAAGCTGCCGCGCGATGCCGACCGTCTGGAAACGCTTGTCGACCTAATCGGCTGATGCCGACAACACCCCTTCGACAAGGCGGAAAACATGCTCCGAGGCACCAGAAACCCGGTTGCACTCAAGCCGACATACGTGCATTTTCGTATTAGCCGCGCTTCACGAAAGAAACGAAAGGTAAGCGAAATGTACCTCACCGGGCGACAGGCCGAGATCGTGGAACTTGCGAAGGCCAATGGGCGTGTGCTCGTCGAGGAGTTGGCGTCACGTTTTTCCGTAACGCCGCAGACGATCCGAAAAGACCTGAATGACCTCTGCGACGCGCGTGTCCTGTCACGTATCCATGGTGGAGCGACGCTTCCCTCCGGGACCGTCAACATGAAATACGAGGCCCGCCGACAGATCGCCGCGCAGGAGAAACAGGCGATCGGCATCGCCGCGGCGAACCTCATCTCCAACAATGCCTCTCTGTTCATCAATATCGGAACGACCACGGAAGCCGTGGGAGAGGCTCTCGCCGGCCACCAAGAGCTGATGGTGATCACCAACAACATCAACGTGGCCAACAAATTGCGCCTTCTGCCGGCAATCGAGGTTGTCATTGCCGGCGGCGTCGTCCGCGCTTCCGACGGGGGTATTGTCGGCGAGGCGGCAGTCGATTTCATCCGCCAGTTCAAGGTCGACTACGCGGTAATCGGCGCGTCGGCGATTGATGCGGACGGTGCTCTTCTCGACTATGACTTTCGTGAGGTGAAGGTCGCGCAGGCGATCATCGCCAATGCCAGGCACGTCATCCTGGTGGCGGATTCGACGAAGTTCGAACGGACGGCACCCGTGCGTATCGGCCACCTTTCACAGGTCCATACCTTCATAACCGACAACTGCCCGCTTGAATCCATTCGGCGAATTTGCGCGGAGAATGATGTCGAATTGATCGAGGCGCCCAGTTCGGGCGATACGTGACGAAAGTGCGGAAAACTTTCGTTTGACATTCGTTTCGTTTTCAATTTAATTATCTTGCGTTTTCGCAATTGCTCTAATTTGTGCAATGCGCAAAATTCGGGGAAAACGGTGGTCCAAGGGCTTTACGACATCTTCGTCATCGGAGGCGGCATCAACGGGTGCGGAATTGCGCGTGACGCCGCCGGGCGAGGATACTCGGTTGCCCTGGCGGAAATGAACGATTTTGCATCGGGAACCTCCTCCGGCTCGACGAAGCTGATCCACGGCGGACTGCGTTACCTCGAATACTATGAATTCCGCCTCGTCCGGGAAGCGCTGATGGAGCGTGAGGTCCTCTGGGCCATGGCGCCGCATATCATCTGGCCGTTGCGCTTCGTGCTGCCGTTTCAGAAGGGGGGCATCCGTCCAGCCTGGCTGATCCGGCTCGGCCTTTTCATCTATGACCATCTCGGCGGACGGAAGCTCCTGCCCGCGACAACCACGCTTGATCTGCGCCGCGATCCGGCCGGCAAGCCCCTGAAGCCGCTGTTTGGCAAGGCATTCGAGTACTCGGACGGCTGGGTGGACGACGCCCGCATGGTGGTTCTCAACGCCCGCGACGCTGCCGATCGAGGCGCGCGCATTTTTAGCCGCTCCCGTGTCGTCTCCGCGCGCCGGGAAGCGGATTGCTGGTCGATTGAGATCAAGGAGCATGAGACCGGTGCCGTCAGCAGTGTCAGAGCCCGCATGCTCGTCAACGCGACAGGCCCCTGGGTAGACAAGGTTCTTTCACAGGCTATGGGCAACAGCAGCGTACACAACGTGCGTCTTGTTCAGGGAAGCCATATCGTCGTCAGGAAGAAGTTCAATGACTCGCGCGCCTATTTCTTCCAGAATCCCGACAATCGCATCATTTTCGCGATCCCCTACGAACGTGATTTCACGTTGATCGGTACGACCGACCACGACTACACCGGCGACCCGCGCGATGTGAAGATAACGCCGGAAGAGGTCAATTACCTGTGTTCGGCAGCGAGCGAGTATTTCGCCGAGCCAATCCGTAACGACGATATCGTCTGGACATATTCGGCAGTTCGCCCGCTTTATGACGACGGTGCAAGCAAGGCGCAGGAAGCGACTCGGGACTACGTCCTGAAAGTCGAGGGGAACATGTGCGAAGCCCCACTGCTCAACGTCTTCGGCGGCAAGCTCACGACGTACCGGCGACTGGCGGAACACGCAGTAGAAAAGATCGGCGAGAAGATCGGGGTGAGGGGAACGCCCTGGACGGCTGCAAGCCACCTTCCCGGAGGCGACTTTCCTCCGACCGGTTACGCCGCGGAGGTGCGCAAGCTCAAGGAACGCTATTCGTTCCTCGGCGAGCATCACGCGGAACGGCTCATCCGGTCCTACGGCACCCGTGCACACGATCTGCTCGGCAGCGCGTCGACTTCGGCAGATCTCGGTCGGCACTTCGGCCATGATCTCTACGAATGCGAGGTCCGCTGGCTGATGCTGCAGGAATGGGCCCGGACATCCGGCGATGTCTTGTGGCGGAGGACAAAACTGGGGCTCAGGCTCTCGCAGGAAGAAGCAAAGAATCTGGAGGAGTACATGGCTGCCGTTCCGGCACAATTAGCCGGATAAAGGCGCATGTGGTCCCGTCGATGAGGAGGCACGGGAACCGTAATGCTCGAATTGCGGAATGCCGCGAAGATGGTGGGTGGAGAATTTCACATCTACCCGACCGATCTTGTTCTTGAACGGGGTACGCTGAACGTCCTTTTGGGGCCGACGCTCTCGGGCAAGACGTCAATAATGCGCCTGATGGCAGGACTCGATAAACCGACGAGCGGCGCGATTTTCTTCGACGGCGCCGACGTGACCGGCGTGCGCGTCCAGAGCCGCAACGTCGCCATGGTGTACCAGCAGTTCATCAACTATCCTGCGCTGACCGTCTACGAGAACATTGCCTCGCCAATGCGCATCGCCGGAAAGGACGCTGCAACGGTCGACCGCGAAGTACGACGGGCGGCCGAACTCCTGAAGCTTACACCTTATCTCGACCGGACCCCGCTCAATCTTTCTGGCGGACAGCAGCAACGCACGGCGCTCGCACGCGCAATCGTCAAGAATGCCAGTCTCGTCCTTCTCGACGAACCGCTTGCCAACCTGGACTACAAGCTGCGTGAGGAACTTCGCGAGGAGCTTCCGCGCATATTCGCCGAGTCGGGTGCGATTTTCGTATATGCGACCACGGAGCCTTCAGAGGCCTTGCTCCTCGGCGGGAATACGGCAACCCTCAGCGAAGGTCGAATCACCCAGTTCGGCCGCACCATAAACGTGTATCGCAAGCCGAATGATCTCGTCACGGCTCGAACCTTCGCCGATCCGCCGCTCAATACCCTTGCTGTCATGAAGGCGGGAGGCATGTTCCGCGTCGATGATGCAGAGGCATTCCCGGTTCCGGCGCATCTCTCGACGATCGCCGACGGTCCGATGACCATCGCCTTCCAGCCGCATCAACTTTCCCTCAAGGCATCGCCAGCGGCGGTCCCACTTTCTGCCCGCACGCAGATCTCGGAAATCGCCGGCTCCGAGAGCTTCATCCATGTCGGCTTCATGGGCTCCAAATGGGTCGCACTGATGCACGGCATTTACGAAATTGATCCCGATCAGCCCGTCGAGCTCCATCTCGACACCCGCCATCTCTTGGCCTTTGCGCCAGACGGCAGGGCGATCGGCCAAGCCGACACAGCAGCCTGAGGAGAGTGCACATGGCAAAGATCTCCCTCGAGCATATCCGCCACGCTTACGGCCCGACGCCGAAGTCCGAAAAGGATTACGCGCTGAAGGAAGTGCATCATGAATGGAACGACGGCGGCGCCTACGCCCTGCTCGGCCCTTCCGGTTGCGGCAAGACGACCTTGCTCAACATCATCTCCGGACTTCTAAGACCCTCCGAGGGGCGCATCCTCTTTGACGGGCTGGATGTAACGAACCTTTCGACGCAACGTCGCAATATCGCTCAGGTCTTCCAGTTCCCGGTCATCTACGACACGATGACCGTCTATGACAATCTCGCCTTCCCGCTTCGAAACCGGCACGTTCCGGAAGCCGAAGTCGACAGTCGGGTACGCGAGATACTCGAGATGATCGACCTGGTCGACTGGGCCAAACGAACTGCACGCGGTCTTACCGCCGACCAGAAGCAAAAAATCTCGCTCGGCCGCGGCCTCGTGCGCAACGACGTCAACGCAATTCTCTTCGACGAGCCGCTGACCGTCATCGATCCGCACATGAAGTGGATCCTGCGCTCGCAACTGAAGCGGCTCCACAAGCAATTCGGCTTCACCATGGTTTACGTAACGCACGACCAGACGGAAGCGCTCACCTTCGCCGATAAGGTCGTCGTCATGTACGAGGGCGAGATCGTTCAGATCGGAACACCTGTCGAGCTGTTCGAACGACCGAGCCACACCTTCGTCGGCTATTTCATCGGCTCCCCCGGCATGAACTTGCTGCCGGCGAAGGTAGCCGGCAATTCGGTCACCGTCGGCGGCCAGACGATCACGCTTGCTGCGGCTCCGAACGTCGGCTCGGCCAACAAGGTTGAGCTCGGCATCCGCCCGGAGTTTGTACGCCTGGGTCGCGAAGGCATGCCCGTCGACATCGTCAAGGTCGAGGACATCGGACGTCAGAAGATCGTTCGTGCTCGCTTCGAGGGCCATTCCGTGACGATTGTCGTTCCGGAGGACAGCGAGATACCCGCCGAAGCGCGTGTCACCTTCGAGCCGACGAGAATAAACATGTACGCCGATTCCTGGCGCGTCGGGACGGAGGGCTGATCAATGCAAAAGACGTGGAACAACAAGGCCTGGTTCCTGGTTCTGCCGGTGCTTGTGCTGGTCGCTTTTTCTGCGGTCATTCCGCTGATGACGGTCGTCAACTACTCGGTTCAGGACACGTTCGGGAACAATGAATTCTTCTGGGCCGGCACGGACTGGTTCATGGAAATTCTGCATTCCGACCGTTTCTGGGATGCACTGCTGCGTAACCTGATTTTCTCGTTCGTCATCCTGGCAATCGAAATCCCGCTCGGGATCTTCATTGCTCTCAACATGCCGAAATCAGGCCTCGGCGTGCCGGTATGCCTCGTTCTCATGGCGCTTCCACTGCTCATTCCGTGGAATGTCGTCGGTACCATCTGGCAGGTCTTCGGACGTGTCGACATTGGGCTTCTCGGCCACTCGCTCGAGGCTGTCGGGCTCGACTATAATTACGTGCAGGACCCGACCGACGCCTGGATCACGGTCATCGTGATGGATGTCTGGCACTGGACCAGTCTCGTCGTGCTTCTCTGCTATGCAGGGCTCGTCTCTATACCGGATGCGTATTACCAGGCGGCCAAGATCGACGGCGCCTCCCGCTGGTCCGTCTTCCGCTACATCCAGCTTCCGAAGATGAAGCGGGTCCTGCTGATTGCCGTGCTGCTGCGCTTCATGGACAGCTTCATGATCTATACGGAGCCGTTCGTCGTCACCGGCGGTGGTCCCGGCAACTCGACCACCTTCCTTTCGATCGACCTCGTCAAGATGGCCGTCGGTCAATTCGACCTCGGTCCGGCTGCGGCCATGTCGATCGTCTACTTCCTGATCATCCTGCTGCTGTCATGGATCTTCTACACGGTCATGACCAGCCACGACGCGCAGAACTAGGGTGGAGACGAAATCATGAGCACTGCAAATACCCGAGCCGGCTTCTCGTGGATCATCCCGACGTTCTACATCGTCTTCCTGCTGCTGCCGATCTATTGGCTGGTCAATATGAGCTTCAAGGAGAATGCGGAGATCATCGGCACCTTCTCGTTGTGGCCGGAGAATCCGACCCTTCGAAACTACAAGGTGATCTTTACCGACCCCTCCTGGTACAGCGGCTATATCAACTCGATCATCTACGTCGTGCTGAACACGGTAATCTCGGTGACAGTGGCGCTGCCGGCGGCATACGCCTTCTCGCGCTACCGCTTTCTCGGTGACAAGCACCTGTTCTTTTGGCTGCTGACCAACCGCATGGCGCCGCCGGCCGTCTTCGCGCTGCCCTTCTTCCAGCTTTATTCGGCATTCGGCCTGATCGATACGCATATTGCGGTCGCAATCGCCCACTGCCTGTTCAACGTGCCGCTGGCGGTCTGGATTCTCGAAGGTTTCATGTCGGGCGTACCGAAGGAAATCGACGAGACCGCCTATATCGACGGCTATTCCTTCCCACGATTCTTCGTGAAGATCTTCATGCCGCTAGTCGCTTCCGGCATCGGCGTCGCAGCCTTCTTCTGCTTCATGTTTTCGTGGGTCGAACTGTTGATCGCACGCACGCTGACGACCACCAACGCCAAGCCGATCGCCGCGACGATGACACGCACGGTGTCAGCATCGGGAATGGACTGGGGCGTGCTCGCTGCAGCAGGTGTGCTGACCATCATTCCCGGCGCGCTGGTCATCTATTTCGTCCGCAACTACATCGCCAAGGGCTTCGCCCTGGGGAGGGTCTGATGAATACTGCACGTCGATGGCCGCTTCCGCTCGGTCTGGCCCTTCTCATCTATGTCGGCGCGGTGCTGGCGCTCTATTCCATGCTGCCTGCGAAGGACGGCGCGATCGACTGGTTCGCTCCGCTGGTACCGGGCGGCTGGATGGCCTGGTCGTTTCCGGGTGCGCTGTTCTTTCTCACCATTGGACTGTCGATCGCTCTGATGGCTGTTTGGGAATACGCCGCACCCGGTGGAAATCCGCGCGTCGGCATCCTGCGCTTCGAGACCACTCGCGGCGACCGGCTGTTCGTGTCGCTGCTCGGTTCGGCATTCATACATCTCGCTTGGCTCGGGCTTGTCGGCTCGAACCTTTGGTGGGCTCTCGCCCTGTCTGCGGTCTACGCAATCGGCGTCTTCCGCTTCGTCTAGGGCAGAAAATGGGCGCAAACACCGCGCCTGGTACTCGTGTCTGCAATCGCAAAACCCTGGGAGGACAAAATGCGACGGCATCTCTTGACAACTACGGCAGCCATGCTGCTGGCACTGACCGGCACCGCCTTCGCCGGTATGGACGAAGCGAAACAATTCCTGGACAAGGAGGTCGGAGATCTCTCGACGCTCTCGCGCGCCGACCAGGAGAAGGAAATGCAGTGGTTCGTTGACGCGGCGAAGCCCTTTGCCGGGATGGACATCAAGGTTGTCTCCGAGACGCTTACCACGCACGAATACGAAGCCAAGGTGCTCGCGCCGGCCTTTACCGCCATCACCGGCATCAAGATCACGCATGACCTGATCGGCGAGGGTGACGTCGTCGAGAAGCTGCAGACGCAGATGCAGTCGGGCGAGAACATCTACGACGCTTACATCAACGACTCGGACCTGATCGGCACCCATTGGCGCTATCAGCAGGCTCGCAACCTGACCGATTTCATGGCCAACGAAGGCAAGGACGTCACCAATCCAGGTCTGGATGTTGACGACTTCATCGGCAAGTCGTTTACGACGGCGCCGGACGGCAAGCTCTATCAGCTGCCCGACCAGCAGTTCGCAAACCTTTACTGGTTCCGTTACGACTGGTTCAACGACGAGAAGAACAAGGCGGACTTCAAGGCCAAATACGGGTATGACCTCGGCGTTCCGGTCAACTGGTCGGCTTACGAAGATATCGCCGAGTTCTTCACCGGTCGCGAGATCGACGGCAAGAAAGTCTATGGTCACATGGACTACGGCAAAAAGGATCCGTCCCTCGGCTGGCGCTTCACCGATGCGTGGCTCTCCATGGCCGGCAATGGTGACCGCGGCATTCCGAACGGCAAGCCCGTCGACGAATGGGGCATCAAGGTCGACGAAAACTCGCGTCCTGTCGGCTCCTGCGTTGCTCGCGGTGGCGACACCAACGGCCCGGCCGCCGTTTACTCGATCCAGAAATATCTCGACTGGATGAAGGCCTATGCGCCGGCAGCCGCCAACGGCATGACCTTCTCCGAATCCGGTCCGGTTCCGTCTCAGGGTGAAATCGCCCAGCAGATGTTCACCTACACCGCGTTCACGGCAGACTTCGTCAAGGAAGGCCTGCCAGTCGTCAACGAGGACGGGACGCCGAAATGGCGCTTTGCTCCCTCGCCGCATGGGGTCTACTGGAAGGACGGCATGAAGCTCGGCTATCAGGACGCCGGCTCGTGGACGCTCATGAAGTCGACGCCGGACGATCGCGCCAAGGCCGCCTGGCTCTATGCACAGTTCGTCACCTCCAAGACGATCGACGTCAAGAAGAGCCATGTCGGCCTGACCTTCATCCGTCAGTCGACCCTCGACCATCAGTCCTTCACCGATCGTGCACCGAAGCTCGGCGGTCTGATCGAGTTCTACCGCTCGCCGGCTCGCCTGCAGTGGTCTCCGACCGGCACCAACGTCCCGGACTATCCGAAGCTCGCCCAGCTGTGGTGGCAGGCGATCGGCGACGCCTCCTCCGGCGCGAAAACCGCACAGGAGGCCATGGACTCACTCTGCGCCGAGCAGGAAAAGGTCCTTCAGCGCCTGGAACGTGCCGGCGTGCAGGGCGACATCGGCCCGAAACTCGCCGAGGAGCATGATCTCGAGTACTGGAACAAGGATGCCGTCGCCAAGGGCAACCTCGCTCCGCAGCTGAAGATCGAGAACGAAAAAGAAAAGCCGATCACGGTCAATTACGACGAACTCGTCAAGAGCTGGCAGAAGTAATCGGACCCCAATAGGGGGTGTCGCCCCGCATTGTCAGTGAAGAGGCCGCCGGTGCGCTGACGCACCGGCGGTTGTTTTTTATGTGTACTGGGAGCTTGCCGTCTCTATGGGGGCGTCAGCGCCCGGCGTTTTGCCGGGAGGGAGGTGGTGGCAGGTCAGTTGCTTGGTAGTTCTGCGATGACGGCTTGCAGAAACGCAAAAAGCCCCGCGGTGGGGGCTCTTTGGGATCGGGTGGAAGGTTGGTTGCGGGGGCAGGATTTGAACCTGCGGCCTTCAGGTTATGAGCCTGACGAGCTACCGGGCTGCTCCACCCCGCGTTATGTTGAGCTGTCCGGGGATTTGCCCGGATTTTTGTTTTGCCCTTCCTCGCGCGCGTTGCGCTCTGCGGGAGGGCGGGGCTGCTCCACCCCGCGTTAGACCTGAGCTGCCGGGCGATCCCGGTTTTTTTGGCCTTCCTTTTGGGCTTTTTTGCCTTGGGGAGGGCGGGGCTGCTCTGGCCCGGGTGTTATTGTATGAAGCAAAAAGGCCGCTTTCGCGGCCTCGTTTTGGGCACGAGGCCCTTTTTGTGATGAGAAGATTTTGATTGCCTTTAGCAGACCTGGCAGCGACCTACTCTCCCGCGTCTTGAGACGAAGTACCATTGGCGCTGGGGCGTTTCACGGCCGTGTTCGGAATGGGAACGGGTGCAGCCACCCCGCCATAACCACCAGGTCAGCTAAGGGCAATCATATTTGAGAAGCTGGTGACTGAGGCCTTAGGCAACAGTCTTTCTTTGAACACGTCCTGGAGCGGCGAAGACTACTGCCTACTGCCCAACTCCTACTGGCTCATCTTTGATGAGCATGGTCAATGAGAACGATCAAGCCAATCGAGCTATTAGTAACGGTAAGCTTCACACATTGCTGCGCTTCCACACCCGTCCTATCAACGTGGTCGTCTTCCACGGCTCTGATAGGGAATACTCGTTTTCAGGTGGGTTTCCCGCTTAGATGCCTTCAGCGGTTATCCCTTCCATATATAGCTACCCTGCTATGCCGTTGGCACGACAACAGGTCCACCAGAGATATGTCCATCCCGGTCCTCTCGTACTAGGGACAGATCCTGTCAATATTCCTACACCCACGGCAGATAGGGACCGAACTGTCTCACGACGTTCTGAACCCAGCTCACGTACCGCTTTAATTGGCGAACAGCCAAACCCTTGGGACCTGCTCCAGCCCCAGGATGCGATGAGCCGACATCGAGGTGCCAAACAACCCCGTCGATATGGACTCTTGGGGGTCATCAGCCTGTTATCCCCGGCGTACCTTTTATCCGTTGAGCGATGGCCCTTCCACGCGGGACCACCGGATCACTATGACCGACTTTCGTCTCTGCTCGACTTGTCAGTCTCGCAGTCAGGCGGGCTTATGCCATTGCACTCGACGACCGATTTCCGACCGGTCTGAGCCCACCATCGCGCGCCTCCGTTACTCTTTCGGAGGCGACCGCCCCAGTCAAACTACCCACCATACACTGTCCCGGACCCGGATGACGGGCCGCGGTTAGACATCCATGACGATAAGGGTGGTATTTCAAGGATGGCTCCACAGAAACTGGCGTCCCTGCTTCAAAGCCTACCACCTATCCTACACATGCCGACACGAATGCCAGTGTAAAGCTATAGTAAAGGTGCACGGGGTCTTTCCGTCTGACCGCAGGAACCCCGCATCTTCACGGGGAATTCAATTTCACTGAGTCTATGTTGGAGACAGCGGGGAAGTCGTTACGCCATTCGTGCAGGTCGGAACTTACCCGACAAGGAATTTCGCTACCTTAGGACCGTTATAGTTACGGCCGCCGTTTACTGGGGCTTCGATTCAGAGCTTGCACCCCTCCTCTTAACCTTCCAGCACCGGGCAGGCGTCAGACCCTATACGTCGTCTTGCGACTTCGCAGAGCCCTGTGTTTTTGATAAACAGTCGCTACCCCCTGGTCTGTGCCACCCCACAATGGTTGCCCATCATGGGGTCACGCTTCTTCCGAAGTTACGCGTGCAATTTGCCGAGTTCCTTCAACATAGTTCTCTCAAGCGCCTTGGTATACTCTACCTGACCACCTGTGTCGGTTTCGGGTACGGTCTATAAAGTGGGGCTATTTCCTGGAACCGCTCCACCGCACACTCAATCCAATAAGAATGTACGATTTGTGCGATCCGTCACCACCACAAGGCCCACGAATATTAACGTGGTTCCCATCGACTACGCGTGTCCGCCTCGTCTTAGGGGCCGGCTAACCCTGCTCAGATTAACTTTAAGCAGGAACCCTTGGTCTTTCGGCGAGAGGGTCTCTCACCCTCTTTATCGTTACTCATGTCAACATTCGCACTTCCGATACCTCCAGGGCCCCTCACAGGTACCCCTTCGCAGGCTTACGGAACGCTCCGCTACCACACGTATTGCTACGTATCCTCAGCTTCGGTGCATGGCTTTAGCCCCGTTACATTTTCGGCGCAAAGACCCTTATTTAGACCAGTGAGCTGTTACGCTTTCTTTAAATGATGGCTGCTTCTAAGCCAACATCCTGGTTGTTTTGGGATCCTCACATCCTTTCCCACTTAGCCATGACTTGGGGACCTTAGCTGGAGGTCAGGGTTGTTGCCCTCTTCACGACGGACGTTAGCACCCGCCGTGTGTCTGCCGACTAGTACTCCTCGGTATTCGGAGTTTGGTTAGGATCAGTAAGACGGTGAGTCCCCATAGCCCATCCAGTGCTCTACCCCCGAGGGTATTCGGTCGACGCTCTACCTAAATAGATTTCGCGGAGAACCAGCTATTTCCGAGTTTGATTGGCCTTTCACCCCTAGCCACAAGTCATCCCAATCTATTGCAACAGATGCGGGTTCGGTCCTCCAGTTGGTGTTACCCAACCTTCAACCTGCTCATGGCTAGATCACTCGGTTTCGGGTCTAATGCAACGAACTGAACGCCCTGTTCAGACTCGCTTTCGCTGCGCCTACACCTATCGGCTTAAGCTTGCTCGTTACACTAAGTCGTTGACCCATTATACAAAAGGTACGCCGTCAGGCTTGCGCCCTCCGACTGTTTGTAGGCATCCGGTTTCAGGTTCTATTTCACTCCCCTTGTCGGGGTGCTTTTCACCTTTCCCTCACGGTACTTGTTCGCTATCGGTCATGCACGAGTACTTAGGCTTGGAGAGTGGTCTCCCCATGTTCAGACAGGATTTCACGTGTCCCGCCCTACTCAAGGACAATCAGTGTTCTACGCCTACGGGACTGTCACCCACTACGGTCGAGCTTTCCAGCTCGTTCGGCTTTATTCCTGATTGCCACTGGCCTGGTCCGCGTTCGCTCGCCACTACTTGCGGAGTCTCGGTTGATGTCCTTTCCTGCAGGTACTTAGATGTTTCAGTTCCCTGCGTTCGCTTCTTACCCCTATGTATTCGAAGGTAAGATACCTTATAACAATGCTTGGAAACCCAAGCCGT